>JAYFRD010000033.1:0-29829 GCA_034926255.1 Anaerolineaceae bacterium | reverse complement strand
CCAGGGCGATTGCATCTTTTTACCCATTTTCTTCGTCGCATGGCGCACTGCGAAAAGTCGCCATCTTAACTACACAAAACCCCTCCCTTTTCTCATCTTTCTGCACGGCTAAACGTATGCTTTTTACCCATTTTCCTCGTTGACCAGGGACCTTTCCGCACGTACCCCCCCTTTCCGTATACCCCTTTCCGCATGCGGAAAGCTCCCTCTCACTTGCTTGCAGCCCGCTTTACACGCCTTACACTTTTCCCCATGCTCACCAATACCTTTTTGCAATCCCCCACCCCTGCCTTATATCGATACACAGAGTTTCATGCATCAAATCTTGAACTGTATGTCGGGTGAGGGTTCACTAGCTAAAATTGCGCACGGCTTAGTCAGCTTTACAATCCCTCGGCATGCAGAATAAGCTTTGCAATTCCCCTCACTTCCCCATCATGCAGTGGATCCTTTGGGAAACAAACGGCATCCCCCTCGTCATGCTGACGTAAGGAAGCATCCGGCTTTTTCTGTTTTGGACCTTTAGCCAGGACGACTGCCAGACCCTTCACTCCGCATCCTCCCCCCTCGTCATGCTGAGGTGTTTTCCGAAGCATCTGGCCTTTTGTGTTTTTACTTCCTGTCAATGCAAACGAACAGACCCTTCCCTCCGTTCACGGTGACGCGTGGGAATGAGCAGTTAGAGTGATCAAAGCGCTTGAAGCACCCCATCACCTCGTCATGCTGAGCCTGCTTTGCGAAGCATCTGGCCTTTTCTGTTTTATAGATCTGGGCAAGCAAACGAACAGACCATTCCCTCCGTTCAGGGTGACGAGCAGGAAGTAGGGTGTTCCTAAACCGTCAAAGCAGGCTTCATTCAGCACTCGTCATCTTGAGCGAAGCGAAAAATCTGGCTTTTGACTATAAGGGCTATTAAGCAAGTTCGGTTTTACCCCTTAAAGGCCAGGCCCTTCACTGCGTTCAGGGTGACGCCTTATTTGATGCAGGTTTACTGCCCTCTATTGAGATGCAATGGCCCCGCAAGATCGCAAAATCAAACCGGCAGCGCTGCTCCCCAAAAAAGTTTCGCAGAAAATTCAGCTATTATCGCTGATTTCTTTAAGAAAGGCCGGGGTTTTCAGCGAGTGCTCCAGCAGGTAGGTCAGATAGCGCTCCAAGAGCGACTTAAGGTCTTTTTCAACCTCAGCCGGAATCGTAAGCCCTGCCAGTTTTGCCCAGGGGGTGCGCTGCAAGTGGCGCATATATTTCAGCACAGGCATGCTCACCGGCCAGGCGGTGTGGTCTGCCTGTCGGCAATGAGCACACAAAGCGCCCCCCAACAAGGGCGAAAAATACTGGTTTTCAGGCCGGATGTCCTCCCCGCATGAAACGCAATTTTGCAGTTCCGGCCGAAAGCCAAGCTGTTCAAGCAAGTGAATTTCATAATAGTGAATAACCAGTGCCGGCTCGGCCTCACCCTCAAGGCGCAGCAGGGTATCCACCAGCAACTTGTAAAGCAAGGGGTTTTCAGCTTCTTCATAGCTGAAGCGGTCAATCAGTTCCACCACGTAAGCGGCATAGGCGGTTTTCAGCAGATTTGCGCGCAGCCCGTCAAAAGTACGGATGGCATCCGCCTGGCTGATAACGGCCAAACCGCTCCCTTTGGCAAGGTAAACGGCCACTTGGGTAAAAGGTTCCAGGTGTCCTGCCTTTCGGGACTTTATCTTGCGCACGCCGCGGGCAGCAGCCTGCATTTTTCCGTATTCCAGGGTGTAAAGGGTAAGAATGCGGTCAGCCTCGCCATATTCGCTATGGCGCAAAACCACCGCCTGCGCGTGAAACTGGCGAGAACCCTGCCCACGCATAGCCGGGGCTCAGGCAGTCAAATCTTCCGGTCCGAAAGAACGCGGAAGCAGCGCTAAAAGGCTGGTGTCTTCTATCAGATTGCCTTTATCATCTGCAATCAGGATGGGCAGGTCTTTCCCCCCAAACTCACGCATCACCTGCCGGCAAGCCCCGCATGGAGAACCCGCATTGCACGTCACCACTGCAATGCCCAATAGCTTGCGCTCTCCGTGAGAAACAGCATTAAAAATAGCGGAACGTTCAGCACAAATGGAAGAGGGGTAAGCTGCATTTTCAATATTAACGCCCTGGTAAATCTTTCCGCTTTCTGCAAGCACTGCCGCCCCCACCGAATAACCGGAATAGGGTGCATAGGCATTTCCAAATATTTCTACCGCCTTTTCAACGAGTTCTTTTTTTTCTTTCTCACTCAGCATTTTCCACCTCTGCAAAGTTCTGGTCTTCCATAGGGTGCACAATGTGTGCCTTCACCTTCAGAATGCGCCGCGCAACCACCTCTTCCACCGTAAGCTCAACACCCTTCACCGCCACCACTTCCCCTGGCTGAGGCACGCGTCCCAAAGCTCCGTAAATAAAGCCTCCCAGGGTATCGGCATGGTCCGTAGGAAGGTCCAGCTTCAGCATCTCATTCAGCTCCTCAATGTTGATGCGCCCCAAAAGCATGTAGTTATCATCATCCAGTTTTTGAATATCCTGTTCTTCCGCAGAGTCATATTCATCACGAATTTCGCCCACAATTTCCTCTACGATATCCTCCAGGGTTACCACCCCTGCCACCCCGCCGTATTCATCCACCACCAGAGACATATGCACCCCTTTGGACTGCATTTCCGTGAACAACTCGTCAATTTTCTTTGCCTCTGGCACAAAATAGGCCGGGCGCAGCAGCCTGCGTTGCTGGGCAATCGTATCCCCCCCGTCTACGACGGCCAGCAGGTCTTTGGCATAAAGCAGCCCGACCACATTATCAATATTGTCTTCATACACCGGCACCCGGGAATGCCCGGCATTGATGAATTCCCGGCGGGCCTCGCTGATCGTCGTGTTGATATCCAGTGCCAGCAAATCAGCCCGCGGCACCATAATTTCGCGCGCCATCGTATCGCCGAACTGAAAGATGGAATAAATCATCTCGCGTTCACCCTTTTCAAGCGTGCCCTCGGGTTGTTCCTCTTCCACCCAGTCGCGCAGGGTTTCATCGGTAACGGGCAGGTTTATCTTGGCTGCTTTTTCACCAAGAATGGCCAGAAAAGCCCGCGTAAATGGGCTAAAAACGCCGTCCAGCAATCCTGCAAAGCCAGACCACCCAATAGCGGAGTGTTCCGCATGGTTAACGATGGATTTCTCAATAAGCACTTCCACCAGATTGACCAAAAGAAAAACAAGAAATATCGCCAGCAGAATCTGCCATGCCAAAAGCGGAGGAAAGCTCACCTTAAGCGCCAGGGCGAGCGTACCTGCCGTAAAAAAATGACAAAAGATACTGCCCAGGCGCAACGCAGCATGCAAACTGGGTTTGCCCAGCAAATCAATAGCCTTTTGCACTTTTTCCGGCTTGGTTTCAAGCAGCCCCAGAAGGTGCGCCAGCCTCGCATGCATGAAAGAGAATCTGACTGCAGCAATCAAAAAATTTAAAAGCACCAAAGCCGCAAGAAGTATCCAAAGCCAAATATTTTCAGTCATTATTTCCTTTCAAATGCAGGCATTTCAGGCCTGTTCACTCTGCGGGGCAAGGCGCCTGCTTCTTTGCACGGGGTTTTGCGGGAACGCCCACTACCAGCTCCCCGTCCGCCACATCATGGGTCACCACAGACCCGGCCCCGGTAATGGCATTTTTACCAATCTTAAGCGGTGCAACCAGCATGGTATCGCTGCCGATAAAGGTGTTTTCGCCAATTTCGGTTGGGTTCTTGTGCTGGCCGTCAAAATTGCAGGTAATGGTGCCGGCCCCGATGTTGACGTTGGCGCCAATTTTCGCATTGCCAATATATGAGAAGTGCCCCATCTTCACGCCTTCTTCCAACGTCGAATCCTTTACTTCGCCAAAGTTGCCCATGTGCACGCCATCCTTCAGCACGGCGTTCGGGCGCAGATGGCAGAAGGGCCCCATGCTCACCTGATTGCCAATCCGGGCATACTCACATACTGAGCTGATAATCTTGCATCCATCCCCAACTTGGCTGTCGTAGAGATAGGTGGAAGGCCCAATCACCGAGTTTGAACCAATGCGCGTCTTCCCGCAAAGCCTGGAACCCTGCAAAACACTACTGTCGGAACCTATTTCCACTTCCGGCTCTATCAGAATACTGGCTGGGTCATCCATGCTCACCCCCGCCAGCAAATGGCGGGTGTTGATGCGGCGGCGCATGGCCATTTCGCAGTCAGCCAGGTCCAGGCGGTTATTCACCCCCAACCCTTCCACCGGGTCTTCCCAAATCAGGGATTCAACCCTTCTCCCCTGGCTTACCGCAATCTCCACCATGTCTGTAAGATAATACTCGCCTTTGGGAGACTTTTTTATCTGGCCTAGGTTATGCCACAGCCATTCCGCATCAAAACAATAAGCGGAAATATTGTATTCGCGTATCTTCAATTGCTGCGGGCTGGCATCCGCCTCTTCCACAATCCCTTTCACCCTTCCAGTCTCATCACGCACTACACGCCCAAAGCCTCTGGGCACATCCCCCAGCACGCTGGTCATCGTCAAAACCGCTTGCGTTTGCTGCTGATGCGCCAAAACAGCCCTCAGGGTTTTCGCGCTCAGCAAAGGCATGTCACCAAAAGTAACCAGCACTAACGCCGCCTTCCCTTCAAGCAGGCTTTGGGCGCATTGCACCGCATGCCCGGTGCCCAGCTGTTCGCCCTGGAGGGCAAACTGAACCGGCCATGGTATGGCAGCCTTTACAGCGTCCTTTACTTCATCCGCGCTTTGCCCAACCACCACCACAGGCGCAAGGTCTGTCAGGCCTTCCAAAGCACGCAGCGCGTACCAAATGAGCGGTTTGCCTGCAACTTCATGCAGAACCTTATGTTTTTGCGAGTACATGCGTTTGCCGTAACCGGCTGCCAGAGTAACAGATGCAATGGTCATGGGTTTTTCCTTAAAAGCGAACGACGGAATCTGCCGCTAGCGGCCTGAACCGTCGTTGTGTTTGGCTTAAGATGATCTTCTTCGTTCACTTTAAACAGGCAGGGGCACTTGGATTCGAACCAGGATCAACGGATTCAAAGTCCGGTGTGCTGCCGTTGCACCATGCCCCTGGGTTGATAGACGTCTATTTTAGCACAGTTTGGAAATAGAACAGCGCAAAAAGCGTCACAAAATGGGCATCTGTTTCAGCGGAACCAAATCTGCGTGGCAAACAGGGTGAATAAAACCCACACAATCGCAAAAATAAGCACCACCGTCAGGCCGGCTAAAACTGCATACCAGGTATAACGCCTTTGTTCTCCTTTTGTAATTCGTTCACCGCCATAGCGCGCATCACCCTGGGCAGGGTAAGAACCCTTACGGAATTGACGATCGTGCCAGGGCATGCCTGGCACGTTCATATCACAAACTACAAAATCGTCATCCCTGATTTCATCAGGCTTCTGGTTCATGCTGCTCTGCTTTTTCATCGTAGAGGTGGCAGGAAACAAAGTGCCCTGGCTCTACCTCGCGGGAAACTGGCACAACCTTTGAACAGATTTCCATGTACTCGCGGCAGCGAGTGTGGAACTTGCAGCCGGAAGGCGGATTGGCCGGTGAAGGAATGCTTCCTTCCAAAATGATGCGGCTCATCTTCGCGGTGGGGTCTGGCACCGGTGCCGCGCTCAAAAGTGCGCGGGTATAAGGGTGCAGAGGATTGCGGAAGATGTGCTTCTTCTCACCGTATTCAACCAAATCTCCCAGATACATCACACCAACGTGGTCCGAAATATGTTCCACAACCGATAGATCGTGAGAAATAAACAGATAGCTGAGTTTATGGGTTTCCTGAAGGTCATTCAGCAGGTTAATAATCTGGGCTTGAATGGAAACGTCTAGCGCCGAAACAGGCTCATCGCAGACAATAAAATCAGGCTTGAGCGCCAATGCCCGTGCAATGCAAATGCGCTGGCGCTGCCCGCCCGAAAACTCGTGCGGATAGCGGTCCTTATGATAGGGCTGCAGCCCGCAGGAACGCATGACCTCATCAATATAATCCTCATACACATTATCCGGAACAATTTTATGTTCTTTAACAGCCTCGCCAATCACCTCGCTGACGGGCAGCCGAGGGGAAAGGCTGGAATAAGGATCCTGGAAAATGATCTGCATCTTGGGGCGCATCCGCGTAAGCTCATGATGGTTAAGGTTAAAAATATCCACCCCATCAAAGAGCACTTCACCGGAGGTTCTCTGGTTCAGGCGCAGAATGGTTTTGCCGGCGGTCGTTTTGCCGCTGCCGGATTCTCCCACCAGGCCCATGGTTTTTCCGCGGGGAATATTAAAGCTGATGCCATCCACAGCCTTTACGTAGCCGACAACCCGCTGCATAAGGCCTGCCTTGATGGGAAAGTATTGCTTAAGTTCCCGTACCTCAAGGATGTTTTCTTCTTGATGTTGCAAGGGCATTTTCTTCACTGCTTGTTCGTTCATGCTCGGTCCTCCGAGTGCCCAGGAATATATTGGTAGCAGGCTACCATATGGGTGGGGCTAACGTAAATTTCGGCAGGGTAAGCGCCGTCACAAACCGGCATACGCTTATTACAGCGATCCCTGAAGTAACAATAGTTGGGCATATTGATCGGGTTTGGCACATTGCCCGGAATGGTATAAAGGCGGTCTACCTCATGGTTGATGATGGGCTTGGAGGCCATGAGGCCAATAGTGTAGGGGTGCAAGGGGTTTTTAAACACCTCCAGTGCGGTACCTTTTTCCACAATCCGGCCGGAGTACATCACCACCACATAGTCAGCCATTTCCGCAATCACACCCAAGTCATGCGTAATCAGCATAATGCTGGAGTTAATCTGATCCTTCAGGTTGCGCAGCAAATCCAGAATCTGCGCCTGAATGGTCACATCCAGAGCGGTAGTTGGTTCATCGGCAATAATCAGCTTGGGGTTGCAGGCCAGGGCCATCGCAATCATGATTCTCTGGCGCATCCCGCCTGAAAGCTCGTGCGGATACATATTGTATACGCCTTCACTATTGGCAATGCCCACCATGTCAATCATCTTAAGGGTCTGTGCCTTTACTTCCTCATCCGTCATGCCCATATTGTGAAGCTTAATAACCTCATCAATTTGCTCGCCGGCCCGAAAAACAGGGTTAAGGCTGGTCATCGGCTCTTGAAAAATCATCGAGATTTCAGCACCGCGAATCTTTTCCATCACGCTGATGGGGGTTTGGGCAATATCGTAAACCTTCTCACCTGCGTCAAAGCGAATCTGACCGTCTACGGTTTGGCCCTGGGGGCGCTGCACAAGCTGCATCAAAGAAAGGGCTGTTACAGATTTGCCGCAGCCGGATTCACCCACTACGCCTACCGTTTTCCCCTTGGGAATGTTGAAGCTCACGCCATCCACCGCTTTCACGGTGCCAATGTCGGTAAAGAAGTAAGTGTGCAGGTCGTCAAACTCAACCACATTCGCCGGGTCTTTCATCCTTGAAAGATATTCGCTTTCCGGCACATTGCGGCGGTTGCGTTTCTTCTCAATCGCATTGGTGATCCGCCGATTCTCTCGCGAAATGCGCAAAGACTCACGGGCGCTGAGATGAATGCTCTCTTTTACCTGATTGGTCTCATCGTCTTCAGCTTTATTAGGCTTTATATTTTTTGTCACCATTCTTACCTCTTCATCTTTGGGTCATATGCATCGCGCAGACCATCGCCAACGAAGTTGAAACCCAGCACAGTCAAAAGAATCAGCAGCCCGGCTGGTATCCACATAAACCAGAAGTTTGTCATCACATACGCATCGGAAGAAACATTGATAATGCTCCCCCAGGAAGCCAACGGATATTTAACGCCAAGCCCAAGGAAGCCCAGGGTCGCCTCGGTGATGATAATACCGCCCAGCCCAGCTGTTGCCGAAACAATCAGCAAGGGCATCACATTGGGTACAAGGTGCTTAAAGATGCGCTTGCGGGTGCTGATGCCGGTTGCTTCGGTGGCCACCATAAAGTCCTGCTCGCGCAAAGAAAGAATTTGGCCGCGCACCACGCGTGCGGTACCCGTCCAACCCAAAATACCCAGAACCGCCATCAGGATAAAAATCCTCCCGCGCGGATCAATTTCCAGGGTATCCATCACAGAGCCCAAAATCATCACCATGGGGTAGAAGGGAAGTGCATTGAAAAGATCCACAAAACGCATCAAGGCGTTATCCAACGCGCCGCCGAAATAGCCCGAAATGCCGCCGATGATAACACCGATCACCATTTCAATAATGATCACAATAAAGCCTACCATCAAAGAAACCTGGCCACCGTACATCAGGCGGGTCATTACATCCATGCCGTTGTTATCCAAACCCAGCGGGTGTCTGGCAGATGGTTCTTCGTACTGGCGAATGAGGGAGATCGTGGTATCCGTTTTGATATTAAAGGTGCGGTTGACGCGCACAATGGTATAGTGCATCTCCTGGCCCTTGTCATCCGTAAAATAAAAATCATTTTTACGGTCGGCAATGGATTCGCGCACCAGGGATTTGAAAGCCACCGGCAGGAACGCAGCCTGGTCCAGAGGGTTCACAATGATATTGGAAATATCCGCAAACGCCTTGCCTGAAGCGTCCTTAATCGTGGCTTGGCCGTCACCATACTCAATCTGATAGCGCTTTCCGTCAGCCTCAAAGCTTTTTTCCTGCAGGGCAAAAGCATGGCCGGCAGGGGCAATAAACTTGAATGACTGCACAAAGCTGCGGTTGGCCTCTTCGTATGCGTCAAAAATATACAGCGTCCCAATAGCCACTTCTTCATCCGTAGCAATACGGGTTGCCTTGCCATCTTTCACAATGGTGTATTGAACGCCTTCCAGCTCAAAAATACTTTGGTCGTCCGCCAGGGCCTTCTCATAGGCTTCTCTAAGCCCATTTGGCAGTGGAGCATCACCCAATGGCTTAAATATTCTTGCTAAAATTTCCACCAAAGGGGTCAGTTCCTTAATCCGGTAGTAGCCGTCACCTTCCTTAACATAGCTAAAAGCTTTATTCCCCGAGGTGAAAGTAGGCAGGTTTTTGCCCACGGCCAAAAGGAACTGGGCGCGTTCTGCACCCCCAAAGCTTTTGCCTTCGGCAACCGTGTAACGCAGTTCCTCATTATAGGTTGCCCCGGCATATTCTTTGGACATGTTGCCAGCACCGGTAAAAACCTGTGCTTGTCCGTAAGGGGAAAGCAGCGGCCCAATAAAAGAAAATGTAAACATAAAGAAGAGGATAACCAAGCCAACAACGGCCAGTTTATTGCGAATAAAGCGCTTAAACACCATCATCCCGGGTGAAAGCACCTTGATGCGCCTTGCATCATCCAGTGCCATCTCCGAATGAGGGGGTTCGCCCTGAGGCCTTTGCTTGTTTTCCTCGGAAGCCTGTCCTTCAGCGGGGTAAGGAGCCTGCAAACCTTCAAGTTTCAGGCCATCCGGGTTCGGGTTTGTCTGCTTGGGAAGATCCATATTGTTTTCAGAGGAGTACTTATTTTCTTCAGTCATTTTCCGCCTCCTTAGTTAACCCTTACGCGCGGATCAACCACGGCGTACATAATATCCGCAATGATCAAACTAACCTGAGTCAGTATGGTCAGAAAAGTGGTGTAGAACATGGCAAAGGGAATATCACCCCGGGTAATGGCTTGGTAAGCAATATAGCCAATGCCGGGAATGTGATACAAGGTCTCGGTGATGAGCGCTCCTCCAAACATGGCAGGCAGCAGGTAACTCATATAAGAAACCAGGGGGATGAGCGTATTGCGGAAAGCATGCTTGTTAATCACAAGTTTCTCAGGCAAACCTTTGGCCCGCGCCGTGCGAATGTAATCGGAATTAAGCACTTCCAGCATGTTTGTGCGCGTATAACGCATCAGCCCGCCCACAGAAAGCATCATCAGGGTGACGACCGGCAGCACCATGTGATACGCAATATCAATCACCTGCTGAATGGGTGTCATCGAGTTGAAATAACGGCCTGTTAAACCATACAGGTCGAACCATCCCAACTTGATGGAAAAGACATATTTAAGAATCGTTGCCAGAAAGAAGGTAGGCAGTGAAATGCCCGCCAAAGCAAAGACGGTTATGGCATAATCCGCGCGGCTGTATTGTTTGGTTGCCGCCTGAATGCCGAGCGGGATGGCAATAACCATCTGCACCAGAAAAGTGATGATATTGATGATCATCGAATACCAGATAACCTGATTGAACTTCTCTGTTACCGGCATACCGTACTGCCATGATTCCCCAAAATCTCCCCTGATGGCGTTGCCAACCCAGCCGAAAAAGCCGGGAATAATGGGTTTATCCAACCCGTAAACCTGATTCAACTGTGCCAGCCATTCCTGATAAGTTTTGGTGCTGGCCGGGTTCGAGGCCCTTTGGCGGGCAATCGTTTCCACATAAGAACTGGGCAGACTGCGGATGACTGAATATACAATCAGCGCGCTGAAGAAAATAATAAAAATACCGAGAAATACTCTTTTAAGAATGAAATTTCGCATCAAGACCCTTCCATCAATCCATTATTCTTGGCTGCAAACACCAAACATTCCTGAATGGGTGAGCCCACCCAAAGGTGGGCTCATCCATTTCATTTTGTGTTAGCTGCGCAAAGGATTACTTTTTGGCCATTTCGAGCAGTTCAACATCGTTCATCCAGCCCCAGAAGGTGGTGATATCCGGGGTAATGGTGCTGATATTGACGCGTTCGGTGCTGAAGACCACGCAGTTCTGGCGCTGGTAAGTCGGGATTTCGACAGCCCAGTCAATAATTTCGTCCAGGGCGGCCTTGTAGACCTGCTTGCGGTAGTTCTGATCGTCGCTCTTACGGGCATCCATGATCAGCTTGTCCAGGGTATCGGAGGCAATATGATAGTGGTTCGAGTCAGAACCGCCCTTGCCAACAATATTGGTGCTGTAATACACCTGGTACATGTCCGGGTCAATGGTAGCGCCCCAGGCTGCGGTCCACATCTGCTGGGTTCCGGCATCCAGGGAATCCCAGAGCACGTTAGAGTCGGCAGGGTCATTGATCTTGAGGGTAAAGCCAATCTTTTCAAAGGCTTCTTTGGCACCCGTAAGAATGGCAAAGGCAGGATGGTCTCCGGTGCCGCCGCCAGGGATAATGATCTCGTAAGTCAGGGCAGCGCCTTCGGGGGCAGCGGTCAGCTTGCCGTTGGCAACCGTGTAACCCGCTTTTTCAAAGAAGCCCAAGGCAGCCTTGGAGGCGGCTTCATACTTCTGTTCCTGGGTCATATCCGCGGTGTAAATCGGTTTGCCTTCCGCATCCACAGAAAAGGCCACTTTATAGTCGGCATCCGTGGGTTGCGGAGCAGCCCATGAAGTGTTGGAAATGGGGTAGTTGATAACGGAAGCAGCTTCGCCGTAGTAGCTGTTAATAGCCACATCGCGGTAAACGGCAAAGATGGTGCCTAAAGCCTTGCGCAGATTCTTGGAAGCGTCTGAAGCAGGTTCGCCCTTCACGTTGACGGTATCCGCATTGATGCCGATGTAACCGTAACCCAGGTTATCCACTTTGCTGGTGGTGATGACGGGGCCGGTAATTTCGCCGTTGCCGTTGTACTTGGCAACTTCGTCAAAGCGGGCGCGCGAACCGGTCATTTCGCCTGCATCCACGGTGCCGGTCTGAACGCCGGAAGCAACTTCAGCAGAAACAGTTTCCTTGAATTGAACTTCAGCAATCTTGGGGCAGCCGCGGTAGTAATTTTCATTGGCTGCAAAGTACACTACGCGGTTGTCATATTTAACAAACTTGTAGGGGCCGGCACCCATGGGGGTGGTGGTCAGGCTCTGCTGTTTGGAGAGGTCTCCAAAGGGGAAGCCAAATTTGTTATTTTCATAGTCATACTGGGCTTTATCGCCGTAGTAGTGCAGCGGGGTAATGTTGACGCCCAAAATGCTGTAAACAGCGGGGGCAGAAAAGCCCTTGGTGGTCACTTCCACGGTGTAATCATCAATCTTCTTGATGCCGGCAATATTGGGAACGCCCTTGCCACCCATTTCGGTGTCTTTGGGGCCCCATTCCTTAATGAAGGCATCATTTGCCTGGCCAACAATATCTACACCATTGGGGGATTCGCCGGCTTTTACATAAGCAGCAGCATCGCCTTCGTATTTTGCGGAAACAGCGGCAACAAAGTCTTCCATGGTGGGTTTGGTGGCTTTCAGGTCATATTCTTTACCTGCAGAGTCGGTCAGTTTACCATCTTTAACCTCACCGAAGCCCCAGGCTGCCATGGCAAAGGCATTCTGCAAGCCTTCGTCAGCCTTTACGGCATCTTCTTCCATACCCAGGATGTCTTTAGCCATGCTCAGGTATTTGGCCATAACGGTGCCGCGAATGGAGGCTACATCTGCTGCCCAATTGGCATTGACGGTCTTCCAGTAGCCTTCTTGTTCTTCCTTGGTCCAGCCATCGCCTTCTTTCCACTCGTGTTTTTCACCGGCGGCAAGAATATCCTGGGCAAGTTTCATATATTTGTCATAAACCGCAGAGGTGGTCTGGGTCTGATAATCTTTGAGGCCAAGGATGGGGTAAGAGCTGAGGGTGGTAGAACCAACATAGCTTGGGTCAAGATAGGTGTAATAGGTGAAGATCACATCATCAATGGTCACGGCTTCGCCATCAGAGAACTTCATGCCCCGGCGCAGGGTAGCGGTGTATTTGGTGGTATCGCTGGCTTCATCGTAATCCACATTGATATCAGCGGCACCTTTATAGAGGTATTCTTTGCCGTTGTACATGGATGTTTCGCCTTCAATGGCATTTTTAATAATCTTACCGGAGCGGTCAGTCGTCAAAATGCTAATCTGAGTCATGCCGGAAACATCCTGGTCATAAGCTGTATCGGCAAAGAAGGGGCTGAACTTCTGTGAGAAGTCTGAGTAGGCCACCACTAACGGGGTGTTAATGGTTGGCTTGGTAGGAAGGTTCTCACCAAAAGGCTGTTCCTTGGGGGTCTCCGGGGCCTTGGTAGGTTCCGCAGCGGGAGCCTCGGGGGCCTTGGTGGGTTCCGCAGCAGGGGCCTGGGTAGGCTGCGCGGGTGCGGGGGTGGGGGCGGCGGTTGGGGCAACACATGCGGCAAGGGAGCCGAGCAGCATGATGCTGACAATCAACCATGAGATACTTTTACTGTACTTTCTCATTTAATACTCCTTTTCTCCTATTAAGGTTTTTTGATTATAACGGCGAAAACAAAAGACCGCAAACAACTTAAAAGCCCTCAGTCTGCTCCGTTAACATCTCATGAAGGTGATGATCAACTCTCTTAACGATTCTAACCCGATTCAATTTACTGAAAAGACCAAGCAACATTAAGAGGCTTAATGTTTCAAGAATCAGGTAAATCCCTTCCAAAAGCCCAAACGCTGGGCCTGAAATGAAAAAACAGTGCAGCAGAAAACCCGGTAAGCCAACAGCCAGTAAAACGATGGCTGCCAAACTTGCGCTGCGCCCTTTATTAAAAGAAGAGTCCGTCTGGCAGCGTTCCAGAGCCCGGGTCTGACGAGGCAGCCGCAGCAGCGCCATGCCCAAAAAGAAGATGGGCAGGTAAGCGGCCGCATAAGGCAGGCTTACATACCATTGGTAAGAAGCGCGGTGGGGCAAAAAACCTGCCCCAAGGTGGCTGGCCGCAGCCCCGGCAAAAAGAAGGGCTGCCAATCTCTTCAGGCCCAGCAAATCTGCCGGGCTCATCTCCAGGTCAAAAAGCGGCCCGTTATATTGCACACTCTGTTTGGAATGGCCTTTTTCATCTGTGCGGGTGATGAGCGTATAGTCTTCTTTATATTTCATTGTAGAACCTTGTCTTTTTGCAAATGCCGCTACTTGGCAGGCTGCTTCACCATCCACTCGATTTGGTTAAGTGCCCAGTCTGAATCGTTGGCAAGGCTCTTGCTGCTCAACCAAAGGCCCAGCCTGTCTGCTGCAGCCACAGAGGGGCTCTCCTCCAAATAGGCCTTGCAGATCCCGCTGCAGCGTATGCCTGCATTGCTGGGGCTCACGGGTTCCATACTGAACAAATTCTGGGCACAGGCCAAGTCAAAAGCTTCGCTGCTCAGGCCCGCCAGGTTGCTGCCAATCCAGCGATTGGCAGCCGAAGGAATAGCACGTGAATAATAACTGGTGCAGCGCTCCAGCGCCCCCGTCTGCCAGGAAACAAGCGCCAATTCAAAATTCCTGCCAAAGAGGGGCCCTTCCGGCCCGGGGGCATAAAGCTGGCTGACTGGCAGATGGTTCGTGCTCACCTCAATCCCCATGTTCCCAAGCGCGCTAACCACCAGGTCCGTCAGTTCGCGTTCAGCCTGGCCTTGCCCGGCCAAAAGGCTTATCTTAAAGGCGGTGCCGTCTTTCACGCCGGCTACGCCCAGGGCCACACGGCTGCCGTCTGCCAATTTCCAGCCGGCCTCTTCCAGTAAGGTTTCCGGTTTTGCATCTGGCCCGAAAATGGAAGCAGGCGCAACCTGTACTTCTGCAGGCAAATGCGGGCCGTAAAGTGCTTGGTTCAGCTGCGCCCTCGCCATACTCATGCTGATCGCCTGGCGGGTACGCGGGTCTCCGAACCAGTCGGGGCGCTCATTAAGGGCAGCCTGATGGTCATTGTCATAAACCGCAGGGCGAATGCCAAAAACAAGTTCCACGGCCTGCCCGCTGAAACGGAGGTGAAAATCCGTATGCCCCAGGTAGGGCGCCCATTCCGCAGTGTTCATGGAAAAGAAATTGTAAGAATCATCCAGTATCTCGCATTCCCCGGCCTGAAAAGCCTGCAAGGCCTCTTGCAGGGTAGGGATAAAGCGCACGCTCAGCTCGGGCATCTTGGGCAGCCCCTCAGCAGCCCGGTAGTAATGGGGGTTGGCCTCCAAAAGCAGGGTGCCATTGGCCTGCCAATCTTTAATAACGTATGGGCCCCAGCCCAGCGTTTCCTCGCGCAGAAGGGGGCTTGCGGGCAGTTCTTCGGGTTTCAGGCCTGCCAGTTGGTGCTGGGGCATAGGCCAGGGCAAAAAATTTTCAAGCGAAACCCCGGCAAAACCGGGCAATGCCTTCCATTCCAGCGTGTGTTCATCTGCCGCCATTAAAGACTGGGTAAGTGCCATGTGTTTCTGCTGTGCAGGGTTTGCAGCTTGTCTCATCAGCTTGTAAGAAAAAAGATAATCCTCCGCGGTCAGCGGGCTGCCATCCGACCATTTTTGGGCGGGGTTCAGCTTGAACTTCACCGTCATCTGATCCATTGCCAGTTCTGAAGCACCGTCCCAGCTAATCAGGCAGTCCTGCCCGCTGCAGGCTGCTTTGCGCACCTGCATCCCCTTTTGCAGGGGCACAACTTCGCCCAGCGCGTTCACCACCAAGGCGCCTGCGCTAAGCTTTACGGGTTCAATGCTGATCATGTCTCCCAGTCCAGGAGCGGCACTCAGTAAGCCTGAGCCGTTCCCAGCCAGATTTTGCTCATAAAATCCGTCAAACAGCAGGTCAAAAAGGGTGTTGCGTGAAGGGCTATCCTCCTCGTCATAGCGATAGAGGCTGGGAGGTTCTTGCGCGCTGCAGATGCGGAAAGAACGCGGCAGGGGAACAGCCGTTGCTTGTGGGGCAGGGCTTGCAGTTGGCAGGGCTGGAGTATTCGGCAGGGCTGTTTTGGCCGGGCCGGATCTGGGCGTGCATGCCCCCAAAGCCAGGGCAATGCCCAAAAGGGCCATCAGCAGGCCGCGGAGTGATAAAAGTTTTTTCACGTTAATCCTCATTATAGAATTGGCTTATATCTTCTTCCAGGCTGCGTTTATCCCCAAAGCGCAGCCTGAGGTAAGAATCATAGCGCGACTGGGCAATGCCACCCTCTTCTACAGCCCGGCGCACCGCGCATCCCGGTTCATGGCTATGGGTACAATCATTAAACTGGCAGTCTGCCACCAGCGGGGCAATTTCGCGGTAGTAAGCATCCAGTTCCGTTTCAGTAATATCCCAAAGCGCCAGGGTACGCAGGCCGGGTGTGTCCGCCAGCCAGCCGCCCCCTTCCAAAGGATAAAGCTGCCTTACCTGGGTTGTATGCCGCCCTTTGCCTTGTGCCCCGGCCCCCACCTGGCCTACCTGCAACTGTAGATTCGGCAGAATATTTTGCAAAAGTGAAGTTTTTCCCACACCCGAAGGGCCTGCCAGGCTGGAAATCTTACCCGGAAGATAACTTTTAACTTTTTCTATGCCTTCGTTGGTGCGCGAGGAGGTGTAAATAACCGGGTATCCCAAATCTTGATAAAGGCCAAAAATGGATTCGGCAGTAGCCTGGCTGGTAAGGTCCAGCTTGGTCACTACAATAATGGCCGGAATCTGCGCGCGCTCGGCAACCACCAAAAAGCGGTCCAGCATGCGCAGGTGCGGTTCCGGCTGTTGGCAGGCAAAAACAATCAAAATCTGGTCGGCATTAGCTAAAATAACTTGCTGGTATGCGTAACTGACGCCTGAAAGCGCCCGCGAAAGTACGGAGCTCCGCGGCAGTATTTTGGCAATACTGCCCGTCATATCCTCTTGAGGTTCAATCAGCACCCGGTCGCCAACAGCCGCCAGGTCTCCGCTGGCGCGGCCTTTGCGCAGCTTGCCGCGCACCCGGCAGTTATAAACACCCTGCTCAGTATGCACAGACATAAAGCCTGCCTGCGAGCGGATAATAAGACCGGGAAGAAGTTCAGTCATTAAAGCACAAACCTGGCCTCAAAGCTTTAGTCCGTTGTTGCTTCGGGTTGGGCCTGATGATAGGGTTTATCTTCCCAGGGCATCAGGTAACCGGAAATATTGTAATTATTAAAATACAGTTCGACAGCCCGTCGGAAGAGCGGCGCAGCCATCTGCGAACCTTCCCCCGCGTTTTCAAGGACAATTCCAATGGCTATATCTGGCCTGTTGGGGTCATTTTTCCAGGTATACCCCCCAAACCAGGCGTGCGAATCGCCCAATGGGTTTTCAGCAGTTCCCGTTTTGCCGGCAATATTAATGGTCATCGGCCGGGTTACATCAATGGCGGTACCATCTTTATTGGCCACCACTGAAACCATTGCCTGTTGAACAGCCATCAGATTATCATGGGTAATGGGCAGTGTTCCGTTGGGCGTAGGGGTAAAGGTATAAATGGGGGTGGTGCCGTCCACAGGCACAATCTTTTCGATAAGGCTGGGCTTGTAAAGCGTGCCGCCATTGCCCACTGCAGCGATGTAACGTGCCACCTGAATAGGCGAAGCCTGCAGCGTACTTTGTCCAATCGAAAGCTGCACATTTTCCGAAACGGATTGGGGTTTTGAAAGGTTGCCCGCATCTTCGGCCACTTCAACACCCGTTTTCTGCCCAAGGCCGAAGCCAAAAGCTTCATCGTAGATGGAAGTTGTATATCCATCATCCCAAAGCACCTTGCCGATATGCCAGAACCAGGGGTTGCACGAGCGCATAAGGGCTCCCTGCAAAGTAAGGGTGCCGGAAGGGGGCATTTTATGCGCCCAGGTCCAGTCGTGGCCTACCCAGCCATCCAGCTCCGTGAAATCACTGCCGCAGTAGTAAGAAGAGTCCTTTTGGAATACGCCGGTTTCCAGCGCGGCAGCCATGGTAATGATTTTAAAGACGGAACCCAGCGGGTAAACGCCCTGGGTAGCCCGGTTAAGCAGAGGTTTGGCAGGGTCGTTAAAAACGCGCGTAAGATCGCGGTTATTTTCGTTGGTAGGCTCAAAAATATTGGGGTTAAAAGGTGGGTTGGAAACAATCGCCGGAATGCGGCCGCTATCCCTTTCGATAACGACAATGGCTCCGCGTAAGTTGCCCATGGAATTTTGCAGCAAATACTGCAGGCGCGCATCAATAGTGGTGAAAAGGGAACTCGCGGGAACGGATTCCTTCTGCGCCAGCATGGTAATGGTTTTACCGCTGGGATCTTTCACATACAGGGTGGCGCCGTGTTCACCGGCCAGGTAGCGCTCTCCCCAAAGTTCCAGCCCGCTGGTGCCAATCTTTTCATCGCCGCGATAGCCGAGGCGCTTGTAATATTCCAGTTTTTCAGCAAAAATAGGCTGAACGTAACCAATGCTGTGCGGGGCCAGGCCGCCATCCACATAATAGCGCGCCTTAAAGGAGTTCAGCACAATGCCGGCAAAAGAAGCCAGCTGGCCTGCATACTGTTTGGCTTTATCGGCTGCCACATCCCCTACCGGAATATACCAGGTTGGGTTGGCATTGGCGTAAAGATCCTTGATCCTATCCGCGTTATAGCCCGTCAGCGTCGAAAGAAGGCTCAGCATTTCCGTCTCCGTTTTGGGGTCAATACGCTCGGGCACCACACCCAGCGATACCGCTTCGCTTTGCGAAACCATGGCATAGCCCTTACTGTCATAGATGTTGCCCCGGGCAGGCACCTGATAGTCAATATACAGGCTGTTGCCGCCCTTCAGCTCATTCATCAGCATGCCTTCATTCCACTTCACTTTCCAGCCATGATCCTCGTAGCTCAGGTCCATCAGCGAATCGCGCTCCATGTTCCCAAAAAGATTGGTGGCATAGTACAGCTTAAGAGCCACCTGAGCGGAAGATCCGGGCGTAACCATGCTGGAAAGCTGTTCAATCTCCAGCGATTTCAGGGTCATGGCATCATAAGTATTGCGGTGGCGTTTTTCAAAATCTTCTTCGCTAAGGGAAGCCTTTGTTTCCTGGCTGAGCATGCTGTACATATCCGCATAGTACTCACCCTTCCAGGCAGTCAGGTAAGTGCGCACAAATGCATCTACTTCAGCATATTTTGAATTCACCTCCGCTTTAGGCGTAGGCAGCGAGGTTGGCGCGGTTTCGGTCACGTCAGCGCTTGGGCTTGGCGTGGTTTTTACACAGCCCCCTAAAAGAATAATGAACGCCATAAGAGCGAGCAATGATTTTTTCATTTCAGGCCTCTTTGAGTATTTCAGAATAAACCGGGCAGCTGATCCCCAGGAAGTCTTGGCAGCGCTGGGCAATCCCCGGCTGCGGCTGCAAAGCCTCAGCCTGCAGCAGCTTATAAAGATGGCAGAGCGGCAGACCCATCACGTTGGCATAACAGCCTTGCAGCCCCAGGGCAGGATGAAAACAAGAATCCTGGATGGCATAACTGCCGGCCTTATCCAACGGGCTGCTGGCCCGGAAGTAGGCTTCAATTTCTTCTTCCGTGTAGTGGCGCATGCTAACCCTGCTTTGCGCAAGGGTCGGCACACTCCGCAGCCCTTTGCTCAAACGAATAGCTGTGTAAACTTGGTGTTCCCTGCCGCATAAAAGCACAAGCGTCTTTTTGGCCTGCGCCAGATCAACCGGCTTGCCGATTATCTTGCCATCAATTTCAACAATCGTATCCGCGGAAATCACCCAGGCATCGCCCGCCAGGGCAGAGGCCTTTCCTTTTTCGGCTGCCATTCTGGTTACATAATCAACGGGCGCTTCGCCGGGCAGGGCTAATTCATTAATATTGCTGCTCTTCACCTCAAAGGGAAGCCCAAGCAAAACCAATAACTCCTTCCGGCGTGGGGAGCCGGAAGCCAAAACGAAGACACTCTTTGAATTCACGTCTCAGATTCTAACATGATTCACAGGTCTCTCTTTTCGCTGAGCACACTGCCTGCAATGCATCAGCGCCCTAGCGCTTTACCTGAAACACATCAAAATCACGTGCTAATACTGCATGAGGGAACACAGCCTGTGCCTCGGCATTAACATCATCATCTTTATAGCGCCGCGAAACATGGCTCATAATCAGCTTTCCAACACCGGCTTCCAGCGCCAGGCGCGCAACCGCATCAGCCGTGGAATGGCCGAATTCACTGCTTAGCTGTTGTTCTTCTTTTAAATAGGTGGCTTCAATCACCAGCGCATCTGCCCCGCGCACAAAATCCAGCAGCTTTTCCGGTCGGCCCACATCCCCCACCACTACCAGGCAGGTACCCGGCTTCTCCTCCCCCAAAACGTCAGCCGGTTCAATCAGGCGCCCATCAGGCAGGGTGGCCGGTTTGCCCTCCACCAATCTCTGCCGCCAGGGGCCCGGTGGAATGCCAAGCGCTTCCGCTTTTTCGGGTAGAAAAGGGCGCCGCGGGCTTTCTTCAAAACGAAAGCCCAATGAATTGGACCCGCGATGATCCACAGGAAAGGCCGAAATATGGAATTTATCAGACTGAAAAATAAGCCCGGGTGCAATATCCAAAAGGTTAATCTGCATGGGCGGTTTTGCCCCGCGCAGCACCACGCCGTTCACCAGGTCTTCTACCCTTTCCATGGTGTGCCGGCTGCCATAGATGTTCACTTCGTCAATAGCTTCCCAGCGCATAAAAGTGGAAAGCAGCCCAGCCAGCCCAAGAATGTGGTCCAAATGCCCATGCGTGAGCAAAATGTGGTTAAGGTGCTTAAAACCCACACCCGCTTTGAGAATTTGGCGCTGGGTGCCCTCTCCGCAATCCACCATAAAGCGGTATTCATCATGTTTCACAATGAGCGAAGAAAGCCCTCGTTTAATTGAGGGTGCAGAAGCAGAAGTCCCCAAAAAGACCAGTTCAAACAATGCTTATTCCAATGAGATGGTGCTTAACTTCGATCTTTGCTGATCTTGCTGAACTGCTTAAAAACACCTAAAGCGGTCAGGCCTAACTTAAGACCCTGAGAAGCAGTGATGGGCAATTGGCTCTGCGCACTTTCAGATTCTTTGATGAAGCTTTGGGCCATTCTGTAACCCAAAAAAGCGCCGAATGCGGTGCCGAGTATAAGCGTGACAGTTTTGACAGTTCTGTTCATGTTGTCCTTATCTTAGTCTCTCTTGAAGACTGACAAAAATTTGTTTAATTTGTGCCACTCCCGATTTTAGTTTAATGCTTGGTTTTGCCGCGGCATTGCTGGCCTGATGAACGCCAATTTGTACCTTCCGCAGAAGGCTTACCAGTTTTTCGCCCTGGCCGGGAATTTTTTGTTTAAGCACAAAAACGCCGTAGGCCAATCCTGCCAGAATGGCTAACCACAGCAACAGCCCCAAAAAATGCGGCAGGATAACCAGTACCGCCGCCGCGGCCCCTGCCCCAGCCAGGCCGCCCTGAGATCGTTCCGAAAAAAGAACGATAAGAATGAGAAAAACCAGCATAAACACAGCGCTTAAAAGAATGGGGAAAATAATTTTCCAGAAAGACTCTTTGCGATGCACTTTCACGCTGTAGCTTTCTTCCGCCGGCACTTTTTCCGATACATCATGCGTAGTCATACCTCAATTTTAGCATGACTTAATGCGAAATTTAGTATTGAAGAAGCTTCATCCTACACAGTCTCGTGCAGGCCACCAACCTTGACACACTGCGCTTACACTTATCTGCCACTCACGCTGAATGAAGTGAAGCATCTGGCTTTTTATCTTGGCTCAAATGTTTCCCAAACCCCTCAACCTACGCGTCATGCTGAATGCAATGAAGCATCTGGATTTTGGGTTTTATGCTATTAAAGCCCGTGCTAAAAAACGCCAAATTTGGCGTTTTTTCACGCAAACCCTAACCGTTTGGCAACCAAAACCTTCAACATGCCCTCCTCTTTTGCTTATACGCAATTGGATTAGGATTCAGGGTTTTTTCGTGTATAATTCCCTTAACATTTTTGTTGCAGATTTTTATTTTCTGCGGCTCTTGGGCCTCAAAAGGCCGGTTTTGGATTTTTTGCGCCGGGTTTCCGGTTGATGGTTGTTGATTTTGCTTGAAAAAGCATTGCTTTGCTAAGTTTTTAAAAAGTTCTTTATAGCGCATCATACCGTTTTCAGGCATTCCCCATCAGATGCCACCTGTCCAAAAAAGCCGCAGTGGAAAGTGTGGCTTTTTAATGCGTGTCGATGGAAAAATTACGGCTATCGAACCGCAAAAGCGGCAAAAGCATAGACGGAATATCTACCTTGATGGTGAATTCGCCTTTTCTTTAGACCGCCTTACCGCTGTTTGGCTCAAAGAAGGCCAAACCCTCTCCACCCAGGAAATTACCCGACTGCAACAAAAAGATGGCCTTGAGGCAGCTTATAACCGAGCTTTGCACCTCTTATCCATCAAAGCCCGCTCTCTACAGGAGGTGGAACAATTCCTGCAGAGAAAAGGATACGCTGAAGAGTTTATCCCCAGCGTTATCGCACGTTTAAAAGAAGATAAGTTTCTGGATGACCGGCGTTTTGCCGAAGACTGGGTAGATAACCGAGCCAGCTTTCGCCCCCGCAGCATCAGCCAAATGCGCTTTGAACTGCTGCAAAAAGGGGTCAGCCGTGATTTGGCGGATGCCGCACTCCAACAAGCCGGCCTGGATGAAAACGCCTTGGCCCTCAAGGCTGGCCAAAAAATGGCCAAACGTTATGCCGCTTTAGACCAGAAAACTTTTATGCGCAGGCTGGGCGCAGCCTTAACCAGACGCGGTTTTAATTTTGAGGCAGCCCAGGCTGCTTGCAAGCAATTATGGCAAGATTTAAAGCAAAACACACTATGAAAACGGAGTATTTGACACCATGATAACCACCTTATTTAGCGCACCAGGAAGCCCGCAGGGCATCCCCTTGTTTTGGGTACTGGCCGCGATTCTTGGCATTGTAACAGGTTTGGCTGTGGGCTATTGGGTTGCCCGCTCCAAACTGATGGCAGAGCAGGAAAGAAACCAGCTCACCGCAAAAGACATCCTCAACCAGGCTGAAGAAAAGGCCAAAGAAACCGAGCTGGAAGCCAAAGACGTGGCCCTCAAAATCACCCGCGAGGCCGAAAATGACCTGCAGCGCAAACGCAGTGAACTCAGCCGAGAAGATGACCGCCTCGTGAAACGGCGCGAAGAGCTCGATCGCCGCTTTGACTCCATGCAGCAGCGCGAAAGCAACCTCAACCGCCGGCAATCAGCGCTCGACAAAAAGACCAACGAAATAGACACCATCTACACGCAAAAAATGGAGGAGCTCCAAAAAGTGGCCGAACTGACCACCGAAGATGCCAAAGCACAGCTCCTTGCCGAGGTTGAAAAAACCTCCCGCGATGACATGGCCCGCATCATCCGTCAGATTGAGGCCCAGGCGCAGGAAGAAGGCCAGCAAAAAGCCCGCGAGCTTATCGCAGATGCCATCCAGCGCGTTGCCTCAGACAAAGTGGCAGAAGTAACCACCTCTCTCGTTGAACTGCCCAATGAAGAAATGAAAGGCCGCATTGTTGGCCGCAACGGTCGTAACATCCGCTCATTTGAGCAGGCAGCCGGTGTGGATGTAATTGTGGATGACACCCCTGAAGCAGTTACCATCTCCTGCTTTGATTCAGTCCGCAGAGAAATTGCCCGCAGAACCCTTTCACGGCTGGTGGTGGATGGGCGCATTCACCCCGCTTATATTGAGAAAATCCTGGCTGAAGAGACCGCCCAAATGGATGAGGATATTGCCAAAGCCGGTGCCGATGCGGCCTACGAAGCTAACGTGCACGGCCTGCACCCCGAAGTGCTTAAAAAACTTGGCCGCCTCAGATTCCGCACCTCTTACGGCCAAAACCAACTGGCCCACGCTGTTGAAACCTCCCGCATCGCTTCCGTTATCGCCTCTGAACTGGGCGCGGATGTGGATGTTGCCAAAGCCGGGGCCCTGCTGCATGACCTGGGCAAGGCGATGGACCACAACACCGAAGGCACCCACGCCATGATCGGCGCTGAATTTGCCAAACGCCATGGTGTAAATGCCCGCATCTGCAACGCCATTGCCTCGCACCATCACGAAGTAGACCAAAGCTCGCTTGAAGCGGTCATCGTGGAAGCCGCCGATGCCATCTCCGGCGCCCGCCCGGGTGCCCGGCGCGAAGACCTCGAGCAGTACATCAAGCGTCTGAAATCCCTTGAAGAAATCGCCAACGCGCACGAGGGTGTAGAGCAAAGCTTTGCCATCCAGGCCGGTCGCGAAGTGCGCATTATCGTCAAACCGGATGAAATTGATGACCTGGCAGCCCACGAAATTGCCAAAAATATTGCTACAGAGATTGAAGAAAAAATGCAGTATCCCGGTCAAATTCGCGTAACAGTCATCCGTGAAACACGCGCGGTAAGTTACGCAAAATAAGAGTGATTCATCACAACCACCCGCTATGCGGGTGGTTGTCTGTCCCCTCGTTTCACAATGGGGATTGCCTGAAGGTATATCGAAAGGGTTGGGCTTTCACCCAACCCTTTTTTTGAGAGAAAGTGTCTTGGTCTTGTAATCTGAATCCCTTAAATGCAATGGGGATTAATCTCTATGCTCTGCCCAACTGTAGTAATTACTATAACTAAGGGCGTATTGATGATTGCCTCCAGCATAGATGAGATCACTGCAGCCGTCTCTAAAACTGATGGCCGCTTATCCAATATAGTCTTCTGAAGCATTGTTCCTGGTCCAGTTTTCTTTTATAAGCTGCCTGGGCCAGAAGCCCATTCAAAATAGGCAGAAGCAATGGAAAACCCAAGCTTTCCAAACCTTGTGGCCCCTCTGCTGGAGTTATACGCTGTAAAACTGGTAGAACCTCTAAAAATATCTTTCCGGGAATAGGTCATATAACCCTGATATGCTGCATAAGTTGTGGGCCTCACCCTTTCAAATGAGCCGCCTTAATCCCATATGCTATCCCTCTTATGCTTAAGATTAAGACTATTAGAAAACATTTTAGGTTTTTTTAGAAATAATTACCCCCTGCTTTCAGCCCAAGATAAAACTTCATCAGGCGGGTTGGCATCTAAATTAATCTGGTATTCATAGTCATTGATCTAGATCTCTTGGCCATTCGTAAGAAAAATGGTGTCAACCCCCTTTAACAACAAACCCGTATTAAAATCATAATAATCTTCGGATCTAAAAAGGTTATAAAACATCTCCTTCCCGTCCAAAGAAGCCAACTCAGGAAGTGCGTCAACAACCGTAATCTTAACTGACTGCCTTCCAAAAAGCTCTGTTATTTCACTTTGCACACCAAAGTTCATGTCGAAGGCAAAGTCAGTATTGGGCATTGTTTGTTCTGTATCTTTCAGCACATCTGTAAATAAACCGTCATTAAACTTCTGCGAAACCAAAAGTTTGCCCTGAGAATCGGCAATGGTAAACACCTGCCTTTTCACACGCTTTTCTGCATTTAAATTTATCCAAAGCTCTCGTCGGCTTTTTTCAGGCATCAGCACCTCATTCCAATAGCTTTGCTGAATGGGGGTTTTTCTTTGCAGTATGATCAAGTGTACCCAGTTGCCAGGTTTCTGCTGCTTTTGCACATCAAGCACATGCTGATAGAGTTCTTTAGTTTCATCAGCCTCGTTTATTCGAACTTTGGAAAAAAGATTGTAAGGGGGTTGAACCGTTGCCTGTGCCAGATGAGAAGGGATTGCCATGAGCATCAAGAGTAAAGTACTTAGGATAAGGTTAACAATCAGCCTTGTCTTTCTCATTATTCTCCTTTCTAAAATGGGACACTTTCTCTAAAACAGATTGTAATTGCTGCAGAAGAACGAGTCAAACAAGCTTGCTCTTCGTTTTTCGGCCGCTCCATTTTTGTAACGTATTACAAGAATCGCTCAGTAAGCAGCTTATTCCCTCAGCCATCCGTCATTCTGCATTTCCTGCAAAACTCTCTGAACATAACAGCCCAATTCTTCCTCCGCATGGCACTTCCAGACAATACTTTCCCAAACAGATATGGTCTGCTTGCCTCTTTAACCAGGGCTTTATTGGAAGGCTCCCCATGCTTCACGCTAATGCATAAAAAACGGATTGTTCTCCATCTCGTAGCCCACCATCGTCTGCGGGCCATGCCCGGGGAACAGCACCGTTTCAGGCGGCAGGGTGAAAATTTGTTCCCGTATGGATTTAAGCAAAAGGGCTTCATCCCCGCCTTCAAAATCAGTCCGGCCTATTGAGCCGCGAAAGATGGCATCTCCCACCAAGGCAAAGCCGCCCTTGGGGCAATAAAAAATAACCGAACCGGGGCAATGGCCGGGCACTTCACGTACCTCCACAAATTTTTCGGAAGAGGCAGGGTCAACAGAAAGCTTATCACCCTGTTTCAGGGCAAGGTCAATTGGCGGCAAAGCACGCACGGTCATCCCAAACTGATATTGCTCTTCCTGCTTTTGGGCATGGGCAAACGAATCTGGGTTCATCCCAAAAAGAGGATGGGGCGTCTGGCTCTCCATCAGGCTTGGCACCCCCAAAAAGTGATCGTAATGCCCATGGCTCACCCAAAGTTGGCGCAGCGTTAAGTCGTTTTCAGCCAGATATTTGGCTTGTTCCTGAGGGTGAAGGCTGGGGTCTACAATCACACAGTCCTTGGTTTCTTCGTCCGTCAGAAAAAATACATTGTTTTGAAGTGGTCCTAAAACCAGGCAGGCAAGTTTGAGTTTCATGCACTTATTTTAGCATTCTCTCTCAAACAAACGCAGCAAAGGTATAATCCTAATCCTGCTGAACATGATGAATCAAAAAGGAACTTCTCCATTGCATTCTGTCCCGCGGCCTACCCTGTCAAATCTTTTGCTTTGGTCTTTGCTTGGCGCGGCCTGTTTTGCTGTTTCACAAATTTTTCTGCGCATACCTCTTTTAAACAGCCTGCAAAAAAGCACCGCCTACCTGGCCTTTCTGGCAGCCAATGAAAACCTTGCTCTTTGGGTGGGGGTTCTCATCGCCTTATCAGCCGGCCTTTTCGAAGAAGGTTTTCGTTTTCTTTTCAAACAATTTCTGTTAAAATCCGCAAAATCGCCCTATGCTCAAGCCTGGGTTTTTGGCCTGGGCCATGCGCTTTGCGAAGCTGCTTATTTTTTTGTTCCCCTTTTTTCTGTCTATCCGCTTTTCGCCTTGCTGCCCGGCCTTTTTGAACGTTTTCTCACTGTTTTTGTGCACATTGGCCTTACTTTTATCGTTTGGAATAGTTTTCAGCGCGGCAGAAAATGGGCAGGTCTCTTTACTGCTATTTTGGTGCACGGTCTTATTGATGCGGCAATTCCCATTCTGCATTATTTCAAAAGCTCTCAGTGGATTTGGTTGGTGCTCATCATCAGCGCTTTGGCTTTGCTGGCCTATGCCTTTATTTCAAAAAAATATTACCGCGAAGAAGGAATCTCATGAAAAAGAAAACGCTTTTAACAACGCTCATCCTGCTCATCTTTTCGCTGTTGGTCTTGGCCGCCTGCGGCGGGGCCAAACTTTCAGATAGTTTTAAAGAAGATGAACTAAAGAGCGCCGCAGAAAAAACCATCAGCCTCATCAACGGGCATAACAGCAAAGATCTGCGCGAGATGGGCACCGTTCAACTCAAAGACGCTCTGACAGACGAAGTAATGCAAAAAGTCTTTGCTTCCATTGATGAAGGCGGCAAATTTGAGAAAATTGAAGAAATGAGCTTTGCCGGCAAAAAAGATAAAGAAACCGAGCAGGAATTTGCTATTGTGGTTGCCAAGGCCAAATACGAAAACCGCTCCTTTATCTATACCCTTTCTTTCACCAAACAGCTCAAGCTGGCTGGCTTATTCTATAAATAAAACGCCCTGCAAAGTTCCTGAACACTAAGTGAGGGCATATGCCCTCACTTGTGCACTCTGTCTTCTTTCATCCTGCTGCCAGGTGGCTGAATACATACTCCGTCAGCTGCCCAAACAGCTTTTTTATCTGGATGCCTGCTTATCTACGATGAAGTAAGCTGCACACCTGGCTGGGCAAGATCAACAAAAATCTCCTCTCTTTTGCTTAACTTGTAAAGCCTGGCGTAAACCCCGTTACGGATCACTAATTCGCTATGCTTTCCTTCTTCGGCTATTCTGCCTTTATCCAATACAATAATGCGGTCTGCATGTTCAACCGTACTAAGGCGGTGTGCAATAATGAGGGTACTGCGCCCTTTGGCAAGCGCATGGATGGACCGCTGCACATGCTGTTCAGATTCATTATCCAGAGAGCTGGTAGCCTCATCAAACACCATAATTTTGGGGTTCTTCAGAAAGAGCCTCGCCAAACTTACACGCTGGCGCTGCCCGCCTGAAAGGCGCACGCCGCGCTCGCCCACTTGTGTAAGGTAAGCCTTGGGCAAAGAAACAATAAAATCATGCAGGCCGGCCATACGCGCCGCGGCATACACCGCTTCATCGCTTGCATCTGGGCGCCCATACCGGATATTTTCCAGAATACTGTCAAAAAAGAGATAGGTCTCTTGCTGCACAAAACCAATCTCGGCGCGCAGTGAATCCAGGCTTACTTCCCTCACATCCTGTCCATCAATGCAAACGCGGCCGCCGCTTACATCGTAAAAGCGTGGGATGAGCGCGCTGAGTGTTGACTTTCCCACACCAGAAGCTCCCACAAGGGCCACCAATTCACCCGGGTGAATCGTCAGGCTGATATTATCCAGCACCATTTCTGCGCTTTTATCGTATTGAAAGCTCACCGCATCAAAGCAAATCTCTCCGCATAGCACTTTAAGCGGCTTGGCCCCTTCACAGTCTTTAATTTCCGATTCCGCTTCCATCACTTCCAAAAAACGCTTGAAGCCGGTAATCCCCTCCTGATACTGGTCAACTGCATAACTCATCACATGGATGGGCTGCACCAAAAAGTCAAGGTAAAGCATGTAAGTAATCAAATCAGCCAGGGGCAGGCTGCCTTTCAAAATTTCCCTCCCTGCAAAAAGAAGCAGAAAATAAAGCAAAAAACTGGTAACGGCCTCCATGCCCACCCACAAAGCAGCTTCCAGGCGGTATGTTCTGGCTCGGTTCTTCAAATAGAGATTATTCACCAGGTCAAACTTTTCTTTTTCCAAATGGTAGTTATTGAAAGACTGCATCATTTTTACACCGGCCAGGCTGTCTTCAATCTGCGCATTAATTTCCGCCATCCGCTCTTTATTCCGGCTATAGTTTTTGGAAAGAGCCTTATTGCCCAGCCAGGCTATGGCCAGAATAATTGGCATGCAGGCAAAAATGGAAAGCGTCAGCTTCAGGTTGATGCACGCCAGAATGATAAAGCTGCCAAAAAAGCGCAAGCCCTGAACCAGAATATTTTCCGGCAGATGATGCGCAAGTTCACCAACCGCATACAAGTCATTGGTAATACGCGACATCAGGCTGCCTACCCTTTGTTCATCAAAATAATGAAAAGACTGATGCTGCAGCTTTTCAAAAATCTGGGCGCGCATGTCTCTCTGCATGGTTGCCCCCAAAATATGCCCGGGCGCATCCTGCAAATATTCGCTGATGAGGATCAAAACCCTCAAAAAACACAGCGCAAAAAAAGCCAGCAAAAGTGCCTGCAGGGGGTTGGGTGTCAAGCCTTCCAAAACAGTATGGGTAATGTAACGCACAAGTAAAGGCACAAGCAGGCTTAGTCCGGCGCTAAGTAAGGCGCAGAAAAGCACAGTGAAAAGCTGTTTGCGATAAGGCTTATAAAACTGTATAAATTTTAGAATGGTTGTGTTCATAGTCCTATGTAACAATGAATTACCTGGCAAAAGCCAGCCTGAACAAACTACTCAAAGGCAGTCAATTCAGTTAGGACTAATAAAAGAGGAAATTAATCGATAAATTGCCTTACTTTGAGGTTGAGAAAATAATTAAAGAATAAGCTGGCATGGTTTTCCTCCGGTAAAACAATATTGCCTCATTATATCAAGCGCCCTAAGTGGGTCAAGACCGAACAAGGTTTTTACCGGGCAATTGCATCTCATTGCGAAAGGACATGGAGTAAATAATCGTTGGAAAGGGCACAGCGCAAACGTTTGCCATGCGCACCAACCTTGACGGACTTATCCTGCCTCCATAAATCGAGGGCCACCTTTCGAATAATGGCAA
>JAYFRD010000028.1:0-42907 GCA_034926255.1 Anaerolineaceae bacterium | reverse complement strand
AGATTTGATTTTTTCGTCTTCGATTAGTCATATGATCTCATAGTCCTTCACCTTAATCTTTCCTAAACTTCAAAAGGTAAGCGATTTCAGTTATTGAATAATGTAATTTTCGGATGTGTATATACACTTCCTTTGCTTGCTGACACCTTATATCATTCCTCTATAAACAATAACAACAGACGATTATTTTTAGCCAAGATAATCGCTTGTTTTGTAAAGGAGAGAAGTATTTAAAAATTTGTCACAAAATGAGACTCTAAGACGTCTATATATTACAGAAGATTGCCACCAAAAATTATTAATCTTACAACGTATAATGGAGATAGTAGTGAAAAATCCAATAAAAAAACAAGTGCCTCAAAGTTATGCAAAACCGATGTCTGAAGAAAATGATAAGGACATCGAGCATATTATTGTTAGAGCATTTCCTATCGAAAAAATCGAACCGGATTTTTATCGATCACTTGCAAACCACCTTGAGTCAAGGGAAAAGGAAATAAGAGCCGAGAAGGACCACAATCATTGGAACTGGTATTTCATTGGCTTTCTTTCCGTCATCATAATAGCTCTGTTGATTATATTATCTAAATAAGCAGTTTTGGTAATGTGAAGCAATTAGGTTTGCAATTAGGTTATCAATCCGACTTCAAAACTAATTCTGTAACATAGCTGTTTGTTACACGACACAATGAAATTTGATATATTAATGATAAACAAAGAAAATCCTCATGAAAGTATAAGAGGGCGACAATTAATTCATAGAATCGTTGAAGATCTCATAATGTTCTAAACGTTCGTAATGCCAATCGGTTTTATATATTCTGTAAGTAATAACGCTGTTTCCTGTCTCATAATTCGAAGCGCGGGCATAGAGGTATGGTTTTCCATCAAAAACCTGGATGTTTAGGACATAGGCGATTGGCGCGATAAGTATTTGCTCACCAGTATTCAAATTATAACGATATAAAAATCCATTGTCCTTTTGATTTGAAAAATAAATATAGGTATCATCGGCCACAAAATAACCTATGTCAGCATCCAGAACTTGCCGAATCTCGTTAGTATCTAGGTTAAGTGAAAACAAAGTTAATCCGCGATCAAGATTTTGAAAGTAAAGAAGATTGTCTCTGATTAGCAACTGATACATAGCTTTGATGCCAAGTAGAGGTTGATCGGATTTATCAAGTAATGAGTAGGTTCTTAGTTCGTTAATTTTATTAATATAGTAAAACTTACCATCTTTAAAGGCTAAACCTCTTGCCTGAGCGATATTTTTAATAATGGGAACTTCCTTAGAGCTTCCCATTGTTAGCATAACCAATTCATTCTCATCCAACATGAAAATCTTGTTGCCATAAATAATAAATGGTAATGTGCTTTTCCCTTCAGACATAGAGTGGACCTCAAGATCATCATTAATGATAGAAACTTGTTGTTGAGGATATCTGGTATATAATACTTGAGTATCCCAGTTGATAAGGTTTATCGAACGAATTTGCTCGTAATCCTCGGTCTTTATGGAGTAATACAATGTATCATTCTCAATGTTTATCCCTCCGACATGTTTATCAATGAATTCTTTGTCTAAAAATGGATCACGGATTGCTTTTTGAATGGTATTGTCTCTTGTATCTTCAATCATAAAGGTGGGATACAAAGATACTATAAAAGGGTCATAATAATAAGAAGAAGAAGAGAAAAGAGAGTTCGAATTATTGGCCATTTGATTGTTTCTGTCTTTTAAATTTAAACCTGGTACTGTGCAGCCCAAAAGAAGAGAAACACTGATAAGGCAGAATACAACGGATAAATTAGGCCTGGTCGGCTTATACCTGATATAACCAAACTGCCGTTTGATATTTAATAGTAATATGATCGCAATAAAAAACCATATTAGCAGTATCCCTACCAAATGTTGGTTTGTAACCGTAGCGATAAAAGAAAAGGTGGTTTTATTAATGAGGGTATCATTTCCATAAAGAAACGGAGTGGCAATAATCAAGCTGTAAGGGCTTGGAAGAAACACCTTCGAACCACTGCTGACAGGTAGGATAAATGGTAATGCCACGAGTGTTAAGCCCCCTATCAAGGAGGGAATTACGCTTTGAGAGGCAATCGAAATTGAAATGGTTATTATCCCAAGGACACAAAATCCAAAGAGTCGGAGAAAGAATGTCAGCAAGGTTGCTTGAAATAGTGTCAATGGCAAGGAAGAGTTCCGGAATGTGGCGAGGCTTTGGTAAGGGAAATTCCAGTTTGGCAGACCATATCGAATATTGAAAAAGAGAAACTCACTCAAATAACTGAGAAGGCCAATCACAAGGATTACTGAAAAAAGAACAAGAAATTTCGCTATAACTAATTTGTTATCTCCTTTGGGTGTCGAAATTTGAAGTCTCTGCATGTCAGCTTCATACTCTTTTCCAAAAACCAAGGCTGCAAAAATAATTATCACGAGTGCAGAAAACCAATCTAATCGAACTGTTGAGAAAAACCGATCCCACCCTTCTGAAAACAGGATAAACCTGGTGTCTGGTTCACTTCTTGCAGTCAAATACTGGCTATACAAGTATAGAAATAGTTCCTTGTTATTGGAGCGTTTCTCTAGGATAGGAAGCTCATGTTCAAATTGTTCAGTTGTGATTAAACCATCATTGTAATCTAATCGCAGGCGACGCAGCTCACTCTCTGCGCGCAAGACAAGAGCATTTTCTGCTTCGATCTGGTCAGAAACCTCCTGAGTTACTTTTCCCGTATAACGATTCACAATCGATAAGTAATCCGTTTTATTATCCAGTATGTAGGTGTTCGTCTTTGAATCTTCGAACCCTAAGTAAGCGATCTTGAGAATCAACATTAACATAACTAATAAAAGACCGAAAGATTTAGACATTAGTTTTCTTAATTCTTCAACAAATAGAGCCATTCATACCTCCGGAAACACCTAAGCAAACCTTGGACGTATCCTGGTTTGGATGATGATACTAGAAATAATGATCAAGAGCATAGCTACCAAAACCGCAAGAAGCACAGGTTGAATGGGATTAGATCCGACAAAAATGGGGTCATATGCAAGGAATATATATCTGTTCTTTATCAAGTGCATGGGATTAATGAAATCAAGCCAACCCAACGTGGAATATGCTCTTGGCAGCCAAAAAATAAATAATACGAGGGGTAGGACGCTTCCTAAAAAGACATAGACGATTTTAGGAAGGAACTTGGATAAGATGGCTATATAAAAGGAGATGATAAGCATGCCAAATATCTTGAGGATCAGGCAGACAACATAAAATTGGCCGATTGATAGATTAAGAGGCGTCAGTTGAAATTCCTGGATTGAGTATAGTGGCATGGAAAAGCCCTGCAAGTGAGAAAACAAAGCAAAACCGATCAGATCCATGATGAAGAACCAGATACAATACATTAAAGTGATGAGAATTATGAATAAAAACTTTGTAGAGTTTATCTTCCGTTCCCCGCTTGGAAATGTTGGAAACAATTGGTACATTCGGTTTTCTCTTTCGGAGACGAAACCAGGAGTAAGTGTCAAGACTAAAAGAAATATGATTAGAAGTCCCGAAAAATCATAGAACAACAGATATCTGGCGCCATATAAGTTCCGATATTCATTGATCGAACGACCGGAATACAACTGAATAATGTCGTGGTTCTTATTCAGTTCTTTTATATTTCCAACTTGCTCATAAAATTCGACATTTTCATACGCTCTATGTATAATATCTTGCATATCATAAGCATAACTTACTGCGTATTTAAGATTAGGCTCTAGGTAACCATAATAAAGGTTGAAATCACCGAATAAGTACCCAGTAATAGTATTTGAATCATACTCTCGGCTGAATTTTTGAGAGGCAACGATATCTGACAACCGTTTAGTCTCACTGATAACCTTGTCAATTTTTTGACTGTCTATCGGACCGCAGAGAAATTCCTCACAAACCTTGTTTTGATGATCTTCCCCAACCCAATTTTGATAGCCTTTATTTGTAATGAAAATAGCAGCAAAGTTTATGAGCGTGAAAAGTAGGATGCTGATAATAAAATATGGTCTTCTGAATACCTTTATGAATTCAAAGCGTAGTGTCGTCATGGATGGTTCCTTTTGTCAGATAGATGTAAACTTCCTCCAAACGTGGTGTGGCAAGCACAGCATCCGAATCAGGGGCTTCTTTGTGGATGATTCTAAGCGCGTAATGTTGATCGTTCAGTTGAATATTGCTTATGCGAAAATTGCTGATATAGTGGTCAATAGCATCAATGGGTACATTAAGCGACCATACCATGCCATTGATTGACCGCATGAGTGATTCGGGGGAGTCTTGGGTCAGGACGATGCCATCTTTAATCACCACAACCGCCTGGGCGATTGACTCAATATCGGTCACAATGTGCGTGGCGATGATAATGGTTTTGTCACTTGAAAACCTTGAAAGCGTGTTTCTAAAGCGAATGCGCTCAATAGGGTCAAGCCCGGCAGTTGGTTCATCAAAAACCAAAACCTGCGGATTGCCCAGAAGGGCCTGGGCAATTCCGAGCCTTTGGCGCATTCCACCCGAGTAGGCTCCGATACGTTTTTCTCCGACATCGATCAGGTTGACTTCTTCCATAACGCGCTCAATCTGTTGTTTGTGGTCCGTTTTGGGGATATCTTTTAAAACGCAGATGTATTCCAGAAATTCCGCCCCGGTGAATTCCTTGTAAAAGACCGGACCCTGGGGCAAATACCCCACTTTGGCGTTAAATGCGTCTCTGTTCTTCGCCAGCGACACGCCTTCAAAGAAGATTTCTCCCTGGTCTGGGCGCAGAGCACCCATAATCATGCTCAGAAGGGTCGTTTTGCCAGCACCATTTGGACCGAGCAAGCCATAAATACCGTTATTAAATTGAATGTTGATCCCATTAACGGCAATCTGTTTGCCATATTTTTTTGTAAGATTTTTTACTGATAGCATGAAAGCTCCTTGTTAACAAGCTGAACGATTTTCCCAAAAAATGCAATTTAAGGTATGGTGTACTTTAAAAGGCGAATTTGACGATCATTAGACCACTCAGAGAGAGCGATGAAAATAGAATCTTCCATTGACGTATAAGTCACATTGGGAAAACCACTAAAGCTTCCATTGAGGCTTATTTCCTTCCGTATCGCCATCGTATTCATATCATAAATACGGAGGATAAAGCTTATAAACCCATCACTTCGAGGGAGGGCTTGTACTTGGCATCCGGTTAGATATTGTCCCTTCGGTGAAATTCTAATTGTAAAACTTTCACGATAATCTTCTGTGGCATCGTGTGTAAAGCCAATCAGTCTTTCATCTTGCTTCGCCAAATCAAATAAAAGCACACTGCCATCGCTACTATTGAAAAAGTGTTTTTTTTCCACAAAAAGCATTTGAGAAGACGAGACTTGAATTAATAGTTCATTCAAATTGGTTTTAGAATTCGTGAAAACAACCCGGTTCTGATCCAAATCAATTATTCCATAGCTTGTCTGATCCGAAGATGCGCTACCAGCATCGTAACCAACAAATGCCAGGAATTTATCATTACCCCCAAAAGCGAGTGACGAGATTCTAAAACTTATTTTTTTAAATTCGTTGGAAATATCAAATGTATTCAGTCTTGTTCCAGTGTCTATATTTGCAACAATTACTGATGTAAAGCTGTTATCGAGGCAAGCCATGATCTCACCAGACGCTGAAATCGCACATGTGCCACTAAAAATTTTTTCGATCCCAAGAAGGCTTGCTGGGTTAATTTTTTTTATTTCCTGAAGATCGGAATCAAACAGGCGGACGTGCGTTGTATTAGCAACAACATCTGTTATAGAAATGGCTATCCCATCCCGGATTTTGTAATATGACGTAAGACTTGGAGATGGGAAACCGCTTGGAATGGCTTTCAGGATTTTACCGGAATTGGCGTCAATAAGTAACAGTTTCTCAGCAGTTGCTAAAAACAAACTTGAATCACTCATGTTGGAAAGATATTCAATATCTCCTGATGAAATATGATTGTCTATCAACCCGCTGCTCAGATCTTGTAATCCATCCGGAGAAAAATGACTTTCGATTATCGTTCCCGGGTTTGACGTTTCTTGCCCAGGAATGGAGGCGCGCGAGAACTCTCCTGCCCATGGCGCATCCTCGTTTATCAATAAAATGGATTTGGTTTTGTTCCCGCTTTCAGGATTCAGAAGATAGCCATCACCAATTGGCAAGATGGTTGCGTAAAGGCTGTTGAATCTTGGCAACCCCTGGGCATCCAACTCGAAGTTGTATGTTACAATCTGGTCATAAGCTGATTTGATGATGAAACTTTCGTTTCCCTCAATCATTACTGGATTATGGTTTACAAAAACCGAAACCCGATAGGAAGCTTCCACACCGCCACCGATTTGTATCCTTAGATTTGCTTTGCCATTTTTCAGAAATAATCTGGCAATATAGTCTCCGCTGCCATCATTAAAATAGTAAAAAGGATTTTGAACCCTGCCTGTCGGATTGTCTTCACTAACCCTTTTTAAGCTTTCAGGAATAGGTTGCGATTCAACCTGAACGTCTGGACTTTCTATCTGGGATGGGGCATCTTCAAGGAATCTAACTGTTCCATAATCATAAGGATGGGCATCATGCATGATTCCAAAGTATTTGTCTGGTGAGTCTGGCAAGTATGAGGGGTAAAGCATCACCATTTGATTAAAGCTCAAGGTTTGTCCTTTTTTTCCTGTAACTGGTATAAAGCGGATGGTTACCTCAATGTGTTCAATTTTTTTCATTTTATGGGTACTTAAGTATTGCAGCTCATCAACCGGTCGTAACCCTTCGGACGATTGTGTCGACTTGATGACCTGATGGGGTTGAATTGCGCCATCAATGAAGATAGCCAGTCCAAGTTCGATTCCATCACTGTTTCCATTGTCTCCCAAACCAAAGACAACTTCAATAGGGTCTCCTGAAAAATTTATATAACAATCTCTGTTATCGTGGTTGCAATTTTCGAATCCTGCTATTGGCCCTCTATTATAGGAAAAATGGAAGCTTGGGTTAGAAACGCTTTCTTCAGTGCCTGCTCCAGAAGAGGTTCGTTCAACAAATGGATTCGGGAGGAGGGTGGGTGAGTTATTCAATGTGTCCTCAGCTGGTTTCTGCGAACATGCAACCAGCGATAAAAGAGACACGATAAGCAGTATGGTTTTAATGTTTTTTTTCATTTTTCTCCCAAGAAACGAGAAAGAGGTGATAGAAACAAAACTAATTAATGTTTCCCGTGATTCGGTTTAGGGCAAAGTGTAATAAAATGCTTCACAGCTTCCATTTACACAGTGGTTATGTGTCAACCATAACCGGGTTGGCGACGCTCCTGTCTTATTTGAACAATAAGCATAGGCTTGGGATGCACCGTAATATCCCCAATCTGCTGCGGTGCTAATTGTAGCGCCAGCGTTGTTTTGAAGTTCACAGTTCACTTGGGGACGGTAGGCTGACCCAGGGGAGAGAACCCGAGTTTTTCCCCAGCCTCCAGCACTGTTCAGACCATATGTATTTTGAAAGTTAGCATGTTGGATACCACTTGCAGAAAAGACTGAACCAATCACTAATACAGAACAGACGAGTGCAAGAAGAAATGCTGTAGATATTCTTTTTCGGTGTACCATCATTTACTCCTTTTTGGCGGTGAAACTTGGGCCACATCTTTTTTTTGTGTCAGGTGTTCACCACTTCTCCACATTTCTAGTGTACTACGGTTTGGAAAGCAGGCGTTTTAGGGCCACAGGTACCGTGTGCGTTTCAAGAGGTCGTTGTAACGTAGATTGAAACTTGTCAAACTACTTGATTCTTCTCCTATTAAACGATACAAACAATTCGTTAGATCCGAACCCATCTAGGGGATACTGTACTTCAATAGACGAACTTGCTTATTCCACTCAGAGAGTGCAATAAGAACTGCATCTTCATTGGCTGTAAAACTCACTTTTGGAACCCAGGCAAAGTACCCCTCAAGGGCTATTTCCTTTGCAATTGCCAGAGTCCTCATATCATAAATGCGCAGGACATACTTTGTATGGGTGAAACGCTCATCAACAATATCGCCGTAATGAGTTTCAAATCCAGTGAGATATTGACCAGTGGGTGAAATCGTTACTGTAAAACTTTCCCGTTGATCCACATGGCCGTGTGCAAAGGGTATGAGTCTTCCCTCTTGCCTCATCCAATCATACAAAGCCACATTTCCGTCACTATAATTGAAAACGCCTCTTCTTTCAATAAATAGGAAATGAGAGGAGGAGTCTTGAATTAAGTATTCATTCAAGTTATTCTTAGAGTTTGTGAATAAAACCCGGATTTGATCCAAATCAATTATTCCATAGCTTGTCTTGAATGAAGATGATTGATCAGCATCTATACCAACAAATGCCAGGAATTTATCATCACCCCCAAAAGCAAGTTTCTGGATTCTGAACCTTATATCTTTAAATTCATCGGAAATATCGATAGTTTTCAACCTTGTTCCAGAGTCTATGTCAGCAACAACTATTGATGTAAAACTGTTATCGAGACAAGCTATCAACTTACCGGATGCTGAAATTACACACGTATTACTAAAAAAATCTTCGATTCCAAGTAGGCTCGCTGGATCAAAAGTTTTTATTTCCTGAAGATCGGAATCAAAAAAGTGGGCTAGGGTTGTGTTATTCAATGCATCTGTTGTTAATATCGCTATCCCATCCACAACTCTGAAACATTCAACTGATCTCTGGCTAAAATCGAATTTGCTAGGACTCTCTTTATGAATCTTACCGGAACTGGTGTCAATAAGCAGTAGTTTCTCATCAAGTGCTAAAAAAATGTTCGAACCACCCATGTTCGTTAGGCACAAAATATCTCCAGATGAAATGTTGTTGCTTATCAATTCGCTGCTCAGATCTTGTAATCCATCCTGAGAGAAACTACTATCGAATAACATACCCGGATCCATCGTGTTATTTCCAGGAGTGGATGTTTGCGACGCCTCGCCTAACCATGGGGCATCCTCGTTTATCAATAAAATGGATTTAGATTTGAAACCACTTTCAGGATTCAGAAGAAAACCGTCACCGGTCGGCAAAATGGTCGCATAGAGGCTATTGAATCTTGGTAATTCATGAGTATCTAATATAAAATTATATGTGACAATCTGGTCATAAGCTGATTTGATAATAAAGCTCTCGTTTCCCTCAATCATGACTGGTTTATGGTTTATAAAAATTATTACTCTGTATTCTGCCTCAACTCCACCACCCATTTGGATTCTGAGATTAGCTTTGCCATCTTTTAACATCAATCTATTGATATAGTCTGCACTACTGTCGTTAAAGTAATAAAAAGGTCTCTGGACCCTCCCTGACGGGTTGCTTTCACTGACTATCTTCATGCTTTCCGAAATAGGCTGTGACTCAACCTGGACAACAGGACTTGTTAACTGGGATGGCGCATCTTCTAAAAATCTGATCGTTCCGAAATCATTTGGATGCGCATCTTGAATGTTTCCGAAGTGCTGATCCGGAGAGTCCGGCAGAAAAGAAGGATAGGGCATGACCATTTGGGTGAAACTCAAGGTTTGGCCTTTTTTACCTGTGATAGGACTAAATCGTATCGTTATTTCAATTTTTTCATTCATCCTGACTTTATGGGCACTGACATATTGGTTCAAATCAAAAGGTATTAACTCACCCCCAACTTGCGTTGACCTAATCACTTGATGGGGTTGAATCATCCCGTCTATGAAAATAGCGAATCCTATTTCAATATCATTGTTTCCTAACGTTTCAATCTCATAAGATAGTTCGATCGGACGACCCTCATAGTTTATTAGACACTCGCTCGGCTGATTGCAACTCTCAAAACCTGCAAGAGGAGCGAATTTCCAGCCGAAACGCTTACTTCCTTCAGGGATGACAACACCAGCTGTTTCATTGGAAGAAGTCACACTGGTGAATGGATGTGGTAGCGTTGTCGAAGAAATCCCTGGATTTACTTCAGTTGGTTTAGCTGAACAAGCTACAAATGTGAAGATAATCGCCATTGACACCAAGTACAGGTAGATTTTTTTCATAGGACTCCTGATCATTTTGAGAAAGAGGTGGCAAAGATTGTTAACCTAAATCTGAGCAATTAATACTCCACTAGGGTAAGGTGTCGAAATAAGTATACACAGTCGCGTTTACCCATTGGTTGTGTGTTGTCCAGAGGCGGGTAGGAGATGCTCCGGTAGTGTTGGGACAATAGGCATAAGCTTGAGATGCACCGTAAGTACCCCAATCTGCTGCTGTGCTAATTGTAGCGCCAGCGTTGTTTTGAAGTTCACAGTTCACTTGGGGACGGTAGGCTGGTCCAGGGGAGAGAACCCGAGTTTTTCCCCAGCCACTACCAGTGCTGTAAAGTCCTAATTTGATTTCAAAGTTTGGGTGTTGGATACCACTTCCAGCAAAGACTGTACCAATTACTAATACAGAACAGACGAGTGCAAGAAGAAAAGCTGTAGATATTCTTTTTCGATGTGCCATTGTTTACTCCTTTATTTTGCGGTGAATAGTAATACACCTCTTTCTCTTGTCCGCATAAGCATTCACCTTAAACTTAGCGTTAAAAGCATTATATAAAAAGAGATGTCAAATCCGTGTCAAGATTTAGAGGTTTTAGTTGTTGCATTTCAATGATGTACACAGAAAATTTCCAATGGGTTCTGTTTCACTTTTAAACACCCTCAAAAAATATTTGTACAGGATCTGATAGAATTAATGAAGAATTAAAAGAATGTGAATAAGATGATGAGACTACTCTTGATTGAAGACGATGAGGATTTCTCCAGGCCACTTGCCATTGGTTTGAGAAAAGCAGGTTACATCGTGGATGTAAACGGGTCAGGGGAATCTGGGCTGCATTATGCTGAAAGCTTTGATTATGATTTGTTATTGCTTGACCTCAATCTGCCGGATTTAGATGGAATAACCATTTGTAAAAAACTAAAAGCAAACAACCCTGACTTGCTAATTTTCATCATCTCTGCGAGAGACGCGGTCAACAAAAGGGTGGAAGGATTAGACAGTGGTGCGGACGACTATCTTACCAAACCATTTCATCTGGATGAATTGCTTGCTCGAATCAGAGCTTTGTTTAGGAGAAAGTATCTCCAGGGAAAGAATCAAATCGAGGCTGGAAATTTACGTCTTGATCAAGTAAAGCGTGAGATTTATATCCAAGAAACTTTTGTTCAACTGACCGCTAAAGAATACTTAATCCTTGAGTACTTACTGGTTAATTTTGGGGCAATTATAAAACAAGAGGAGCTAATCTTACATACGTGGGGTGAGGAAGATGCTCTATTTTATGTTTCGTTACGAACTCATGTATATAACATTCGAAAGAAACAGCAAGCGGCGGGTTTGAGAGGTGTGGAGTTGGCAAATATTGTAAATCAAGGATATTGCATCCGAAGTTTGCCATTTTAATCCTTAACTTCACACGAATTTGACATCCAATCAAGTAAACTATCAAAAGACTTCCATCATGAGAAATTAATAGTATGTTAGCAAAAAGAAATAATCCTACCTTTAAATCACAGTTGTTAACCCTAACGATGTTTCTGCTGTTGTCGCTTGGCACTACCTTGGTAATAACCTTATCATTAGTAAGTGGTTCAGTTATTAAAAGTGAGATACCTTTGTTTTATCTAGAACCCGATGAAGATACTGTCATTATAGACAACGACTTTTCTGGTAAACATAATCCAGATATGCCTTTTTCCACGGAAAGCGTTCAGCACAATATTGTTAACAGATTGCAATTAAAACTGCTTCGATGGTTTATTATCATCACGGCTGGATTTATCATCGCCTTTCTTTTTGGAATGAGCTGGATTAGCCGTCTAATCACAGAGCCGATTACAAAGTTGACCAATGTAATTTCAGATCCTCAACCTCTAAACAGCATGAAATTATCCACCCCTAAGCATATAGAAATCGCGAATCTACAGGAAGCGGCTTTGACAAAAATTAAACAACTCGAAGATTTAATCTTGCAACAGGAGGAGTTTGCCCTAAACACGACACATGAATTTCGATCACCTGTTGCGGCAATTCGGATGAATCTTGACTTGATTTTACAAGAAAAAGCGGCATACACATCTGAACTGCTCGACAGCCTAGTGTCTATTGATAATTCTACGATAAGGCTGGAAAGCCTTATAAAGCAATATGGATTTTATTTGTACAAAGATCAAATTTATCGTCCTGAGATGATAGAGTTAAACGCTCTTTTACAAGAGTGCATAAAAATTCTACATGAGAAAGCAAAAGATAAAGGAATAACAATTAGTTATGACACTAATCAAATGAGCACAGTTTTTTCAGATCGTGCCATCTTACAAACAATTCTGATAAACCTGCTTGATAACGCGATTAAATATAATCGACAGGCAGGTAAAGTCAGTATTAAGACATGGGCCCACCAGAATGGATATGAATTTTCTGTAGAAGACAATGGTATCGGGATATCTCAAGAAGAATTACCGTACATATTTGACAGATTCTATCGAGTGGATACTTCTAGATCCCGAAAGACTGGGGGAAGTGGCTTGGGGCTTTCCATCGTCAAGACCCTTGTGAAATCCGCCTCAGGAACTATCAGTATCCATAGTGATATTGACAAAGGAACTATAGTCCGGTTTTATATTCCAAATAAGGATACTATAGCAGTTTAAGATAAGCACAAAGGAGCTAAAATGAAAAACAGTACTTGGGACTTTATCAAAACTCTTACAATGGTCTACGTAATTCTGACCAGCTTTTTTTCAACGTCTTCAAGCGTTTATGCGAACGCTGCCACCCAGTCTGAAATCTTTTTTAATTTGAAACCTAGTCGGGAAAGCAGAAATAATTGCTTCGTTCTCCTAGAGCCAATTAGAGAAGATGAGGTTGAATCAAGAATAATCGAAGTAGTTTGTGGTTTGACAAATGTCGAGCTTGAAACAAAGTATCGGACATCTTCTTCTTATGTAGTCTTGCAATTTTACGATGATACAAACTACAATAATTTGATAGTAAATTTTGCTGGACCACAAAGATGTTCAGCTACGGTTTCTTATAGTGTTTCCAGCATGCCTACAAGTGTCAACAATAGAGCCAGTTCTGGTTCAAGTTATTCAGGATGTTACAACATAATGGTTTTTGATCTCAGTAATTTTGCTGGTGATAGTTACTCTTGTCAAGATAACTGTCCAAGTTTTGGCGCGCTCAATGATCGCGTAAGTTCGTGGAGGATTTCTAATTAGCCATCAAATCATAAAATCAAAGGCAACAGGAATAAGAACGTTGCCTTTGATTTTTAAATACTGTGCATTTAACTATTCCTTGATTACAATTTGGCATGCTGTGTTTAAGGAATAAATCATTCATCAATTGCTTTCTGTAAAACAATCCCAAATTTAAGCCTTAATACAAATTCTAGAATTGACGCTGTGTCTCGTTGAATCGGCGAGTTTATTTAGCCATTAATCGCAAGAAACGTAGAGTGAGAATATGTCTTCGATTTAAATGGTCATAAGTAGGCTGTTTTTATCCATAAGACATATCCTTTTTTGGCAAATTTTCCACGGGGGTTGTTTTAAGAAGCGAAAGGAGATGACATGATCCCTGAATCCTTTGAATTAGGTGTCTGTTACGCGTTTGATTCTTATTGCAAACGGACATTAAAGAACGAAGCGATTAATGCTCACAAAGCGCTAAACAGACGAAAAAAAAGAATTCTCAATTTTTCAGATCTAGCTCTTGATGAAGAGTATCTGTTCATCAATCCTGACCCTATAGATATCTTGTCCGAGTATCGAATTAATGAATTGTGGATAAGTAACGAGCTTTTAAAAGCCGTAATCGAAAACCTACCTGAACATTTACAGCAGATCATCAATTTATATTATTTTGATGGTCTCAATGATCGAAAAATCAGCGAGATAACAAAGATTCCGAGAAGTACTATCCAGAACTGGCGGGCTTCTGCTTTAGAAAAACTTAAGCATGATTTGGAGAAAATCGCTCATGACTGTCCGGGCATTTGAAGACGATCCTATACCAACAAACAGATTGATTCCGTACCCAGTGATTATCTGTGCTGTACAGGGAGACCCGACTGCAATGGATCAAGTTATCGTCCATTTCAATCCTTACATAGCATACTTATCAAGACGAAATGCAAGAGATGAAGAAGGTTTCTTAATCATGATAACAGATCCTGAAATAGAAGCTCGGCTAATCTCACGGTTAGTCCGAGCCGTTGTCCGTTTTAAAATCATAACTGAAGCAAATCAATTGAAATGAACACCAATATAGAGAAATCTAAACCAAAAGGAGCATATACCCTTATTAGATACAGCCTTCAATTAGCTATGCCGAACAAACATTTATAGCAAAGGAAGATACTAGTTACCTTCAAATTGTATTAAGCCTTGTCAACATGAAGGGAGATGAAACATTTAGTAAGAAAAAGTACCTTAACAAAAACGCCAGGAGGATAATGCCTGGATGTAATACAACAATCCGGATACGACAATCCATCACTGATCACAGACGCGAGACAATCCTAATAATAAACGAGTGACAAGCGTTTTCGAGAAGATTGATATGGCAAATCAACTATGAAGTGAAGGGCATAATGATACTCCTCTATAGCCACAGTCCGAGCGTAGACCCGCCGCAGGCAATGGGTAGAGCTGTCATGGTTGAACAGGGGTGAAACTCCCGTGGGCAATGCCAACTGCCATCCGGATTAAAATAAAAAAATTGAACAGCAGGCTGTGAATGAATAAAAAACCTTGCTCTCAATCATTGGCAAAATTTTAAAATAAATTGTTTAAATGGTTGAAGCTTGATTTAGCCTTGGAATGAAAAGAAATAAGTGAGATTGAAAAAAATGTCGATAACAAAAATAAAAATCCCACATAAAGTGATAATCCGTGCGCCTGGACTCTTACCAATGTTGTATACGCTAAACGAGTTGGCTTCGGCTTTGGATATACCTTATAACACTTTACGTGGTTGGCTTTCTGCAGGTGCTCCACATGAAAAAGATAATAGTGGGCGTTTATGGATAAACGGAGAATCGTTCAGAGCTTGGGTGGTTAGTCAAAAGCCAGATAAAAAATTGCAGAGATTGACAGAGGGCCAGGGTTATTGCATGCACTGTAATCAAGCCAGAATAATTGAATCTCCGCAATATACATTCGTCAATGAGAAAGTAAAACGTATAAAAGGGTATTGTCTGGTTTGCAAAAACATCATTAACCGAGGAATCCGAGATGATTGAACGTCAAAACTTTCTTAAAGTATCCAAGTATCTTTTATATTTGAAGGAAGTAATGCAGCTGGGAATAAGCTCTGTTGAACGGTATCGTTTCTACCTCAGACATTTGTTGCTTTGGGCAGATGATCACGATTTCTCAAAAGCACCGATGATACGTCCCACCTTTCCTAAATACTTATCTAAGCAAGTCCAAAAGGACAATAGTAAAGACCTGGCTCAGTCGACACAAAAGAAAATACTCGACACAAGCAAAAGATTTTTTATTTGGGCTAAAAGGACGTATCCCCGTGAATTAAATACTGTTACATTAGATTGGATTGAAACCTTACGACTGCCAAGACAACCACAGAAACTGCAAGTGAATGTGTTTGTAACTGAAGAAGACGTCAGAAAGCTTGTAATGCCACCAGCCCCGCAAAACGATTTGGCATTATTACGGGATCAGGCAGCTGCTGCTTTCCTTTTTTTATCTGGAATGCGTGCTACTGCTTTTGTCACCCTCCCATGCTCTGCAATTGATCTGGAGAACCTCACGGTCTACCAATGGCCAGAGCTTGGGGTCAAAACAAAGAACGGTAAGAAGGCGACAACTTTTCTTTATAATGTTCCAGATTTAATTGAGCCAATAAAACGGTGGGATAGCATTATTCGTGAGACATTATCTGATGATGCATGTTGGTATGCACCAGTCCACCATTTGTGGGGTGAGCAAAGCATTTCCCAAAACAAGCCCGGTAATAACAGAGCGCATGCACTCGGTCGAAGGATGAAAGTTCTCTTTGCCAGAGCACAAATTGAATACAAATCTCCGCATAAATTTCGGCATGGCAACGCTGTATACGGTCTTTTGCATGCGAAAACCCTGGCAGATTACAAAGCTGTCTCAATGAATCTTATGCATGAGAACCTTGAAATCACAGACGGAATATACGCCCCTTTGTTATCATCAGATGTCAAAACGCGTATCACCGGATTAGTTGACAATACAAGTCAACCTCCAGACCATAGGTTAGAAAATTACCTGGACGGTCTGGAGAAAGAGAAGTTAGGTAAAGCACTATTGATGATTGCTGAAAAACTGATTAATTAAGTGCGATGCTTATAGCCTCCAATTGTCAACCGGACTTGCTTTGCGATGCGCCGTAGCAACATCACTTTGGGCAATCTGCGCGTAATGGCGAACCATATCCAGTGAGCTGTGTCCAAGCAAAAGCTGGAGCGTGAACACATCTCCGCCCGATCTCAAGTAAGTGATTGCAAAAGTGTGTCTGAATTTATGCGGATGCACATGGGGAATACCAGCCCTTTCACCTAAGCGTCTGATCATGATCCTAAGACTATTTCGGTTAAATGCACGGGATACGTTATTTAAAAAAAGCGGAGTTTCAGGATCATCACCATCTTCTCGGTTTGCCAGATAACGCCATAGAGCTTTCTTGCTTGCTTTTCCCAGGTAAGTTACCCTACCCTTACCTCCCTTTGCACCTCCGGAAACACCATGTCGAACACTGACTTGTCCGGTTTTTAAATCAACATCACCTACCAATAAAGAACATAATTCAGATGCACGCAAGCCTGTATCCAATAAAAACATGATCAAAGCCTGATCACGGTTGGCTGTTGGCCTACGCATAACAAAGCTCCTACGGTTATTGGGTTGAGCTTCTCTTGAATAGAGACAGGACTTAATTAATTTTTCAATGTCTTCCTTGGAGAATGTTTGAATAACATGTTGAGGATACTTAGGAGGTGGAATGGTTTTTGCGGGATTCTCTAATCCAAACTCTCTTTCAAGCCATGAAAAGAAAGCTCGAAGGGATACATAAACATTTCTTAAAGATTTAGCAGATAACGGTTCAGTATTTCCATTCCATCTTCTGGGTTTGTAATCAGTCCTCATCCATGCCAGAAAGGAAATCAGATCTGAAGTTTTGATTTGAGCAACTTTACGATCTCCAATTTGATCCAGCCAATGCCTTAGGATATGTTCATAAGAGTCGATCGTACGCTTGCTTAAGCCCTCTGCTATCTTGAAAGTGAGGAAACCATCGACAGCTTTTGACAACAGAATTGATGTATGTGAGTTTTTTGAGCCCGGCGAACAGTGGTTCATTATTAAATCCTCCGATTCTAAAATGTTGGCAACCTCTGTACGCGCGGCTAACAAAAAACCAGAGTATTGCGTACTCTGGTTCCTTCTCAGTAGCGGGGAGCGGATTCGAACCACTGACCTCCGGGTTATGAGCCCGACGAGCTGCCACTGCTCTACCCCGCAATGGAACCCACATTATAGGTGCTTTTATAACAGGAGTCAAGTTTTAGCCCAGAAGAGGTTAAACCATCCAATTCACGTATCCGTGAAAAGGGCAAGAAAGAGAAGCTCTGATATGAGAGAACAACCCGCATTGAAAGCATCAAAACCCATGCTTGAGAAAGGATTGTTCATCGACAGTTATCAGAACCAGTTTGCCAATAATGGCAAGCTGACAACAAACCTATTCGGGATGAAAAACCCCGAGTGATGGGCTTGGATGGTAACTAATGAGGATAAAGTGATTAGATAAGCGGCAAAAAATTACATTTATCAGGTTCCTGAAACCATTGGAACTTAAAAACTTAATGCGCGGCAAGAGCCCAGCCGGCTTTGGCGCCGCTGGCAAGGGCAAAGTGCAGGTTATAACCCCCGCAGGGCCCAATGACATCCAAGGTTTCACCCACCAGATAAAGGCCAGGGATAATCTGCGATTCCAGCGTATTAGGGTTCACCTCCACCACCGGAACCCCGCCCACGCTTACCTGAGAAACCATGGCATTGCCGCAGCCTGTCACCTCAAAGGTTTGATTAGAAAGCAGGCGCACCAGGCGCTCCCATTGGCGCAGAGTCAGATTTTCTACCTGCAGATCCGGCTTCAGTTCACCCATTTCCAAAAAGGCATCCACCATCTTTGGAGGGAAGAAGCCCAGCAAGAAGGCGCGCACGCTTAGCATGCTGGTAGCCAGGCCCTCTTCAAAGGCAGCCTGCACCGGGCTGGCAAGGTTAATGTTTAAGGTTAATGAGTCATGAGGGTGGGTAGAAACCAGATGGGAAAGGTTCATCACCCCGGGGCCATTAAAGCCTTTTTCGGTCACAATGAGGTTGCCTTCGCTTTCGCCAAGCAGTTCTTCGCCCTTAAGTACGCAGACACGCGCATCAAAGCGCAGACCCTGCAAGGCTTTAAAACCGCCCAAGTGCACATAAATAGGGCCAAGCGCCGGCAAAGAGGGCAAAACCTGATGCCCAAGTTTTTGCAAGTGCCCAAAGAAATTACCGTCTGAACCCAGGGTGGGGTAGGCCGTTCCGCCGCAGGCCACTACCACCGCATCAAAACGCTCAGTGTAAGGGCTTTGGCCATCATCCAGGGTGAGCTCAAAGCCAGCCTGACCCTCTTCCAAGCTACGCAGCGCAGTAACCCTTGTTGTCAAGCGCAAATCGACGCGGCGAGCAAGCAGATTCTCATGCAGAATCTCCACCAGTGCGTGGGCCGATTCTGAAAGGGGATAGTACCAGCCATCTTCAGTTTTCTGCAGGGGAATGCCCAACTGGCCAAGCAAAGTCTTGAGCTCCTGCACCCTGAACCTGGAAAGCAGCTCAAGCATCCAGGCTTCATCAGCAGAGGTGTAGGCCTGGGGACGCACTTTATCATTGGAAATATTGCAGCGCCCGCTACCTGTCACCAAAATTTTACGGCCGATGCTGGAGTTTTTTTCGATGAGAACCACATGATGGCTGCGCTTGCGGGCAGATTCTAAAGCCGCAAAAATCCCTGAGGCCCCTGCGCCAATGACTGCGATATCCATACCCGAATTATAAATGCCGAAGCAAATGGGGGCAAGTTGCCCCACGTGCCGCAAGGGCAAGCATAAAAAAGGGCTTTGGACATACCCGCGCGCATTCATGCGGGCAAGGACCTTTCCGCATGCGGAAAGGGGGGTATGCAGAGGGGGGTAGCGTGCGGAAAGGTGGGTGGCTGACGAGGGAACTTGCTTAAAATGCGGCAGATTCAGAGGCACTTTCTGCGCAAAAATGGGTATAAATTGAGGGTACTATGTGCGGAAAGGTAGAACGCTTGCGGAAAAGGTGCTCTCAACGAGTGAAAAAGTTAAGTATACGGAATGCTTGTATTGCTGGAGGGTTAAAACAGCGTCAACGCTTAGATTCGCAGAGTGCGAGTTTTGAACTCTATAGGGTGAAACAAGGGATTAAACCGCCAGAAGTATTTGAGTGAAGGCTGGGCATGACGAGGGGACTGGGTGCTTCGGAAAACGCTTCTGCATAACAAGTAAATTGAGGAGTTATTAAGCTTTTGAGCCAGGACAAAAGCCAGATGCTTCGCAAAGGATGCTCAGCATGACGAGGGAACTGGGTGCTTCGGAAAACGCTTCTGCATAACAAGTAAATTGAGGAGTTATTAAACTTTTGAGCCAGGACAAAAGCCAGATGCTTTGCAAAAGATGCTCAGCATGACAAGGGGACCGGGTGCTTCGGAAAACACCTCAGCATGACGAGTTTGATGCCGTTTGTTTCCCAAAGAATACATTGCATGACGAAAAGTGCAAGGTGTGAAAAAAGGCTGCAGGCAAGTAAGTGGGACCTTTCCGCATGCGGAAAGGGGTATACGGAAAGGGGGGGTGCGTGCGGAAAGGTCCCTGGTCAACGAGGAAAATGCTTAAAAAGAATACGTTTAACCGTGCGGAAAGATGAGAAAAGGTGAGAGGTTTTATGTAATTAATATGGCGCATTGCGGAAAGGTCAGTACTCAACGAGAAAATGGGTAAAAAGATGCAATCGCCCTGCAATGACTGTGATTATCTTTGCGGATTGCAAGCCTTTTTGTTTATAATCAGCACATCAGCCCAAGGAGATTGCATGCAAAGCCACTCTACCGAAGCCCCCATTAAACCCAGCCGCCTCAGGGCCTTTAACTATGCCATCGGCATGTTCGGCACCTCGCTGCCCGTCAACCTGCTTAAAACCTATGCAGCCTTCTTTTATGTGACCAAGATGGGCCTGACCACCACACAGTGGGCCAGCGTGATGGCCGTTTACACCTTCATTGACGCCGTGGATAACCCCTTTTGGGGCTTCCTTTCTGATTCCACGCGTACACGCTGGGGCCGCCGCAAACCCTGGCTGGTTCTGGTAACGCCCATTCTGATTGCCTGCCTTATCCTGTTTTTCAGCCCGACCAGCCTGCCCAATAAACAGCTTTTTATCTATGCGATGGTTTTCTTCTTCCTCACTGGCACGCTGGATGCGCTGATCAACTCCAATTACGGCGCGCTCTTCCCGGAGCTCTTCCGCGATGATGACAGCCGCGCCAAGGCAAATGCCATGCGTCAGGCCTTTCAGTTAGTGGCCATGATTATTGCTATCGCCCTTACCCCCATCATCACCGAAAAACTGGGGTACAGCCGAACGGCCATGCTCTACGGCATTGTGGGCGGAATCGTCATCCTTTATATGGCGCTGACCAGTCGTGAAACGCCCCCGGGCCCCCGCGAAGCCAAACCCAATTTTTTCAAAAGCCTGCGCGACCTGGCTAAAAACCCGCACTTCTGGCTGGCCGGTTTTACCAACGCTTTTTATGCGGCGGCCATGGCCTCTGTGATGGCTGCCCTCACTTTTTATGCCAAGTACGCCCTTATGCTCAGCAGCGCACAAACTTCCATGCTTTTTGGCATTGTGCTTCTGGTTGCCATTGTTTCCGTGGCTGTGTGGGCTCAATGGGTTTCCAAACATCCGCTGATGCGGGTGTGGCGCCTGGCGTTAGTTAGCCTGGCCCTGGCCTTCATTCCCCTTTTCTTCGCCCAGAACCTGATAGCCGCGCTGCTTTGCGCCGCGCTGGTGGGCTTTGGTTTTGCAGGCTGCATCACCACCATGGATCTGATAGGCGCCCGTGTGATGGACGAGGACGCCGCCCTGCACCATGTGCGCAGAGAAGGTATCATCGCCCAGTTTACAGGCTTTCTTACCAACCTCTTCGGCAGCCTGGCCGGAGCGCTGGGCTTTTTTCTGATGAACCGCCTTTTCGGTTTCATCAACGGAGAAAACCCCGGCCCCAACCCCGGCCTGGCTTCGCGCTTTATGCTTTGCGCCATTCCCTTCTTTATGATGCTCTGCGCTATTGTTCTTTCGGGTTTTCTGCATTTTGAGCAGGATGCGCCCGCAAGCCCCGCAGCAAAACACTCAAGAGAACTTGGGCTTTAACCCCTATCCAAAAAAGGCAAACCATGACACTTATTCGTATCGACCACAGCCCCCGCAGCTTGCAAATCAATGTGCCATTAAACATCATCCTGCCTAACCCCATCTGGGAGGAGCAGCGCAATTTGGATTCCTCCAAGATGCCGGTTCTCTTTCTGCTGCATGGCCTTTCGGATGACAGCAGTGCCTGGCAGCGTTATACCAACATTGAAACCCTGGCCTGGGATATGGGGTTCATCGTGGTGATGCCCAGCGGGGGGCGCTCAATGTACGCCAACATGGATAACGGCCAGGCTTATTTCGATTACATCCATTGTGAACTGCCGGACTTTCTGGATAAGACTTTCAAATTTGACCTTTCACCTCAAAACTGCCTGATTGCCGGCAACAGCATGGGAGGCATGGGCGCTTTTAAGGCCGCATTCCTGCACCCCGAACGTTACGGCGCGGCGCTCAGCCTATCCGGTTCTCTCATCCCTGACCTGAGCATGATCCCACAGGATAAAGCCGAAAACCGCCAACTTCTGCATGAGATGGATCTCCTTTACGGAGGGCTGGAAAAGGTGAATGGCAGCGTGGATGACCCCAAAGCCTGGCTGGCGCAGGCGGCCAACCATCCGGGCAGTATGCCTGCCCTGTATTCCTGCTGCGGCACGGATGACGACCTTTTGCAGGTCAACCGCATCTTCAGGCAGGCTTGCGAGGCACTTAAGATCCCGCTTACGTACTGGGAGGAAGAAGGCGGCCGGCATGACTGGTTCTTTTGGCAGCGCAATATTGAAAAGTGGCTGCGCATGATTATGCCGCCGCACGCGTAGGCATTCCTTTGCGGGGTTATTTTATTTAAGGATGAGGGCGCAAAGGCCATGAGGGGTGTGCCCTGTGCAGGCAGGCTGCTGCGTTCAGGGTGACGCGTCGGGGGAGGGATTTGTAAGATCGGGCGAGGCCAAGAAAAAGGCCAGATGCTTCATTTCATTCAGCATGACGAAGGTGGATGAGATTGGGTATGACCGATCAAGGCCAGACCCTTCACTGCGTTCAGGGTGACGAGCGGAGCAAGGTTAGTTGAGATGGGGCATTAAGTTTTTTTAACGCTGCGCCAAGAAAAAGGCCAGATGCTTCATTTCATTCAGCATGACGAGGGGGGGTGGATTGGGGCTGACCGATCAAGGCCAGACCCTTCACTGGGTTCAGGGTGACGAGTGGAGCAAGGTTGGTTATTCCATTCAACCCCCTTCGTGATTGATTAATCACAACAAAAAGTGATACGATGCAGAAGATTGCAGGAGGCTTATGAACACTACAAAAGAAATCCGCTTCACCATCCACCCCGAGCAGCAAGGCCAATACCTCAGCATTCCTTTTGAAATGCCAGAGCGAATTGGCAAGTTTACGCTGCGTTATGAATACCCTCAAAACCGCTTTGCGGAAAACGAGATTGAAAACGGCCGCTTTTGCGAGCGCAGGCACCTGAACACGATAGACCTGGGGCTGGTTGCCCCGGGCAACCGCCAAATTGCCGCCACCGGCTCTGATAAAAAGAGCATCACCATTACCGAAAGCTGGGCCACCCCCGGCTGCAGCCCCACCCCGCTGGTGGCCGGCACCTGGCAGATAATGGCCGGGGCTTACCGCGTGGCAGCGGAAAGCGTAGAAGTACACTATAGCCTGCAATTTGAAGAAAAAGAGCCCCTGTGGCTTAGCGGAGACCTGCACACCCATACGCTGGCTTCGGATGGGAGCAAGACCGCCCCAGAGCTTTGCCTGCATGCCCAGTCGCAAGGGCTGGATTTCATCGCCATTACGGACCATAACCAATTTATACGCGCCGCAAGCCTGCCCCAACTGCCCGGTTTCACGGCCATCCCCGGCGTGGAATGGACGCATTACCGCGGGCACAGCAACTTCCTTGGCCTTGAAGAGCCTTATGATGCGCCTTTTTTCTGCAATGACGCGGATGAAGCAATCCGCCGTTTCCGCAGCGCACATGAACGCGGCGCGCTGATTGTGATCAATCACCCTCACGATGAAGGGGTTCCGTTTACCTACCCGCTGGAAAGCCTGCCTTATGATTGTGTGGAAATCTGGAACGGGCCGATGCGCCTCAGCAATTTGCAGGCCATTGCGGCCTGGCAGGCCTGCCTGGTGCAAGGGCAAAAACAGATAGCGGTTTGCGGCAGCGACTACCATGAGGATCATCTTTTTCAGATTCTGGGCGGCCCATCCATCCGCGTTTACGCTGAATCGCGCTCGGCTGCGGACATTCTGGACGCACTGCGCAGGGGGCATTCCTATTTTGTTTATCAGGCCCATGGCCCCAAGCTTGAGATGCAGTGCGCCGGCGCGCCGTTGGGCAGCAGTTTGCCCTGGAAGGCGGGGCTTATGCTCAGCCTACAGATGGAAGGCCTGCAAGCCGGGGATGAGGTGCGCCTGGTGGGTAAGATGGGCAGCCAAACCGTTCATCAAGCGCAAAGCGCAGGGAATCTGAGGCTGGACGTTCCGGTAAGGGAGCCCGGTTTTTTGCGCCTGGAACTTTGGCGCAGCCTTTACCCGGGAATACCCGCTTTGCCCTTGCTGCTTTCCAACCCGATCTGGTTTGATTAGCCTGATTTGCGATATCATTGAGCCATGGATGCAATAAACCAAGGTTTGGCTAAAGAAACGCGCCTTACCGCTCTTTCGTCTTGTGCCGGCTGAGCAGCCAAACTAGACGCGGAGACGCTGGCGCAGGTTCTGCAGCCACTTAAAGGGCTCTTCCTCTCTTCTGACTATCCTCACCTGGTTTCAGGTCTGGACAGCCCGGATGATGCTGCCTTGTGGTCGCTCAATTCCCATCAAGATTTGGTGGTGACTACCGACTTCTTCACTCCCGTGGTGGATGACCCCGCCGATTACGGCGCCATTGCCGCCGCCAACGCCCTTTCAGATGTTTATGCCATGGGCGGGCTGCCTCTTTTTGCCCTCAATTTAGCCTGCCTGCCTGCCGACCTGCCCATTGAAGTTTCACAGGCTATTTTTATGGGCGGCGCAGCCAAAATAAAAGAAGCGGGGGCCGTACTGGCCGGCGGCCACTCCATTCAGGATAAAGAACCCAAGTTCGGCTATGCCGTGGTAGGTATTGCGGAACATGCACAGGTGATGCGCAAAGATGCCGCCCAAGCCGGTGACAGCCTTTTTATTACCAAACCTCTCGGCTTTGGTGTGGCCACCACCGCCCTGAAACAAGGCAAGGCAAATTATGAAGAAATTGCCGAAGCAAGCCAGTGGATGAAGCAACTTAACCGCCCCGCGCGCGATTTAGCTGTGCAAATGGGCATTAAAGCTTGTACAGACATTACCGGTTTTGGTCTTTTGGGGCATCTGATTGAGATGGCGGAACAATCAAAAAAAGGCTTTTTTGTTAATTTTGACCAGATTCCCTTCATATCCTGCTCATACAAGTTTGGCGCTATGTGGGCTTTTTCAGGCGGGGCACATAAAAACCACGATTTTTTTGGAAAAAAGATAAGCCAAAGCGGCTCTTTGACGCAAATGGATGAAATGCTGCTTTATGACCCGCAAACGTCAGGAGGACTGCTTTTGGCAGTACCTGCAGACAAAGTTGAGGCTTTTACACACAAAGCCCCACATTTGGGGGTGAATATTTGGAAGATAGGCGAAATGCAGTCTGAGACCAGTTTCAGCATTTCATAGAGGAAATAAAAGCTATTTGTATGTGCATTCCGTGAAGGGGATCGATCGCTTGCACAGGCTCAAATTTTGCGATTCATAATACTTATCCTAAATCTTTAGATGATTCTCCCGTTAAATTTATACGTTTTAAGTAAAATAGTTGTGTATTAAACGACGACTCTTGGACAAATTCGTCACCATTTCTGAAAGCCACATAGAACAGGATGAAAAATGAGAAGGGTATTCCTTTCCATTAGTTTCATAATGATATTTTCAGGACTAGCCCTTGGCCTTAGCAGCAAAAAGGCCAGCGCCATGCCAGCCGGCCCGCATGAAATGATAGTGACCCAGCCAGACGGCACCGAATTTTTAGCACAGCCATGGGGTGATGAGCGCGCCAGCGGCTTGGAAACCGCCGAAGGTTACAGCATTGGCCAGCAGGATGATGGCTGGTGGGTGTACAAAGTTCCTGAAAGCCAGGATGGCTTGAGCACGATCAGCAGCTTGAGTGAACTACGCGTTGAGATAGACTCTGCACCTGATGTTGCGCTGCAGATTGACCAAATCAGTCTTGAGCAAAACCCCCAAAAGTTTCTGCAAAGTGTAGGGGGCGAAAGGCCCAGCCAGGATGGATTTGACAGCCTGCCCCCCCTTTCCCCCAACAATCCTGCCCCGATGCCGGCTATTCGCGTGAATACAGGCAGCCAGCCCGTACTGGTTATTCTGACTTACTTTGATGACAGATCCTCCAGAACCAACATAGAGGATTTTCAAAACAAATTTTTTGGACCAGCCAAAAGCGTTAAAGATTACTACGCCAAGGCCTCCTACAATTTGGTGCAACTGGTACCGGCTGCAGAAAACAGCGGAACCGCCAATGATGGCATTGTAGGATGGCTTAACCTTGGGCCCACGCACCCCAACCCCGGCAATACCAACTGGACTGCCACCCGCAATATCGTAAGCAGCGCCCTCCAAAAGGCTGATAAATTCGTCAATTTTGCTGCTTTTGACAAAGACGGGAACAATTCCATTTCTGCCCACGAGCTTCACATTGTCATCATCGTTGCCGGCTATGAAGCCTCTTATGATGGCGGCGCTGCAAAACCCAATGTGTGGGGTCACGAGTGGTTTCTGGGCGTGCCTGTGCAGGCAGACGGAGTGTCCCTTTGTGCCTATAACGCCCAGGGTTCTTACACCATGTTCGGCGAAATGATGGGCAACCATTCTTCCACCATCGGCATTATGGTTCATGAAATGGGCCACGATTTTGGTTGGCCTGACCTTTACAGCTCCACGAGCGGCGCCGGCCTTGGCACCTGGGATATCATGTCTTTTGGCGGCTGGAGCACCGGCCCCGGAGACAGCTTTTTGGGTGAAACCCCGCCCATGCCCAGCGCCTATCTGCGCATGCTGATGGGCTGGATTGACCCGAATAACCCCCAGCAACTTATCCACGCCCTGGATTATCAGAATACGCCTATTGTTATGCCTTCATCATCGGAGGAGCCGTTTGCTTTGATGATCCCTACGGATCAAAACCCCAGTATTTATAGTGGTGAATTTTTTATAGCCGAAAACCGCCAGCAGATTGGTTACGATGCGAGCCTTCCCGGTGCCGGCGGATTAGTATGGCACATCGATGAAAGCGTCTTCAACAATAATGACCCCCTGCACCCCAGAATCAGACTTGTCCAGGCCGATGGTGCAGACCATTTGAAAACGGCCGCCAACTATGGCGACCCTGGAGACGCTTTCAGTGCCAGTTCATTAAATACGCGCTTTGGGGTTGGCAGCGCGCTTAGCAGCAATTTCTACAATGGACAGCCAAGCAATGTTATTTTAGAATTCGGGAGCGGGAATGGGCCTGGGTTTGCCTCCATGATGACCTCCAAGAGTATTACGGTGACCGCCAGCCTGGCCGAGGTGGTGATATTTGACCCCTCCAAATATCCCCATCATATCTATCTACCGATCGCGGTGAGATAAACAGCCCTTGCAAGCTCAAGATTTTGCAATTTAGGGCGCAGACTATGCGCCCTTTTTCTGCGTTGAGGGGTATTATGCTGGCGATGAGGCCTGCATAAAAAGGGGAGGAGGTTTGCATCTAAAACATGCATAAGTGCGTAGTTTTCGGGCTTAAAACCGCTTTCTCAGTCTGGCATATAATAATGAAAGCAAATTCGTGTGATTGTGACAATTCTGTCATTGGGAACTTTTTATCAACTTTGTCGTTAAACTCAAGTAAGACCATTACGCTTATTGAGGCATGAATGAAAACAAAAAAAGAGACTGTCAAAACGGAACCGACTGCTGCATTAAAACCCAAGGAAACCGTTGAAGAAGGCACGCGTTCGGCTGCCCCTGTGCAGACTGAACCGCAGCGTTCCTTCCCCGACTTTTCGGAAATCAGCTCCGCCCCGGAAGAAGAAAGCATCATCACCCCGCCGCGCAAGCGCAAAGAGCGTCAGGTGCTGCATTGGGCCTGGATTCCGGGCTTTTTTCTGCGGCCTCTCACGACCATCCGGCAGATTCTTGAGGATGAAAAGCCTGTTTGGCTGCTGCCGATGCTGCTTTTAACGCTGATGGTGGTTGTCAATGTGGTTCTTTCCGGCCCTGCCCAGCGCATGGCCATTCAATCCGGGCTGAACACCCCACAGGACTTTCAGTTTTGGACCCAGGAAGAACAACAGCGTTATATGACTGCGCAGCAATCCAAAAGCGGCCCGGTTTTCATCTATCTTTTCCCCATTCTTTCGGGCGTGGCGGGCTGGTGGTTCATCTGGGTGCTCACCTCAAGCATTCTGCACCTGATGATTACCCTGGCGGGCAGCCGCACCGCGCGCATCAAGGCCAGCAATCTGGTGGCCTGGGCCATGTTGCCCTTTGCCCTGGGGCTGCTTATCAAGGGCATCGCTGTGATGGCAAGCGGGCGTTTGCTGGCGCCGGCCCCCTTTGCAGCGCTTATTTCTGCCGAGGCCACAGGCTTTATGGTCTTTTTACGCAGCGTTTTGGGCATGGTGGATGCTTACTGGCTGTGGCATGCCATTATTCTGCTTCTTGGTGCGCAGCCGCTTTCCAAACTGGCAAAAGGGAAGGCCCTTGGCGCAGTTTTGGCGGTGATATTCATCATGCTGATTCTGCAGGGCCTGCCGGGTGTTATCGGCGGGGTTCTGGGGAATATGTCCGGCGCAAGGTCGTTCATCTAAAATGGGACGTGTTTTTGTGCGCACCCATGAGCTGCGCAAAATCTACAAGATGGGCGAGACCGAGGTAAAAGCGCTGGATGGCGTTACCTTTGACATTAACGAAGGCGATTTTGCGGTGCTGATGGGCCCTTCAGGCTCCGGCAAGAGCACATCGCTCTATCTCATCGGCGGGCTGGACTGGCCCAGCTCGGGCCATATTGAAGTGGACGGAGAACAGGTAGACCAGATGGATGAGACCGAGCTGGCGCGCTACCGGCGCGAGAAGTTAGGCTTCATTTTTCAGTCTTTCAATCTGGTATCTTCGATGACTGCCTTGGCGAATGTGGGTTTTCCGCTGCGCTTTTCGGGCATCAGCGCGCGTGAACGCGACCAGAAAGCCAAAGAACTGCTGGGCAAAGTGGGCCTGGGCAGCCGCATTCACCACCGGCCTACCGAACTTTCAGGCGGCCAGCAGCAACGTGTGGCCGTTGCCCGCGCGCTGGTGAACAACCCGTCTTTGCTACTGGCGGATGAGCCCACCGGCAACCTGGATACCCAAAGCGGGCTGGCCATCATGCACATGCTGAATGAGCTGCACAAGGCCGGTAAAACCATTGTGGTGGCCACCCATGACCCGCGCATGCTTAACTTTGCGAATAAAACCATCTTTTTGCTTGACGGCAAAGAGGTGAGCGAATCTGAATATCGAACCGCGATTGACCAAGTAGGGTAGTAAAGAGGTAAGAATGAAAAATGATTTTAGAAGAATGACGAAGTTTGGCTTAATCTTTTTGATGTTAACTTGTATGATCATGACCATAAGCCCGAATGGCTTTGCGAAAGCGGAGGGAAACCTGCAAACTACACCTCCAGGCAATAGACCACTTTTGTATATTGCCGAGTATTCTGTTGATGGCGGCGGAAAAAATGTTGACCCTTACAAACCTTTTAAGCTCATCTTTACCATCGGTAATAATGGTCAGCCTGATGCGCATGCAAGAAACATTCTCATTACCTTTTCTGGTGAGGACTTCAACTCACTCGATGGCGGGGTATCTGCAACCCATGAAGTGGATGGGAATAATCAGGGAAATGTGACCATGGAACATCACTTTAAAGTCAGTGATGCGTCTTCATGGAAGTATTCCGGCAACATTATCGGGAATGTTTCGTATACCAATTACGATGGCACGATGACTTACACGGAGGTCTTTACATTTTCCCTTGGCATCAACCAAGGCCCTTCCGGCCCAACGCGAACGCCCACGGCCCCCGCCTCTGCCCAAAAACCGCTGATGATCGTCAAGAGCTATCTGACAGACTTGGACCCTTTGCAGCCGGGCTCTCACTTTAAACTGAAGCTCTTTGTCTCCAATGTGGGCTCCAGCCAGGCCAGTTCCGTTTCTTTGGTTTACGGCGGCGGGGTAACCACCAACCCCTCTGAAGCCCTGGGCACCCCCCAACCCGGCAGCGGCGGCGTAACCGTAAGCGGCAGCGAACTTACCAATTTTGCGCCTTTGGGCCAGTCTAACATCATTCAGTTGGGCAATATCAGCGTGGGCACGGTTCAGGAAACAGAGCAGGAATTTGTAGTGAACGTAAGCACGCAACCAGGTGCTTACCCGCTTAAAATCAGTTTTGTGTATACGGACCCCAGAGGCATGCGCATGGTGGACGACCAGGTGATTACCCTTTTGGTCTTTTCCCTTCCCAAACTGGAAGTTTCCCTTTACCGCCACCCCATTTCCTTCCATGTGGGCGAGCCGGGGCCGCTGCCCATCCAAATTACCAACATTGCCAAGAAGAACGTGGTGCTGGGTAATCTGACCGTTAGCGCAGCTTCGGGCGAGTTGACCAATAACACCGGCATGGTAGGCAACCTAGACCCGGGCGGTTATTACACCCTGGATGCGATGTTTACCCCCTCGCAGGAGGGCAAGACACCTTTAAAGTTTGAGATCCGCTACACGGATGACTTCAACCAGCTGCGCACCTTCAACGCCAGTTTGGAAGTGGACGTGCAGCCTGCCATAAGCCAACCTGATGCAGGCCTTCAGCCGCTGCTGGATGCAAAAGGCAACCCGGTTTTGGATGATAAGGGCAACCCGGTGATGGTGCCTGCGAACCCGGACACCGCCAACCCCGGCGGTCAGCAGAACCCACAGCAGGAGCAAAGCTTTTTTGCCAAGCTTTGGAATGCCATTAAGAGCTTCTTTGGGGTGAACCCGGCCAGCGGAAATAGCGCACCCAACGAGCCCATGCCTTCGGACGGATTCCCCGCAGGCGGCGGTAAAGGCGGCTAGTTGCTGCCGAACTGTAAAAACATCAAAAGCCTGATGACGAGTAAATAAAAATGCGATTTAACGATCTTCTCAGCCTCATTTTGGATAACCTGGGCCGCCGCAAAGGGCGCGTGGCCATGACCGCCATCGGGGTAGTGATTGGCACAGCTGCCGTGATTACCCTGGTTTCGTTGGGTTTTGGCCTGCAGAAAAGCGCCACCAGCAATCTCTGGGGCATCAGTGAGCTCTCCACCATCCGCGTTTATCCAGGTATGCCCAAAAGCAGCGGGCCAGGAACGGAAATTAAGATGGATCAGATGAAGATGCTCACCAATAAAGCCATTGAGGAAATAAAGACGGTAGCGGGCGTTAAGAAAGTGATTACGCAGGAAAACTTTAATGGCCAACTGGAAATGAAATATGAGCAGTTAATAGGCTATGGAAGCCTTACCGGCCTCAACCTGACAGACCTGGCGGATATCGGCCAGACGGCTAAAGAAGGCAGCACCCAGCTTTCCAAAGGCAAGGTAATCATCGGCAGTTGGGTGCCGCGCAATTTCTTCCCATCAAACCCCAAACCCGGTGAAAAGACTGAACCGCCTGAACTGATGGGTAAAACCATCAAGGTGGATTTGATTAAGTTCAGCCAGGATGGCACCCAAACCCGCAAAACACTGCGCCTGGAAGTCATTGGGATCCTTAAAGAAACCAAAGGCGAAGCTGACTTTTCCATGTACGTGGATCAGAGTGAACTGATTTCCTGGAACGAATGGGCAAACGGCAAGCGTGTAGACCGCAACAAAGAGGGCTATCAATCCTTGATGGTGCTGGTGGAAGACCCGAAAGAAGCCACCAAGATTTCAAAGGCCATCAATGACCTCGGCTTTCAGGCCTGGACGCCGCAGTCTATGGTGCAGGGCATCAACTCCTTCTTTTCCACCATGCAGATTATTTTCGGCGGCGTGGGGGCCATTGCCCTGCTGGTAGCCGCCATCGGCATTGCCAACACCATGACCATGGCCATTCTGGAGCGTACCCGCGAAATTGGCATTATGAAGGCCATCGGCGCTACCAACAATAACATTCTCAGCATTTTTCTGGGTGAGGCGGGCGGCATCGGCCTGATTGGCGGAATCGGCGGGGTGATTATTTCCTATGCCCTCGGCGGGGTGATCAACACCTTTGCCAGTTCTTACCTGGCCACCCAGAACGGGGGGGGAGGCATGGGCATGATGGGAGGCTCCATTGCGGTGGTAACACCCTGGTGGCTGCCTATCTTCAGCCTGATTTTTGCCACCATTGTAGGGCTTATTTCCGGGCTTTACCCTGCCTTGAACGCGGCCACGATGGTGCCCGTTAATGCGCTTAAATACGAATAGGTATTTGGCTTCTTGCGCGAAGCTTCTTTAACACCAGCCGCCGTTTTTAGCGCTTTGCCAGCAAGTCTTTAATTTCTGCACGGGTGGCGGCCCTGCCGTAAAGCAGTACTTTTTCATTCACCACCAGGGCCGGGGTTTGCATAACGCCGTAGCGCGCAATGGCGGCGTAGTCGCGCAGGTGTTCCAGTTCATAGGCCAGGCCCATTTCTTCCAGCGCTTCTTTGGCGTGCTTTTCCAGCAAGTTGCACTTGCTGCAGCCCGAGCCCAAAACCTTCACTGAAATCTTGCCTTGAGGGGATGCGAAGTTTGGGGGCTCTGCGGGTGTTTCTTTTTTTCCAAAGATGAAATTGGGCATATGCACTCCTACATGAACAAAGATTGGAAAACATTAAAAAAGTAACCCACCAGCATGATGCCAAGGGTGACAATCAGGATAAAGGCCCCAAGCAAGCGGGGTTTGATGGCGCGGCGCAGCATGACCATGGAAGGCAGAGAAAGCGTGGTGACGGCCATCATCAAAGAAAGCACCGTGCCCAGCCCGGCGCCTTTGGCCAAAAGGCTTTCGGCAATCGGAATAGTGCCAAAAATATCTGCGTACATCGGCACGCCCACCAATACAGCCAGGGGAACAGAATACCAGTGGTTTTGACCCAGCAGGGTTTCCACCCAGGCCTGGGGAATGAAATTATGGATGAAAGCCCCAATGCCCACCCCGACAAGCACATAGGGGGCCACTTTATGGATGGTGAGCTGCACTTGTTCCAGCGCATAGGCCAAGCGTGCTTTTTGTATAAGCGGGGCCCCTTCTGCTTCCTGCAGGGGTTTTATCTGAAGGATGAAATCTTCCACCTGGTCTTCCATGTTCAGGCGCTCTATGACTGTTCCGCCGATGACCGCAACAAGGAGACCCAAAAGGACATAAGCCAGGGCTACCCTGCCGTTGAAAATGCTCATCAGCAGCACAATAGAGCCTAAATCCACCATCGGAGAAGAAATTAAAAAGGAGAAACTGACCCCCACCGGCACCTGCGCACTGGTAAAGCCGATAAAAAGGGGAATGGAAGAGCAGGAACAAAAAGGGGTTACGGTGCCCAGCAGCGCCGCCATCACTTTTGCCGGAATCCCACGGAAATTGGCCAAAATACGCCTGGTGCGTTCGGGCGGGAAGTAACCTTGAATGTATGAAACCAAAAAAATAAGGGCTGAAAGCAAAATAAAAATTTTGATGACATCGTAAATAAAAAAATGCAGGGCGGCCCCCCATCCGGTGCCGGTTTGCAGGCCCAAGCGGTTCAGAATCCGGCCAACCAAGGTTTGCAGCCAGTTCATGGCAAGCAGTTCATTTTGAATAAACTGGCCAATGCTCATCGCTTTGCCTCTGCCCCTTGCCGTTCACAGGCGCAATCTGCCTGGATGGCCTGCTGATTTGCCGCCGCAGCCAGAAGCCCTTGCATAAAATTGTTGACTACGCGCATGTTTTGCGGGCTCAGGCGATAGTGCGTCCACTTGCCTACGCTCCAAGACTCTACCAGCCCGGCCTGACCCAGCACCTGCATATGATGGGAAAGGGTAGACTGGCGGATCTGCAGGTTTTCCAGAATCTGGCAGGCACAAAGCTGCCCCGGGCTTAGCAGAGAGAGAATGCGCAGGCGGTTTTCATCCGCCATGGCTTTTAGAATGGGGTAAATTTCAGAAGGGGTTTGGTTCATGGCGCCTCAAATCGTTGATTGTCGATATGATACCCCTCACATTGATGTCTGTCAATATGTTTTGAGATCTGAAAGCACAAAGAAGGCGGCGCTGCCAGCGATTGAAAGCCACCATTCAAATGGAGGGTTCCTGAAGGCCTGGCCATGCGTGAAGGGGTCGGGGTGTGGGCATAGGGGCAGGCCCTGGGTTTGCATTGTGTAAGAATGCCGGCCCAAGGCTGTTCCCCTGCCCCACCTATTGTTATCTTTACTCAAATGCAGGAATATGGAAGAGAATATTCATCTGCGCCTTTCTGCGTTTTTTTGCCAGCCGGAAGCGATGGTTTTGCATAAGGATCCTGCGCGGAGGGCTCATGAGACATTAAATCCATTAAGGATTGTTAACATTACGTTCATCTCTTGACTCTTTTTGCGGGAATTGCTATACTCTCTTTATTCATTAACGCGCGTTAGTTGACGCGATTTGCACTCAGGAGGGATCCTTGGCGGAAAAAAGAGTAACCAGTCAGGATGTTGCAGACTTGGCGGGGGTATCCAGAACCACCGTATCTTTCGTCCTGAATAACGATTCCCGCTTTTCCATACGCCCGGAAACACAAGAAAAAGTGCGTGAAGCCGCCCTTAGCCTGGGATATGTGCCCAACGCCTCGGCGCGGGCTTTGGCTTCCAACCAGGCCAAAGCTGTTGGGCTGGTGATGACGCGTGATATTCAATACATCGGCTCGGATCTTTTTCTGCCCCAGATTATCGGGGGGCTTTTGGACTCCTTCAAGCTGTATGGCCTCAGCCTGCTCATTGAGTGGGTAGAACCCGGCCAGCAGCTGGAGACCTACCATAAGCTGACACGTGCCAAGCACATTGACGGCATGATTCTGACCGTCTCGCGCGATGATGACAGCGGCCTGAAGGTACTGGAAGATTCTGACGTGCCTGCCGTGCTGATGGGCACGGTGCCCGGCTGCAAGCTGCACTCTGTGGATATTGACAACGTTCTTTCCGCCCGCAAGGCAGTTGAGCACCTGCTGAGCCTGGGGCACCGCCGTATTGCCTGCATTACGGATGCCCGTTTGCCCTACTCTTCCGCCTCGCAGCGTCTGGAAGGCTATAAACAAGCCCTGCAGGCTGCGGGCATAGAGCCGGATGATTGCCTCATTCGCTACGGCGACTTCGATTCTGAATCCGGTTATATGGCCATGGCCTCCCTGCTCATCAAAAAACTGGATTTCACCGCTACCTTTGCGGGCAGTGATAATGTGGCATTCGGCGCCATGGAAGCCGCCCGCGAGGCAGGGCTTTCCATCCCGCGCGATATGGCTTTTGTAGGCCATGATGATATTCCCCTGGCTCGTTTTGCCCAGCCACCGCTTACAACCATTCATGTGCCCGCCGATGAAATCGCGCGGAAGTCATGTCAGATGCTGCTGCAATTGATGAATGATGAAGCGCCTGAACACAACCATATTTTGATTGAAACAGAGCTGGTAAGCCGCAGTTCCACCCAGGCAGCAGGAAGGAGTTTATAAAAAATACTCTGTGTTTCACATTATTCAACGCAAGAATCCATTGAAATCAATCAAGAAAAAGGAGTAAGTATGAGAAGCAAGAAAAGTTTGTTGTGGCCTATCATGTCCGTCATGATGGTTCTGGCATTGGTGCTGGCTGCATGCGCAAGCCCCGCCCCTGCCCCCACCCAAGCCCCTGCAGAGCCCACCAAGGCCTCAGAAGCAGAGGCAAACAAACCCGCAGCCCCCGCAGGCGCTATTGACTGCATGGGCGCCAAAGCGGGCGATTCGATCAGCATGCTTTATCAGTGGTCCGGCGCGGAAGAAGAAAAGTTAAACCAAGTGCTGGCCCCCTTCGTTAAGGCTTGCGGCGTCACCGTTAATGCGGAATCCTCACGCGATCAGGCCCTTTTGGACACCCGTGTAAAGGGCGGCACCCCACCGGATGTAACCTTCTGGCAGACAACCCAACTGGCCCAGTACAAAGACCAGCTTAAATCCGCTGAAGCACTGGGCGTTAAGTTGGATAACTATGCCGACTTCTGGAAGAGCATGGGCACCATTGACGGGAAGATGATGGGCCTGCCCGTGAAGGCAGACATCAAAACCATCATTTGGTACAGCCCCAAAGCTTTTGAAGCGGCCGGCTATCAAGTGCCCGCGACCTGGGACGAATTGAATGCCCTTGTTGAAAAAATGGTGGCAGAAGGCAAGATTCCCTGGTCCATGGGCATGGAATCCGGCGATGCGACCGGTTGGACCGGCACGGACTTCATTCAGGATATTCTGCTCGTGAAGAAGGGCCCGCAATACGTCAAAGACCTCATCAGCGGCAAAGTGGCCTATAACGATGCCGGTGTAAAGGAAGCCTATGAAATCTACGGCAAGTGGGCCATGGGCGATAAATACACCATCGGCGGCGCCAAAGGCACGGTTTCCACCGGCTTCAACGACGCCATCCTCAAAGTGTTCGGCCCCAGCCCGGAGGCCATGATGGTCAAGCAGTCCGGCTTTGCCCAAGGCACCATCCTGGGCACCTATGCAGACCTCAAATACGGCACGGATTTTGACTTCTTCGGCATCCCCGGCGCTCAGGGCTTGCAAGGCGGTTCTGACTGGATGATGGCTTTCAGCGACAAACCCGCTGTGAAGGCCCTCTTTGCCTACATTGCCAGCGAAGAAGGCGGCAAAGCCTGGGCCGCGGCCGGCTTTGACCTTACCCCCAACAAGGCCGGCGCTTCTGCCTATGCAGACCCCGCCCTTGCCAAACGCGCAGAAATTCTGAATAGCGCAAAGGACTTTACCCCTGACCTGGGCGATTCCATCCCCGGCGGTTTCGGTTCGGCTGAGTTCAAAGAGCTCACCAACTACGTCAACGGCGGAGATTTGGACCAGGCCCTGAAAACCGTTGCCGATGTTCAGGCAACTGCCCTCAAGAAATAAATCTTTTCCAAGCCTGGAGGTGCCGGAGATTACCCGGCACCTCTCTTTTCAAATAACAGGGAGGGAGAATGGCTAACTTAAAAACACCTGCAATCATGAAACAGGGCAAGCTGACACCCTGGGCTTATCTGCTGCCGGCTCTGATTGTGATGTCAGTATTTATTGTTTACCCGATGGTGAACACCATTGGGCTGAGCCTGAAGGATGCAGAAAGCAAGGCTCCGGCCTCCGCAAGCTGCGTGCAAGGCAAACCTTGCTGGGGTATTTTTGAAAATTACCGCTACGCCTTGCTGAATGAAATTGATTCAAGCTCAGCCCAGTCGGTCTGGAAGAGCTTTTGGGCGTCTTCATACGGCAACCAAATCAAATGGCTGCTGGTTATGGTTTCGGGAACGGTGAGCATTGGCCTGCTCTTTGCTATGCTGGTAGACCGCATCAAGTATGAAGCGCTGGCAAAAGCCATCATCTTTATGCCGATGGCTATTTCCTTTGTGGGCGCCGGCGTCATTTGGAAGTTTGTTTATGCTTACGGCTCGTCGAAGGTGCAGATAGGCCTTCTGAACGCCATTATTACCGGTTTGGGAGGCAAACCCGTTTCCTTCCTTTCTGAAATACCCATGAACACCTTTATGCTGATTGTGGTAGGCATTTGGATGTGGACCGGCTTTTGCATGACCATCCTTTCTTCAGCCATTAAGGCCATCCCCGAGGAAGTCATTGAGGCAGCGCGCATTGACGGCGCTTCAGAAACTTCCATTTTCTTCAAGATTATGGTTCCCATCATCGCGCCTACCATTGTGGTGGTTATTACCACCATGGTGATCAACGTGCTTAAACTCTTTGATATCGTCTATGTGATGACCGGAGGCAACTTCAGCACAGATGTGATAGCTACGCGCATGTACACTGAGATGTATAAAAACTTTCAGACCGGCCGCGGCACGGCCATTGCCGTCATTCTGGTGCTGACCATTCTGCCCTTCATCTACATGAATGTGAAGCGCTTTATGGCGCAGGAGGCCATGCGATGAACCGCGCTGCCATCAACCAAAAACTGAGTAAGATCCCCACTCAGGTGATTATTGTGCTTGTGCTCATCATCTGGCTGGTTCCTACCATCGGCCTCTTCGTTACTTCGTTCCGCCCGGTAAAAGAAATTAACACTTCGGGGTGGTGGAAGGCGTTTTCAACGACGCAAAGCCCCGGCCAGCCGCGTTTTACCCTTAGCAACTACGTGGATGCCATTGTAGGCTACCGCGGCACACGCTCTTACCTGGAAGAGTGCAAGGCGGGCACTTCGCTGGCCTACCGCTGCAACGCTTCAGACTTGCTGAACCCGCGCGGCATGGGCAGGGCTTTTGTAAACAGCCTGGTTGTCACCATTCCTTCGGTTATTTTACCCATCCTTTTTGCCACCTTTGCAGCGTATGCCTTTTCATGGATGGAGTTTAAAGGGCGCATGCTCATTTTTGCCGTTCTGGTGGGTTTGCAGGTAGTGCCCCTGCAGATGACCCTGGTGCCGGTGCTGCGCATGTATGCCAACCTGAAAATGAACGGCACTTTCTGGGGGGTTTGGCTCTTTCATACCGGTTTTGGGCTGCCTTACGCCATCTACCTTATGCGCAACTATATTGGCGGCCTGCCCAAAGACCTTTTTGAATCGGCTTATCTGGATGGCGCTTCTACCTGGACGGCCTTCACCAAGCTGGTGGTTCCGCTGGCTATGCCTGCCATCGCCTCACTGGCCATTTTCCAGTTCCTGTGGGTGTGGAACGACTTGCTGGTTTCGCTGGTTTTTCTGGGCGGCACCACGCCGGTGATGACTTACCAGATCAGCAACATGGTTACTTCGCTGGGGGCAGGCTGGCACTTGCTGACGGCCGCGGCCTTCCTTTCCATGCTGCTGCCCATGGTGGTGTTTTTTGCCCTGCAGAAATATTTTGTGCGCGGCATGCTGGCCGGCTCTGTAAAGGGTTAAAGGAAGGATAATGCATCCATCCGGCAGGAGCCTCTGCCGGATGGATTAAACTTGTGCCGGAGATGGGCAATTTGGCAAATTTACTCGATAAGCATCTCAAAATGACAAATTAAACGTGCTGGTTTAAGCAGCCGGGAGCAGTTTATGATAAAGAAGGACCTATTCTGGTACAAAAAAGCCATCTTTTATGAATTGAATGTGCGCGCGTTTAAGGACAGCAACAGCGATGGCTGGGGCGACTTGCCCGGGCTCATTTCCAAACTGGACTACCTTAGGCAGTTGGGGATAGATGCCATTTGGCTTCTGCCCATTATGCCTTCGCCCCTCAACGATGATGGCTATGATGTATCCGATTTTATGGAGATATTCCCGGCTTACGGCAGGCTGCAAGACTTCAAGACCCTCATGCGCGAGGCCCACCGGCGCGGCTTACGCGTGCTTGTGGAAATCATCCCGAACCATACCAGCAACCAACATCCCTGGTTTTTGGCCTCACGAAACCCAGAGCACCCCGAATTTGAGACGTATAAAGATTATTACGTCTGGTCGGCCGATAAGGAGAAATACAAAGAAGCGCGCATCATTTTCACCGATACCGAGAGCTCCAACTGGACCTGGGATGAAAAACGGGGCCTTTACTTTTGGCACCGCTTCTTCAGCAGCCAGCCGGACCTAAATTACGATAAGCCTGCGGTGCAGCAAGCCATGCTGGATGTTATCCGCTTCTGGCTGGATAAAGGGGTAGACGGCCTGCGCATCGATGCCCCGCCCTACCTTTTTGAGCGCGAAGGCACCTCATGCGAGAACCTGCCCGAAACGCATGACTACCTCCAAAAAGTGCGCCGCTTTGTGGATGACTATAAACCCGGCACTTTGCTGATTTCCGAGGCCAATATGTGGCCGGAGGATGTGGTTCAATACTTCAGCAAGGGCGATGAAATGCACATGAATTTTCACTTCCCCCTGATGCCGCGCCTCTTTATGGCCCTTGCCAAAGAGGATGTGAGCCCCATTCAGCAGATTTTGGAACGCACACCTGCTTTACCGACAGACTGTCAGTGGGGCACTTTTCTGCGCTGCCATGACGAACTGACCCTGGAAATGGTGACCGAAGAAGAGCGCCTGTGGATGTGGGGTTATTACGCGGCAGAACCCGGCCAAAGGCTGAACATGGGCATTCGCCGGCGCCTGGCCCCGCTGATGAATAACGACCCGCGCCGCATTTTGCTGATGCATTCCCTGCTGCTCACCATGGGCGGTTCGCCTTTTCTCTATTACGGCGATGAGATCGGCATGGGCGATAATATCGCTTTGCGCGACCGCAATGGTCTGCGCACCCCCATGCAGTGGGATTCGGGTAAAAATGGCGGTTTTTCCGATGCACCGGCCGCTGCGTTGTACGCCCCCCCCATTGCAGACCCGGTCTACGGCTATCCAAAAGTAAATGTGGCCGCTCAGGAGCAAGACCCCCACTCGCTTTTGAACCAACTGAGGCACTTGATAGCGGTACGCAAAAAGAATCCGCTTTTTGGCCTGGGCAGCTTTGCATGGAAGCGCTTTGCAAACGATAAAAAAATAGCCGCTTATGAACGCTGCCATGCGGGCAAAAGGCTGATTATCCTGAACAACCTCAGCGCAAAGCCTTCCAAAGGCTGGCTGGCAGAAGATGCCCCTCGTTTTACCGACATCGTAACCGGTAAGCGCTATCAAAACGGAGACCTACGTTTGGAATCTTACCAGTTTTTATGGCTGAAGCCGGATAAGCCCCGTCAAGACAGGCTGCGGGAGGGCCCAAATACCAAAAGACCTGCGGAGCCGGGTTCTGACAGATATTAAGCGCGGTTCCGGGGCGCAGGGAGAACCTATGCTCTGCTTATTTCAGGACGGGGAAGTTCATCAGCCTGGAAAAGGACGAAACGCGGCTTTTGCGCAGCCTCATGCCCGCAAAGCCTGAAAACCCGGCCTGCAGGCCGGGTCTGCGTTAAAATGGAAGCGGAGGTGCGCTATGGAAAAGACTCTTTACGCCGCCATTGAAGGCGGCGGCACCAAGTTTATCTGCGCGGTGATGGATGAAAACCGCCGGATTCTGAGCCAGGCCCGCTTTGCCTGTACCGGCCCCGCTGAAACCATTGCCCATTGCCTGGGCTTTCTGCGCCAGGCGCAAGATTCGCTTGGGGCGCTGAAGGCCCTGGGAATCGCCTGCTTCGGGCCCTTGGACCCGCGCCCGGATTCCGCGGATTACGGCAAGATTCTGGCGACCCCCAAAAAAGGCTGGGCAGGGACGGATATGGTGCGCCCCTTTGCTGAAGGGCTGCGGGTTCCGGTGGCTTTTGACACGGATGTAAACGGTGCCGTGCTGGCAGAATCGCTCTGGGGCGCAGGAAAGGGCTTAAAAAGCGTGGTTTACTTCACAATTGGCACAGGAATAGGCGGCGGCGCCATCCTTGAAAAAAAGCCGATTCATGGGCTTATGCACCCCGAAATGGGGCATATGCGCATTCCGCACGATCAAGCGCGGGACCCGTTTAAAGGGATTTGCCCATTTCATGGAGATTGCTTTGAAGGCCTGGCAAGCGGCCCGGCCATTGCGGCGCGCTGGGGCCATAAAGCAGAAGCGCTGCCCGCTGGTCACCCGGGCTGGGCCCTGGAAGCGCACTATATTGCCCTGGCAATGCAAAATGTGATCTGCACCCTGATGCCGCAGCGGGTTATTCTGGGCGGCGGTGTGATGGCACAAAGCCATCTTTTCAGGCTTATTCGCGGCAAATTGCTGGAAGCGTTGGGGGGCTACCTGCAAATTCCGGCTATCACCTCCTCGATGGAAGAGTATCTTGTGCCCAGCCCGCTTGAAGGCATTGCCGGGCTTTACGGCGCCCTTGCCCTGGCGATGAGCGCTGGCTGAGCAAGCTTCTATAAATATTTTTTTGCAGTTAAGAACGGTTAAGATTATTAAAATTAAACACAGTCACGAAAAAGGAGAGAAGATGGCAAGCAAAGCAGAAGAAGTGATCAAGGAAACCGGCAAAGAAATCGATAAGAAAGCCAAAGAACTGGCCAAGGATGCCAAGGCCGCCGGTAAAAAAGCGGAAAAGAAAGTGACCAAAGGGGCCAAAGAGGTAAAGGGCGCCGCCAAAAAGGCTGCCAAAACCGTATCCAAAAAGGCCGATGAAACCAAGAAGGATCTGGCTAAAAAGTCAGCTTCCGCCAAAAAAGACATGAAAAAGAAAGAAGCCAAGGCCCAGGAATTTGCCGAGGATGTTGTTAAGAAAATTAAGGATATGCTGAACGGCAAGAAGAAGTAATTTAAGAGGCTTAAGCCGCTGCGGGCAGCGCGCAGATTGGTGCAGCTGCCACATCATCAAAGCATTAAAAAGCATTCCCTGCTGTGAATGCTTTTTGTTTTTTTGCCTGGCGGGGCTTGCGGCGGAAGAAGGGGATTTAGACGAATGGTGAAGCGCAGTTAAAAGGCTGGCCAAGCGCGGCGTTACCCTGAGCGAAATGAATGGGCTTCTTGGCGACGGGTGCCTCTTCGAAGTGCTATATCTATGCGCATTAACTTTGTTGCCAGCAGCTGTGCCCATGGGCACAGAAACTTCCGATTATAGATGCAATGGGGCATGGCTGGGATTTTCATGTTTTCGCCGTGCCGGGAGAGCCAGTGGGATGGAGGGTGCGGCCGCTATCCATTTTTTACGGCATTTGCCCAAGCGGAATGGAAGATGGCTTTTGCGAGAAATGCCAGACCCTTGGTTGCACGCAGGGTGATGCGTTGGGGTGAGTTGTTAGAACAATGAAAGCGTTTGAAGCACATTAAGACCTCGTCATGCTGACCGAAGGGAAGCATCTTACCTGTATCTTGACTAAAAAACTGCCAGACCCTTCACTACGTTCAGGGTGACGAGTGGATTGAGGTTGAGAAGGGTTGAAGGCGAGCAAGGCAGCGCAGCCCGGGTGAGTGGCAAGGGGAACTGTGCGACCGGAAATTCAAAACGTATTGGTAAAGAAAAGTACAGACCCTTCACTGCACGCAGGGTGATGCGTTGGGGTGAGTTGTTAGAACAATGAAAGCCTTTGAAGCACATTAAGACCTCGTCATGCTGACCGAAGGGAAGCATCTTGCCTGTATCTTGACTAAAAAACTGCCAGACCCT
>JAYFRD010000051.1:0-38070 GCA_034926255.1 Anaerolineaceae bacterium | reverse complement strand
CATTGAACGTTTCAATCGCACGGTTTTGGATGAATTCTTTCGTGTCAAGTTCAGAGAAAAGTTTTATGAAAGGGTTGAGGCATTGCAGACTGATTTGGATGACTGGCTCTTACATTACAACACAGAGAGACCCCATAGAGGTTACCGTAATCAAGGCCGTACCCCCTTCCTTTCGATCCAAACTTACTTAGATACCGTTAGTCATGAGGCTTAGTTGTACACACGATTAAACGTATTCTTTTTAAGCATTTTCCTCGTTGACTAGTGACCTTTCCGCACGTATCCCCCCTTTCCGTATACCCCTTTCCGCATGCGGAAAGGTCCCCCTCACTTGCTTGCAGCTTTTTTCACGCCTTCCACTTCTCGTCATACCGACCAATACATTTTTGCAGTCCCCCTCCCCCATCCCTCGTTATGCTGAATGCAATGAAGCATTTGAACTTTTATACTGCTTAACCCCTTCCTCTCGTCATGCTGACCGCAGGGAAGCATCTGGCATTACCCATCCTACCCTCGTCATGCTGAATGCAATGAAGCATCTTCGCCTTTTGTGTTTTGGGTTTGGCCAGGATGACTGCCAGACCCTTCACTCCACATCCTCCCCCCTCGTCATGCTGACGTAAGGAAACATCTGGCCTTTTATGTTTTGGGTTTAGACAGGATGACTGACAGACCCTTCACTGTGTTGAGGGTGACGCGTTATTCAATGCAGGTTCACTGCCCACCATGGTGATGCAATTGCCCTGCCCCAAAACATGTCAAAATTGATGAAAAAGCGTACACTTAATGCATGCCAAAAACCAGCCATCGCAGCCTTCCGGAAGAAAGCCTGGCCAGTTATCAATCTCTGCAAACAGGGAACAATTGCGGTCTTTACGCGCTCAGCGCAGCCATCCGTCTGCTCTGCAATCTTGACCTTTCGCCAGCATGGCTGATTGAAGAAACCAACCGCCTTTGGTGGCGGGGCAGGTTCTTCCGCATATTCCCGGATTGGGCAATTACGCCCCACCAGTTGGCTCACCTTACAAATTACTTGGCAGCCCAAAAAAAGCTGCCCATTAAAGCCAGCGTCTGGCATCTTTCAAGGCAGATTCTCAGAAACTTATTGGCAGACCCAAACCTGGCCTGTCTGATAACGCTCTATTGGTGCAAAGGCAAAAGCCCCGCCATTTATCATTGGAACAGCCCAATCAACATCAATACGCATAATGAAATGAGCGCACACACCATGCTGGCCGCCGCTTATGACCCCTCCCACTATAACACCCAAATCAGCACGCCTTGGGGGTTCATCAATTCCTGGATAGAACAGAGCCAGGGCCTCTTTTGGATGAGTGAAAAAGATTTTGAGCATTCCTGGGGCTTCAGTCTGCCGGTTTTAGCCAATCATGCCACGGTGCTTATTTCACGCACGGAAGACTAAGCCCTCACCACTCTCTTTTGTTTTCTTGACTCTTAAGGGGATGGGAATGCAGTCTCGGGGTCTTCACGCAGCAATTTAGGTTTTATCTGGCCACAGCTTAGGCCTTGCAAGGCCAGTAAAAAAGCATCATAGCTTTCATTTTTCAGCCTGAAACAAAGCCTTACCTCTTCAGCAAATTCCTTTTCCATCTCAATCCCATTAAGCTCTGTCAGAAGTTTTTGAACTGAGTCATAAAGCGGGTAAGGAAAGTTCACTTCAAGATCCTTGGTAGGAATAAGAACTGCTTTTGGGGTTACCTGCAAAACAGCTTTCACTGCTTCGGTATAAGCTTTTACCAAACCGCCTGTACCCAACTTAATCCCGCCAAAGTAACGCGTAACTACAACGACCACGTTGCCAAGCCCGCTGCCTTCTAAAACCCTCAATGCCGGTTGGCCGGCTGTTCCGGCTGGTTCCCCGGCATCACTGGCATGGCTGATCAGTGATTTGCCATGCCCGATGATAAAAGCCGGCACCGAGTGGCTGGCATCTGTGTAAACCTGGCTGATTTCTTTGATGAAAGCACGCGCTTCCTCCACACTTCTCGCAGGTGCCAATGTGGCAATAAAGCGTGAATTTTGCACTTCAATCTCAGCCTGAGCCCTGGCCGAAGGCACTACTTTTTCTTGCACGCGCTGATAATGCTCTTTTTTTGGCATAGCCCAATCATAAACTATAATTGCCTCGATGCACAACTTCCCTTCCATGCTTCTCAAAAACCCCCCTCTGGCTTTACTATCTGGCTGTTAACTTCGGCACTGCATTGCTTTACCTGCTGGATAAAATCAAGGCAATCGGGCATCGCTGGCGCATTCCTGAAAAAACCTTGCTTCTGCCCGCCTTATTTGGGGGAGCTTTTGGTGGCTTTGCAGGCATGCTTCTTTTCCGTCACAAAACCCGCCATGGTCTTTTCTGGGCGGTTAACGGCATCTCAGCAGCCATTCATTTTGCCATTCTTTATATGCTCATCAAAGCAGGAAGAATTCCCACGCTTCCGTTCTAATCATCTCAGGGCAGTTTTTAACAAATTTCTTAGCCCTATCGTATAATTTAATCTATTAACTACTTATCGGTGATTAGAGAAAATGGTTGAGGTTGAACAAATCCACGAGATAAGGCCGCGAATTGCGGATGAGTTTCAGGTGGGTCCGTTTGAACCCCGCACTGAGGCAATACAGCATGCATGGGAATGGGGCAAAAAAGTGCATGCGGGTCAGATGCGCCTTTCAGGGGAGCCATATTTTGAGACACATTGCGGCTGGGTAGCCGCTTTTGTTGATAAGCTCGTCGGCATTGAATCTTGGACGATTGCCGCCTTACTTCACGATACTATTGAAGACCGCGGCGAAACCCTTGAAGAAATCCGTGATCTTTTCCCCGGGCAATTGGGCCTTGAAGTAGCCCACATTATTGACGGCGTTACTAAAATGTCTAACCCCAGAGACGGCAGCTCGCGTGAGATTGAAACTTTGCGCAAAATTGCCATGTTCCGCGACCCGGCAGTCTTCATCGTAAAGCTGGCCGATAAATCTCACAACCTAATGACTCTCCAGCACATGTCTGTGGGTAAGCAGTGGCAAAAAGCAACCGAAGCCATTCGCGCCTACGGTAAGCTGGCAGGCATTCTTAATTGTTATCGCTGGCGTCGCTGGATAGAAGATATGGCCTTTCCCTATGCGGAACCGCAAGCCTATACAAAGGTAAAAGCGCAGATAGACAGCGACCCGCGCCTGAATGTGGATTTCATCCGCTATTACCTAAGTGAACTTGGTAATCTGATGAAAAAGGAAAATATTGAAGGCCAGGTAAGCATCGTGGTTAACGGTTACTGGCAGGCATGGGATAAACTCCAGCGGATGGCTCGTGCCCGGCGCACTTCCCTTGAAAACTTCTCCGCCGTTAATGATCTCGTTAGCTTCCGTATGTTGGTACGCAACCCGGATGTGGCTGCCTGTTATCAGTTGCTTTCCCGTGTTAACCAGTATTTTGGCAAAAACATTGATCAGGACCGCTTTGATGATTACCTTGCTGATCCGCAAAATGGCTACCGTGCCCTCCAGGTTACCAGCTGGATTCCCGGAGCGGGCGCCATTGAAATTGCCATTACCACTGAAGAAATGGAAGGCGAAAACACATGGGGGGTTATTTACTGCATCAAAACACAAAAACCCATTACCCAGTACCGGCCCATTCAAATCCTTACCCCGTATGGCGGTACGCGCTTTCTTCCTGAGGGCAGCACGGTTTTGGATGGTGTTGCCGCCGTGCAGGAATTTTACTTGGATAAAATTCATTCCGTCCTCGTCAACGGGGAGGAACGCAACCTCTATGACCTTCTCAATCCCGGCGATGTGATTGAAGTAATTACCACCGGCACCCACATTACCCCCAATCCTGATTGGCTCAACCACTGCAACGCCAACACCAACCGGCGTTTGCGTGCTGTGCTGGCCATGGTGGGTCTCAAAAAAGCCAGCCGTGCCGGCCGCAAGGCCATTCATCCAATTCTGGCCACACGCGGTCTCTTGGACCTTGAAGACGTGCTCTCACTGGAACCGGGTCGCGTAGAATCATTGCTTGGCCTTCTTGCTTGTGCCAACCTGGATGACCTTTACGCAGCCATTGGCGATGGTTCCATCTATATCAATGAACTCGAAAATGCCTTAGACCTTGTGGGTATCTCGCAAAGTTCGCTGGGCTGGACAACAATTGATCTTGAAGGCTCCATAGACTCAAACCGCCCTGGCGCATTGGCATATCTTGCCGGCCTGGTAGGGGATGCTGGCGGCAATATTGTGCGTACGGTAAACACGACCACACCAGATGGGCGTTTTTTTCTTCGCATGGTACTGAATGGGTTGAATGAAACCCAAAAAGCTCATCTTCAGGAAATATTCAATAAAAGCCGCTTCCCGCTTATAAGAGTGGAAATCGTTTAAGGGTTTACCCCCTTCTTGTTTACTGGATATAAATCCGCGGCAGGCGTTCTGCCAGCCCACAGCTTACCTCGTAATTGATGGTGTTCCAGCGTTTGGCAACCTCATCCACCGTGATGGATTTGTTGCCTTGGTTGCCAATCAGCACCACTTCATCACCTACTTTTACACCTTTCACGCGGTCAAGCTGAATCATGCACTGATCCATACACACTCTTCCGACCACATTCACACGCTTGCCTCCCACCAATACCTGCTGATGGTTCACCCGCCGGAAACCATCCCCATAGCCAATCGGGATGACGCCTATTTTTTCATTCTTGCGCGTGGTATAGATGGAACCATAACTGATGCCCTGGCCCGCAGGGTAATCATGAAGCTGAATAATGCGGGTCTTCCATGAAAGGGCCTGCCTGAAGCCATCTCCCAGTTCCATGCCCGCAGAAGGTGCCATGCCATAAAGGATATCCCCGGGGCGCACCAGGTTATACCAGGATTGAGGGAAGTTAAAGATGGCAGCAGAGTTGGCAGCATGCACAATTTCCGGGCAAATCCCTGCAGCCTTCAGTGCTTCCAGCATCTCTTCAAAAAGGGCAATCTGTTTAAGGGTTGCTGGATTTTCGGGCTCGTCTGCCCGCGCGAAGTGCGTAAAAATGCCTTCCGCTTGAATCGAACTGCCTTGCAGGCTTTCAAGAAAAGGCTTTACCTCTTCAGGTTCCATGCCCAGCCTGCCCATCCCTGTTTCCACTTTGACGTGCCCATGGAGGGTTCCCCCGTTCATGCGCGCATATTCGATGTATTGCTGGGTCAACTCAGGGTCAATCAGGGAAACGGAAATATTCTGTTCGATGGCCTCAGGAATTTTGGCCGGAGGTGTATATCCTAATACCAGAATACGTGTTGAGATGCCTGCTCGGCGCAATGCCAGGGCCTCTTCTGTGCGTGCAACACCCAGCCAGGTGGCCCCCCCGGCAATAGCCGCCTGCGCACAAGGCCTGGCACCATGCCCGTAAGCATTCGCCTTGATGACCGCCATCACTGCAGTACCTGTCATTTCCTTGATGGAAGCAGTGTTATCGTGAATTGCGTTTAAATCAATTTCCAACCAAGTGGAATAGCTGTTTATTTCCATACAAAATACAAACCTGCAAGAATTATACTCTTGCCAAATTAATAATGTTTAAGGATAAAGCGGAACTAATTTACCCAGAACAATAAAACGGGCGTCTTCTGTACTGTAGTCACAGGTAAATAAAGAAACGATCTTATCTTTTTCTCCAACAGTAATGTCCGCATGGAAATTGCTGCGAAGCTTTCCTTCAGAAACATATCTTTCTTTGGCTTCTGGGCTTGCAAAATTAAAGTAAAGCTCCCCAATATTCTGCGGGTTTGTAACGTAACCCGCAAAGACCTCTATGCGATAAAAGGTCTGCTTGGTTAGAATGTAAATAAAGGGATGTTTTTCAAAATACGCTGGATCTTTGTACTTTTCCAGGTCGTAAAACATGGAGCCGTCGTTCATGTTATGCCCAAAGATGAAGGTGTGCTCATCGCCAAAATCAGGTTTGTTTCGATAATCTATAAAAATGGAGCCTAATTTATTGTACTCGTTGTTAACAAGGTGATTCAGATAATAAATGTTATCTCGCCCCTGCACAAGTGGATAATTGATGGTGGTGTTTTCACTGAATATCCATCCGATGGCATCGGGGTTGATGGCTTTTAGGCGCTCAAAGTCCACATCCACCAAGGCCCGCACCCGCTGATAATCAATTTGGTCAGGGTTCAAGGTTGGGGTAGGAAATGTGCCGCTTCCGCTGTTAATTTGGCCGCTGCCCGCTTCAAGTGCGGCTTGAGCAACCTGTGTTTGTTCGGTAATCTGCGCTGCTGGCATTTCTTTGCCCTTACCCGACACATTTTGCAGCACAGCCTGAGCAATAGAATCATAGGCTTTAGAGCCCTTTTTATAAACTTCAAACTCACGGAAAAAAAGGTAACCGCTTACGGCAGCCACCAATAAAAAAACAAAACTGACTGCCCTTAAAACACCGGCCCAGGCAGTTTTTTTGGGATGATTCGGTCTTTTTACTTTTTCAGTTTCCATTAGAGCACTCTGGATTCAGCTTGTATGAGGAGTATCTGTTCTTATTTTATCTTAATTGGCCTTTCATTCAAAGCAGCAGGCATTAGGCAAAACCCTGCCCAAACCATCTCTTGCCAAGACTCATATTTTACGCAATCTACAAGCATTTTGGTATGATAAACTGTTTCCATTAATATGAAGAAAAGGTTTTTTATTTATTTTCAGCTTGAGGTGTAGGTATGACAAGGGTAAAAAAAGAATATTTGGAAGCGCTGGCAAAAAAAGTTCTCATTTTTGATGGGGCTATGGGTACCTCACTACAGCTCATGGGGTTAGGACCTCAGGAATTTGGTAGTGCAGAGCTGGTAGGCTGTAATGACGCCCTTGTTCTCAACTTCCCAGCCGCCATCGAAAAAGTTCACCGCTCTTTTTTGGAAGCAGGCGCAGACGTACTCGAAACAGATACCTTCCGTGCCAACCGCCTTACCCTGCAGGACTATGGCCTGCAAGATAGGGTTATTGAGCTCAACAGCAAAGCAGCTGCGCTGGCAAAAAGGCTTGCAAACGAGTACAGCACCCCTGAAAAACCACGCTTTGCAGCAGGCTCTGTTGGCCCTTCAGGCAAACTTATCTCAACCGATGACCCGCAAATGTCCGATATCACCTTTGACGAGCTGGCCGAAATTTTCAGAGAGCAGGCCCGCGGCCTCATTCAGGGCGGTGCAGACTTGCTCATTGTGGAAACCTCACAAGATATCCTGGAAGTGAAGGCCGCTATTGAAGGCTTTCATCGTGCCTTCAAAGATGAGCAGATTATCCTGCCCATTCAAGCTCAGGTTACTTTAGACATTACCGGAAAGATGCTCTTGGGCACAGATATCACTGCCGCACTCTCCATTCTGGAAGGCATAGGCGTCAGCGTCATCGGCATGAACTGCTCCACCGGCCCAGACCAGATGCGCCCCTCCATTCAATACCTATCCGAGCACACTTCGCTGCCCATTTCCTGCATTCCCAATGCCGGCCTGCCCATGAACGTCAACGGTGAAGCCGTCTACCCCATGCAAGCTGAGCCTTTTTCTGACCTGCTTGCCGAATATGTCAAAACGTATGGCATCCGGGTAGTGGGCGGCTGCTGCGGCACCAAGCCGGAGCACATCAAAGCCCTTGCGGATAAAATAAGCGGCCTTTCCCCCATCCAAAAAGCGGCAGAGCCCGTACCCTCACTGGCCTCTTCCACGCAATCCGTCGCTCTCGAGCAGATACCCGTTCCCTTTATTATCGGTGAACGCCTGAATGCCCAGGGTTCCCGCAACTTCAAAAAGATGCTTTTGGCAGAAGACTTTGACAGCATGATCCAACTGGCACGCGACCAGGTTGAAAATGGCGCGCACGCCTTGGATATCAGCGTGGCTGTCACAGAGCGTGCGGATGAAGAACAGCTGATGACCAAACTGGTTAAACGCCTTACGCTTGAGGTTCCGGTGCCCTTGGCAATTGACTCCACCGAACCGGATGTTATTGAAGCAGCCCTTAAAATTATTCCGGGGCGTTCACTCATCAATTCCACGCATTTTGAATCGGGCGAGGCCAAGAGCCGGCGCATCTTTGCAATGGCTAAAAAATATTCAGCCGCTGTCCTTTGCTTGACTATTGATGAAAAAGGCATGGCCAAAACAGCAGAACGCAAGCTGGAAATTGCTCAGCGCCTCTACGATATGGCAGTGAATGAATTTGACCTGCGCCCGGAAGACCTTATCTTTGATGATCTCACCTTCACGCTGGCAACAGGAGAAGCGGAATACGCAGATTCCGCCAAAGAAACGCTTAAAGGCCTTCAGCTTATCAAGCAGAGTTTGCCGGGGGTGCATACCTCTCTCGGCGTCAGCAATGTTTCTTTTGGGCTTTCACCCGCCGCGCGCAAAGCGGTCAACAGCATTTTCCTTTATCACTGCACTCAATCCGGCCTGGATATGGCCATCGTTAACGCCGCCCAAATAAAGCCTTATGCAGAAATAGCCCAGGAACAACGCGACCTTGTAGAAGCCCTGATTTTTAACACAAATGAACACGCCTTGGCAGATCTGATAACCTACTTTGATACGCACGCTTCTCAGGAAGATTCTGCTGCCTTCAAAGTAAACCCCTTTGAAGGGCTTGATGCTGCCGAACGCTTAAAGAAACGCATCATTACCCGCCACAAACAGGGTGTAGAGTCAGATATTGACGAACTTTTAGCCCTTGAACCGCATAGACCCATCGGTGAGAAAGCCGTTGGCATTCTCAATCAGGTTCTTCTGCCTGCCATGAAAGAAGTAGGCGATAGATTTGGCGCAGGTGAATTAATCCTGCCTTTTGTCTTGCAGTCCGCCGAAGTAATGAAAAAATCGGTCAGTTATCTTGAAAACTTTCTTGATAAAGCATCTGGAACTTCCAAAGGCAAGTTAGTGCTGGCCACGGTCTATGGAGATGTGCACGACATCGGTAAGAACCTGGTAAAAACCATTCTCAGCAATAATGGGTATGAGGTGATCGATTTGGGCAAGCAGGTACCTGCCGAACAAATTATCAAAACAGCTGTGGAAGAAAAAGCAGATTCAATCGGTCTTTCCGCGTTGCTCGTTTCCACCAGCAAGCAAATGCCCTTTATCGTTAACGAGCTTCAGCGCCGTCGCCTGGATATTCCTGTGCTCATTGGCGGAGCAGCCATCAACCCCCGCTTTGGCTGGAGGATACTCCAAACGGAAGATGGCAGTTTTTATGAACCCGGTGTTTTCTATTGCAAAGACGCTTTTGAAGGCCTGGCGGTAATGGACAAGCTCAGCCATCCTGAGAAACGGGCTGAACTGCTTGCGGAAACCCGTAAAAAAGTGGAGCACGAGCTTGATGTTGCAGGTAAAGTTAATAAACCGCAGCGTGCCGGGGGCAAAAGCGCCGTCAAACCTGCTGAATTTATCCCAACAGTAAAAACCTGGGGTTCGCGGGTTGTGCGCCAAATCCCTTTGCAGGCCCTTGCCTCTCACCTCAACCTCAATGAACTATATCGCCTTTCATGGGGGGCCAAAAATACCCATGGTGAAGCCTGGCAGGAACTGCAAAAGCAGTTTGACCTCCGCCGTGAAAGCATGCTTGCATCAGCCCAAAAAGAAGGCTGGCTGAAGCCGCAAGCCGTCTATGGTTACTGGCCCGTACTTGCGGATGGGGAAGAATTGATTGTTTTTGACCCGCAAAGCATCACAGGCAGCCAGGCAAAAGAACTTACGCGCCTTGCGCTGCCGCGCCAGGCAAGCGGGGAAGGTCTTTCACTGGCCGATTATTTCCTGCCGGTCGGTTCAAAAACCTATGATGTTTTGCCCTTGCAGGTGGTTACCGTTTCAGAATCCGCATCCCATCATGTAACTCAGCTTGAGGCTGCAAATGATTATTCGGAATCATACTTTGCGCATGGGCTGGCAGTGCAGATGGCAGAAGCCACAGCAGATTACCTCCACGAACATATCCGCAGGGAACTGGGTCTTAAAACCGGCCAAGGGCTGCGCTATTCTTGGGGCTACCCAGCCATACCAGACCTTTCGGATCATGCCAAGATATTCCAATTGCTGCCCTCCCGGCAGGAACTGGGCATGAGCCTGACCGATGCTTTTCAGTTAGTACCTGAACAGTCTACGGCAGCCATGATTGTGCATCATCCTGAAGCGCGTTACTTTAATCTTGGAATCAGCCGTGTTAACCAACTTTTAGGCTAAGGGAACTTTTTGGCAGGGAAATGCGTCAATTCTTTAAATAAGCCCAAAAAACAGGTTTTGTTTAACGTGTAAAATTGAACTTGAGGTGCAATATGAAAAAGAACTCTGCTATTCTCATCTTTGCGACAGTTCTTGTGCTTTTGGCTTCTGCCTGCACAGGTGCTGCGCCCAAAAACGATAACGCTATCCAGACCCTGGCTGTGCAAACCCTGACCGCAGTAGCACTCACAGAATCGGCGGCAGCAACCCCCACCAACAAACCCTCGGATACTCCCGTACCAACGGCCACACCCGAGCCTACCCAAGAAAAAACAGATATCGGCCCCGATAATTTCCCGGAGGATGTTAACCCATTGACCGGTGAAAAATCTGAAGACCCGGCGCTGCTTAAACGCCGCCCTGTCATGGTAAAGGTTTCCAACTTCCCGGTGGAAGGTAGGCCGCATGCAGGGCTCTCATCCGCCGATATGGTCTTTGCCTACGCCATGCCAGGCATGATGAGCCGCTACATTGGCCTTTATTACGGCAAGGACGCCAATCTTATTGGCCCGGTACGCTCTGTGCGCCTGATTGACCCGGAACTCGTCCAACTCTATCAGGGCATTTTGGGCGGCTCCGGCGGCGACCAGGAAAACGTGCTGCCCAAAGTTGCCCGCCTCTTAGGCAACCGTGTTGTTTATGAAGGCCTCTGTCCAGGCATCTGTGATGATGGGCACCATTGGGTTACCACTGTCTTTGGAGACTCTGCTGCCATCACAAAATACATAACCCAACGCGGAGACGAGCAAAAGAAATACGATCTGACGGGCACCCTCTTTGATAAAAAAGCACCGGAAGGTGGAAAGCCGACTTCAAAACTCAGCTTTAATTTCAGTATGGCCGATAAAAGTGACTGGACCTATGATGAAGCCACCGGTAAATACCTGCGCTGGATTGATAACGCCCCCAACTACAATGAAATGATTCCCTTGGTAGACCGCGTAACAGAAAAGCAACTGGCCTTTTCTAACGTTATCATCATTGAAGCAAAATATAGCTGGTACAACAGTGATCTTTATCTCACGGATATGCTTGGCAACACCGATGGACTCAAGGCAACCTTCCTGCGGGATGGCAAGCTCTACGAAGGCACCTGGAAAGTCACGGATCCCAACAAGCCTATCCAATTCTTTGATGCACAGGGCCATCTTTTCCCGCTCAAGCCGGGCAATACCTGGGTTAATATTTCTGGTGTCAATACTGAATACGGAATGGATGGGGATGTACCCGTCATCAACTTTAAGGAGCCTGGCTTTTAGCAGACGGAATGCGAACATTAGTTATATCGGATGTCCACGCCAATCTGACGGCGTTGGAGGCAGTGATTAAAGACGCGGCAAATTTTGACCGCGTCTTTTGTCTTGGCGATTTGGTTGGCTATGGGCCGGACCCTAATGAGTGTATTCGCCTTATCAGCTCTCTGCCCAATCTGCATTGCTTAATGGGCAACCATGATGCGGCGGTTTTAGGCTTTATTAAATCCAGCAATTTCAATTGGGAGGCCCAACAAGCCCTCAGCCTCCAGGCCACCATGCTTTCAGAAGAAAGCCGCCATTTTCTTCAATGTCTGGAACTTGAAAAAGATGTATCGGGAATACATATGGTTCATGGCAGTCCGCGCAACCCTGTATGGGAATACATTCTCGATAGCTTCACCGCGCTGGAAAACTTTAATGCCTTCAGCACACAAATTTGCCTGATAGGGCATAGCCATGTTCCCAGTATCTTCGAGTTGAACCAAGCCGAAAAAGTGCGCTTGCTCCTGCCTGGGCACGGCGACCTCTGGCAATCTGAAAGGCGTTTTATACTCAACCCGGGTTCGGTCGGCCAGCCGCGAGATCGCAACCCAAAAGCCGCATACTTAATTTTTGATGATCATGAGCAAACTTGGCAATTCCGCAGGGTTAAATATAACGTAGCTGAGGTGCAAAAACGCATCTTGCAGGCCGGGCTTATAGAAAAACATGCGCAAAGGCTGGAAAGAGGAATATAAAAAACGCTGGAACTTTCACAAGGGATGGGCGTTAATCCAGTAGAAGCAATATAAAGAAAAATGGAGAAGAGATGAATAAAAAAACGCTTTTGATTATTTTGGTTTTCATGCTCGCTTTAACTGCTTGCGCCAAAGCCAGCCTGCCAGCCCAACCTCAAATGGCCTCTAAAGAAATGTCCGCTGACTATGGAAGGGTTGAATCAGCTCCTGCGGCACAGCCAGCCGGCAACAGCTCAATCCCTGCGCTCGACACAAAAGAACGCATGGTCATCCGCTCGGCAACCATGAAGGTTTCGGTGGCTGACCCAAACAAATCCATGCAGGATGTTTCAAGCCTGGCTGCCAGCCTGGGTGGCTATGTGGTCAGCTCTGAAGTTGGCAATACCAGCTATCGCGATGGCATTACCTACACTTCCAGTTCCATCACCATTCGTGTTCCAGCAGATAAATTGGATGAGACCATGGCAAAAATCCGCGCGATGGCTGCCGATTCTAAAACAGGCGTAATTGCAGAAAATGTCAGCGGGGAAGATGTAACTTCTGATTACGTCGATTCGGAATCTCGCCTGAACAACCTTAAGGCTGCGGAAAAACAATTGCAGGAACTTCTGGACAATGCAAAAGACCTGCAGTACACCCTGGATATATTCAAGGAACTTACCGAAATTCGCGGGCAAATTGAAGTACTGCAAGGGCACATGAAATTCCTGAAAGAATCTGCCCAGCTCTCATCTGTTACAGTCAGCTTTGTTGCAGAAGCTTCTCTTAAACCCATTCAGATCGGTGGATGGAAACCCGAAGGCACGGCCAAGGAAGCCCTGCAAGCCCTCATTAATGCCGCGCAAGACCTGGGCACATTCCTTATTTGGTTCGCCATTGCCTGGCTGCCCTTCCTGATCCCTCTGGGGCTCATCATTTACTTTATTGTCAAGGGCGTTCTTAAGAAAAAAGCTGAACGTCAGACTGAATTGCAACATAGCTATTACTATGCGCAGCCAACCGTGTCTACCCACCCCACTGAGCCTCATACGCCCCAAGATCCAGAGAAAAAGTAAACAGCATAAAAATGAGCCGCTTTAGAAGCGGCTCATTTTTTAAAACTTTAAATTAATTCCCGAGAAATTATGCAGGAATCAAGCTGCATAAAGAAGTTCAAATTGGCTTTGTCCGTTAATCTTGGCAGCAAAGGCATAAACATTTTCAAAATTGGTTGCTTCCCAGGGCAGTTCAAGACCATCTTGCGTAAGCATTGCCGGGCTTTTTGGCAGCCAGAGGAAGGCTTTGCCACGAGCAGATCTGCCTAATGAAATGCTAAATTTTATCGAACGAGCATCTTCCAGCCATGACTTCACTTCAAATCCCTGGCTAAAGTGAAATTCGCTGCCCAAATAAATAGCTTTACCGCTCAATGCATGAATGGTCAACAGTCGTACCCCATGCGGGGCAATCTGCTTCATTAGGAGATCACCGTGCCAGGTATATATTTCACCCGACCAAAACTCCCTTGCAATCCAATCTTTACCCGTGTGGAACTTCCATGCATCGGCTCTGATCAAGATATCTCTGGGCTTGTTTTCCCAATTAAAGGCAGCAAGTATAGGCCAGCTTCCTACACTGTTTTGCAGAGAGTGCTTTAACATGCAGGGGTCTTTTCGTTCAAAAAAATCCAATACGTGTGGCTGTGAAGGAATAACAGGAATGAGCGCTTGAATGATTTCGCGCCTTTCGTCAGAAAGAGTAGGCATACGGTCAGAAACCAACATGGCCCCGCCAGTCATTCCAATGGCGGTGGCAAGGCTGTGAATCTCGGGCAGGCTAAGTTTGCAATCTTCCCTCACCAATAAACAATCCGGATCGTTCCCCCACCAGTGCCCGTCCAGTTCGCTGCGAGAAATGATGTTGCGAATGGCATTGCGCGCGCTGGGCATATCCAATTCGTGGCGGAAGATGGCACGCTGCCCCATAAATGAAGGTTCCCATTCCGGGCTTACATCCTCACTGATGCGCATATAGTCCATTAAGCCTATACCGGAACCAAGCGGGCACCCGCAGCCCAAAAGCTGCGTTTGCTCCCCTGCTGCTTCCCTGATCCTTTCAAGGCCGCGCCTGAGCACCTGGGCACGGGTAAAGGTGGGGTCTTGGTAACGGCCCGCAATAGCCGCCGCGTATAAAAAGTCTAACTTGAGATATTTGAAACCCCAATCCTGCACCGCAGTTCGGATGACCTCATCCGTATAGGCTGCGGCTTCGGGGTTGGTCAAATCCAGCGCTTTGCCAAACCAGTTCCATACAAAGCCGGAATTGGCATGGCGTCCGTGCCGGTCTTTTAGCAGCCAATCCGGATGGGCCTTTACCAGACCGGAACGCGCCTCCACAATATAGGGCGCCAGCCACACGCCGGGGATGAACCCTTTCTCCGTAATCAAATCCGCCAGCGGGCTTAAGCCGTTGGGGAATCGAGGTGAAAACTGCATCCATTCACCTACGCTTTTCTCAAACCCATCATCAATCTGGATTAAGTTAAGTGGTATGGCGGCCCGGATGCGGGCCACTTCCTCAAGGTTTTCACGAATGTCCTTTTCGCTGACGTTCTGAAAATAGTAATACCATGAACACCAGCCCAAAGGGGCAGCTGCTTTATCGCGCACTTTGTTTTCTAAGGATACGCTTTGCAAATAAAGCCTGAATGGCAGCGGGTCATCCAAATTGGTAAAACTGAAGCTTGCCCAATCCGTCTGAAAAGACTTCCCCGGGTCAAGGCGCAAACCATCGCTGTTGGCCCAAAGCGCTAAATCACACGTTCTGCCGACATGGCTTTCAACGGAACCAAAGCTTTCCTTCTGGGAAAGATAGCCTGCTACAAGCCCCATCCTGCTTTTCAGGTTGCCGAGGCAGGCAAACATATCAGAAGAAAAATGGTTGGGCCGTCGCGTAATCGGCGTTCCCGGGTTGCAAATCATAGGGGTGGAAACAGGCCCCATCCAGCTGCGTTCCTGTTTTTCGCCAAGGCGATAGGCAGCTGCAGGAGACCAGGATTGCCATCCGTTGGTATAGAAACTGGGCTCCATTTCAGCGGAACCAACACCCAGTTTTCCCTGGTGAATAATCCCTGCAAAAAGCTTTTCCGGCCAAACTGGCTTACTGCCCTCATTGATAAGGCTCTGGCGGATAAGAAGCATGGAAAATTCTTCTACAAGCCCAATTTCAACCAAAAAACTTACCTGATGCAGCCTGTCGGCATATTCAATCTTAAAGCCTGCCAAATGACTTTTCCCTGGCCGTTCCAAATGCAGCGCTTCAACCGCTTTTATTTGAAGGAACTCCGCGAATACGTTCAGACTTTGATGCAACTGATAGGCTAACCAGGCTTCTTCAATATAAAGATGGGGGTTGTCAATGCTACGCAGGGAATAAGACCCCTTTTCAGGAAAAACATGAAGATTCAGTCCCTTGCGTTCAAGCGTCAGCATCAGCTTTCCCACACATTAAGCACTTGATCAAAGGGGATCGGCCCACCCCGTAAAAGGTGAATATCGCCTTCAAGACATTGCACAACAGTAGAGCCGTTACTGCTTTGCACCACTCCTCCGTCCAACACCAAATCAACCCTGCCGCCTAACTGGGCCAAAACACCGGCAACATTGCGCGGATTGGGATGATCAGAAATGTTGGCACTGGTTACGGCCAGAGGACCTGTTTTTTGTAGCAGGGAAATGGTAAAGGGAAAGTCAGGCATGCGTACTGCCACGCCGGCATAAGGCGTAAGCTCTTCTGGTAAGTCCGGTTGTTTTTCAAGCACCAGGGTTAAGGCGCCCGGCCAAAAGGTCTGGGTGATGCGCAATACACGCGGGTCGATAATACGCACAACCTTGCGCAATTGATCCATCCCCCCCAAAAGAAGAGGAATGGCTTTTGTCGGCGGGCGTTCTTTGGCATGGTAAATGGCTTTCAGTGCCGCCGTATTTCTTGGGTCGCATGCGATGCCATACAATGTGTCTGTTGGCAGTACCACCGTTCCCCCGCTGCTGATGACCTTCCGTGCAATGCGGATGGCATTTTTGTCTTCAATGGAAATCACTTTAGTTTCAGGCATGGGGAGCAATCCTCTTCAATTTCAATGCGAATAATTCTGTCAAGGCCTGCCAGGTCTTGAATAATACTCATCTGGGCCTGAGGAAAATAAAGGCCCGCAATTTCTTTCACTTCCTCTGCCTTATCATATTGGAACTCAAAAAGCAGCAAAGCGGGGCTTTGCAAATGTTCCTGGCTTTCTTGCATGCATTTTTCTATCAGGCGCAAGCCATCCCTGCCGCCATCTAATGCCAACCTGGGTTCAAAAGGTAAACTGTTTACAAGTTTTACTTCTGAACTGGGGATGTAAGGCAGGTTGGCACACACAAGGTTGAAATGTTTGCTTATCCCATCAAACAAATCGGTCTGGATAAATCGAATATTTTCTTCACATCGATGTGTCATCGCGTTTTCCATGGCCACCATCAGGCTGCGAGAGCTGATGTCTACCGCACATACTGAAAGTCCCGGGCATTCAGCGGCCAGGCTGATGGCAATGCAACCGCTGCCCGTTCCTAAATCAACAGCCTGCCTGGCTGCGGGGTGCAACTTAAGCCAGCTCAAAGCTTCGCTTACCATTAGTTCGCTCTCCGGCCTCGGGATCAACACATCCTTGTTCACTGAAAAATCTCTGCCGTAAAATGCCTGCTTACCCGTCAGATAGGCCAAAGGTTCTCCTGCTGTCAAGCGTTTATGTAATTGTTCTAATGTTGAAATCTGATTCTGCGAAAGGTAAAGTTCCGGATGCGCCAAAACCCATGTTTTGGACTCTCCCAGCACGTGAGCAAGCAGAACCAAGGCATGGTCATGCGGTTTTTCCACCTCATGCAATAGTTTATGGCACTGTTCTTTTAAGACCGCAGCAGAACTTGTTTCACTCATTTGCTTCAAAATTGGCAAGTCGTTCAGCTTCATCTGCAAGCTGTAATTCATTAATAAACGTATCTAAATCATATCCGGCCATAACGCCGCTGAGGTTATAGGATGAAATGTTAATGCGATGGTCAGTCACGCGGGACTGCGGGTAGTTATAAGTGCGAATCTTTTCAGAACGTTCTCCTGTTCCTATTTGGGAACGCCGTGTGGCATCCAGCGCTTCTTGCTGTTTCTGATGCTCCAGATCGTAAAGGCGCGCCCGCAGCACACCCATAGCCCTCATTTTGTTCTGCAACTGAGAGCGTTCGTCCTGACAGGCAACCACAATTCCAGTTGGAATATGGGTAATGCGCACCGCTGTCTGGTTCTTTTGCACATTCTGTCCGCCTGCACCGGCAGAGCGGTAAACATCAATACTCAGTTCAGATTCAGGAATCTTGATTTCAACATCTTCAACTTCAGCCAGCACAGCCACCGTAACGGTAGACGTGTGGATACGTCCCTGAGCTTCCGTCTCAGGCACCCGCTGCACGCGGTGCACACCTGATTCAAATTTAAAGCGCGAGAAAGCGCCCTTACCTTTTACGGATAGGGTTACTTCTTTGTAACCACCTAAGCCTGTTTCGTTGCCGGAAAGAATTTCCGTCTTATAGCCATGCTGTTCTCCATAATGCAAGTACATGCGCAGCAAATCTGAAACAAAAAGTCCTGCTTCATCGCCACCGGTCCCGGCACGAATTTCAACAATAACATTGCGTTCATCGCGTGGATCCTTAGGCACCAGAACCGCCTTTATTTTCTTCTCAAGAACGTCCTTTTCTTCGTTCAGAGCCAATAAATCATCCTTTGCCATTTCACGCATTTCAAGGTCATCCGATTCAGCCAGGCCTCGCGTTTCTTCAATATTCTTCAGAACATCCTTGTAGGCGTTAGCCAGATTAACAACCGCTTCAAGGTCTGACCTTTCTTTGGAAAGATCCACCATGCGTTGAAAATCTGAACCGGCTTGGGCCAGCTGTTCTTCAATTTCTTTAAAATGCGAAAGGATTGCTTCGAGTTTTTCAATCATATTCTAACCTGCCTGATAGGCGGCGATTATACCACGGCAAAGCAATCCTATATCTTTTCTCCCTGCAAAATTTGCCGTTATAATCATTCCCATGCAGCTCTACTTTATACGCCATGGACAGTCCACCAATAATGCACTCCTCGATGACAATGAGGATCAAGGTTCTCCCAGCCGCTCTGAAGACCCTGACCTGACACTTAATGGGGTTAAACAGGCGCAACTGACCGCGGAAGCCCTTGCACATTCCAATCCGCAACATCAGATTTGCCATTCGCCATATGGAGATACCGATTTTCAAAACCGCCGGGGTTTTGACCTCACGCATCTCTATTGCGGTCTTATGATCAGGGCTGTACACACGGGCAGCATTATTGCCGAACGCCTTAGTTTGCCCCTTATGGCCTGTAAAGATATGCATGAATGCGGTGGAATTTATCTGGATAAAGAAATTGACGGCAAAAAAACAGTTGAAATTCTTCATGGCAAGGGAAAAACTTGGTTTGCAAAGCATTACCCATCCTTGCAATTCCATCAGCCAATTGCAGAAGCAGGCTGGTGGCCAGGGGGCAAAGAAGCCCCTGCCCTGCAGATGGAACGTGCCTTCCGTGTCATCCAGTTTTTGAAAGACCGCCACATGGGTACCAATGACCGTGTTGGTCTCATCACCCATGGCAGTTTTTTTATCTTGCTTTTTCGCGCGCTTTTTAAGCTTGATCTTCAAATCCTGCGTGGTGCGGATACTCCCTACCATCTTGTTTACAACAACTGCGCCATTACCCGCTTTGATTTCGATGAAACGCGTATTTTTAAGCTCATCTACCTCAACAGAACCTGCCACCTGCCTGATGAGCTCATCACCTAAAGGACTTGTATGTCTGTCAGTCTTGAGATACTGATTCTCTTCATTCTCATTGTGCTCAATGCCATCTTTTCAATGTATGAGATGTCCATGGTTTCCTCCCGAAAGACCCGTCTGGAACAGATGGATGACGAAGGCAATGAAGGGGCAAAAAATGCCCTCAAACTCCTTAGCACGCCGAATCGTTTTCTTTCTACGGTGCAGTTTGCCATCACGCTCATCAGCATCCTTTCGGGTGCTTTTGGCGGGGCACGTCTTGCTGTTCCGGTAGGAAGCTATTTCCGTCAGATGGGCTGGTTCGGTCAATCTGCGGAGGGTTGGGCTTTCGCTTTAGTGGTCATACTGGTCACTTTTTTTTCATTGGTACTCGGCGAGCTGGTCCCAAAACGCATTGCCCTTGGTAACCCTGAAAGCATTGCTTCCCGCTTTTCGGGAATAATGAATGTCCTTTCTCAAATTGCCAGGCCCGTTGTCTGGTTTTTGGGTGCAAGCACAAACTTTTTCCTTAAACTTTTTAGGGTTCGCCAATCTTCCCAGCCCGCCGTGACAGAAGAGGAAATCAAGCTCATCATCCAGGATGCAGCCGAACAGGGTATTTTTGAAGCTGAAGAGCAGGACATGGTCTCTGCCATCTTTCGTCTGGGTGAAAGACGCGTGGATGCCATCATGACCCCCAGAACGGAAATGGTCTGGATTGATCTGCAAGATTCTCGTGAAGAAATCATTAAAGCACTCGAATCCAGCCCCTTCTCCCGCATTCCGCTTGCCCGCGGAAGTCTGGATGAGGTGGAAGGCATGGTTTATTTGAAAGAACTCATTGGTGTGGATATGGCCAGCCCTGATTTCAACTTGCAAAACTTTGCGCACCAGCCCCTCTACGTACCTGAAAATGCAAAAGCGCTCACTGTCTTCAATCAGTTTCGGCACACAGGCAAGCATCAGGCTTTGGTGCTTAACGAATACGGCGGCGTGCAGGGCATTGTAACTCTCTATGATGTGCTTGAATCCATTGTGGGGGATATTCCTCAGGATGAATTGGATATGGAGCAGGAAGCAGTACAGAGAGCGGATGGCTCCTGGCTTTTTGACGGCCTTCTGCCCATTGATGAGCTTAAAGAAAAATTAGATATTGACGAGCTGCCTGATGAAGCCAAAGCTGGCTTTCAAACCCTCAGCGGTTTTGTAATGAACCAGCTTGGCGCAATTCCCAAAGTGGGGCAAACTTTTGTCTGGAGCCACTACCACTTTGAGGTCATGGATATGGATGGTCGCCGGGTGGACCGCGTAATGGTCAGCGATACACAGCTGAAACGCTAATCTTTCGACCAGCGCGTATACATGGCATGTGAAATAACATGCCCAGCGGAAGAGTCAACAGTAACCAGCTCACCCGTTTCGCTTTTTCCGCGCTCACCCATTATCTCGGCAACCGCCTGCTCTGTAAGCAGGGCAGAGGCGCGGATGGCATAGGCGGTAATTACCAAAAAATCGGCGTCTTCCCCCAACAGCTCACGGCAGGCCATCATCAGTTCAGGGATTTTTTTAAAGAAATCCCACACTTCGCCGGATGCGCCTCTTCCAAACTTGGGCGGGTCCAGTACTATACCCTGATAACGGTTGCCCCTGCGCACTTCTCTTTCGGCAAACTTGAGCGCGTCCTCAGCAATCCAGCGTACTGGCTGAGCCTCCAATTTTGAAAGCTTATAATTAAAGTTTGCCCAGCTAATGGCATGTTTGGATGCATCCACATGGGTTACTTCCGCTCCTGCTTCAGCACAAGCCAGTGTTGCCAGGCCGGAATAACCAAAAAGATTGAGCACCTTAAAGGGTTTGGCAGCCTTACGGATGCGTTTACTCATCCAGTCCCAGTTGCTGGCCATCTCCGGAAAAACCCCAATATGACGCGAATTAGCCATCTGCAGCTGAAAACGCAGATTTTTGTAATGCATCTTCCAGGCTTTTTCAATCGGCCTCAGGTAATTCCAAGACGCTCCGTATTCTGCTTTTTCTTCAACCATCACCGCATCAGCTTTCTCCCAGGCGGTGGCAGGAAGGCCACGCTGCCATACCGCCTGCGGCTCTGGGCGGATGAGAATATGCTTTCCAAAGCGTTCCAGCGTTTTGCCTTTGCCGCTGTCAAGCAGCTCGTAATCTTCCCAGTTTTCGGGGGCCGAAAGATGAATAGTGGTTGAAAGAAAATCACGTTTTGTCATAGAAGAGACCTTATCCATTCAATAATAGGTGGAACCAGTGTGAATGTTGCCAAAGCAATCACCAGGGCTTTTTGAAAAACAGCCAGTAAGGCATGCAAAAAAGTGCCGGCTTGAATGCCGCGCCTGTGACTGATAAGAGGAAAAGAAAGAATGGCAAACACCAAACTAAGTAATACCGCAACCCATGGTGGCACCAAACTTGAAAACATGAAAGTATAAATGGAAAGAACAAGAACAGCATAACTTGTTATAAGCAACAAAAAAGGAACTTTAGAAAGGCTTGGTAAGCGCTTTTCTTCCTGAAAGTTTAATGCAGAGCTCAAATAGATTCCAAAAGCAAGCACGCAAACCAATGCTCCGGGGGGCAGAACCTTATCAATCATCTCTGGACGTCCCAGGCAAAGAGCGCCAAAAAAAGGCAGAATTCCAACTAAAAAAACAAATCCAAGATTATCCAATAATGGATTTTGTCTTAATTTCAGGGAATGATGAAAGTAAATCCCTCCAAAAACGAAAAGAATGGTTAGCACCAAAATGGTTTTGGCAGAGGAAATGCCGGCTAAGAGAATACTGAAAAGGGCAGAAACAGCCCCCAAAATACGCGCTTGCCTGATGCTCAGCTGCCCTTTGGCGATGGGGTTGTCCAAATTGCGGCCTTCCTCTAAAACATCCAGAGGTGCTTCTTCAATAGAAGCGTAGCTGAAAAGCGCAGCTTCACCAAATAGAAATCCAGCCATAAAAGGAAATATCAGAGAAAGTTCTTTAACACCCCCAACCAAAAACCCCATCAGCAAAGCGGAAAATAACGGCCATAAAAAAGCTTTAACTTGGGTCAGTCTACAAAATTTACCGAAAGTCTCTTTCATCCTGACAAAAGTATACCAAAGCGAAATAAGCGAAAGGAGCAAAAAAAGAAAAAAGGTGGCTAAGAAGATTAGAATTGAGAAATCTAATCATTCCGGAGGATTTTATGGATTTTGACCGAATAATTGACCGTCGCGCTAACAGCACCAGTTTACGCTGGCATATCTACCCGGAAGACGTTCTGCCATTGTGGGTAGCCGACATGGATTTTGAAAGCCCACCCAGCGTAATGCAAGCACTGCACGAGCGCGTGGATCACGGCATTTTTGGTTATGACCTCGCCCCAAATGGGCTGAAAGAAATTTTCGCCCAACGTATGCAGCACCTTTACAACTGGCAGATAGCCCCCGATCAGATCAGCTTTGTGCCTGGCATCGTTACCGGCTTCAACCTGGCTTTGCGCAGCCTTTGTAAACCCGGCGACTCCGTCATATTCTTTACCCCAGCCTACCCACCCTTCTTCTCCGGCCCTAAAGCAGCCAATTTCAATACGGTCGAATGCCCCTTGCTGGAAAACGCAGACGGCACGTACTCCATTGATTTTGACCTATTTGAAAGCCTCATCCAAAAACATCATGTAAAGGCCTTCATCCACTGTGACCCGCAAAACCCCACTGGTCGCGTCTTCACCCGGCCCGAACTTGAACAGCTTGCAGAAATACTCCTGCGCCATCAGGTCTACACCTGTTCAGATGAAATCCATTGCGACCTAATCTACGAAGCGCGCCAACACATTCCCTTTGCTTCCCTTTCCAAAGAAGTTTCGGATAAAACGCTCTCCTTTATGGCTCCCAGCAAAACCTTTAACATCGCCGGCCTCCACGCTTCAATGGCCATCATTCAGAATAAGGAGCTCTACAATCTATTTGAATCCGCCCGCTCTGGTATCGTTGGTTACCCCGGCCTGCTGGCCCTTACTGCCGCCAAAGCGGCCTATGAACACGGCGGACAGTGGCTGGCAGAATGCATCAGCTACTTGCAGGCCAATCGGGATTGGCTTGTAGAAAACATCAACACCCGCCTGCCAGGCGTGCGCACTTTTAAGCCCGAAGCAACTTATTTGATGTGGCTGGACTGCCGAGCAACTGGCCTTGAAAATCCCTACAAGTTTTTCATTGAAAAGGCAAAACTTGCACTCAACGATGGCAGCACATTCGGTGCTCCATATCAGCAGTTTACCCGCCTTAACTTCGGCACGCCCAGAGCCAACTTGATTGCTGCCCTAAACGCTATGGAAAAGGCACTTAAAGAGCGCTAAACTGTCTGCTGTTTTTAAATCAGGGTTCCTTATAAACTGAACCCTGATTTTCTTTTTAAACGCCTCGACACATTCGCTTTATAATGCAATCCATGAATATTAAACCGCAATACAATAAAGCCCTCCAGCAAACACAGTACAAAACAGCCCAGAACCTCAATGCCCGCATCCGTCTGCACCAACGCTACAGCACGTCAAGTCAAACTTGGGATGAATTTGTTTTCTCGCAAATGCACTTGAAAACAGGGCAGAATGTGCTTGAATTAGGCTGTGGCAATGCCAGCCAAACACGCAGCAACAGGGCGCTTTTTCCGCGGGATATCCACTATTTTATGACGGACTTCTCTTGGGGTATGATGCAGGAAGCCATCACTGCCCTCAATGCAGACCCGCGCTTTGCGTTTTCAGTGCAAGACGCCCAAGCCGTGGCTTTTCCCCTGCAAAGTTTTGACTTGGTTACTGCCAATCACATGCTCTATCATGTTCCGGATATTCTCCTCGCCCTTAAAGGCATATGGCGTTTGCTTAAACCCAATGGCCGTTTAATGGCAGCGACCAACGGTTCGGGCCACATGGCAGATTTGGATTCCCTTATAGCTGCTTATAACCCTGCCTTCCAAAACATGCACGCCTTTCATACTGCTTTTACTCTTGAAAACGGAAAGGATTTAATCGCTTCAATTTTTGGCAGCTGCACTCTTGTACCTTACCATTCTGACCTTTGGGTAACCAGCGCGAAAGATCTCACGGATTACGTTTTATCAATGGATAAGATGAATGGTACTGCTCGGTCAATGGACCCGCAGAGCCTCACCGCATTTTTTCAGTCGTGCATTGATAAAGAAGGCGGCATCAAAATACGTAAATCTACAGGGCTTTTAATGGCAATAAAAGAAGAGACCGGTAGGCCTATCCTCGCAGATAAGCCACAAAAACAACAATAACCGCAACTATGGCGCAATACGCCGCAAATGGCAGCAGGCTTTTGCCCTTTAAGTAATCAATAAACCAATGTATCACCAGATAACCTGCAATGGCGGCAAGCACAAAGCCGATAAGGAGCACCGGAAGCATCTGCGTAAGGTACGGAACTTTTAGAAGGTCTTTAACCCCCAACAAGCCGGCGGCAAGCATAATCGGAATAGACATCAGAAAGGCAAAACGCGCTGCGCCTTGCCGCTCCATCTTACGGAAAATACCCCCCGAAATAGTAGATCCTGAACGGGAAACCCCTGGGAAGATCGAAAGCGCCTGAAAAAGCCCGATCACCCCGGCATCCAAAGCCGTCATTGAATGCAGGTCCTTGCCGCAAGGTCTTTTGGCCAAACTTCTGCTGAAAAACTCTGCGCCTGTCAAGAGAATTGCGGTGGCAAACAAAAAAACCGCTGTCATAACCGGGTTTGCGAAAGCTTCCTCCACTTTGTCTTTCAGAAGCAATCCCGCAATTCCGGCCGGAATGGTAGCCAAAATCAGATACCAGCCTAAACGGCTGTTCTCTTCAGCCAAAGGTTGCTTGCGTTTGATTCCTTCCAGCCAGGCTTTGATGATTTGCAAGAGCTCTTTGCGAAAGTAATAAATGACCGCTGCCAGCGTGCCTAATTGCACAAGCACATCAAAAACAAAGGCAAAAGTCTGGTCAAGTTTCCATCCTGCCAGAAACGGCACCAACACCAGATGCGCGCTTGAAGAGACTGGCAAAAACTCAGTTAACCCCTGCACAATGCCTAAGACAATTGCCTGAAAAATGGTCATTTCACTTTCTCCGGTTTTTTATTTTCATGAATCTTTTGCAAAGCATCGCGCGCATAGCTTTCAAATGAGCCTGCCAGGATAGCCTGGCGCATCTCTGCTGCCAGACTGATAAGCGTATGCAGGTTGTGGATGGAAAGCAATGTGGCAGCTAACATTTCTTTGGCATTAATCAGATGGCGGATGTAAGCACGGCTGAAGCATTGGCAGGTATAACAACTGCATTGCGGGTCAATCGGGTTTTCATCTCGGCTGTAACATGCGTTTTGCAGGTTAAGGCGGCTATAACGCGTCATGGCTGTGTTGTGCCTGGCCAGTCGAGTGGGCAGAACGCAATCAAAAATATCCACACCCCGCAGCACACCTTCAATCAGGTCTTGTGTGGTGCCTACCCCCATCAGATATCTGGGTTTATTTTCAGGCAGGATTGCATTTACCACATCCAGCGTACGGTACATATCCGTTTTGGATTCGCCCACTGAAAGGCCTCCGATAGCATGGCCAGGCAAGTCGAGGCTGCTTACAAAACTGGCCGATTCCTCCCGTAATTGGTCATTCACACCACCCTGCACAATCCCAAAAAGGGCCTGATCAGCTCGTTTTTTTGCCTTTTGGCAGCGCAGCAGCCACGCGTGGGTACGTCGCATGGCTGCCTGCGTAATTTCAGAATGAGTTGGATCAGAACATTCATCAAAAGCCATGATAATATCCGCCCCAAGGTTTTCTTGAATTTGCATAGAAATTTCAGGGCTCAAGCGCTTCATGGAACCGTCAATATGAGACTTAAAACTAACCCCGTCTTCATCAATCTTGCGAATTTCTGACAGCGAAAAAACCTGAAAGCCGCCGGAATCGGTTAACATGGGGCCCTTCCATTGCATGAATTGATGCAGTCCACCCATTTCTGCCACTAATTCATCGCCCGGTCTTAGAAATAGGTGGTAGGTATTCGAAAGCACCAAGCTGGCGCCTAAATCTTCCAATTGGGCCGGGGTAAGGGATTTTACCGTAGCCTGCGTGCCCACTGGTGCAAACACAGGCGTTTTTAGAATCCCGTGGGGGGTTGCAAACTCTCCCGCACGGGCCTTTCCCTGCCTGGCTAATGTATTCCATTCAAACATACTGTACCTGAACCTAATTCTATATCATTAATCGGCTGCGTCATTCACAGGCTCTATTCTAAAACCTTTTCTGCTGGCACAGGAATGTCATGTTTTGGGGCTGGCAGGCCTTTTCAAGTATAATTTTGACTATGCAAAACCAGCAAAACCCTTTAAGTTTCTGGCAATTTTTACCTGCCAGCCTTATCTTTATTGCAGGCGGAGCAGCCGGCCTTTTTTATACCCTTACGAAAACCGTACCCCAAATTGGCCCGCGCTGGCTTTTCTTTTTTTGCCTTGTCCTGGCAGTGGCCGGACTGATGGTCTTACCCATTTTCTTTTTACATAAACGCTTCCCTTCCAACCCGGCTGTTGAAGCCCTGCCCATCCTGCGCGAGGCAGTGTTTGTGGGCATTTTTGCGGCTGGTTTGGCCTGGCTTCAAATTGGGCGCATGCTATCGATAAGCGTCGGTCTCATTCTTGCCTTGGCACTGATTTTGGCTGAGTTCCTCATCAGGCTTTGGGAACGCAGCACCTGGAAACCCAGGTGAGCCGGGCCATGCCTGAACCTCGTGCATTGCCATCTGTTCACTACATTCTGCAGGATGCAGAAGTTCAGCATCTGATGGATACTTACGGCAGGAAGCTCGTAACAGAGCAAATCAGAAAGATTGAAGAAAACTACCGTATTGGAACCCTGCCCGGCACGCCGGAACTTAAAAAAATTGTTATTCACTTGCAAGATGCGCTGACTAAAATGGATGCCATGCATACCGCACAGGTAATCAATGCCACAGGGGTCATTCTGCATACTAATTTGGGGAGGGCCCCTCTTTCAAAAGCAGTTCTGCAGGCCATCAGCTTGCGGGCAAGCGGCTACCAATCCCTTGAATTCAACCTTTCCACCGGTAAACGCGGCCATCGTGCCCAGGCTGCTGAAAGTTTGCTTACCCAGCTTACCGGAGCAGAGGCAGCACTGGTTGTAAACAACAATGCCTCGGCCATGTTGTTGATCCTTACCGCTCTGCTTAAAAGAAAAAGTGTGGCCATTTCCCGCGGTCAGATGGTTGAAATTGGAGGTGGTTTCCGCATGCCGGATCTCTTTCGCCAATCCGGTGCAAAACTGGCAGAAGTGGGCACCACCAACCGTGTAAGCCTGCAGGATTACGAAGAAGCCATAAGTTCGGGCGCACAGGCTTTGCTTTGCGTTAACCCTTCCAATTACAAAATAACCGGCTTTTCAGCTGCCCCGCAATTGCAGGAGCTTGCCGCTCTGGCTAAAACCAGGCAAATCCTTTCCGTTTTTGACCTGGGCTCCGGTGCTTTGTTGGATACCTCAGAATTTGGGCTGGCACACGAACCAACCGTTCAAGAGTCCCTTTCAGCCGGCTTTGATTTGATTTCATTCTCAGGCGATAAATTGCTGGGAGGCCCTCAGGCAGGTATTATTCTGGGCAAGGCCGAACTTATTCAGCGCATGAAAAAACATTCGCTCTTCCGTGCCATGCGGGCCGATAAGCTCTCCCTGCTTGCGCTTGAAACGACGCTAAAGCATTATCTTTTTGGCCAGGCTGTGGCAGAAATTCCGCTGTGGCAGATGATCAGCCGAAGCAAAGAATCCATTCAGCGTCAGGCTCTTTACCTCCAGGGAGAATTAAGATTTGGCCAGCTAATTCCGGGTTTCTCCACAGTGGGGGGGGGCAGCCTTCCTGAAGAAACTTTGCCGACAACCTTGCTTAGTTTTTCCGAAAAACCCGAAAAAATGCTTAAACTTCTCCGTGAAGGGTCCCCTTCCGTTATCGCGCGCATTGAAAATAACAAACTGATCATTGACCCCAGAACTGTTCAACCGGATGAGGAGCAAGCGCTTCTTTATGCGCTTCATAAATCATTAAACAAAATAACGAGGTAAAGCATGCACCAAAAATTAGATCAACTGATGAAAGACTGCGGAGCTTCCGCCTTATGGATTACCGGCCCTGGCCATCACAACCCATCCATGGTTTACTTTACCGGCATCTGCCACATGACGGTGGCAGACCTCTTCTATATGCCCGGTAAAGAGCCTGTTATCATTTGCAGCCCCATGGAGCGTGAAGAAGCAGCTAAATCTGGTTATAAATTGATTCTCTATAACAATTACGATATGAAGAAATTGACTGAAGAAGCGCAAGGGGATAAAGCACTGGCCAACGCCCGCAGATACCTGCAAATCTTTCAGGATATCGGCCTTAATTCAGGCAAGGTACTTGTCTACGGCCTTACCGAAATTGGACCCATGGTCACGCTTACCAATAAACTGCACGAGCTTAAGCCTGATTTAGATTTTTCGGGAGATGTGAACGAGTCGGTGATTCTTGAAGCGCGCGCTATTAAGAACAGACCAGAGCTGGAAAAAATCCGCAAAATGGGCCAGCTTACCACTCGTGTGGTTGGCAATACGCAAGATTTGCTTTCTTCCTGCAAAGTAAAAAAAGAAATCCTCTACAAAAAGAATGGCAGCCCATTAAAACTTGGCGATGTTAAGACCCAAATCAACCTTTGGATTTCGGAATATGGAGCCGAAAATCCTGAAGATACCATTTTCTCTCTGGGCCGCGATGCGGCATTGCCGCACAGCAGCGGCAACCCATCTGACTTGATTTGTTTGGGCAAAAGCATTGTTTACGATATTTTTCCCTGCGAAAAAGGCGGAGGCTACTTCTACGATTTCACCCGCACCTGGTCTCTCGGCTATGCCACCGATGAGGTACAAAAGCATTATGAGCAAGTCAAAAATGTTTATGACACCTTGGTATCTGAATTGGTGATGGGCAAAAACCCCAATTACCTGCAGCAGCGCACCTGTGACCTTTTTGAGGAAATGGGGCACGAAACCATCCGCCAAAACCCGCGTATCGAATCAGGCTATGTGCATGGCATCGGGCACGGTGTGGGCTTGGATGTGCATGAAAAGCCCTGGTTTGGTTCGCAAAAAGAAGCCGGTAATACGATTGAAAAGGGCTCTGTTTTTACCATTGAACCCGGGTTATACTATCCAGAAAAGGGATTTGGAATTCGGCTGGAAGATACTTGGTATTGTGATGAAGAAGGTCAGTTCCATAAATTTGCTGACTACCCCATGGACTTGATCGTTCCTGTGAAAGGCTGATCATGAAAAAAGAAAATCTGCGCATCTTAGGCATTGAAAGCTCTTGTGATGAAACCGCTGCTTCGGTGGTGGAAAATGGCCGCCTGGTACATTCATCCATTATTGCCAGCCAGGTAGACCTGCATGCGCAGTTTGGCGGGGTCTACCCGGAATTAGCCTCCCGCGAACACGTTAAGGCTGTTTACGCTGTAACCAATGAAGCCTTGCGGCAAGCCCATATGCAGCTTTCGGATCTGGATGCCATTGCCGTAACACGCGGCCCAGGTTTGGCAGGCTCACTTGTGGTCGGAATCAACTTTGCAAAGGGTTTGGCTGTCGGCGCCGAGCTTCCACTCTATGGGATTAACCACCTTGAAGGCCATATTTACGCCGCCTGGTGCAGCCCCGCAGATACCAAACCCGGCCCTGAACCTAGATTCCCGCTTATTACACTGCTTGTTTCCGGCGGGCATACTGAGCTTCTGCTGATGACAAACCATCTTAATTATCAACGTCTGGGCTCAACCGTTGATGATGCAGCCGGCGAAGCCTTTGATAAAGTGGCCAGGCTGCTGGAACTTCCTTATCCAGGTGGCCCGTCTGTTCAAAAGGCAGCCGCGGAAGGCAATCCCAAGGCTTTCAATTTTCCAAAGGCCAAATTGGACGAACCTTGGAACTTTTCCTTCAGTGGCGTTAAAACAGCGGTTTTACGAGTAGTGCACGAGTTTAAGGATAGAGGCCAAGTTTTGCCCGTTGCAGATATTGCAGCCTCATTTCAGGCTTCGGTGGTTTCTGCACTATATGATAAAACCATCACGGCTGCCACCGAATACGGAGCCAAAGAAATTATTGTTGCCGGAGGTGTAAGTGCAAATAAAGCCCTGCGCGAAGCATTCCGCTCCCAAACCGCATTTAGGGTGCACATCCCACCTATTAGCCTTTGCACGGACAACGCCGCCATGATTGCCGCCGCAGCTTACCAACATGCGCTTGCTGGTGAAGCAGGAAACCTTGATTTTGACGCACTGCCAAACTGGCACTTAAGCGCGGCCTGAGTCTGAAACAAAACGGAACGAGAAGATGAGAAAAGTTGAGGCAGCAGGCAAAAAATATAGGCCAAGACCTAAAACGGTTCTCGTCACAAAGGATCTTGATCCAAACCGTTGCAAACCAACTCGTCCCGGTTTAAGCTTACGGTATGATGAATTATGCCCATTCTGCCTGGAGGGCAAAGCCTGCTATGATAATAACCTCAATTTATTCTGCCCGGTTTGTGGCAAGGTGCAGACTGGATCATACACCTGATAAAGCAGTCGAAACCAACCCGGTGGGTTGGAAGAAAGGAAAAATGAACGCAAAAGTAATTTGGAAAGAAAACATGCACTTAACAGGAACCGCTGATTCCGGCCACATTGTACAGCTGGATAGTTCCGAAATCAGCGGAGGCCAAAACCTCGGCTTCCGCCCTATGGAAATGGTAGCCATGGGGGTTGCCGGATGTTCAAGTATGGATGTTATTTCCATCCTTCGTAAGATGAAAGTGGATTTTAACGCCTATGAAGTGCAGGTTGAAGTAAGCAGTGCCAAAGACTATCCTAAAGTTTTTACCGACATGCATTTCAAATATATTGTTACTGGCCACAACATTCAAAAAGAAGATGTTGAAAAAGCTGTTAACCTCTCTGAAACCAAGTACTGCCAGGGTATTGCCATGATCTCAAAATCAGCAAAAATCACGCATGAAATCGAAATTGTGGAAGACGTTGGCATTCCCTGCTAAAGCCAGCTGATCAGCCTTCAAGACCCGGAGCCAGATATCCGGGTTTTGTCATTAATTGGCAGTCTGGCAGGTCTGGTAAAATTTTCATTGAAATATGATGCAAAAAACACTTTCTTTCAAGCTCAGCTTTCCCATATTTCTGGCATTTCTTATTTTCTTTACCGCCTGCACAGGAAAAGCGAACACCCCAACCCCGGATTTGGTTGCAACATCGGTTCAGCAAACGGTGGATTCTGCAGTGCTTCCTAACACAGCAACCCCTGATCCGAGCCCTCAGCCCCAGCAAACCGCGCAGCCCACTGATCTCCCCACTCCTCAGAACCGCACCCACTATCAGCTGAACCTGCTTCTCAACTATTATTCTCAGGTTGCCGATGTTTCACAAACCATCACCTATACCAACCGTACCGGCAAGCCCTTGGAAGAAATTGTATTGGCAATTCCCCCCAAAAACTACCCCGATAGCTATCGGCAAAAGCTTCTCAACGGGCAAGATCTAAAATCCTTCACTGAAGACGGCCAGATTACACGCCTTTCTTTGAACAAACCCCTTGAACCGGGTGCACAAACGCAGATTAATTTGGAATTTCGGCTGGTTCTGCCTAAAAGCGAAGGAACGTATGGTGTTTCAAACCGTCAAACAAACCTCTTTAACTGGTATCCGTACATCCCCCCGTATGATGCAGAAAAGGGCTGGCTTGTTCATCCCAGAGTGGTCATCAATGAAAACCAAATTGGCGAGTATGTGGTCAATGAAATGGCAGATTTTGACGTAACCCTAAAACTAACCGATCGTGCCAACCTGATTGAAGTTGCCGCTTCAGCCCCCGCAGTGGGAGAAGAAAAAAACGGAAACTATTCCTACCATCTGGGTTTGGCCCGTTCTTTTGCTTTCTCTCTTTGTGACTCGTACTTCGAACAGGAACTTATCCATCATGGCACACGCATCCGCCTTTATCTTTTCTTTAATCAGCTGGAACAGGGCAAGCGCATTCTGGAAATTGCCGCTAAAGCTCTTGATCTTTACGGCGAGCTTTGGATGCCTTACCCACGCGATATGCTTTCCATTGTGGCTGCAGATTTTCTCCATAATATGGAAATGGACGGCATGGTCATGCTTAGTTATGGCGTCATCGACAATGCAAAAGCTGAACGCGAATCGATGATGGATTACTTGGTTCCGCATGAAATAGCGCATCAGTGGTTTTATAGCTTGGTTCACAACGATCAGGCGGTTGAACCCTGGCTGGATGAAGCCATCGCTACTTATAGCGAATCCCTTTTTTATGAGCGCTATTACCCGGATTTGCTTGCATGGTGGTGGACGAATCGTGTTGATAAATACACCCTTTCGGGTTTTGTGGATGCAAAAACAGCCGAAAGTTCCGCTTACAGCAGCTACCGAGACGCAGTTTATCTGCGTGGAGCCCAATTTTTACGTGAATTGCGCAAGACCATGGGAGACGAAGCTTTTTTTGCAGCCTTAAAAGAATATTTTGATTCCAACCTGTATGGCATAGGCAGCAGTAAAGTCTTCTTTGAGATATTCCGCAAACACAGTAATGCCAATATTCAACCCGTTTTGGAGATGTTTTTCCAAAACGCCCCCTAATTCTGCTCTGCTACCCTCGTTGAACCATCGTTGACTTGACAGCCTCTGCAGGCGCAGTTATTATGCGATACGGAGAAAATTATGGAAGATACTAACCTGCCAAAAGATGAAGAATTTGAACATCCTTATGAGGATGTCTCCGGGCCTTCCCATTGGGAAAATCTTGCCTCGCGCGAAAGCAAAAATCTGGCTGAACAGCTTGCCATGCCTGCCCCAAACGCATCTGAAGTTGCGCCTGACCCAAAGAGAAGTTCTGATGATGAACCCACCCAGGAAAATGAAGTTAATCCTCGCAAAAAGGGTTTTAGACTGAATTATTACTACCCCATTGCCCTTCTGGCACTGGCTGCTCTTTTTTTCCTCCTTTGGGCAAGCATCGGCAGCAAAACACCGGCACCCACCCCTACACTGCCGGTTATTTCTCAAGCCAATCTGCCCACACCGCGTTTGCTTGCTTCTACCTTAGGGCCTCAGCCGACCTTGGGCGAAGCCTCTACGGCAACCGAACTGCCCCAAGCCCTGCCAACCAGTGAAGTGCGCACGGAAGTTATCGAGTACACCATGGAAAAGGGGGATACCATCTACAACGTTGCAGAGAAATTTGGCCTGGCACCGGAAACGCTGCTGATGGCAAACCGCTACAACCTCGGCTATAAGTTGGTGAACTACACTCCCGGTGTAACACTCATCATTTTGCCGGTGGATGGAGCTTACTACCAATGGCAGCCTGGTAATGGGCTTAATGGCGTAGCCCGCGCCTATCATGTAAATGCCGATGCCATCGTTGATTACCCTGGTAATCACCTTGACCGAAACACCCTCGGCGACTTTGCAAACCCCAACATTCCCGCAAACACCTGGCTTATCATTCCCGGTGCATACGATGAAGATGCTAAAGTGCCGGCTTTTGCTGGTATTTATCCTGAAGCCAAGAAAAAGATGCTTTCCTTCGCCATGGTTGAAGCGCCAGAAAAAATAACCCCGCGCGATGACATTGTGGCCTACAAAACAGTTAAAGGCGACACATTGGAAGGTATTGCAGAAAAGTTTGGCCTCAAGCCGGAAACTATTCTTTGGGGTAACCGTTACATCTTGGGTGAAACACCGGATGGACTTTTCATCAATCAGCGTTTGCTCATCATGCCTGTTGACAGTGTTTACTATCAATGGATGCCGGGAGACGGTCTGAACGGGGTTGCCAAATACTATCAGGTTAGCCCGGATACCATTGTGGACTATCCATTAAACAACCTTGATCGTGCTGCCGTTGGTGATTTCTCGAAACCCAACATTAAACCCGGCACTATGCTCATTATTCCCGGCGGCATCAATCCGCCGCCTGCCTGGGCTGGGGTTACGGTGGATAATAATGGCGTTCCCGGTGCTCATCCCAACGTTGGTTGGTTAGGCGAATTTGGCTGCAACCCTGCCGCTGCCATCCGTGCCGGCGGAAACTGGACCTTACCCACAGGCAGCCTGGAACTCTCGGGGTATGACTGGAACCCGCCCACCCATTACGGTGTGGACTATCGCGGCAGCGCAGGCTTGCCTTTGCACGCCGCGGATGCCGGTGTAATCATCTACTCAGGTTGGTCAGACCGCGGCTATGGCTTTGTAATGGTCGTAGATCATGGTAACGGCTTCCTTACGCTCTATGCACATATGCTGCCGGAAGGCATGCTGGCCTGTGGAACCACTGTAGACAGCGGCACTCAAATCGGCTTGATGGGTTCAACTGGAAATTCTTCCGGTGCCCACCTGCACTTTGAAATCCGCAATAACGGAAGCCCGGTTAACCCGCACGATTTGGGCTTCTAAGCCTCATACTAAAAGCTGGCCAAAAGCCAGCTTTTTTATTGGATCACGTTGCTTTGTCCTTTTCCTGGCTTGCTAAATACTTCCACCGTCCCTTTGCGCAAAACCAGACTGCCGCTTTCTTCATCCGGGCTGGCAAGCCAGCCCGCCAGATTTAGTGGAACCACCCAGTCCAAAGCCACCCATTCGCCGTTGAACTTTCTGCTTAACCAAAAGCTGGAATTCCATTGAGTGGCGTCCACCTTCCCTATAAGCGCTCCTGCCTGAACGAAACTGCCCGGCTTAAGCTCTGTGTTAGGGGTAATGCCCTCATACACAATCGACCATCCTTCAAACTCCGTTTGACCTCCCAAACTGATAACCACGCTAAAACCTTCCATTCGTATAATCTTGCCGGAGTGGATGGCAAAAACCTTTCCATAACTATTACCATCGTTCGCATTCTGAAAGCTGGCATGAAAACCAATACCCGCCCCCGGCCAGCGGCTCAATCCATCTGCAGCGCGAGGGCTTTCAAGCAATTGCCAGCCTCCCTGTGCCAAAAGGGGCATGCCAGTCTCAGGCCAGGCAAGGCTGCCCGGAAGCACTTCCCTCTGCTCTAACCAGGGATCATTAAAGATTTCTTGATAAAAAAATGCAAAGCCATCTTCACTAACCGCTCGTTGATAATCTTCTGCATTTTCAAGCATTCTGCTGAAGAAGGCGTGAAGGGCTGCTGAAGCGGCATTCTGCCAGGGGTCAATGCGCTCCAGGCTGGCATCAGGCAAATCAAGCGAAATCAAATTTCCCGTCTGGTATTGGTAATAAGCTGTGTTTAATTGCCCAAGCCAGCTTGTAAGCATGGTGTTTTTGCCCTGCAGAAGCTCTGAAAGCAAAAGCTCCGAATCAGTCACCAAACGCCAACCCTGGGTCAGGCCATATTCCATAAGTGCCAACATCAACCTTGGGCTGATGCTTGCTTCAAGGCAAGTCTGTATTAACTTTGCGCTTGCGCTCTCTGATTCGCTGATCTGTCTTATCCCATCAAACTGGTCTTTTATTTCTTCAGCAAAGTTTTTAAATTCGAACCCCGCCGCTTCTTTACCAAAAATAAAAGCACTGTTAGGAATGATCTTAAATGCGTTCCCCCAAAAAGGGGTAAAAAAAATCGGAATCTTCATCGGCAAACCCTGTGGAAGGGTGCTCACCTCCGCGGGGATAATGGGGTTTGCGCGCCGAATAGAGTCTTCGGAGCTGTTAAAACGGGCTGCAAGCATGGGCAGGTTATCTCCTGTTTGGGCAAAGTATTCCACCAATTGTCCTGGTGTAAACACAGGGCGATGTGTGGCAGAAGCTTTAAGATCCGCAGTGCTTGCAGGTCGTGCCGCTAAAGTAAGAAGGGGGTTTGGCCTTTCCTTCGTACAGGATGTAGTTAATAAAACCAGAAAGATAAAACTGAGGCACAAAAGTTTTTTCACAGAAACCCAGGCAACTTGCTGCTCACACAAGGCTATTCATCCCGCCAAATAAGGTTGTAAGGAGACTTTCCGCCAAAAGCTTCGGCGCTGTAATCTCCGTAGCTCATTCCGCCGTTGTAAACCGATCCGCTTGTAAAAGCCGTCCAGCCGCTCATTACAAAGGGTATTTCACCTCCGGCGTTTATCCAAACTCCATTATATTTTCTGGCAACGTGCACATGTGTGCCGGAGGTAAATCCTCCTTCGCATGAAGCATAGCCGATAACATCCCCCGCCTTCACATGCACGCCATTAGGTATCTTTTTATCGGCAGCAATGTGCATGTAAAGAATTGTCCATCCGGTTCGTTCATTTTTATCCCCATCCAGGTCAATCACCACTTGGGAGTAAGACGACCGCACAATGTCTCCATCAGCAACCGCAACAACCGGGATGAGGCCCACGTTACAAAAATCCACATCCGGCGGGATAAAGTCAAGAGCTGCCCAAGGTGAGCCCACGCCCCAACCGTAGTGCGGCCCGCTGCTCAGGTACCAGCTTGTATCCTTGGGAAAAGGCAGCGTGAGGGCGGGTTGCGTTAACCCGTCTGGGATCAATTCACCGGTATCAAAGGCAAAAGGATACCCAAAAAGTTCGAGATAAGTTTTATAGAATCCGTTTTCTGAAACAGCCTCAACCCATTCATCCTTGTTCATCATGGCGCTGAAAAGGTACTGTATTGCGGCTGTTCCGGAATTAATAGTCGGGTTCACGCGAAAAACAGTACTATCCGGCAAAGCCCACACAGAAAGTACATGGCTGCGCATGGCAGTGGAACCTGCCATCAGCATGGCCGCAGCCCAGGAAAGTTGGTTATAAAGCCCATTCTTTTTTGGGTTTCGGTAACCAAGCGGGTAGTCGGTACGTTTGCTTTCGTTATAGTTTTGTGTCAGCCAACCGCTGCGGTACTCAATCAGCGCCAGCAAAAGTCGTGGGTTTACAGAGTTTTCATCAGCCACCCGTTGTACAATCTCATAGGCGTTCATCTTACCCACATCCGGTTGGGTCTCGCTGTATTCTGTCAGAAAACCGTTGAAATGCTTAATCATGCCGGCAGTATTGAAATCCTTCACGATAGGCCCGTAAAAAACCTCAGAGTCTGGAATAATTTTGAAGACGGGCGCCTCTTCATTTTCAGTGGCGGGTGGAATGACTAATTTAAGCTCAGGCAGCATTCCATCAAGATTTGTGTAAGGGTTGGCCTGTTGAATCTGAGTTATGGAAACTTGGTTGTTAAAGGCAACTTTTTCGATCTTATCGCCTTCCTGCCAGGTATAGGTGTAAGGTTCAGAACGCAAAGCTGGCATTTCGATGGGCGAATTTGGCGTTGCCTGAGGGCCGGGGGGAGGAAGCGTCAGCGTAACCGGCGGGATGGGCGTAGGGGGCGCCATTGTTGCAAAAAAAGTAGGGGTGATGGTAGGTGTATCTTGCACTGAAAACACAGGTGTTTTTTGAACATCCTGTTTTTCCGCAACTGCTGTAATGGTTTCAGCTGCTGCTTCTTTGGGCAAGCTGCCTTTTCCGTTTGTGCTGATAGGCTGATCGGCAACCCAAACTTTATAGTTGGGCACTGTCCGGTAGCATGCCCCCAGCAGCAGGCTGCAAATCAAACCAACAAGCACGACCTTGAGATATCGTGTTCGTTTCATCCATAAACCGTCCTTTGCGGCTTTATGCAAAGTAGCAAAATTCATGCCACAAATAATTGTTAAGCAGCATGCTGTCAAAGATTATGCTTTCCTGCAGAACATTGACAAACCTAAATTGATAAATCAACAGGGCAATTGCATCTCATTGCGAAAGGACATGGAGTAAATAATCGTTGGAAAGGGCACAGCGCAAACGTTTGCCATGCGCACCAACCTTGACGGACTTATCCTGCCTCCATAAATCGAGGGCCACCTTTCGAATAATGGCAA
>JAYFRD010000043.1:0-19404 GCA_034926255.1 Anaerolineaceae bacterium | reverse complement strand
GCGTGCTCTGGTGTGTTCAATAATTTCTTTTTTACTTTGTTGGCTCATCATAGACTTTCTCACGGCTGTTTATTACCGTGTAAGTTACATCTATTTTGAGGCAACGTTATTTCGGATAGTTACTTTATTTGTGAGGCAATGCGGTGTAAACTGCAATTATTCGATTCAGTTTATAATTATTTTCCCAAACCTTTAACCACCTTAATCCTGAAGGAGGATATTTATGAAAAAGGTTTTACTGTCTATCATTTCCATCATTTTAATTACAGGGTTCTTAGCCGGATGCACGCAAACGGCCACTACTTCGGTTCTTGAGAAAATCAAGAAAGATGGCAAAGTGCTTGTTGGCACCTCTGCTGATTACCCTCCCTATGAATTTGTTGACAGCACCGGTAAAAAAGCGGGCTTTGATATTGAACTGATGGAAGAAATAGCCAAACGTCTTGGTGTTAGTGTTGAATGGGTTGATATGCCCTTTGACAGCCTTATTGCGGCAGTCAAGGAAGGCAAAATTAATATGTCGATCTCCTGTTTCAATTACAGCGAAGAGCGTGCCAAGGAAGTTGGCTTTAGCAAGGAGTACTTTAATTCTGAAGATTCCTTTATCGCCAACAAAGATTTCACCGGCAAAATTGAGAAACCGGAAGATGCAGCCCAGTATAAACTGGGTGTTCAATCCGGAACGGTGCAAGACACCTGGATTAAAGAAAATCTGCTTGATAAAGGCCTCATCAAAGAGGAAAATGTGCAGCATTATGAACGCGTAGACCAGGCTGCATTGGACCTTGAAGCAGGGCGCATCCAGGTTTTAATGTCTGACTATGTGCCTGCCAAAGCACTGCTGAAGGCACATCCCGGATTCCAGATGCTATACCATAGTGCCATTGCCGCGGCCGGCCCCATTAACATTGTGCTGCCAATTCATGACGAAAAAATTAAGACAGAAATTGATAAGATTATTGATACGCTTAAAGAAGAAGGTTTCATCGATAAGCTTGCTGCCAAACATTTCGGTGAGTAAGTCTTTTATTCTTTGGCAGGCAGGTTCCCTCAGGAATGCCTGCCTGCCAGAAAGCTGACGTATTGGACCTTAGCAATTTTCTGCAATATATTGCTTCAGGCACAATGTATACGCTTGGGGCGACCTTCATCTCTTTGCCTGCAGGTCTGATTTTGGGCTTGTGTTTTGCCCTGCTTTACCTTTATGGCGGCAAATTTATCTCGGTTGTGATGACAGCTTACAGCACTGTTTTGAGGGGAATTCCACCAATTGTGCTGCTTTTTGTGCTTTATTTTGTGGTTTCAGGGGGCATTAACCTTTCCCCTTTTTTGGCAGGCTCTATTTCGCTCGGTATTATCAGCAGTGCCTACCAGATGGAAATCATTCGCGGGGCAATCCAATCTGTAAGCGGCGGGCAAATGATGGCTGCACGTGCTATTGGACTTAGCAAGGCTCAGGCTATCCGCGAAGTTTTACTGCCGCAAGCGCTGCGCCTGGCTTTACCACCATGGTCTAATGAAGCTGCCATTGTTATCAAGGATTCTTCCCTCATTTATGCCTTAGGGGTGCCCGAAATTTTGCGCCGGGCCCAGCTGATAAGCGCAAGCACACAGCAGCCTTTTTTGGCTTATTCTGCGGCGGCTGTCATTTACTTTGCATTGGTATTTATGACAACCCGTCTGCTTGGCAGGCTGGAAAAGAAGCTGACCATCCCAGCCAACCCATAAGGGAGTACTGATGACCGAACCCATTCTGACCATCCATAGACTTACCAAAAAATACGGCGAAAAAGTCATTTTTCATGATATTGACCTTAAAGTAAATTATGGCGATACTGTGGTTATTATTGGGCCGAGCGGTACCGGAAAAAGCACCCTTTTGCGCTGTGTCAACCTGCTTACTCACCCCAATGAGGGGCAAATTTTCCTTAACCAAGAAGAGATTACGGCAAAAGGAGTGAATGAAGATCGAGTTCGGCAGCGGATAGGGATGGTTTTTCAGAATTTTCTGCTTTTTAATCATCTTACTGCGCTGGATAACGTTAAACTGGGGCTTATTAAAGTGCGCCACATGAAGCTTGATGACGCTGAAAGCAAGGCTATTGGGCATCTCACCCGCGTTGGACTTAGCGAACATATCCATAAATATCCGGGGCAGCTTTCCGGAGGACAGCAGCAGCGTGTAGGGATTGCACGCGCTCTGGCCATGGATCCAGAAATTATGCTGTTTGATGAGCCTACTTCTGCGCTTGACCCGGAACTTATCGGCGAAGTGCTGGAAGTGATGCGCGACCTTTCAAAAAGCGGTATGACTATGCTGGTTGTCACCCACGAGATGGGCTTTGCCCGTGAAGTGGCCGACCGCATTGTGTTTATGGAAAAGGGAAGCATCATCGAAGAAGGAACGCCAGAGGACCTTTTTGAGCATCCCAAGTTTCCGCGCACTCGTGAATTCCTTTGGAAAATTTCAGAACTCTACGGTAAGACGGAAAAGAAGGGCTAATGGAGGCCTGGATTACGCTTTTCCAACATTACTGGCCTGATTTTGTAAAAGGGGCGGGCGTTACCCTTGAGCTTACATTTGGTGGTTTGCTAATAGGGTTTGCATTGGGCCTTTTTCTGGCACTGGGCAAGGTTTACGGCCGCAAGAGTGTTCAGACGCTCTGCACGGCCTATATTGAACTTTTCCGCGGCACTCCTCTTTTGGTGCAGCTCTTTCTCATTTATTACGGTTTGCCCTCTATGGGTGTTACGCTTGACCAAAGCACAGCCGCTTTTGCCGCGCTGGGGCTTAACAGCGCGGCCTATCAGGCGGAGTATCTGCGCGGTGCCATTGTTTCTATTGGCGAGTCGCAAATGATGGCAGGCAGGGCTATTGGCCTTTCAAAATGGCAGACGATATTGCAGGTGATTCTTCCCCAGGCTTTACGCCTGGCCTTGCCTGCCTGGTCTAATGAACCCATATCCCTTCTGAAAACAACGGGCGTGGTTTTTTTGATTGCAGTGCAGGATTTAATGGCCAAAGGCAAACGGGCGGCTGCGCTTTCATATAACCCAATAGGTGCGTATATGGCTGTTGCAGTCGTTTATCTGGCTTTGGTCTTTTTGCTTACGATCATCCTTAAAAGAGTGGAAAAAACGGTGCGCATCCCCGGTTTTGAAATGGAAACAAAGGGCCATTAAGATTTTTTAGAGGGCTGCTTTTCAGGCTAATTGGCTTAGGCGCAATTTCTCATTAAGAAACTACCAGTGTGTGCTGATTCCATCAAAACATTCTGCTGTGAGATGAGTGAAGAATCCCTGCAATGCAATTGACATTCAACTCGCTTGCGTGTATCTTTAATGGGCGTTGGGCGGGCCCGGTGCGGCGAAATTCTGCGAACCCCGTCAGGTCCGAGAGGAAGCAGCGGTAAGGAGAACTCTTCGGGTGTTACCGGACAACCTGCCCAGCGCATCATAAACATGAACGAAAACAACGACTTTGATACCACCCCAGTCTGTGACTATACAGATTCAGATTACCAGAAAACCTTCTGGGATTCTGGCAACCGTCGCTATGAAGACGCAGTTGAAGAAATTGCCATCAGAAAACTGATTAATCGCGGCGGTAAGCTGCTTATTGAACTTGGGGCAGGGGCCGGGCGCAACACGCTGCGTTATAAAGGGTTTGAACGTGTGGTACTGGTGGATTATTCCCGAACGCAGCTGCTTCAGGCGCGGGACCGATTGGGAAGCACTTCCAAATATGTTTTTGTTGCCGCAGACATCTATAAACTGCCTTTTGTCAGCGGGCTTTTTGACGGCGCAACCATGATCCGCACCCTACATCATTTGGCAGATGTTCCAAAAACTTTCCGGGAAACACGCCGTATCATGGCGGAGGGCGGTATTTTTATTCTTGAGTTTGCCAACAAACGCAACTTTAAGGCTATTGCCCGCTATGTTTTGGGCAAACAAAAATGGAACCCTTTCAGCTTGGAACCGGTTGAGTTCGTGAAGCTGAATTATAACTTTCACCCCTGGTATGTCTGGTCTGAATTGAAAGCAGCTGGCTTTCATATTGATGACCACCTGGCGGTTTCTCGCTTTAGGTCTGATTGGTTCAAAAAGCATATCCCTCACGAAACATTAGTGAAAATGGATTCTGCTACCCAATGCATTGGGCGCTGGTCTAACTATACCCCGAGTGTTTTTGCCAGATTGATTCCAAAAGGTTCAAGCCCAGTACCTTCTGATGGTTTGTTCTTTTCCTGTCCTGCCTGCGGCAGGACCATGCCTGAAAGCCGCGCTTCGGTGGTGTGCCCATCCTGCGACCATATTTGGGAATACAAAGATGGAATTTATGACTTCCGTCTCAACCCGCCCTCTTCTTCCTCTGCGGAATAAAAAACGCCCTCATGTGAAAAAAATGTGATTTAAGCCCTTATGGAAAGAGGCTTAAAAAAGCGCTTAATCCCCTCTTACAAAGTTATGAAGCAGATCTTGCAGTGAATCAAAACCCTCAAAGCGGGTGGCGTACTGCCTTTCCCCATCCGGGTTAAAGTTGATTTGTACCAAACCAGCTACACGCAGTTCGGTGAGGTGGCGGGCAACGGTGGGCGGGCGTAAACGAAGGGAACGGGAGAGCTGGGCTGCAGTTTGCGGGGTTTGGGCAAGGGTTCTTAAGATCCGCAAACGGGTTCCGTCTGAAAGCGCACTCAGGCCGGAAATTAAATAATCAGGCACGCTATCCCCAGGGATCAGCGGCATTTCATCGGGCCGGGCCCCAAACACCATGATCACTTCATTTTCCCCGGGGTAGTCATAAAACAGATAAGGAGTGCCCCAGAAAGAAGGTGCAAGATAAATTTTGGAAAGGCTTTCAAGATGCATATAGCGCACCCCGGCAGAAAGCTCTTCAAGCATGGCCGCTAATGGACGGGAACCCGAGCGCATTTGAGCGTGGGAAAGGGATTGCTTAAGGATGGGAAGAATGCGCTTTTCTTCATCTTTAAAGAAAACTTCATAGTAATTTCTGAGCGCCTTGGTATAGGCCAGGCCAAATTTTTCACGATCTTCCCAAAGTGCGCGCAAAGCATCCAGAAAACCTAAAGTGACTTCACGCGAGTTTTCAACATAGTGGTCAGAAATGATCTCACGCTGTTCATGAGTCCATCTGCGGCCCTTTGCCGTTGAGCGCAGGGCTTCTTTAAAGGCTTCAGGGGTTCTGCCGCTGAAGAAAATGGCATCCAGGATTTTGGAAGGAGTCAGCGCTTCTAAGGCGGAAAGGGCGGTAAGCGCGTCTTGGGGCTTTTCAAGGTTGTGGATGAAACAAAGCGGGTTGGTAATGACGGTATTGGCTGTTTCTAAAACTTTTCGGTTTTCCGCAGAAAGCTTGGAACGAACACTCTGCGCCCAGGATGGGCGCAGCCCAAAATCTTCCGGTTCATGCAACACGACCAGACTGATAAAAAAGTCATAGGCCGTACCAATTTCCCAATTAAGTCTTGTCTTTGTTTGCGGCATAGCAGGTTCCACTTTAACGCAAGGTTAATTATAAAGGGCTAAGTTTTTATGTCAATGAAGCGATTTTCTCAGGTTGACTCAAGTGCATGAGACGTAATCTACATGGTTAGGCTATTGTATGGAAACATAAAAGTGGTTTGCAATGAGCTTGCGCTTGCGTTTATAATGCTGTTGAGTGAAAGGAATGCAATGAAAAAGCAAGATCCTGCGGAGCATGATTTTTCTAAAGAAGAAAAGATTGCCGGCCTTATTGACCAGGTAAGTGCCTATATTGAGCATTACCATCACGGCTCTGTTGAATTAGTGAACATTGAAGGCCAGACCATTAAAGTGCGTCTGGGCGGGGCCTGCGAGAACTGCCCCCTCTCTACCGCTACCCTGCAGGGTTGGGTAGCCGGCACGATACGCCAGTTTTTCCCTGACATGGAATTGATTGCGGTTGAATAGCGCGGGGCTTCTTATAGCGCGTGCCGTTTTCTGAAGCACTCTCAAAGTTTAGTTAAGATCCGGCATCTTGGCATATGCTTTTCCACTCTAAAGGCTATGGATAAATTCCCGAAGGGCCGTTCAGCGGAAACTTTTTGAAAACAGGCTTATAGAATGAAGATAGACTTATTGTCTTCCCAGTACAAGGTCACACCGTTAGAGGAAAAAGATATTCCCCAAATTTTCCAGCTTTGCCAGGGGAACCCTCTTTTTTATCAGTATTGCCCGCCTGAACTTTCCACGGAGGGGATACGCTCGGCGATGACGGCACTGCCTGCCGGGAAAGAAGTTCAAGATAAATATTACATCGGCTTTTATCAGGACGGGCATCTGGCTGCGGTTATGGATTTTATCAGCAGCTACCCTGATGATTCAAACGTTTTCATCGGCTTTTTTATGCTTGCAAAAGAAATGCAACATAAAGGACTTGCCACAAGGATTATAGAAGAGGCTTGCGGATATTGGAAAGCATGCGGCTTCAAAAAGGTGAGGCTGGGTTATGCGAAAGGCAACCCGCAGAGCGAGGGGTTCTGGCTGAAAAACCGATTTGAAAAAGCGGATGGGGAGCGGACTGCGGAAGGCTATACCATTGTTCTGATGGAAAGACTTCTTCAAACAGGGTGAACCTTTTTCACTAAAATTTTGTTTCTTGCTGCTATCTTAGCTTTCAATAAAGATTCCGGGCTGAGGCGGCCCGAAAAAGAATTTATTTAACGTTTTTTCACTGAGTCTTCAGCAATGCGCTGCAGGATGCTCACCAACCTGGCAGGTGTAAAGTAACGTTCAAGCGATTTTTTATTCTTAATGAAAATTCGGAATGAACCCGGAACAGAAAAAATGGGCAAAAGGGTGGCTTGCATCACCTCTTTCCAGGCCAAGGGTATGGCCTGGCACATGTTTTTCATTTTGGCCTCACTGGGAATGCGCTGCCCGGCAAAACGCTGAAGCAGTACCAGGCTCAGCTTTTCCTGAATAGCAGCCAGACCAAACTTGCCCAGCAGCCACAAAAGCAGGTAAACAATAAAAAGGGCGAGCAGGGTCAGATAGTTGGTTTTGACCAGCTCCATTATTTTTCCGAAAATATTGGCTAAATCACTCATTTTTATGCCCTTTGCAGTCTGAATTATAACGGCAGAAAGGAATGCACCGGCTTTTAATGCCCACTTAATGGGTTGCTTGGGATCTGGAAGGCCAAAGTTTTTCTTAAATTAAAAAGCAGCCTGTTTGGAATAAGGCTGCTTTTGCATGGTTAATGTGGACTTAAAGTTTAACCACTTTAAGATCTTTCTTGCCGGGAACATCTTTGAGGGCATTGCGCGCGTCAAAAATCACTTTTGATTTTTCCAGGACCATGGCGTAGTCAATTTTAGAGTGATTGGTAATAATGGCCACACAATCTGCATTTTCAATGGCGGCAACCAGATCTTTTTCGCTTTGCATCAGCAAGCCATCCTGGTCAATTTCCGGAACGTAGGGGTCGTAATAAGTTACTTCAGCGCCTTTTTCCAACAAGAGGTGAGTGATATCAATGGCCGGCGACTCGCGCAGGTCACTGATGTTAGGCTTATAGGTTACGCCAATAATAAGCACCTTAGAGCCATTAATTGCTTTCTTGTAGCGGTTAAGCGCATCTTGAATTTTATTAACCACGTAGCGCGGCATATTGGCATCAATTTCAGAAGCCAGGTCAATAAAGCGAGCTGTGTAATTCAGGGTTTTCATCTTCCAGGAAAGGTAAAGCGGGTCAACCGGAATGCAGTGCCCACCCAGGCCGGGGCCGGGGCTAAACTTCATGAAGCCAAAGGGTTTTGTTCCGGCGGCATCCACAACTTCCCAAACATCTATATCCAAACGGTCGCACATTTGAGCGATCTCATTGACCATCGAAATGTTGATCATGCGGAAGGTGTTTTCCAGTAGTTTGGCCATTTCTGCCACTTCGCTGCTGCTGACGGGAACAACCGTTTCCAAAGCCTTGCCGTACCAGGCGGCAGCTACTTCGGTGCAGGAAGGGGTTATGCCCCCAATAATTTTTGGCGTGTTTGACGTAGTCCAGTCTGTGCGACCAGGGTCCACCCGTTCAGGTGAAAAAGCCAGGAAAAAGTCTTCACCCACTACAAGATCGGTGTTTTCTGTAAGAATGGGCAGCACCAACTCACGCGTGGTTCCGGGATAGGTGCTGGATTCCAGCACAACCACCATGCCTCTGTGAATGTAGGGGGCCAGGCCATTGCTGGCACTGACAATAAAAGACATATCAGGGTCACGTTTTTTGGAAAGGGGTGTCGGCACGCAGATAGAAACGGCATCTATTTCAGCCAGGATTGAGTAATCAGTTGTGGCTCGAATGCGCCCCACATCGGTATGTTTGCGCAGCATGGCATTGGAGATGTCGGGAATGTAGCTTTCCCCGCGGTTAATCATTTCTACTTTTTCCGGATTGGGCTCAATACCAATAACGTTAAACCCCGCGCCGGCAAAGGTTAGCGCCAGCGGCAAGCCCACGTAGCCTATGCCGATAACGGCAATATTTGCATGCTTTTTTTGAATCAGTTGAATCAACTCATCTTTAACCATTTTTCCTCACATCTACCCTATTCAATAAAGACGTCAAAACAGGCTTAATTGTTCAGGCGTGGAAGCTTTTTCTTCTTCTTTTTTTGCAGTTAGTGTATTTTCAGTTGTTTTTTGGGCAGCGATCTTTAGTTTTTCTGCCGTATCTGCTTTGACCAGAAGATGGCGCAAACCGGCGAAGTCGGCCATCAGAGTGCCCTTAAGAGCGGGCTGATGCAAGGCGGCGGCAGGGTGATACATCGTAACCACGACTCTTCCATCAATTTGGCTGACTCTGCCATGGATGGAACCGATTTTGCCGTTCTCAATGAAGCGTGCCATTGAATACCGACCAAGGGTCACAATCACTTTTGGATTAATGGCCTCCATTTGCCTGTCCAGAAACCTACGGCAAAGCGCCAGCTCTTCAGGTTCGGGGTCACGGTTTTGGGGTGGACGGCATTTGACGACATTGGTTATATACACTTTTTCACGCAGCAAGCCAGCCTCAGCCAGCAACTGATCCAGAAAATGACCAGCCTGGCCCACAAAGGGTTTACCTTGTTCATTTTCATGAAAACCCGGGCCTTCGCCGATAAACATCACCTCGGCATCAGCCGGGCCTTCGCCGGGGACGGCGTTTTTGCGGTTTTCACAGAGCTTGCAGGCTCTGCACGTTTTCACTTCCTGACGGATGGCATTCAAAGCTTCTTCAGCTTGCATTTTTTACTCCAGAGGCTGATTCTACACTAAAAGCAGCACTTTTCAACGGGATTGGGAGCATCTTGGCAATATTTTTGAGACAAAGAGGGTCAATCTTATCTAAAGTTAATAAGATGGCATCTTCGTGATTGTCCTGATAGTAGGCTTTGCGTCTGCCAACTCTCTGATAAGCCAAACCTTCATAGAGCCGCAAGGCGGCTGCGTTGCCAGCGCGCACTTCTAAGAGAGAAGCATGGGCCCCTTTTTGATATCCACGCAGCAAACCCTCAATGAGCAGGCTTAGCCCAATTTTCATTTTGCGCCAGGCAGGCAATACGGCAATGGTGCCAAGGTGCAATTCATCTGCAATCAACCAGAAGACCGCGGCAGCTATAATGCCTGTTTCACCATTTTCTTGGGTATTCTCAGCCACCAAGCATAGGCTGTCTTGTGAATGGAGAAGTTCATGTGCAAAAGCACCCTGCGGCCAGGGGTCCGAAAAACAAAGCTTATCCAACGCCTCCACTTCATGCAGGTCTTTTTCTGTCATCAGGCGCAGGGATATTTTGTTTTCAGATGATTGAAGATTCATACTTCAGGGATGTTGCTGAGCGTGTGTACGTAAATGGGCGAAAGGCTGGGGATGTCTTCACGCTGGCCGGCTTTCAGTTTTGCGCCGGCCAACTCAGCCAGTATAGCAGGCCGCCTGACGGATTGCGAAGCTTCAGCCAGTTTGGCGGTTTTCCACTTTCTGCCTAAGGTTTGGCGTTCTTCCGCTCCCATTTCCCCGCAGACAAAGATAGGAGAAGTAATTGTTTTGGCAATGGCCTTTGGTTCATCCACACTGATTTCGGTTTTGCGCACCCACTTGCCCTTAATGCTTTCGTAACGGGCCCAGGCAAAGCGCCCGCGCCCAACCTTGAGCAGGCAGATCATCGGCCTGCGCATCAAAGGTTGACCGTGGGCCAGAATATCCAGAGAGGGAATGCCCACCAGAGGCACGTTAAATGCCAAAGCAAGCCCTTTTGCCAGGGCAACCCCAATGCGCATACCGGTAAAAGAGCCAGGGCCCAGCGCTACTCCTATGCCTGTCACATCCTTGGGATGAACATTCGCTCTTTGAAGCATGGTTGCGACGGATGGCGCAAGTTCGGCAGTATGAAAGTTTTTGCTGCGCCAGGATTGTTCACTCAAAATTTGGACGCCGTCATAAAGCGCCAGACCGATCCATTCTGTTGAGGTATCGATGGCAATTAACATTTTAGACTCCAAATAAAGATTGCTGCAATTTTTTTGCAATGGTTTCGTAGGCTTTGCCGCGCGGTGTAAAAATAAGGTGGCGCTGGTCTACACCCAAATATTGAATACTGACCCAAAGGTGTTCTTTTGGCAGAGAGGTTTGCAACCTTTCTGCCCATTCAAGAATTAGAATGCCGTTTTGCAGGTTTTGGTCAAGGTCAAGCATTTCGATATCAAAAGGGTTGTTGCCAGCAAGGCGGTAGGCATCAGCATGATAAATGCGGCTGCCACCCGGGTGGCGGTATTCATTCATAATGACATAGGTGGGGCTTGAAGCGCGTTCAACGGAACCATAGCCCTGAACGACGCCATCCGTAAGGGTGGTTTTGCCGGCCCCAAGATCCCCCTCAAGGCAAATGATCATCCCTTTTTGGAGCATGCTGCCCAAACGAACACCCACGCGCCTGGTCTGTTCGGCGGAATGAGAGAAAAATTCAAGGGCATGACGGGCTAAAATCGGCATCTTATTCGCTTAGCTTAAGGGTATGTTTATTATACCGCAGACTAAGCTTTGGACAGGCGAAAACAGGACGGGAAGGCAGCTAAACCCTTGCGCAACGCTGGGAAGCAAAGCTTTTGACCTTATGGTTTCGGGTTGGGTATTGCTTAAAGAGGATTAACGGGTCATTAGGCAAAGAAGCTCCAAAGCAGGGTTTGGCTTGGGAATGAGAATGCATGGAAAAGCACGGCAGTAGCGTCATAAAGGCCTTATGCTCAGCTTAGATCATGTCTTGACAAAGTTCTGCATATTCTCCTCTGCTAAATTGTAGGCCAGGGAAGAAACAAAATGCCCCATTACGCCCTTTTCAATATAAAAGACCTCATATATTGTAGAGTTTCTGCTTATCCTCGAATAATACAATTAAAATGGAAAAATCAATGGAAGGTGAGCCATGATTGTATGCAAGGGCCTTACGAAAGTCTTTAAAATTGGACCAAGGCATAAACAAGATTTTACGGCAGTAGACAGACTGGATTTAAACATTCCCAAAGGCCAGGTTTTTGGGTTTTTAGGCCCCAATGGTGCAGGCAAAACGACTACCGTGCGCATGCTCTGTGCACTCATCCGCCCGAGTGTCGGTGAAGCTATGATTAATGGCTACAAGCTCGGCAGGGAAGATACCCAGATTCGGCGTTCCGTGGGTATTCTGACCGAATCGCCGGGCATGTACGAACGCCTTTCCGCCGAAAAAAACTTATCCATCTATGCCAAGTTGTATGAAGTGCCAGATGTCAAAGCCGCAGTCGGTAAATACTTAAGCATGCTTGGGCTTTGGGAGCGCCGCTTAGACCCGGTAGGCAGTTACAGCAAGGGGATGCGCCAAAAACTGGCTATTGCCCGGGCCTTGCTGCACGAACCCCAAACTCTTTTTTTGGATGAACCCAGCAGCGGTTTAGATCCAGAAGCCGCCAAAGCCATTCGCGACTTTATCGAAGCATTAAAATCTGAGGGACGTACTATTTTTATGACCACCCATAATCTGGATGAAGCTGACCGGCTTTGTGACCTGGTTGGAATCTTCAAGCAGAAATTGATTACCGTCGATACCCCCGCAGCACTGCGCTCCAAACTTTTTGGGCATAAGGTGGTTTTTCATTTGGAACAGGTAAAACCGGAATGGGCTGCGATGATTGGCAGCGTGGAAGGGGTCAGCGAAGTTGAAATTCTTGATAATAAACTGCTGGTTTCGCTTCGGGAACCGCAAGCGCAAAATCCGCTCATTATCCGGAAGCTGGTTGAGGCAGGGGCCAACTTGCAATTTGTGGGCGAAATAAGGCATTCGCTTGAACAGGTTTATCTTGAAATGATGAAAGGCCAGAAAGGAGGCCAGGCGTGAAACACATCCGTACCATTATTGAAAAAGAATGGGCTGAAGTTTTCAAAAACCGCATGGTCTTGATGAGTTTTATCCTCATGCCCTTGCTTTTTGCTTTTCTGCCGTTAGTCATGCTTGGCAGCATGGGCGGGGCGGGCCTTTCGAGTTCAGCAGTGGAAAGCGGCTTGCCGCAGGAAGCAATGGCTGTCTGTAAAGGCCTGAGCGGAGGCGAGTGCATTCAGGTTTATATGCTCAACCAGTTTATGGTCTTTTTTATGATGATGCCAATGATGCTGCCTGCGATGATTGCCGCCTATAGTATTGTGGGTGAGAAAACGACCCGCAGTCTGGAACCTTTACTGGCAACGCCTGTCACTACCATTGAATTGCTTATAGGAAAGGCTTTATCTGCCGCACTGCCAGCAATTGGGGTGTCTTTACTCTCTTTCGGCATTTTTTTGCTGGGCACCTTCGTCCTTAAACTTAGCCCGGCTTTACGCCTCTTTGCCTTGAACCCGGTTTGGCTGGCTGGTATTCTTTTGCTTGGACCGGTGCTTGCCATTATTTCGGTTATTGTGGCCATTTTTATCTCTTCAAGGGTCAATGACCCGCGTGCGGCTGAACAAATCTCCGGGGTGCTTGTAATGCCTCTCATGCTGCTTTTTATCCTGCAGATTGTCGGTAAAGTGGTGATTAACCTGGGCTTCATGCTTGTTACCATTGCTTTATGCGCTCTTTTGGCAGGTGGACTTTTTATTTTTGGTATCAAAGTTTTTGACAGGGAGAATATTCTGACCCAATGGAAATGAAAAAAAAGGTTCTTATTCTTGTTTTGCTTGCAGGGTTTTTAAGCCTGGTTAACTTTCAGGCAGTCTCTGCAGACGCTGAACCGGCCTTCACCCTTGGCTTAAAAAAGGTATTTGGTTATGGCGGTTTTGGCAATGATATTCAGGGAACTTTTCGATTGAAATTGAATGGTCCCCTTGAGAAAGTAAAAGAAGTTAATTATTATCTGGATGATACGCTTTTAGGCTCTGTTACAACAAACCCGTTCACCCTGGATTTTGATACGGAAAAATTTGAGCCTGGGGGGCACAAAATCAGTGCCCAAGTTATCTTGCGAGATGCTCCAAAGATAACAACCCCCACGTTGGCCGTAGAGATACTGAGCAAAGATAGTACCATGAAAAAAGTTACTTCGTTGCTATTGCCACTGATGGCTGTGGTTATTGGAGCGACGGTGTTTGGCACGGTTATTTCAGCACGCAGCAAGCCGCCCAAACCAGGCCAAAAAACTGAATATAACGGAATGTATGGCGCAGCAGTTTGCCCAAATTGCGGGCATCCTTTTGCCAGGTCTCCATTTGGGTTCAATCTGGGCTTTAAGCGTTTGGAGCGTTGCCCTTCCTGTAAAAAATGGGTAAGCACGAAGCGCGCCAGCACACAGGAATTAGAAGCAGCCGAAATGGCCGAAGCAAAAAAATACGGACTTCAGCAGCCATATGAAGGCGAAAACATCAAAACGGATGACAAACTTACCAAGATGGTTGACGAATCACGCTATTTGGATGAATAAAATTATTTGAGGCCCAGCTTTTTGCAACGGCACCACGCAGGCTTTGCTGAGGTGAAAAATTGTATCAGGTGCTTGCCAAGATGCAGGCTCTCTTAAATATCCCATATAATAAAGGCTATGCAAGATAACCCTTTAATCAGCATTGTCATTCCTTCTTTTAACCAGGCAGCATTTCTTGAGCAGGCTATTCAATCCGTCCTCGAGCAAGATTACCCCAACATTGAGCTATGGATAATGGATGGGGGCTCCAGTGACGGCAGCCTGGAATTGATTAAAAAGTACAACAAACACTTAGCCGGTTGGGTCTCGGAAAAAGATCGAGGCCAGGCAGATGGCATTAATAAGGGTTTGCAGCGATGTAAAGGCCAAATTGCGGCCTGGCTGAATTCGGATGATCGTTATCTGCAGGGTGCCCTCAGCAAAGCGGCAGAACTCTTCCGAAAAAATCCAGAAGCTTCCTTTGTTTTCAGTGATGTTGAGTCTATTGACCAGAACGGTAAGGCATTCAACCTTATGCATTACGGGCATTGGAACCTGGCTCAACTGCTTCAGTTTCATATCATAGGGCAGCCCGCTGTTTTTATGAATCGAGAAGTGCTTGACAAGGCCGGGCTTTTGGATTCCAGCTATCATTACCTTTTGGACCATCAACTTTGGCTGCGCTTGGCCGTCATTGCCGACCCTGTTTATGCGCCTGGCCAGGTTTGGGCACAGGCACGCATTCATGATAAGGCCAAAAATGTAGCCCAAGCCCAGTTTTTTGGACCAGAGGCTTTCCGCCTGGCCCACTGGATTGGCAATGATGAACGCTTTTACCCTGAAAGCGCCCGTAACCACCGCAAAATCTGGGCGGGGGCTTATCGAATAAGCGCCTTTTATCTTGTAGATGCGGGCTCGCCTCAAAAGGCAATGAAAATGTACCGCCATAGTTTCAAGCTGGACCCTTTACCTGCGCTCAGGCAATGGCGGCATTGGTTTTTAGCCTTGGCTGGCAGTATGGGCCTGCGTAATTTCAGAAATACTTTCGATAAACTCAGAAAGCATTTCTATAAAAAAACGGTGCAGGGGAAATAATGAGCCTTTCTGCGGAGCCGCTTGTCAGCATTGTTACGCCTTCTTTTAATCAGGCTGCCTTCCTTGAGCAGACGATTCAGTCCGTGTTGAATCAGGATTACGCGCATATTGAGTACATCATCATGGATGGCGGGTCTCAGGATGGATCGGCAGAGATTATCCAAACGTATAGCCAACGCCTGGCCTTTTGGCAGTCAAGGAAAGATGGAGGGCAGACGGATGCCATCAATCAGGGATTTGCAAAAGCGCATGGTGAAATTTTGGCATGGCTTAATTCAGATGACCTGCTTTACAGCGGGGCGGTTTCAAAGGCGGTTGCAGCGTTAAGGCAGTACTCTCAGGCGGTGATGGTCTATGGCAATTGTGACCTGGTTAACGGCCAGGGTAAGTTCCTGCAGCCCTTCCCGGCGGCACAAACTGATTTGCAGAAATTGCGCCAGGGTTATGTGCACATCCCTCAACAGGCATCTTTTTTTCTTGCGGAGGCCTGGCGGCAAGTTGGCCCGCTTGATCCCAGCTTCTTTTTTGCGATGGATTACGACCTTTGGACAAGGCTGGCAAGCCTGGGTCCTTTGCAGTATGTAAATGCTGAACCTTGGGCGGCATTCCGCCTGCACGGAGATTCAAAGTCAATTGCTGCGGATGATCGTTGCTGGCCGGAAATGCTGAGGGTGCATTACCGGGATGGGGGTAAGCCCGTCTCACCCATTGTAGCAAAATACTGGGTGCGAAAATGCGTTCAGCCTGTTCGTGGATGGCTGCGCAAAAAACGCCTCGAAAAGTAGGATTGACGGGAAAAACAAGAAATGCCGGCCTTTGCACCGGGCATATTTACCAGCCATCAGGAATGTGTTTACTTTTTTAAGTTCAAAAATTTTGTTGAAACAGATAAAGCAGCGATGCGTCAGCTTGAAAACGGATTGTAAAAGTGGTATATAATAGCCACACAACTATAGCCCATGTGGCACTCTTATCCAGAGAGGTGGAGGGAACGGCCCTTTGAAACCTCGGCAACCAGCTTAAGCATGGTGCCAACTCCGACAGAAATCTGGAAGATGAGAGGAGCAGCGAAATCACAAACCGGATGCCCCTCGCAACAGGGGCATTTTTAATATAAGGAGCAAATATGACTACCACTTTTATGAAATCACCAAAGTTTCTCTTTACCTCCGAATCGGTAACGGAGGGTCATCCAGATAAAATCTGCGACCAGGTAAGTGATGCCATTGTGGATGAACTCATCCGCCAGGATAAGAGCAGCCGCATTGCCTGCGAAACGGCCACCAAGACCGGTTTTGTGATGGTATTTGGAGAGATTACCACAGATGGTTATGTGGACGTGGATAAAATTGTGCGCAATGTGGTTAATGAAATTGGCTACGACCGCGGCAAAAAGGGGTTTGACGGCAATACCTGTGCTGTGCAGGTTGCTTTGGCCAGCCAATCGCCGGATATTTCCATGGGTGTTGACCGTGGCGGCAAAGCCAAAAAAGCGAAATATGATGAGGCTTATATTGAAGCAGGCGGCGCGGGAGATCAGGGTTTGATGTTTGGTTTTGCCTGTGATGAAACCCCGGAACTCATGCCTATGCCAATCTCTTTAGCCCACAAGCTTACGCGCAAGATGGCCGAAGTTCGCAAAGCCGGTCTGTTGCCCTGGATGTACCCTGATGGAAAAAGCCAGGTAACCATTGAATACCACTATGGCAAACCTGTACGCATTCACACCGTGCTTATTTCCACACAGCATGCAGCAGATTTTGAGGGTAAAGAGCTAAGCCATGAAGAAATCGAAAAAGGTATTCGCAAGTATGTGATTGACCCCGTCCTGCCCAAGGATTTGGTGGATAAAGACCTTAAGGTATATGTGAACCCAACCGGACGCTTTGTCATTGGCGGCCCCATGGGCGATGCCGGCTTAACCGGGCGCAAGATTATCGTGGATACCTATGGTGGTATGGGCCGTCATGGCGGTGGAGCCTTTTCAGGCAAGGACCCGACCAAAGTGGACCGGTCTGCCGCTTACGCAGCCCGCTGGGTTGCTAAAAACGTAGTTGCCGCCGGACTGGCTAACCGCTGTGAAGTGCAACTTTCTTACGCTATTGGTGTTGCCCAACCGCTTTCCATCAATGTTGAGACATTTGGCACGGGTGTTGTAGATGACGAAAAGATTTCAGAAGCCATTAGCAAGGTTTTTGACCTCAGGCCGCGTGCTATCATTCATCAACTGGATCTGCTGAGGCCCATTTACCGCCAATTGGCGGCCTATGGTCATTTTGGCCGCGATGATTTAAGCCTGACTTGGGAAGAAACCAATAAGGCCAAAGACCTGCGTAATGCTGCCCGCTTAAAATAAACAAAAAGAATGTTAAGTAATGAGGCACCACTGTAAAAGTGGTGCTTTTATGTTCAAAACAGTGACAAAAACCTTGCATTTTCAAAACATAAGAAGAACATTTTTACAAATATTTACAAATACCCTTGCGTAGATGTGCAAATTGTGTATAATTTGTTAGTCCACAAGGTAAAATATGAAAAACAAACTCGTTATTAGATGGTTGGTTGCTTGTCTTCTAGTGATAACATTTCTTTTAAATGTTGATATTGTCTTTGCACAGTCAACAACACCTCCAGATTCGCCTACTTATGTAGTCCCATCGAATCCATTTTATACTCCGGATGGCCCATCTGAAGTATCCCTGGGACAGGGTGGTTCAGGAGATGCACCTGATGGTATTCTTCCGCAAAATCCATTTCAACCTTCTGTGCCAGTGGTTGAACAGCCTGCTGCCCAAAACCCGCAGCCCGCAGCTGATTCTTTGCAACAACAAATTTCTTACAGCCAGACAACGCTTAATGCTATTAAGCAAAATTATACTCTTTCAAGCAGGCAAAAAGTAGCTTTCGCAAAATATTTTTGTGCTGATTGTAAATATTCTTCCCGGATGATTGCGCTTACAAAATAATCAAAACTCAGGGCAGATTGGAAGCATACCATGGCTTCTGATTCATGTTAAATACCTTGAGGGTACCCAAAGAAAAAGGTGAGTAAAAGAAAGATTGAAACTTAGCAAATTTACAAGTTTTTATTACTCATATTTTTGAAATTCTTATATAATATTACAAATGTCTTTAATCAAAATTGTTTTTTTAAAAACAAATTAGCAAGTGTAAGAGAGTAAGATGACCAAGTGCCATAATTATTATAGATTGCTTTTAGCATTCATTCTCATGCTAAGTTCCGTGTTTGCAATTGTTCCTGTTTCTGCACAGTCAGTAACTCCAACAGAAGAAGTTGCAGGTGAATATACACAGCTTCCTTCTGTTATTACCGTTACGCTTCCAGAAGGGATAATAACGGCTGAACCTACCCCATCACCCGAGCTTGCTGTGCTTCCAGTGTTTGTTGAAAAAGCGGAAGGACTTTCTGCCCCTCTTGCGACCCCAACTGCGGAAGACACTATTAATGAGACGGCAGTTCCTACCGAAACACTTACTCCTGGCTCCATTAATGCAGTCACAAGCGAAGCTACCTTTACGGTTACCTCTACTTCAGTGCTACAGGGGCTTCAAGAATTTGTGCTTCCTGATCCTGATAAACCATCGGTAAATTCAGAGGGGTGCACACTGAACCTGGCCGGCCGGGCAAACTTTGGCATGGATTTTCAAAATTATCTGGCCACATCAAGTCTTTCAGATAATACGGATGTGGTTAATGCGAGGATTAATTCCGATGGTAAGGTGGAACTCTTTGCTAAGGTGATTTCAGGTTCAGCACTTAATGTCTCTATGACTTTTAAGCTCAGCAATGGCACTTTTGAACTGGGCAGTTCAATGAGCGGGGTTACGCTTAATGAAGCGAAGGACACAGTTACAGTTTCTCTTGAGAGAATGGATAAAGATTCAAGCTTCTTACTTCCAATCACGGTTAATCCGGTTGATGGGGTGGATTATTTTTCGATCGAATCCACACTCACAGGGACGTACATTCAATCGGAAGCGAATGCAGCCTGCCAGATCACGGTGCCTGAGGCACCTTCAGTAGTGGTGGAGCCCTGCAAGCTGAACCTTGCAGGGCAGACGGTATTCCCGATTGAAGCGGGGGATATCAGTGCGAGGGATAAATTTGGGGTAGGCGGAGAAATCAATGCAGATGGTTGGGGTGCATACCCGAACCGTTTCTTCCGGCTGTATGCAGCGGTAGACAAAGATGTAAAGAATGTTACGGTGAGTTATAAAGCAGCACAGGGCTTCAAGTTTGTGCAGCCGAGTGCGGCTATTGTGGTGATAACGGGCTCTGCCTCGGGGATGGGGATGCTGTATGGCAATGGATATACGGCAGCAGCGACGGGGATTGGGACCGTCAGCGTCAGCGCGGATGGCAGCGAAGTG
>JAYFRD010000029.1:0-45775 GCA_034926255.1 Anaerolineaceae bacterium | reverse complement strand
TGCTCTGGTGTGTTCAATAATTTCTTTTTTACTTTGTTGGCTCATCATAGACTTTCTCACGGCTGTTTATTACCGTGTAAGTTACATCTATTTTGAGGCAACGTTATTTCGGATAGTTACTTTATTTGTGAGGCAATGCGTACAAAACCTGTCTTATTTCCATTATAATATGATTAAGTATTATGGCATCTGACCTGGAAACCACCCTTTACGAAATTTCATTTCATACCCCGCAAGACCGCCTTTACACCGGTCAGGGCCTTTGGTTTAAGCCGAGCGGCTGCCGTTTTTTGCTGGGTTGTTCGGATTATCTTCAGCAGCGCAGCGGGCCGGTGAGTTTTATTCAAGCCAAGGGGGAGGGTGCGCTCATCAACAAGTTTGGCAGCGTGGCCACTTTGGAAGCGGCCAAAGGATTGCTGGAGCTTAGCTCCCCTGTTTCGGGTGTTATCAGCAAGGTCAACAGAAATTTGGCAGAAAACCCGGGTGAAATAAACCAGGACCCTTACACACACGGTTGGATAGTGGAGTTTGAGGCTTTCAGCTGGCAGGCAGACAAGGCCTTTTTAATGACCGCCCAGGAATATGTGAACCACCTTTTGGATGAATCCAACCGCTTTCGCAGAACCGATTAGGAGAGAAATGCCCGTTATCAACATCAGCAAAATCAAAGCCGAACCCATTCATCAAGGCCAGGGCGTTACCCGCAAAATATTGATTGGGCCAGAGCTTGGCCCTCATTTTGCCATGCGCCAGTTCAGCGTGGAACCAGGCGGATTTATGCCTTTGCATACCAATTTAGTGGAGCACGAGCAGTACGTATTGCAGGGCAAGGCCCAATTGGACCTTGGGGAAGAGGCTGTGATTGTAAACGCAGGCGATGTGGTTTTCATCCCGGCTGGCATTGCACATTCCTATACCAATTTGGGAACAGTTCCATTTGAATTTCTATGCCTGGTACCTAACCAGGAAGACCGGATGGAGATCGTTAAGCCACGCATCTCCTGTTGAAGGTAAAGCTACAGTGCAGGCTGGTCAGCCTGCCCTATCATTAAGAACAATGACCCCGCAGCTTCTGCGGGGTCTTGATTTAAGGAAAAAGCGAAAGAGAAAGTCGATTAGAACAAGGATTCGTGGGGGTGCTTTTCATCAATTTTGGCGAGTAAATAAGAGGCGGCTGCCCCAATTAGAAAGGCAATGCCGCAAATGAGATACTGGCTGGGCTTGGCGACACCTTCAATAATGGCAATGGCAATACTGGAACCCAGTACCGTGCCGATAATGATGTTAAACATTAACCCATAGGCTTTATCAAAGAGCTTAGAAACCCCACGGGCAAGCAAAAGCACTGTTGCCAGCACGCCGACCGTCACTGGAATAATAACGCCCAGATTCAGGTTGCCAATGCCGCGAGACATGGGCTCATAAAGGTGAAGGTACATCAGGAAATTTGAAGGGCTTAGACCAGGTACGATTACGCCCAGACCAATCATCAGGCCGGAAAGCAGCCAGCTCCACCAGGTTTGCGGCAAACTTACGTTTGTAACGGTGCGCATCCACAATAAGAAGGCCAGCATCAGTGCGGCCACTCCGGCCAGTACAAACCAGTGCCAGCTCTTTCTGCCACGCGAACCAGCCGTTTTAACTAAAGAAGGCAAGGTGCCCGCGATAAAGCCGAGAAAAAGCCAAATAAAAGGAGCTTTGTTGTTTTCAAGGGAATCGGCTACCACTTTTGAAAAGATGATGACCCCGGCCATGCCGCCAATGCCAATGGGGATGAAGTAGAGAAAGCGCTTCCAAAAGCGATCTTTCAAGTTGCCCAAGAAGCGCATAATGGGTTCATAGATACCAAGAATTACCGCTAAAACTCCACCGGAGAGGCCTGGGGTAATAGCCCCGAAACCAACAATAAAGCCCTTGACAACACGCATAAACCAATCAAAAACAGAATTTGAAGCCTTCTCAGCGCTGTTAGTTTGCTTTTTATCAGCACCCATATAACCATTCTCCTTGCAGGTAGATTTTATTTTCAAACAATTAAGTATACTTCAAGCCAGGCATCAGCGCTTGCTGGCCTTCCTTGCCAGAAAGCTGCCCAAAGACTGAATGGCCTGCACCACTGCCAGCAAAAGAACAACGGTAATCAACATCACGCCTGTTTCACGGCGCTGATAACCATAGCGGATAGCCAAGTCTCCCAGGCCACCCCCGCCAATTGCGCCGGCCATGGCTGAATAGCCAATGAGGCTAATAAGGGTAAGCGCCACGCCGGCGATTAAAGAGGGCATGGCTTCAGGGATCAAGACTTTAAAAACCGCATCTTTTAAGCTACCCCCCATGGACTGAACTGCCTCCAAAAGGCCGCGGTCTACCTCACTGAGGGCAGTTTCTACGATTCGTGCAAAAAAGGGGATAGCAGCCAGGGTAAGTGGCGGAATGGCGGCTGCAGCCCCAATGGTTGTACCAACCAAGATGCGCGTAAAAGGCAGAATGGCCACGAGCAGGATGATAAAAGGCAGAGAACGCCCAATGTTCACAAAGGCACTTAGGCCCTTATAGAGCGCCGGTTTCGGCGACAAGCCTTTAGAGGCAGTGAGGTTAAGAATAACACCGAGCGGAAGCCCGAATAAGACCGTAAGGGCAGTAGAAGCCCCCACCATATAAAGCGTAAGCCCAAATTCTTTGGCAAGTTTGGGCAGCCAAATTTCCCAGTTCATGGTGTGACCTCCACTCTTAAACCCAATTGCCTCAGGTAGGCCAATGCCTCAGCCTTTTGCGCCCCCACCAGCTCCACCTGTAATTGCCCGATGCGTTTTTGGGCAACCGTTTGAATGCTACCCCCCAGAATGTTCACCTCAAGATCAAATTTACGCACGATGGAAGCCAGCAGCGGTTCATCAGCCTCTTTACCCAAGAAAGTAATGATGGCATTGACTGCACCCTGCCGTGCCGGCAAGCTTTGAATGCGCGGGAAGAAAGCGTGCGAAAGCCTGCTTTTAGGGTCGGCAATTAAATCGCTGATGGCGCCCTGCTCCACACAACGGCCTTCTTCAAGCAAGGCCACATGATCACAAATCTGGCGTACCACTTCCATTTGATGGGTAATGAGCAAAATGGTCAGACCTAATGCTTGGTTAAGCTCCTTAAGAAGATCCAAAATTGACTGAGTGGACTGCGGGTCCAGCGCGGAAGTGGCTTCATCCGAAAGTAAAATTTTAGGCTGCGTGGCCAAAGCGCGGGCTATGCCTACGCGCTGTTTTTGCCCACCTGAAAGTTGCGCGGGGTAGACGTGCGCTTTATCACTGAGGCCTACCAACTCCAGGATGCGCTGCGCTTCAGCTTCACGGGCTTTGGCGGGCAAACCTGCAATCTCAAGGGGCAGGGCCACATTTGCCAGGGCTGTGCGAGAGCTAAGCAAGTTAAAATGCTGAAAGATTATCCCCATCTTTCGCCTTGCCTGCGCCAGGGCGGAAGCAGAAAGATCGGTTAGTTCCTGCCTGTCTACGCGCACACTGCCGCTATCGGGGCGTTCCAGGAGGTTGACGCAGCGGATAAGGGTGCTTTTGCCGGCCCCGCTTGGGCCGACTACCCCATAAACTTCGCCCCTGTTGACTTGCAAGCTGATATCCTCAAGAGCCTGCACAGGAAAGTCTTTATGGGCATATTGTTTAAAAAGATGCGAAAGTTCAATCATAAGGTTTCCAGGCCGGGGGAGCGTTAGGCTCCCCCGGCAAGCAGGCATCAGGGTTTAACCGTTTTGACGGAGAAGGCTGGGATGACCGAACCCTGATAGGTCTTTTCAATGTAAGCTTTTACTTCTTCAGAAGTTAACAGCTTTACCAATGCCTGAACAGCTGGATTATTCTCGCGGCCTTCTTTCACGGCGAGAATATTGGCATAAGGATTATCTGCAGGGCTTTCCAGCGCCAGCGCGTCTTTCGCAGGCACCAGCCCGCCTTCAAGGGCATAATTACCGTTGATAACAGACACTGCCGTATCCTCCAGGGAGCGTACCAATTGGGCAGCTTCCAGTTCCTTGATATCCAGTTTTAACGGATTGGCAGTAATGTCATTAACCGTAGCAGCATAGCCAACCCCTTCTTTGAGGGTCAGCAGTTTATTTGCAGCAAGAAGGTTCAACGCCCGGCCGGCATTGGTGGCATCATTGGGAATGCCTACTACAGCACCTTCTTTCAGTTCAGAAAGGGTCTTCAGTTTACGCGAGTAAATGCCCAGCGGCTCAATGTGAACGGTGCAGACAGAAAGCAGGGTGGTTTCGTGCTGTGCATTGAAATCTTTCAGATATGGCAGGTGCTGGAAGAAATTTGCATCCAATTGCCCATCCTGCAGAGCCGTATTGGGCTGCACATAGTCCGTAAACTCAACCTCTTCAATATCAAGATTGTTTTTAGCAGCCAGATTGTCTTTGATGAAGTTGATAATTTGGGCATGCGGCACCGGTGAAACGCCAATTTTTACTTTGAGAGGAGCTGCCGGAGCAGAAGCGGATTCTTTGTTCGGCTCGGCAGAAGGTTTTGCCGATTGGCAGGCAGAAAGGAAGGCAAGGGTAATAAGAAGAACCGCAAAGAATGTACGGAGGAAAACCTTTGAAGATTGGTTAATGTTTTTCATGATAACTCCTGTTCGATTTTTTAAATGTAGAAAAGAAAAAACCACCCGATGAGGTGGCTTTGCTCTCCACCGTCATCCAATCAGTATTCGGAAGGCGATGGGTTCGTTGGGAGTTTCAGGCTAGACCGTGGTTTCAAAATCCAGCGCAGAACGATACCCATCGCCTGCGCATGGCCATAACCATTGGCCGGTTTAATGTTGAAATCAGAGTTGCGGTAAACATTGGAGCAATGATAACCGCCTTTGCTGCTTTGTCAAGAAGGTTTCAGGTTTCGGATGCAGGTTGCCGTGGCTGCGGCTTCTGCATGGTGATGCAAGCGGTGGGGCAGTCGCATTCACAGAAGGCACAGCCGATACAGGTTTGGGGATGAGCGAGATGGGGCATATCCGGCGGATAGGCAAGCCTTTGTCCCTGGGGGGCATTCCGCCAGAAATCAATAGAGCCGGTGGGGCAAACTTCCACGCAGATGCCGCAGGCAACGCAGCGTTTGAGGTTCCATACCGGCTGCAGCCATTCATCCTGTTTTTGGCGGAGAGCCAAGGAGCCCTGCGCGTTCACTATAGCACCAAAGGCGCAAACTTTGCCGCATACCCCACATCCAATACACAGTGCAGGGTCCACCCAATGTTGGATTTTGCGTTCACCGCTGATGGCCCCCACCGGGCATTTGCGCGCGCAAAGGGTGCAGCCGGTACATTTTTCAGTGATTTGGTAAGTCATGAGCTCTCTGCACCTTTCATTGCAAAAGCAAGGTCTTCCGAAGGGGGTTGGCCCGTAGCCGGGTTCCAGCCCATCAGTTCCCAATACAGCGGAACCAGCTCATCCAAATTAACCGAACGGCCTTTATTTGCGCCCTGCATGAGAGGCGGAGCACCTATAAGGCGAGCGTTCAGTTTATGACGCAGGGGAGCCCCCTGACGGCTATTGAAGGCCTGGCGCAGGCTTTCAATTTTTCGGCCGATTTCAAGATATTCATCTGCGCTTTTTTGCCAGCCCGTGGCAGCGTTAAGCCACTCAAAAATGGGAATACGCTCCACCCCGATAAATGAACCGAAGATGCAAAGCCCGGCAGAATCGATAATCATTTTGAACTGCGAACTGGCCGCGGCCATGCCAGCCAGATATTTGTTCGCCTTAAAACGATCCTTTTTGGGAAAGAAGAGTGCGGGAGACCTCGGCACATTTTTGGATTTTTTCCATAAATGGTACATTTCGTAATAGAGCTGAGAGCCGATAGTATGCCGCCCAGGGGTGGGTTCGACCGCGTAATGGAGGGCATAACCAGGGTCGGCCCGTCCGTCATGCATGGCAGGCTCTTGCCCAGAGGCGTTGACCGCAAAAGCTTCAGAACCCTTGCCAATGCGCTTTGCGGCTTCTTTGGTGCCATCCGCCAGCAGGTCACCTATGCCTTCCCGGGCGATAATCTTTTCCAAAAGCGCCGCAATTGCCGCTGAATCACCCCATTTAAGCACCAGACCGTCCGTATCCTGAGTTGTGAGCATGCCATGCTCAAAACATTCAATGGCAAAGGCAAGCACCCCTCCGGCAGAAATGCTATCCAGACCGGCGCGGTTAAGGCGTTCATTCATATCAAAGAGCGAGTCTACATCATCATTCATCAGCAGACCACCGAGCGCCAGAATAGTTTCATATTCAGGTTTGTGGGTCTCGCCTTCGCGGCCCGGGAGGACACAAAGCCCGCCGCAACCAACCGGACAGGAATAACAATGATACTTGGCCTGCTCTCTCTTTAAAAGCTGATCGGGATCAATGCCCGCGGTCATTTTATGATTGAAGTCCACATTGGAACCCGCCCAATTGCGAATGGGGGAATCCCCGGTCTCAATCGAGAACTCATTCATGGAAATTGTGCCCCATTTTTTGAGCATAATTTTGTAGAGCATGCCATCCTGGCGCATGGCCAACGGCAAAACACGCAAAAGAGCACCCAGGAGCCTCATGCCAAGCCCATTAAGAAAAGGGGGTTGGAAATTGGTGTACTTGAGAAAGCGGGTGCTGAGCATTTGCATGGCTTTACGGTCAGCAACAGGCAGAGGGTGAGAGCCTTTAACGGCAATGGCCTTAAGGCGTTTGGAACCCATCACAGCCCCGAGGCCGCTGCGTGCCGCCATTCTGCCCTGGTCATTAACGATGCCCGCAATCAGGGAGCAGCGCTCACCAGCGGGGCCAATGCATGCTGCTTGCAAACGTTTGCTCTGGTTGCCCTGCTGAATGAGGGTTTCTGTTTCTCGAGCATCATGCCCCCAGAGGCTTGCAGCATCACGCAGTTCAGCACCCTGATGGTCAAGATAGAGCCAGACAGGTTTATGGCTTATACCCCGGAAGAAAATACCGTCATACCCTGCTGCTTTAATAGCAGGGGCCAAGGTGCCCCCGCAGTTGGCATCGCCCCAGGTTCCAGTAAGCGGAGACTTGGCCGCCACCATCCAACGGCCGGTCATCAGGGCACCTGAACCAGTGAGAAGACCGGGCACAAAGGCCAAGATATTTTCCGGCCCAAGGGCATCTGCCTTGGCGGGAATGCGCCGGTAAAGATAATAGGCAGCCAAGCCAATGCCTGCCAGATAGTGTTCGTAGACTTCGTCAGGTACTTCTTCGGCGCGGCAAGTGCCGGCTGAGAGATCCACCCAGAGTATTTTGCCGGTAACACTTTTTATGACAGCCATTTAGCCATATGCCTTATCAAACAGCCACCGGGCAGAATCCATATCCAACTCTACCGGGTTCATTACCGCTGAGCCATCATTAATGGCAAGAGCACAAATTTCATCACGCTTCTCGGAGGGAACCCCGGCCTCTTTCAGCGTTCTGGGCAGCCCGCTCAGGATAAAAAGATCTTCTTTAAGGCGTTCCACTTCCTCAATGGTTTTCGAAGGGCGCTGCTCAGAAGGGGTGGCAGCGTAGAGGTCTGCCCCGGCAAGCGGCAGCAGCAATTCGCCAATTTGAATACTGCGCTTTGAGAGGTTAAGGCGCAAGCCCCATGGAAGAAAAATATTCATGCAGACACCATGAGGCACCCGGCTGATGGCCCCCGCAGCATGACCCATGGAGTGGACACAACCCACCATGGCGTTAGAAAAAGCCGTGCCAGCCATGGTGCTGGCATTTGCCATTGCCAAACGGGCATTGCGGTCTGAGGGGTTGGATGTAACCCCGCGCAGGTACTGGCCAATTAAGGCTATCGCCTGCCAGGCAAAGGCATCACTCATGGGATTTTTTTGAATACTGATATAGGCTTCCATGGCGTGGGAAAGGGCGTCAACCCCGGTTGCGGCGCTTAGTTTTGGAGGCAAGGTAAGGGTCATGCGGCTATCTAAAAAAGCAGCACGCGGCATGAGCAGGTCTGAAATGAAAAGCATCTTGACACGGCGTTGAGGGTCATGGATGACTGCGGCATTGGTAGCCTCAGAACCAGTACCGGCTGTGGTAGGCACTACATAGAAGGGCTTAAAAGGTCCTTTGAGAGTTTCTGCGCCGCGGAATTCACGAATTTCTGAAGCTGCGTAGCTGACCAGAATATTGACCCCTTTGCAGGTATCAATGACGGAGCCGCCGCCAATAGCAATTATGCTGTCACAAGATTTTTGGCGATAGAGATCAGCCAGTTCGTTGACCAATTGGGTGGAAGAATCGGGAGGGGTTTGGTCAAAAATCGCACCGATCACCACTTCAGTTTCAGCAAGTGCATCCAACAAGACCTGCAAAAGCCCGGCCTTAACCACACCGTTATCGGTAACGACGAGAGGCCGTAATGCATCAGCCTGGGCCATTTCTGCGGCCAAATTATTGAGTGCATCGTGACCGGAAATGATCTTTACTGGAAAGGCAAATTCATAATGGCTTGGTATCATCTTAATCCTCAAATTCCAAATAAAATGCCAAGGGTATAGGCTTTAAGGCGCAATAAATGCTTACGCCATGAAGGGATAGGCGGCAAAGACTTCATCAGTTTTTTAGCCATGAAGGCAGGGAAAAGATAGGCTTCCACAATGTCCAGAACGCGCACTACAGAGACCGTATAACTAAGGTCGCCTTTGGCGCTCATGGCATGCTGGGCATAGGCAGAATCAGGACCCAACTGACCGGTGAGCATTTTAAAACCAGAATGGACACTTTTAACCAGAATTGCCACATCAGCTTCTTCCGGCTTGATTCTGCCGCCAAGATAGCGCAGGCGGCCAGCGCCCACGGATTGTACACTCATATGCCCGCCTTTAGGAGGAATTGCCAGCACAAGCTTAAAATTGGGCGGCCAGTGGCTCACCTCAGCCTGAACAAGAGGGTCAGAATTGGAAAGCGATTGCAAGGCGCGCCCCAGAGCGAAAAGCATGCCCTTGTTGACCCAGGTCTTCAATAAGACACGGTGCGGCAAAAAGTCGGGATAATTCTTAGCTTCCATTAATCCTCAACAGGAAACAGGATAGGTCAATGGATTTATTATACTTTAGGTTTACGATGTCAAGATTTGGATACAAGTTTATTTGAAATACGGCCTGAGTAAAGGTTTGATGGTTTGTTCGTAAGTTTTAGTATCCATTCTGTAAAAAGTACTGTAAAAATTACGGGCGGCTTCATAAAAATCGAGCGGCCAAATTTTACTAGGATGAAGAGTACGGGTGATCCAAAGCAGACCGAGTGACCAGCGCGTATCTGCCGAATCGTAAGGGCTGAAATCGCCCAGCATAGGGCGGATGGATGTTTTTTTCAAGAGTTCTGAAGCCTTCAACTGAGGGTCATTGCGCAGTTTTGAAACGGCTTCAAGCGTTTTTTGATTGGAAGTGCTTACAAAAATAAAGTCTGGATTCCAAGCAGAAATCTGCTCTACGCCCAGATCTGTCGATGCCTCACCAATGGCGTCCTCCTTCCAAACCGGTACACCCCCGGCATTTTCTATCAGGGCAGACTGGATTGAATCAGGCGCAGGAATGCTTAAATTTATGGCTCCATTCTGCTCGCTGTAACGCAGAAAGAGCACTTTAGGCAGCTCATCCGGTGAAGCTTCTTTGAAGTACTTGCGCACATCTGCGAGATAGGTGCGGTAAAAGGCGCGCAGTTTGATAGCACGATCCTGTTCACCAAGTAAGTTGCCGAGGGTTTCAAGGTCGCGGTCATATTGTTCAAAGGTTTCAAACTCAAGATAAATAACGGGAATGTCCAGGGCATCCAAGGCTTCGCCCAGTTGTTCTTCAGCTGGTTTAAGAATGACACAATCCGGCTTGAGAGCAGCAATTTCAGCAGGGACAACTTTTTCGTCAAGTATTTTCTTGGCAGTAAACTGCGGGTCAATAATGCTTAAGAATTCAGCCTTCGCTGCGGGCAAAGGGGAAAGTGCAAGTATGCGGCTGCCCGCATCCGGGAAAGCGTAGACGGCATCTGCCAGAATAAAAGCATCCTTGCCCAAGAGGATAATGCGTTCCGGTATTTTTTGAAAACTGAATGCACGGCCAAGCGCATCCTTGACGATGAAAGCTGCAGGCTGAGGCAGTTCATTCTGAGAGTTTTGAGAAGGTTTGACTTCTGCCGTTGCAGAAGAGGCAGGATAGGTCTGGATAGGTTCTTGCTTGCAAGACTGATTTTGTGCACAAGCAGAAGGAGCCATTACCTGGGTTGAAACAGGGGTTGGAGTGATTTGCTGAATATCCTGCGGGGTTTGGTGCATACAACCGGCAAGAAAAACAGAAAAGAAGATGACGAAAGAGATCAGTTTTTTCAATAGAGGTCTTTCAAAACAAAAAAGAGGTAGCTGATTTTATCACTTCCGTTATAATTTATCAGGAAATTGAAATTATGCCCAGCGGAAGACCCACTACCCTAAGTTTTGAATATGTTATTTTAGCCTTACTGGTTGCGGGGCCGAAACACGGCTATGAGCTTTATAAAGAGATGGAAGCCTGGCAAGGCCTTAGTGAAGTTTGGAAGCTTAAGCAAAGCATGCTGTATGCGGATCTGAACAAATTAGAAAAGATGGGCTGGGTGGAGTCTATGCCTCCAGACCTGCGCTACACACCGCCAAGGGTTAATTTTGAAATAACAAAAGAAGGAAAAGCCGCGCTGGAAGCTTGGTTAACCAGCCCAGTGCCCAAACCACGCGATATCCGCCCGGAATTTCTGACAAAGCTGCTGGTTGCTTCCCGCTTTGGAAGAGATTATACCCAGCACCTTTTGGAAGCGCAGCGCATGATGGTAAAGCGCTGGATCCAATTTGAAAACAGCCAAGCGGCACTAGGCTCTGCCTTGAGCCCAGAAGCCCTGATGGTTCTTGATTTTCGCACACACTGGCTCAATAACGTTTCTGAATGGCTGGAAGATTGCCAAAAAGCTTTTGACCAGCAAAAAACAGATTTTGATTAGTGACGGTCAACGATTTCGTGAATTTGTTCGGGGGTCAGCAAAGTGCTGAAAGCGCCCAAGCCAAAAAATAACACGATACCAATAATAATTGCTGTAATCATATTTCACCTCGTTTCTTTGATGCCCATAGTTTAGACTTTTGCAGAAGGTTTTACATCGGCCTCAAGTCCTAACCCGGGTAGGTATTGAGGATGAATTTTTCTGATAAAGCTGAACCATTAGATAGACGTGAAAATGTGCTTATAGTTCCCTTTGCTTTTCTTGTTCCAAGCAATCCTATCCAGCACAAGAAGTAAAGAACTACCTTGAAGCAAAAAGCAAACTATTCACTAGGGCAATTGCATCTTATGGCGAGAGTACATGGCGTAATTAATCGTTTTAAAGAGCACAGCGCAAGCGTTTGCCATGCGTACCTATTCGGTATTCTGAGGTGCCCTTGCCGAAGCAGATGACCTTTTATCTTTCGGAGCTTCAGCCAAGATGACTACCAGACCCTTCACTGCGTTAAGGGTGACGCGAGAGGTGATGCATGCTCTACGCCCCCTAAGTAGATGGAATTGCCCTGAATCAGGCCATTAGACATTTACTTTATAGTGCATGTTTTGCATCCTCAAAACATGCACTTTTCAAAAGATTTACCAAAGGCATTTTGCCGTTACGAGCTAAGGCGTTTAAGCCTAAACTGGCGGATCCTTCGCAAATGCTGCTGAGGGTTAGAAAGTGTGATGCAGATAGGGAATGGAATTTTTTATATGGAAAACAGGGCATCATTAACACAAAACAGCTTTTATATTCCCCGTATAAATGCCCCTCAAGGAAGTGAATGACAAAAAATGCCTGCCGATATTACCCAAGATGCCGAAGAGTTCAGGGGATAAACCCATCAGCCAAAATGAGCAGAGAGAACATAAAAAAAGCTGGCCCGCTTATAAGAGGCCAGCTTATTGCGCTTTAAAATCTTTTATCTTTTACTCAGTATAGGATTGCATCATCTTGCGTACCTGCTGAGCGCTTTCCATTTGCAGAGCTTTAGCAGCGACCTGCCGGGCATCTTCCATGTTGATGTTACGCACAATCTCTTTTGCATCCGGGATGGCAACCGGATTCATGGAGAGCTCATGCAAACCCAAACCAACCAAAATCGGGATGGCCTGAGGGTCTCCACCCAACTCGCCGCAGATACCCGCCCATTTGCCATGCTGACTTGCTGCTTCGGCTACGCGAGCAATCAGGCGCAAAACAGAAGGCTCAAGGCCATCACTAAGGTAGTTAAGGGCAGCCAGATTACGGTCAGCTGCCAAGGTATACTGGGTAAGGTCGTTGGTACCGATTGAGAAAAAGTCTACTTCCGGGGCTAATATATCTGCCAGCATGGCCGAGCCAGGCACCTCAATCATAATGCCCACCTCCAGATGGGATGGGGGAGGAAAACCCTCCGCAGTGAGCTCGTCCATACACTCCCTTACCACCTGCTTGGCCATGCGAACTTCCAAAATGCTGGTTACCATTGGGAACATGATGTAAAGGTTACGGCCACTGGCTGCCTTTAGCAAAGCTCTCAGCTGAGGTTTGAAAAGTTTTTCAATATTGGCGAGGCAAAGGCGCAAGCCGCGGATACCAAGAAAGGGGTTCATTTCCGCGTCCTGGGGTACGGCAGAAAGGGGCTTATCCCCACCGACATCGAGGGTGCGGAAAACAAGCGGAAAGCTTTGGCCCATGATATCCATGATCTCGGTGTAAATGGCCACCTGCTCTTTTTCATCAGGCAGATCAGCTTTATCCAGATAGAGGAATTCGGTTCGCATCAGTCCTACGCCCTGGGCGTGGACCGAGGCAGCTTTATCGGCATCGCGAGCGTTGCCAAGGTTGGCCGCAATCTGCACACAATGGCCATCGAGAGTCTGCACCGGCAGGGCAGAACGAGTAAGCAAGAGCTCATCATGCTGTCTGCGTTTTTCAAGTTCTGCTTTATAGCTGAGCAGATACTCAGGTTCGGGGTTGGCAATCAGCATGCCCTTTTTTCCATCCAGAATAACAGTGCTGCCGGTTTGCAATTCGTGAGCGACAAGGGGTGTAAGGATCACAGCGGGGATGCCCATTGCCTTTGCCAAAATGGCAGCGTGGGAGGTGGGGCTGCCCAGTTCGATACAGATGCCAAGCACATTTTCTCTTGGAAAGGCTGCCGTATCTGAGGGCATAAGGTCTTCAGCCACAATGATGGATGGCTGGGTGAGCTGCGGGGAATGAGCACATTCCCCGGAGAGGCGCAAATTTACTTTACGCACTACGTCCGCAATATCGGCTGCACGGGCTGAAAGATATTCGTCATCGAGGGCCATCAAGGCTTCAATAAAGGTATCAGAAGCTTCCTTAAGCGCGGCTTCAGCATTAACTTTTTTTTCATCAATCAGGGTTTTGGTGGCTTCCAGAAGTTCAGGATCTTCAGCGATGGAAGCATGCGCTTCAAAGATTTCCGCTTCGGCTGAGAGCCCTTCGCCCTGCAGTTTGGCAGCAAGCTTGCCAAGCTCTTCCTTAACGGCTTCAATAGCTTGCTTAAGGCGTTCAAACTCCTGCGCAGGGTCATCAATAGCGTAGGTCTTGAGGACAGCAGTCTGGCTTTTGAAGAGGAATGCCGGCCCAATTGCAATCCCCGGAGAGGTTGCTTTACCGGAATACAGTTTCATTTACATTCCTTATTGAAGCCATCAATGAGGTCATAAAGCGCCTGAGCGGCTGCTTTTTCGTCTTCACCCTCACAGAGTATGTCAATTGTGCTGCCAGAGTCAATACCGAGGGCCAATAAGCTGAGAATAGACTTGGCATTGCCTTCTTTTCCGCCATGCTTTGAGAGTGTAATCTTACATTTGAATTTACCGGCTTCCTTTACAAACAGCGAAGCGGGACGGGCGTGCAAGCCTTCCTTATTGGTCACAGTGATACTTTTCTTCTCCATGGGGTCTCCTTTTTGTGCAGTTTTTGAAAGCAGGAGCAAGCTCATGCCTAAGGAATTATAGCCCGAAAACGCTCAGGGTTAATAACCATTTAATGGTTTTTTAAGATCCAAAGTACTGCACATGCAAATTTTGCCAAATGGGCTGTTCAAATTCCTGCAAACACCAGATTTCTTTCAATTCGATTTCTGCCTGCGGGGCAAGGGATTGCAAGGGGCCCAGGCTTTCCAGTTCGATGAATTGATCACAAAGGTAGGTTTCGGCGTTGCAGCCAAAATCTGGATAGGTTCCCTGAACCGGGCTTGAAAAATGCTTGCTGAAGAGAATGCCTTCCAGCCAATAAGCCATCCAGCCCCTGCCATTAAAGGTGCCCCATTTGCCTGGAGCGGCATCCATGACTGACATATCAATGCAAAGGTGGTCTGGCTGGTATCGCACACGCGGGTCATCCCAACGGTTATAGGGCCAAAGGCTCAGGCGACAATCCGGCAGGAGGCCATGAGGATTGGCCTGCATGGTGCTGGTGGGGAACCAAGCCTTGCCACCAGGGCGCAGCATGGTGAGCGCCCAAGGGGCAAGCGTGAAACTTTGTGGCCCCGCGTTGCGCAGCAAATGCACCAGCTCAATCTCGCCTTCCGCCAGCAGCCTTATCTGCAGTATCTTTTGCAGGCCACTGATGGGGTTCACTTCCCCAATAAGGTCGATTCCATTGGCGGATTCCTTTAGCGTCAGACCCTTATCATCCGGAAGGTAAGTAAAGGGCTTCTCTTCAGGGGCGGCCCAAAGACGATGACCACCTACAAAGTAATAAGGGCCGTAAGGGGTGGGCTCCACTTTTTCAGGAACCTCAGCCAAAAGATTTGCAGAGCCTTTGTAAGACAGCCCAATGATTCTCGGGCCGCCCCTGCTCAGAAAGCTGAGGCTTAGGCCGTCAAGGGTTATGGTTTCATAAGGAAAGGGATAATCTTTGCGCATTGCTCAGTCTCCGTATTTTTTAATAAACCAGGTCTTTACTATTTGCGTCAGACCCATATATGCAAGCATGAAAAACGCCAAAAAGAGCCAGTAAAGGCCAGGCAAAGGCATCAAACCCAAAGCCGGAGCCAAAGGAGAATAGGGCAACACGGCCGCTAAAGAAACAATAAGCAAAGAAGTGAGCAAGAGCTGTTTACTGGCTCGGCTTTGAATAAAGGGAACTTTATTGGTACGGATGACATGCACAATCAAAGTTTGGGTAAAAATGCTTTCGACAAACCAACCTGTCTGAAAGAGGCTCTGCATTTCAAGGTTATTCGCTTTAAAAACAAACCACATCAAAGCAAAGGTAAGATAGTCAAAAATAGAACTGATGGGACCAATTACCATAATAAACCTTCGGAGTTCACCCAAGGCCCATTTTCGCGGTTTTTCTAACCACTCAGTATCCACCTGATCGCTTGGAATGGCCGTCTGGGAAAAGTCGTAAAGGAGATTATTTGTAAGAATCTGAATGGGTTTCATTGGCAAAAAGGGCAGCAAAATGCTGGCGCCAAGCATGCTGAACATATTCCCAAAATTAGAACTTGCAGCCATCTTAATATATTTAATAATGTTACCGAAAACTCTGCGGCCAGCCATTACACCTTGTTCAAGAACTAAAAGGGAGTTTTCAAGTAAAATGATATCTGAAGATTCTTTGGCAATATCAACCGCACTATCCACAGAAATACCAACATCAGCAGCCCTCAGGGCTGGTGCATCGTTGATACCATCACCCATAAATCCCACAACATGGTCATTGCTTCGCAAAGAGCGGATAATACGTTCTTTATGAGCAGGCGATAGTTTGGCAAATACAGAGCAAGCTTCAGCCGCTTTTGCCAAACTGGCATCATCCATATGGTCCAGGTCTTCACCTAGAAGAATCTTATCTGCCGGCATACCAACCTGCTTGCAGATGAAGGCGGTTACTGCGTCATTATCGCCAGTGAGGATTTTTACAGAAACTTTATGACGGTTAAGCGCTTCCAAGGCTTCAGTGGCACTAGTTTTGGGAGGATCCAAAAAAGCCAGAAAACCCAGAAGAACCATATTACTTTCATCCTCAATGCTGTAATGAGGCTCAAGGTTGGTATCAGATAGAATTTTATATGCAACTGCAATAACCCTGTAGCCTTCTGAATTAAGTTCACGCACACGTTCTTTTCGCCTTGCGTCATGTTCGGGAAGCACATCCAATATCTCGCCTTGGTTTTCAACCTGGCTGCAGAGTGACATCACTTCTTCCACCGCGCCTTTGCAAATAAGAATGCGCTGCTTGTCATTTGTTTCAACAATTACAGACATACGGCGGCGCTGGAAATCAAAGGGCAGTTCATCTACCTTAGTATATTTTTCATCAACCTCATAGCTATCATTAACCTCAACATGGTCAAGAATAGCAGCATCCATTAAATTACGAAGGCCTGTCTGATAGTAAGAATTTAAGTAGCCATATACCAATACTCTTTCGCTTTCGTTGCCACGAACATCGAGATGTTTTTCAAGAACAATCTTGCCTTCTGTGATTGTTCCAGTTTTATCCGTGCAAAGCAGATCCATTGCGCCGAAATTTTGTATGGCCTCCAGCTTTTTTACAATTACTTTTTGCCTGGACATATCAATAGCCCCGCGAGAGAGATTAACAGTAACGATCATCGGCAGCATCTCAGGCGTAAGGCCAACAGCGACCGCAATGGCAAAGAGGAAAGCCTGGAGCCAGTCGTGTTTTACCAAGCCATTAATAAGGAATACCAGGGGAACCAAAACAGCCATAAAACCAATCATCAACCAGGTAAAACGGTTAATGCCTTTTTCGAAACAGGTTTCAACACGTTTGTCAGAGGTTATGCTAGAGGCCAGGTTACCAAAATAAGTATCTTTGCCGGTGGTGACAACGAGTGCCTGGGCAGTACCACTTTCAACGTTGGAGCCAAAGAAACACAAGTTGTCAAATTGGAGGGTGTTTTTCTGGTCAGGTGGAACAGGGTTTGCTGTTTTTTCAACCGGCAGAGATTCACCGGTAAGCGCGGATTGGTTAAGAAAGAGGTCTTTGCAAGTAAGAATGCGCAGGTCTGCAGGCACCATATCACCCGCACCTAAAATAACCAGGTCACCAGGGACCAGTTCCTTAAGAGGGATTTCACTCTGCTGACCATCTCTGAACACAGTTGCAGTGGTGTTTACCATTTCCTGAAGCTTTTCAGCAGCGTTATCCGCTCTGCGTTCCTGGAAGAATTTAAGGACAACCCCAAGTATAACCATCACAAAGATGACCGCTGTTGAGCGCAAATCCCCCGTGAAATAGGAAATAAGACCTAAGAGGATAAGCAAAATAACCAAGGGATTTTCAAAGTTTTTCAGCAAGCGCCATAAGTCAGACTGATGTTTACTTTTACCAACCTCATTGGGACCATATTTCACAAAGCGAAGTTCTGCTTCTTCGGCACTGAGCCCAGCCATACTGGAGTCGAGGTTTTTTAGTGACTGAGCCTCTGTAGCATAGGCGGAAACACCCAAAAGAGGATGATCTGCAAAAATGGACGATTTAGGGGCGCCGTTATTTTGAATTGCTTTATTTTTGAAGAATACCATAGACGGCCTCCGCAAGAGATGATCCTAAAGGCAAAAAAATAAGTTAAGACCTCCATTTGCTTCAGAAGCTTAACTTGATTTCATTATACTGTAGTCTCATAAAACATAATGACTTATCAACCTTAGTGCAATCATTACATTTTTGAAACCCTTGACGAAATGGAGAAGCGGAATATACTTAAATCGTTTTACTAAACCGATTTAATAAAACAGATTTAGGAGAGACCATGCAAAAAAAGAAAACTTTATCCCTTTTATTGACTGTCTTGATGCTTACAGCATCAATCCTCAGTGCTTGCGCTCAGCCAACGGCTGCACCTACACAGGCACCTGCCGCAGAAGCCACCAAGGCCCCTGCCCCAGAAGCCACCAAAGCCCCTGAAGCGACCAAAGCGCCAGAACCCACCGCCGCCCCAAAAGCTGAACCACAGAAACTTAGTTTCTGGTTCAACTGGGAAGGCACCAATGCGGATGTAATGAAAGCCTATGTAAAGCAGTTTAACGATGCCCATCCGGACATTGTGGTTGAACCAGTGTTTCAGCCCTATGCCGATATGATGACCCTACTGCAAACTGGCATTACATCGAAGACCACCCCTGATCTTGTAGCATTAGATCTTGTGCTCATCCCCCAGATCGTCAAAACCGGTGCAGTTGCCCCGCTTGATGAGTATGTAAAGAACGACCCTGAAATCAAGATTGACGATTTTTACCCCATGCTGGCTAACTTTGATGTAATGGGCGGCGTACGCTATGCCCTGCCTGTGAGCACCAATAACATGCAGCTCATCTGGAACAAAGACCTCTTTGCCAAGGCAGGCCTTGACCCTGAAAAAGCACCCACCACCTGGGATGAAATGCAGGCCATGGCAAAACAATGCCAAAACGATAAAGATGGCGTGGTTGGTTTTGAATACTATACCCAACCCACTGGCGAAGGCATTACCTGGCAGTTCCAGGTATGGCTTTGGGCAGCCGGAGGTCAGTTCCTTAATGCGGATAATACCAAAGCCGCCTTCAACACCCCCGAAGGCCTGAAAGCGCTCAGTTTTGTTTCGGACATGCTGAAGGGAAACGGGTCTAAACCCGGACCCTGGGGCTTGTTCGGTGACCAGAAAGCCTGCATGCAGTTGGATGGAAGCTGGCTGTTTGGCTACCGCAAAGACGCTCCCTTCAAGTGGGGTATTGCCCCTGTGCCCGCCCCCGCCGGCGGAACGACAGCCAGCAATGTTGGCGGTGAACATATCTTTATGTTCAACGAATCAAAGCACAAAGAGGCTGCATACCAGTTCATCAAGTTTGTAACCAGCCCGGAAATCCAGTTGGATTGGGATAAGAAAACAGGCTTTTTGCCCGTTCGAAAATCCGTTGCGGAAAACGCAGATTACCTCAAATGGGTGAACGATACTGAGCCACGCATGCTACCTTTTGTGCAAGGGATGGAATTTGCCCATACCCGCCCAGCTACGGAAAAGTACAACGCCGTATCCGAGGCCTTTTCAAGTGAAATCCAGAAAGCCTATCTCGGCCAGGTTAGTCCTGAAGAAGCACTCAAAGCTGCCGAAGACGCCGTCAATTCCGCTTTACAGTAAACATATACTGAAGAGCAAGGGCAGTTATAACATCTGCCCTTGCTTTTTTATTAGAATTAGTGACAGGCAAAGCCATGGAATCCATAGCCCCAAACAAAACAAAAAACAAAGACGGCCTTACCGCCTTTCTGTTCTTGCTGCCGGCCATCATTATTTTGGGAGTTTTCAATTTTTACCCGATCGGTTCCGTTATTCGTTTGAGCTTTTTCAAGTGGGATAACCTTGCGCCTGATAAAACCTGGATATTCTTAGATAATTTCAAAAATCTCTTTGCCAACCCCCGGTTTTGGAATTCCTTAAAAATTACGTTTATTTACACCATTTCGGTGACTGCACTTAGCATTGTGCTGGGCTTAGTGCTGGCAGTTCTGCTTAACAAAAAGAAGTTTACAGGCAAAAATTTTTGGCGAGGGGTTTTCTTTTTGCCGGTTATCACCCCTACAGTGGCGGCAGCAATGGTATGGCTGCTGCTTTTCAACCCCGGCTTTGGCATTGTAAATATTTTTCTGCGTCGGTTCGGCATTAGGGATATTAACTGGCTGGCGGATATCCACTGGGCATTGCCCACCGTTATTTCATTGGGGGTATGGCGACGGGTAGGTTTTACGCTCATCCTCTACCTGGCTGCCTTGCAGGCCATCCCAGATGACTATTACGAAGCAGCCGATTTGGATGGCGCAAGCGGACTGCACAAGTTTTTCTCCATTACCGTGCCTTTACTTAGATCAACCACCATCATGCTCGTGATATTAGGTATTATTGATTCTTTTCTTGTTTTCGACCCTGTTATGGTTCTTACACGCGGCGGCCCAGCCAATGCAACCGAAGTGCTAGGCATGTACATGTACTTCACTTCTTTCCAGCAATTTAAAATGGGGTACGGTGCTGCCATCTCAGTGGTTATTTTGATTATTATCGTTGTCCTCACGCTTTTGCAGTGGAGGTTCGTTGGCTTTGGGTCATCCGAGGAGGAAGGATGAAAAAGTGTCTGAGTTGGCTTAACAGGCGCGACCTGAAAACAAACCTGATTATTCTGCTGGCAGTTGTACCTGCCGCCTTCCTGATTGCAGTTCCCTACCTTTGGATGTTCACCACTTCATTGAAAGCACGCGGCACCACCGGCCTGCCGCCCTATCTTTTTCCGGTGGTTTTCAACTTTTCAAATTACGTGAAAGCCTGGCAGGCAGCCCCTTTTCTGCGCTATTACCTGAACACCGTCATAGCCGCATTCGGCATTATCAGCAGCCGTATCCTTTTTGCCTCGATGGCAGCTTATGCTTTTTCGTTTCTTAGATTTAAATTCAGAGACCTCCTTTTTCTGTTTTTTTTAGCAACAATGATGTTCCCTTTTCAGGCCACGATCATCCCTTCGTACATGATCATTCGCGATTTAGGCTGGTTCCAATCGTATCAGGCCCTCATTGTGCCCAGGATGGTGGATGCATTTTCCATTTTTTTGTTGAGGCAGGCATTTATCTCGATTCCACGAGACTATCTTGAAGCCGCCAAACTGGATGGCTGCAATCACTGGCAGACCCTATGGCGGGTAGTGGTGCCCATTTCAAGCGCTTCGGTGGTAACGATGAGTCTTTTTTCTTTTCTTTTCGCATGGAATGATTTTCTCTGGCCCTTGCTTGTTAACAATTCAGAATCCATGCGCACCATTCAACTTGGTTTGCAGGTTTTTGCAGGAAGATACCAAACCGAGTGGACTTATATGATGGCAGGAACCGTTACCGCAACGCTGCTGCCCATTATCCTCTACCTGATTGCTCAAAAAAGTTTTATTTCAGGACTGAGCAGATCAGGGTTGAAAGGCTGATATGAACGAGTTCCCGCTGCCAAAATGGGTAACTGATGCCATTTTTTACCAGATTTTCCCCGAGCGCTTTGCCAACGGTGACCCCAGCAACGACCCAGCAAGCTGCGTTGCGTGGGAGTCCAAACCTGAAGTTGATTCCTTTTTTGGGGGAGACCTGGAAGGAATCAGACAGAAAATACCCTATCTAAAAGCGCTGGGAGTGAACGCTCTTTACCTGACGCCCATTTTCAAAGCAGGCACAAACCACAAGTATGACACCATTGATTACATGCAAATTGACCCTCATTTCGGGGACCTTGCACTATTCAAACAGCTAGTGGAAGAAGTTCATGAAGCAGGCATGCGTGTGATATTGGACGGCGTCTTTAACCACTGCGGCGATAAAAACCTGAAATTTTTGGACGCGCTTGAAAAAGGCCCAAAATCGCGTTGGTTTGAATGGTTTGTTTTTCAAGAACCTTTTGAAAATAAAGCCTACCAGACATGCGGCGGCGCCGCCTTTTTGCCCAAACTGAATACCGCAAACCCAGAAGTGCAAGCTTACATCATTGATGTAGGGCTTTATTGGCTCAAGGAGACCGGTATTGATGGATGGCGTCTGGATGTGCCCTGGAAAACAGACCCTGCACTGTGGCCACTTTTTTACCGGGCAGTGAAAGAAGTTAATCCTGAAGCTTATATTGTGCACGAAACCTGGCGCGATACCAACCACTGGTTAAACCGCAGCATCGGTGACGGCGTAATGAATTACCCCCTGCGTGATTATATCTTTGACTATGCCCTCAAAGATGGCATGGATGCGGAAGATTTTGACTATTTTTGCAGGCGGATGGCAGAAGATTATCTGCAAGCCGGCCCTTACCAGCTTAACCTTTTGGGCAGCCATGATACCCCCCGCCTGCTCACAGCGGCAGGGGGTGACGTTCCCAGAACCCTTCTTGCTTTAAGCCTTCTTTTCATGATGCCCGGAGCTCCCATGCTCTATTACGGAGACGAAAACGGGATGAGCGGCGGCAATGATCCTGACTGCCGCAAAGGGATGGTTTGGCAGGAAAAAGACTGGAATATGCAAATCAGAACCCGCGTTCAACAGCTTATCCGGATCCGTCAAGATCACAAAGCATTAAGAGCTGGCAAGTACCAAACCCTGTTTATGCACAATGGCGTTTATGCCTTTAGCCGCCAGGCTAAAGAAGACAAAGTGCTGGTTATCTGCAACCCACGGCAGGCCGCCGGTCCCATCCTCGTTAATACCCTATTTCAGGATGAATCCTGGCAGGATACATTAAGTGGGCAAAATTTTGCAGCCAAAGACGGCAAACTTTTCATCACCCATCTTGAAGCACAATCCATCCTGGTGCTCATACCCGTCAGGAAACTCATATAATTAGCATATGGCCAGAATAAATATTTCAGATATTGCAGAGAAAGCTGGAGTCTCAAAAACTGCGGTTTCTTTTGCCTTTAATTACCCGCAACGCCTTTCTGCCCAAACCCTGCAACATATTCTTGAAGTAGCGGATGAAATGGGCTACTCTCCGGATCCGATTGCCAGAAGCATGCTCACCCGCAAGACAGGAACGATTGGCCTGCTGCTACCCCAACCGATTCAGGAAATTGCCCAAAACCCCTATTTTGCCGACTTGTTGTCTGGCATTGGAGAAGTTTGTTCCCACAACGGCCTCTCTTTGATGCTGATACCTCCGTTAATGGGCAGCATGCGCCGCGCCATTGATAAAGCCGCGGTTGACGGCTTTCTGACCCTGGGCCTTGAAGAAAGCAAGACCACCATGGTTGTACTGCGCCAGCGCAATATGCCCTTTGTAACCATAGACAGCGACCCCATTGAAGGTATTCCGGCGGTCAATGTAGATGACAGGCAGGGGGCTTATCTGATAATGAAACACATTCTCCATTTAGGTCACCGTAAAATTGCCATCCTGCCCATACGTTCCGGAAAACAAGGGCACTACCGAGAATACGTAGGCACCCTTGGGGCACGCATGCAAGGCTATATTCAGGCGCTGGAAGAATTTGGGATGGAAGCGAGTTCCCGTGATGTAAAAATTATGGAGTGCAGCAATTCGGAGGCGGGAGGGCGCGAAGGCTTTAAGGCCCTGTTAAGTTCAAGGCGGCAGATCACTGCCATTGTTGCCATGAGCGATGTGATTGCTTTTGGCATTCTGCAGGAAGCAAAAAATAGGGGCATAAGCATTCCAGGAAGCCTTTCTCTGGCCGGTTTTGACGATAACCAGCTTTCCAGGTTTATCAGCCCGACCCTTACCACTGTCAGCCAGCCCGGGGTTCAAAAAGGCGAATTGGCCGCCTCTATTCTCATCAGAAATTTAGCGGGGCATGATGAACGCAGCCACCACATGCTTGAAACCAGGCTTAGCGTGCGTGAATCAACTGGCCAAGTTATGACGAAAAAAAGCCCAGCCTGAGGCGCTTATTGAGCCGCTTTCCACTCCGCAACCCAAAGATTCAAGAGAGGCAAGAATTCAGCACTGGCCTTTAGATCCCCCGCCTTACTGGGGTGATCATCGCCTGTTGGGTAAGCCAAGGTGTTGCTGCTTGAACCAATAATATGCTCAACTTTGCCATTCTTGAAACGATGGTGATTTCCGTTTGCGGAAGCAAGGTCGTTTTTATCAGGGCTGCCCCCGTTAGAAGTGAGCACATTGTAAAAATCAAAGACACGCAGATTCTTGAACTGGTAGCCACGAAGCCAGTCATTGACCAGCCAATTATTAAAAGCGCGGGCATTATTCGCCCATTCGCCACTGCCAAGCGGTGGCGCAGTAATCACAATAAAAAGCTTGTCAGGTCTGGTTTTGAAGTATTCCAGCAGATCAATGTAAATCCCTTTTGCATTAGAAACGGTATGATATGGGCTATCAGAGCCCTGATCCTTAAGCGGGTTTTGGGTAATAGCGGGGATTGGATCTGCAATAGAGCCTCTCAAGCCCGAATTAGGGAAACAAGATTTGAACATGACAATTTCGTTCTCTCCGCCAGGATCTGTTTGAACACGTGAATAATTGGCATTACGACCAAAGTATTGATAAAGTTCTCGCGTGTATGTTGATGTATTAGAACCTCTGAACCAGCTCATCCAATGACCGATATCGGTTCTGCCGCCAATATCATCCGATCCCCATCCATAATTGGTATCTGAGACAATATAGTTGTTCTGCATCAAGGTCTTGCCAAGATCGCCATAGTTATCTTCCAGCCAGCCTTCTCCTGTTGAATGATGGATAAAAATGAGCTTAGTGGGTGAGAGAGGAGGTTGCGGCAACGTGGTATTTGGGGTCGCAGCTCTATTTGTGATAAGAGGCAAGTAGATATGTATATTTTGATTGGGAGGTTCAGGGGACACCTGAAGCCAGGCATGGGCCTCTACAATATGTGCCCTGTTTTCCGCTAAAGCCGAAAAAATGAGCAAAGTCATCAGCATTGCCATCACAAAAATATAGAGGTTCGATTTTTTCATTTTTTCTGCCTCCTATTAACGCTTTTCACCGGTCTTTGGGTAGACAGGAAATCCACAGAAAGGATAAAAATATTTAAAACTTACACTCATATAGAGCAAGTTTTAGGCAATAAGCTCAAGATTCTCAGAATGCATTTAATAATGAACTTTAAAATTATAATCTTTTTCGACAGCCTGTCTTGAACGAGACAAACTAAGGACGGCCGTAAGCCTATGCAACGTATCGTTTGAAAACCATGGAATCTAAAAGAATTCATCAAAAAAAGCACACTAACAGGGCATTAGGCAGCATGCTATAATTTTTGGGGAGCAGATAGAGAGCGCATGGCAGCTAAAAGCAGCCCCAGCAAGGGCAAAACAACAAAACCAAAGGCAAAAAGCAGCCGCAGGCCAGTAAAACCTGCAGCGGTGAAGCCAGTGGTAAGGACAAGCAGCCGCCCAAGAACCGCCAGAGCCACTACAGAAGAAGCTTTTGAGCGCATCCCCCTGACAACAGCACAAAAAATGAACATAACCGGTATAGTGCTTTTGGTGTTGGGGTTAATCATGCTTTTGCTTCTGCTGCAAAAATCGAACGGAACCATTACACAACCGTTTTCGCACTTCCTCATCCGTACGTTTGGCTGGTTAGCTTATCTATTGCCAATCCTCTTTCTTTTTCTGGGAGTTTGGTTTTTGCTCAGCAAGTTGCAGCAGTTCCCCAGCATCAGCGCGGACAGAGTGATTGGTCTTTTGTTACTTTTTTTTAACCTGGCTGCCTGGGCAGACCTGATGCCAGGCTGGCTAAAGCTTGAAAACTCATTTGGCGGCGGCACAGCAGGAGGGTTGATCGGCAATGCGATGGTGCGCGGGCTGGGCACCCCTGCCGCCATAACGGTATTGGCAGCCTGGCTTTTAGTCGCACTGGTGTTTCTGGCAGATCTTTCCGTTTCTGGCATCTTTTACTGGCTTGCCAAAAAACTGCGAGGCAATCGTTCGCGCTTTGCGGAATGGGTAAGGCATAAAGCACAGACACAACCTGGGGGCGAAGAACTGACACCTGGATTGACACAAATTCAACCTGATTTCATCCGGGAGGAAATGGCAGCCTCCAAACCCATCATTAGCCCACAAAAAGGATCTGCTGCCCAGCATGCATCCAATGCGGAGCAAAAACCCTCCTCAGAAACGAAATGGGTTCTGCCAAAACCTGAAGAGATCCTTAACCCGGTGCAGGCACCCCGTCATGAAGATGAAAATGACTTGGGCAGCGCCAGAGTTATTGAAGAGACCCTGCGTTCATTCAGCACCCCTGCACACGTGGTGGAAATTCGCAGAGGACCCAGCATCACCATGTTTGGTGTAGAACCGGATTATATTGAAAACAGCAAGGGCAAAACCAGAATCAGGGTGAGCAAAATTACAAGCCTGGCCGATGACCTGGCCCTGGCCCTAAAGGCTCCTCGTATTCGCATTCAGGCACCAGTTCCCGGCAAGGGTTACATCGGCATTGAAGTGCCTAACCAAAAAACAAGCATGGTTTCGCTGTTGGAAATTATTGAAAGCAATACTTTTATCAACCATAAGTCAGCCTTGCGTTTTGCTCTGGGCAAAGATGTTTCAGGTGTGCCTTTTACTGCAGATTTAGCTTCCATGCCCCACCTACTGATTGCAGGTACCACCGGTTCAGGCAAATCTGTATGTGTCAATGCCATTCTGGCAGGGTACCTTTTGACTCTAAGCCCCGAGCAGCTGCGGATTGTACTTGTTGACCCCAAACGGGTAGAGCTAACCGGTTATAACGGTGTGCCACACCTTTTGGCGCCCGTGATTGTAGACGCGGAGAAAGTGTTGGGCGCCCTGCAGTGGATGCTGAGAGAAATGGACTTGCGTTACCGGATGTTTGCAAACACAGGGGTTCGCAACCTGAATGAGTACAATGCAAAAATGCAAAAAGAGGGCCAGAAAAACCTACCTTTTATTCTGACCGTGATTGACGAACTGGCTGATTTGATGATGCTGGCCCCGGATGAAACACAAAAGTCTCTGGCTCGCCTGGCCCAACTGGCACGGGCTACCGGCATCCATCTTATTTTAGCCACGCAAAGACCCTCAACCGATATTCTGACAGGCCTCATCAAAGCCAACTTCCCGGCGCGGATTGCCTTTGCGGTGGCTTCAGGGGTAGACAGCCGCGTGATTCTTGACCAACCAGGTGCAGAACGACTTTTGGGAAGGGGAGACATGCTCTTTCAGGCCCCTGATGCAGCTGCAGCCGTGAGGCTGCAGGGCACTTATGTATCAGATGCGGAAATTAACCGCCTGACCGACTTCTGGCGGGAGCAAACGGTAAAAGAAGGCGCACCGGAACGGCCGGATACAGCCATATTCAGCGAGGGCCCACACCCCCCGCTGATGGCTCCGCTTTCTCAGGATTCTCTTTGGGGTGAGCTGCAGAAAGACAAGAATGAAGACCCCATACAGGCTGAGGCGCTCATGATCATCCGCAAAGAAGGCCGGGCTTCGGTCTCAATGCTGCAGCGAAAGCTGCGCATCGGCTATACAAGAGCTTCGCGAATTATCGAAAAACTGCAAGAGATGGGCATTATCGGGCTGCCAGACCCGCAAACGGGAACCAGAGAAGTGCTTGATTATGGTGAATTCCCTCCCCTAAAAGGAGAGGATTAGATATAATTTCCCAAGCCTTATCAATTAGTCCGAATATCATCTGTTTGACTTTTTAGTTTATAATTTCTCTTAAGACGTTGGGGGCTAAAAAATGTTCTCCACCATCTGTATGAATTAATAAACGTATTATTTCTTGTCTTTTACTTTGACATGTGCTTTAGAAGGAGACATGATTGAAACAATTGAAGTAAAAATAAGCAATGAACATGAGGAGACTCCTGCTTCAAGGCTTATTCTTGACTTTGAGATCGCCTACGCGAAATTTGATATTCCGGGCATGATGAAATTAATGAGCGAGGATTGCGTGCTGGAGGTCATTGGCGCTGATTTTATTAATGGCAGAGCCAACGTAGAGACTTATATCAATCAGACCGAAGGACTTGATTTGTTTTACATACACCTGAAAAATATTATCGTAGAAAAGAACCATGGCGTATGTTGGGGCAGTTACAAGACAAAGGAAGGCCTTCGTTTTGCATTTTCGGACATTTTTACCTTCCAGGAAAGCAGCGAAGGTCTTCTTTTATCAAGAATTAGTTCCTATATCATTCAGTCGAGCACATGATGGGGGTAAAACACAAGAATCAGGAAGAAACACGATGACCATGGTTGAATATAACCCCTCTCTTTCAGGCAAACTTAAAGGAAGTTTAATGCTGCAGTTTTTAGACTGCATTGTAAATGTAAAAAATGATAAATTGTTAGACATGGTGACAAACGATATTGTCTATAAATTTATCGGAGCTGACTCTTTTGAAGGCAAAGATGAACTAAAAACCTTTTTGGCAGTAAGAGAAAAGTCAGAAAACACACAACTGTACATAAAAGGCGCTCTATGTTCAGAGACAGAGGGCTGCTGCTGGGGCAAAGTAAAGGCCTGGGACGAACATGATTGGGTATTTTCCAATATTTTCACCTTCAGAAAGACCTCTGAAGGTAATAAGGTTTCGAGTTTTACAAGCTTTCGGATAATGGCTTCTGAGCTTTAGCTCCGTTAATATCAAAAACATCACTTGTTTGCTGGGCAGATAAACTAAAGCAGCTCCACGGGTAATGGAGCTGCTTGATTCAGGACTTGCATTAACTCATTGATTTTGGGTTTTCTTCCAGCAGGGCTATAAAGCCGGGGTAATCCACCAGGGGAAAAGAGCAGGCTTGGGAAGAGTAACCGCGGGCTTCAAGATCCGGCTGCACGACAGCCACTTTTTTACCCTTCAAGAAAGCGGGTTCCGCTATTGCCCAGAAAATACCATTCTGAATAAGGACGATCTGATCTTCAGGCGCGGCAGCTTCCATTTTCCAACGCTCTGCAGGGTTTTCAGGGCCGTATTTAATTAAAATGAACATCATTCACCTCACATGAAAACCACATGATCGTATTGTTTAAGCCTGGCCTGCAGGCTTGCTCTATCTAAAACTTGCGCCTGATAGGCTTCATCCAGTAAAGCAACATGGTACTTTTCAAGGCTTTCTTTTTCCGTCAACACCTTCGTTTCATACTTGCCGATATACTTTTGGACCATTTTGATAGAAAGCAGGCCCAGTTTCTTCGGTTCAGCTTCCAGGCCCAGGGCAACGACTGCCTGGTCGATAAGTAAAACTTCAGGCTCAATATCATCGGCATACATGCCAAAGGCAGTCCTAAAACCTTCATTGGGCCAGATGCTGCCACAGGGAGCCTGATAAATGACAAAGAGGATCTTTTTCATTGCGCAGCTCCTATGCCATCAGGTTGATGAAACGGTCTGAACTTGCCATGAGAGCGGCAAGCTCCGGCAAGCCACTGGGTGCGGCACCTGCGATGGCTTCTTCCGGGCGCATGCCGCGGTAATCCATGCAGATACCGCATATATCTACGCGCAAGCCTTTTTCGGCAATCATGGTTTTCATGCGCTCCGGAATGTTGCGGTCCATGCGAATCGGCTTGACCTTAGAAAAGGTTGAAAGTACTGAATCGGCAAAGAGAAAGATGCCCACATCATGACCCTTATCAAGACCAGCTTCAGCAATGTTCAAGGCTGTATCCAGATCCTGGTAGGAATAAGGGGGTACCATTACCTGAATGGTAATTTTCAATTTCTCCATGGCGCTTATGCCTCAATATTGGGTTCAGGCTTGCCAAAAAGGATGCGTACCATCAGCCAGTTGCCCAAAATGAACATCACCGTGGCAAGAATATCCCCAACGCTCACGAAGGAAGAGCCCGTAAGAAAGTGCCCAATATTGCAACCTTTGGCAAAAGAAGCGCCGAAACCAGCCATAAGACCGCCCAATACCGCCCAGGCATAATATTTACCCTGTTTGGGCACGCGCCACTTGAACTCTTTAGTGACCACGGCAGCAATGAAAGCACCGATAATAACACCCAGCACAATGCCGCCCGCAAAGTTGAACATAGGCGGTTTTTCAGCACCACTCTGAGAAAGGGTGAAAGCCTGAAGCATATTGGTCCACCCGGCGGTAATGCCCAGACCATATTGACGCTTGGCATATTGGGCAGAAAGGAAATAAGTAAGCATATTAACAAGCGTAAGCGCAATGCCGATAACCCACCACTTCATGTTCGCGCCTTCGCGGCGGGTAGTTTTTGTAGCAAAAAGGTAAACAAAAATCAGGACGGCAAAAACAAGCACCGGAATCCAGGGGTTCAGATTAAGCAAAGTGGCAAAAGTAGGGCCAATTTTGCCGCCATTGGCCACATTGTAAAATGCAGGGTCTGCATTGGCAGCAACCACATTAAGATTGGCAGCCCAATTGGTAAGGGGCTTAAGAACGCCTGAGCCTGTTGCCCAGGCTGAAAGCCCATAAACAAGGCCAGCTACGATGGAGACAGTATTCCCTTCGCCAATGCGATAGGTCATACCGCTGGCACAGCCGCCAGCCAAAACCATTCCCATGCCAAATAAAAGGCCGCCCACGATAACCCCGCCCCAGTTAAGGACAGAGGGCGCAAGCTTGATAAGGCCAAATTGAGCCATGGCTGTAAATCCAATGGCAGAAAGCGCCACTGCAAAAAGGCCTGCTTTAAACATAAAATTATCTTTTGTCAGATACAAATCGCGAAAAGCTGAATTAAAGCATACCCGCCCACGCTGCAGAACCACACCAAAAATGATGCCGCATAAAACACCAAGTAAGGGACCAATAATACTATTCATTGTGACTCATCCTTTTTTGATCGAATACGTTCATTTAACTTTAATGAGAATGCGCCAGGCACTTGGGCCGGTTTCTTCCACCAGAACAACTTCGTGACCCATGCGTTCCACGGTGGCGGGAATGCGTTCTTTGGAGAGTGGATAATCAATAAGCACTTCCAAAATCTCCCCCGGTTTCATCTTGGCCAATGCCCGCTTGGTGTCAACATCCGGCACAGGGCAGACCTCACCGCATTCATCAATCGTCTTGTTGGGTTTGAAATCCATATCATCTCCTTTTTGATTCTTAACTGCTTTTAAAGTTCATACCACTTCTTACAATGATTATAAAAGTGATAGGGATTAAAGGGCAAAAAGCGGCATATTTGCCGTAATGCGCTGTATTTTTTATATTCTTGACCCATTTATGGTATTTACAAACCTATTAAGACGGGAAGCTCCTGCCTTATGAGCCTTTTGACGGTGCAGCTATAGTAAGCGTACTTAAAGAACTGTAGCCATTTACCGCAAAAACCTGATTTTTTTCGGGGTTAAGGCTGGCTTCCAAAATTTCTGCAACAAAAAGGTCGTGGTCTGAAACCTCAAGGCATTGCACGACCCGGCATTCCAGGGCTATTTTGTGAGCCTTGACCAGTTTTGTTGAAATTAGTTTTGCTTCTTCCAAAGCGATATTAAATTTAGCCGCTTTATTTACACTTCTGCCGCTGCAGGTGCCACACTGAAAAGCCGCTTCTTTAATGCTTTCATCCACAATATTCAGAGCAAATTCCCTGCTTTTTTTTATCAGCTCCCCTGTATACCCTCTTTTGCTAAGGCAGATCGCCAGCGTTGCCGGCTTGTTAGAGACATAAGTCCACCATGAAATGGCCATCAGATTTGTTTCTCCATTTTCCATTTGGGAGCTAACCAAGCCAAAGGGGTTCGGAGAACTTAGTTTTTGAATCATGCCAATATTAACGTTCATTTTTCCTTTCATAAGCTCGCCTGCTTTTCAGTGGCATCAAAAAAAGACGCGAAATCATTTAAGTAAGCATATCACATAAGATTCTCACTTTTGCCTAAACGGAAGAATTATTCACCAAATCCAAGACAGCTTATTCAACAGACATATTTCGGAACGAGATTCCAAAGCAGATTTTCTGCTTACTTAAAATTATTCTGCACTTAAAACACCACATCAAGTAAAATCTTCATTTAGCATTGTCAAATGCATGATTCTCCTCTATAATCAAACCCAAATCTCATATTGGAGTTCTATTAATAATGACTGAAAACGCCGCAAGTGATCAAGAACAAGAGAAGAAAGTTCAGATTGAAGACGAATCCCAGCACATGGGCGCCCTCCTGGATGCTGAAGGTCTGAACCTTGACTTTCCAAAAGCCGGAGAAATTCGCGATGGAATGATTGCCAGCCTGTCTGAAGGCCAGATTTTGGTGAGCGTTGGTGCCAAATCTGAAGGTATCATCACCGGTAAAGAATATGAAGCTATTCCAGCTTCCCTTCTTGATACCCTCAAAGTGGGCAATTCCATTCCCGTCTTCGTGATTACTCCCGAAGATTCAAATGGCAACCTTGTGCTTTCCTTTACCAAGGCTGTGGAAGAACAGGCCTGGACCGAGGCAGAAGCCTTGATGAAAGCCGGCGATGCAGTTGACTCCACCATCATTTCCTTCAACAAAGGCGGCCTTATTGTGCCCCTTTCCACCATCCGCGGCTTCATTCCTGCTTCGCAGTTAAGCATGAGCCGCAGGCTGAGCATCAGCGGAGAAACCCCTGAAGCGAAGTACAAAGAGATGATTGGACAACCCATTAAAGTTAACGTCATTGAAGTTGACCGCGAACGCCATCGCCTGATCCTTTCAGAAAGATCCGCCAGCAATGAAACGCGCGATATGATCCGCGACAAAGTGATGGAAGACCTGAACGAAGGCGACATAAAAACCGGCCGCATTACCAGCCTGGCCGATTTTGGTGCTTTTGTTTCCATTGGCGGGGCAGACGGCCTTGTGCATCTTTCCGAATGCTCTTGGGACCACATCAACCACCCCAGCGAAATTCTCAAAGTGGGCGATGAAGTAAGGGTTAAAATTATTTCGATCGACCGTGACCGCAAACGCATCGGCCTTTCCATTCGCCAGCTTAAAGGCGATCCTTGGGCAGACCATGTTGCCAGCCTTAAGGTTGGGCAGCTTGTGCAGGGTGAAATTACCCGTTTGACCAACTTTGGCGCCTTTGCCCGCTTAGACCTGCCTGGCGATCTGGAAGGCCTTATCCATGTTTCCGAAATTAGCGATAAACGCATTGAACACCCCAAGGAAGTTCTGAAAGTGGGCGAAAAAGTTTCTTTGCGCATCATCAAGATTGAAGATGACACGCACCGCATTGGCCTATCTATGCGCAAAGTAGACAGCCCTGCATTTGCTGATCAGGACTGGAAAAGCCTTGCGGCTGATTTTGATCTGACCGCTGCCCCCAGCGAAGGCGAAAGCCTGGCCACACACCTGGGCCAGGAGCTTGAAACTGCCAAGGTTGAAGAAGCTGAAGCCCCCAAAGCGGAAGAAAAAGAAGCTGATGCGGCAGAAGCAGCAGAGGAAGTTGCTGAAAAAGCGACTGAAGAAGAGAAACCCGCAGAGTAAATTTCGGTTTTCATGAGCCGGGGCCTTTTGCTGGGTCCCGGCTTTTTTTATCGGAGAAGCCATGTATCTGATTTTAGATGCCCATGAAGACTTATCCATCAATATGATGGATTACAAACGCGACTACCGCCTAAGTTCCAAAAAAATTCAGGAAATTGATATCCAAAATGGTGTAGACAAGGTTTGGCCCCCCAGCCTTCTGGGTTGGGAAGATTGGAACCGGGGACGCGTTGGCATTGTGCTAAGCACCCTTTTTGAAGCCCCCTACAGACCTGACTCGCGGCACGGTGAAAATGACAAAGGATACAAAAGCATTGCCGAAGCAAACCAGCGTTATTGGCGCCACCCCGAAATTTACGGCAAGCTTGCCGAAGAAAACCCACAAAAATTTCGCCTGATTAAGACGGCCCCAGAGCTTAGATCCCACCTGCGAGACTGGGAAGGGCAAAAACCGGATGAGCCGCAAAGCTATCAGCCCATCGGTCTTATCCAGGCTATGGAAGGAGCGGAAGGCATTTCTGGGCCAGATGAACTGCCCAGGTGGTGGCAGGCAGGCGTTCGCAGCATTGGCCTGGCATGGGCCGGCAACCAGTATTGCGGCGGCACGCGCACCCCGGGCCCACTTACGAAAGCAGGCAGAGAACTGGTGCAGGCTATCGCGGAAATCGGTTTCTGCATCGACATCGCCCACCTGGATGAAGCCTCGGCCTGGGACCTTTTTGATTGCTTTAACGGCCCCATCATTGCCAGCCATGACCTTGCCAGCCCACTGGTGAAGGGCTATCAGGGCAACCGCCTGCTTAGTGATGAAGTTATTCGCGCCCTTATTGAAAAAAATGGCGTGGTTGGCATTTTGCCGGGCAATGATTTTCTGGATATGAGCAAGCCCAAGCATGCTGAAAAGAGCGAATTCCCGCTTAAGCTGGCAATTGACCAGTTTGACCACATCTGCCAACTGGCAGGCGATGCAGAGCATGTTGGCTTCGGCACGGATTTTGACGGCGGTTTTGGCGTAACCGGCGTTCCGGAAGGGATCAATTCGATTGCCGACTTGCCCAAAATCCTGGATGCGCTCGGGCAACGCGGTTACAGTGAAGCTGAACTGCACGGCATTGCTTCGGGCAACTTTTTGCGTGTGATAGAATCGGTTTTACCTGATTAAATGGAACCTATAGGCATTAACGAAAATAACCCCAGCCAACTGAATAGCGAGAAACCACTCACAGGCGGCAGCCAATACCCGCGGGTAAGATCGCAATTGGGCCTCACCCTGTGTTTCTTTGGGTTTGCGCTTTTTATTTTTGGCCTTAAACCGGATGTATTTGGATTAAGCACCGGCCTTTCAGTAGGTTTTGCCCAACTGCTTACCTTTCTGGTTGGTCTTGGCTTTCTTACCTGGGGCGGCACGATTGTACTGGCCGCTTTCTGGCCCAAAGGCCAGCAATCCCTTCTTGCTAATTTTGGTCAGAGGGTGGCTGCAACGGGTTACATGATTGCCGTGTTTACCGGCCTGGCAGATGCTTTTGGCTTTGGAACCAACCCTCTTCCGGATGTTTACCTTGGTTTTCTGCAGCAACGCGGCGTTTTTATTGGGATGGGTATTATTCTGATTGGCCTTTTGATGATGGTACGTTACAAAAGACCTCAATCTCCCCCGCTTTAAGGTCATACTTCAAAGGGATTCGCCATGAAAGAAGTTTTACAAGAGTTTACCCTGGAAAACGGCCTGAAAGTGATGCTCAAAGAAATTCATACGGCCCCCTTGGTAAGCCATTGGGTTTGGTATGGGGTGGGTTCGCGCAATGAACTGCCCGGTAAAACTGGCCTCAGCCACTGGGTTGAACACATGCAGTTCAAAGGAAGCGCGCATTTTTCTGCACGCCGCATGGAACAAAGCATCGCCAAGACAGGCGGGTACTGGAATGCCTTTACCGCGGAAGACTGGACGACCTATTTTGAAACACTGCCCGCTTCTGCCCTTGACTTAGCCATGCAAATTGAGGCTGAGCGCATGCAGCACAGCCTATTTTTGGCTAAAGAAGTGGAAACCGAAAGAACCGTCATCCTTTCAGAGCGCGAAGGCAATGAAAATGATCCGCGATTTCGCCTTTCTGAAGCCGTTCAATTCAATGCCTACCGGCGACACCCCTACCGTAACGAAGTACTCGGCTCCAAAGAAGACCTTTTGGGTACCAGCCGCGAAGACCTTTACAAACACTATCGCAATTACTACTGCCCCGGAAATGCCCGGCTTTGCATTGCCGGTGATTTTGAAACCGGCAAACTCATCCCAAAAATAGAGAGACTTTTTGGAAGCGTGCCGGCCTGCAAGGTGCAAAAGCAGATTCCGCCGCCTGAGCCGGAACCGCCCGATTACCGCCTGATTGAACTGCACGGACCCGGTGAAACAAGCTTTATCCAAGCGGCTTACCGCTGCCCGGAAGGCAAAGGGGAGGATTTTTTTGCTCTCACCTTGCTGGACAGCCTATTAGCCGGCCCAAGCAGCCTGAATATGTTTGGCAGCGGAGGCATCAGCAACCGCACCAGCCGCCTTTATCTCGCGCTGGTGGATAAGGGCCTGGCCGCTTCGGTGAGCGGCGGAATAAACGCCACCATTGACCCAGGCACTTATACTCTGAACCTTACCTGCAACCCGGCAGTAAGCCCTCAGAAACTACTAAAAAGCCTTGACCGCGAAATTGAGAAGCTGCTGAACAGGCCTGCCACGCAAAAAGAATTGCAGCAGGCCCAAAAGCAATCCGAGGCCCTTTTTGCCTACGGCAGCGATAACATTACCAACCAAGCCTTTTGGATGGGATATGCCAGTGCTTTTGCCGATTACAACTGGTTTCTGAATTATGTTGAACGCCTTAAAGCGGTCAGCGCAGAAGAACTTATGCAAACTGCCAGAAAATACCTGAACCCAAAACACCGGGTGACAGGTATCTACCAACCTGTTATTTAAGCTTTAACCCAGGCTGGTGTTATATTAATCAACATGAGCCAAGCTCTTTTACGTTCCAAAACCCAAATCCCCAGCCCGGCACGTTCGGCAATTGAACGGCATCATCTTCTTGAAATGCTGGAGAAAATACAAGCCCCGCAAATCATCGAAATGATTGGCCCTGCAGGCTATGGCAAAACAAGTTTACTGGCATCATGGCTGAGCAGTCCTTCCAAAAAAACAGCTTGGTACAGCATTGACAGAGAAGATAATGATTTGGAAACCTTTCTGTCTTACTTCATCCAGGCAGCAAAGGCTTTGACAGAACCTGTACAAAGCTCCCAAGTCTCAAAAAACATGCCGAGACCTTTAGAATCATTTGACAATCTTCAGCAGACTTCTTACTTTGTATTGGATGGAATGGAAAATATAGAAAACCCTGAAATATTGAGGTTTTTAGAGACATTCATCAACCATCTCAATCAAAATTTACTGCTTATTTTTTCTTCTCGTGTCAGGCTCAAGATTCCATTGGCACGCTTGAGAACGCAAGGGCTCGTAAGCAGTATTAACAGCAAAGAACTTGCTTTTTCACTTAAAGAAACTGATCACTTTATCCGTCAATGTCTTTTTTTAAATTGCAGCAATTCTGCGGTTTTGGAAGCCTATCAAATAAGCCAGGGTTGGCCTGCCAGTTTGCAATTACTCGACATTTGCCCTTCTAAGCAGCTGGTTCTGCAGCCTTCTTTGGAAAAACAATGGCTTACAGGACCTTTAAAAGCCTATTTTACCGAAGAAATATGCGCGCACCTCAGTGAGAATCAATTAAGACTCATCGAGGGGCTTAGTGTTCCAGACGAGTTTAGTTATCCCATTGCCAAATGGCTGGCCGACAAGATTGGCATAAAATCCTTTGATCTTGAAAACTTTGAGAATTTACTTGGCAGCGGGCTGTTGCTGGCTGAGAGCAAAGACCCCAAGAGTTATAAATTCCATCAACTTTTCAGAACCTATCTGCTTGAAGGTCTGGCATACAGAAATCCAGGCGCATTGGAAGAAGTACTAGAGGCTGCCAGCCTTTACTTTGAAAAGCAATACGATTATCGTAAAGCCGTCCAGTTGGCGTCTCAGATTAAAGACTCTGAACGTTTTATTTCGCGTTTTGAAGGCGCTGTTATTGCCGCCATCCATAACAACCGCGTTTACTCAATTTTCCCTATCCATCATGCCAGCCCAGAAAATGCTGCCCAAAGCCCCATTCTCAGCCTGATTTTAGCCTGGCAGGCATTTCTTCAGTTTGATGTTCAAACAAGCGCAATTTGGTTAAAAAAGACTGAGCAGCAAATGCTGAAACAGGAAATAAAACTTCGATTAGGGTGCATCTGGAACACTTTAACAGCTATCTTTATTGAGTTCAAAGAGCTCTTTGAAATGAGTACAGAAGAGAAAATAAAGCACACAGAAGATATGGACCTTCGCACAAAAGGGAATATTCTTTACAACGAAACCGCAGGTTATGGCAGAGGTTCCATGATCCTGGCATTGAAGCTGATTTCTTTCGGTGACTACCCAGATGCCATGGACCACCTGCGGGAAATGATCAGCACATTTCAGGAATCTGGCAATTGGCTTCTATTGGGACTTTCTCGATTAGGCTTAGGGCATATCCTCATCCGCTGCGGAAATCTTAACCAAGCAGAGGTGCATTTAGGGCAAGTTGAAAGCCTTACCCAAAAACTGGTTGAAATGCCTGGGCTTGCTCAGATAATTTTAAATGCCATCCAAATGGAACAGAGCCGCATTCACACCCTGCGCAATGAACTGAACTTTGCAGAAGCTCAATTAAAACCGTTTGAGGAAGATATTAATTTTGCAGGCTCCATTCTGGCAGAGATGAACACACTTCTAACAGTTTATTACTACCAAGTGGCTAAACAAAACTATAAAGCAGCTCATGAAGAAATCCAAAAAGCTAAAAAAATTGCCCTCCGCAGTGAAACAGAATTGGATAATTTCATTATTGAGCAAGTCAGTATAGAACTTGATTTGCTCCAAGAAAATACAGCAAGCTGCCAGACCTGGCTTAAACAGCACACGCTTAAATCTGCAGAGCAGCATCCTTTTCCCGTTCAGGTCAGTGTTTATCTCAATCTTATTCGTTACCATGTGCTGTGCTATCGTAAAACGCATGATCAATTAAACTTTAACAGCGCCATGGAATTAATAAAAATGGTTAGCCCAAAGTTAATACGATCACAATTAAAAATAAACTCGCTGCAAATAAGTATTCAAGAGGCTCTGCTGCTGCGTGAAGCAGGGATGGTGAGTGAAAGTTTGCAATGTATTCAAAAAACTCTAAAACTTGCCGAATCAGAAGCGATACGTTCACCATTTCTTGAATGCGGCCCTGCGATGGCTCATTTGCTTCTGAACTATCAAAATGGCAGAAGGCATGAGCCATCGTTTGTGGAAGGCGTTTCAGAGACCTATGTTTCTGATCTTATTTTACGTTTCATTGAGGGTTATTCTGATCAAGGCGCAGGCCATGAAACTCTTGAAAATGTTTATGCAGAGGCAACCCGGGTGGAGTTATTGACAAAAAGGGAGAAAGAGGTACTCTTCTGGGTTGAAAAAGGCCTTTCAAATCAGCAGATTGCGCTTCAGCTCTCCATTTCACTGAATACAGTCAAACGGCATTTGAATAGCATTTTCAATAAGTTAGGGGTGAATAAACGCATTCAGGCAGTCAAGGTAGCCCGCCATTTCAGGCTAATCTGAACCTCTCATTCTTCATTCTATATAACACTTAATTAACACTTCTGTGTGATGAAAATGACCCTCATATGCTATATGGTTTATGCAGGAGGAAGTACAACAAATACATTGTTGGAAATGATGATGAAAGAATCAAAGCACACAAATCTTTTTATGATGAACAAAAGTGTCGTAGAAGACGCAAATTTCCTCATCCAGAACATTTCTGGCTTAGGGGAAGAAATATACGGCAATAAACCCATGATTGATATGGGCGTAAAAATAGCTGAAGACTATTTTGAGAATGCAAAGAATAAAAAACTCAAAGAAGGCAGACTAAACGCGCGGATCATTCAGGACCAAACAGATATGGGCTTAGCCATCATGGAATCTATTCGTCGCCTCTTGATGTCAGATTCCGTTTCTCCCGCCACCTTCCAGGCCTTAACTTCAGTATTGGGCAGGGACCTGTTAGTGGAAAAGGATTTACGTGAGAAAAAAGTGGATTATTTTGAAGAACATTACGGTGCATCGCAGCCTTCGTTCCTTCTAATCAGCCCTACTAAGGCCTGCAACCTGCATTGCACAGGCTGTTATGCGGATTCTGATGAGAATGTTCGCAAACTTGATTACGACATCTTCTCTCGCCTAGTCAATGATGCCAGAGAAGAATGGGGAGCGCAATTCATGGTTATCAGCGGCGGAGAACCGATGGTTTACAAATCTCAGGGTAAAACCATTTTGGATATGGCCGCAGAAAACCCCAAGAGCTACTTTATCTTTTTTACAAACGGTACTCTGATCACCCCGGAAGCAGCGCATCGCATGGCTGAACTTGGCAATATTGCTCCCATGTTCTCCCTTGAAGGCTGGAAACAGACCACCGATAAGCGCAGAGGCACAGGCGTTTTCGATAAAGTCATGCAGTCTATGGATCTGCTGCGAAAAGAAGGGGTTATATTTGGCACTTCATTGACCGCCACGAAAGATAATTACAAGGAACTGCTTTCAGATGAGTTTATGGATTTCCTTGTTCTTGAAAAAGGGGTTAGTCTGGCATGGGTATTCCACTATATGCCTATCGGCCGCTCATACACCCTTGAACTGATGCCCAGCCCGGAAGCCAGGCTATGGATGTGGCGCAAATCTTGGGAGATGATCCGCGAAAAACGGTATTTTATCGCTGATTTCTGGAACGGAGGCTCGGTGGTAGATGGTTGTTTATCTGCCGGCGGCCATGATAATGGCGGCTATATGTATATTGATTGGGATGGACACATTTCGCCTTGTGTTTTTGTTCCCTATTCACCCGTGAACATCAATGACATTTATGCCAAAGGCGGTTCATTGGATGACATTTGGAATGCTCCTTTTTTCAAGGGTTTGCGTGAATTCCAATCGCGGAACAAAGATGAACACAAAGGCAGTCACGTCATCAACCCATGCCCCATCCGCGACCACAATTCAAAGTTCAGGCAGATCTTTGCCCAATATGAACCTGACCCGATTGACAAGAACGCTGAGGAAGCCATGAGTGACCCTGATTACGCAAAGGGCCTGGATAAGTACGGTGACCAATATCAAAAAATTGTTGATAAATTATGGAAAAAAGTTTACGAAGATAACCAGGAACCAACGGAAGCCCTTATAGATACTATTTCGGCTCAATCCAAATAAACAAGCGCGAAGTGGTTTCAGTTGATGCGGCTGATATAATCAGTACAGATTATTAAAACTGAAACCACTTCGAGTACGCATGTTAACCAAGAAATCTCATCCCTCTCTTAAAGACAGAATAAATTCAACTCCTGACAGCAATAATATCGCCAGAATAAGTTTGCCCAACAAGTGCACATTGCTCAGTTTTGCCAACCCCAGCAGCCCAGCGGTTGTAATCCGCGGATATATGGCTTGCGGGGCGATTGCAGAAGATGAATCGAAGTTGGGCACAGCCAACCTAATGAGTGCAATGCTGATGGCAGGCACAGAAAAGCACAATTTCAGGGTTCTGAATCAAAAAATTGAAGCGATGGGAGCCAGCCTGTATTTTGGCGCGGGTGAGTTGAGCATCAGTTTTGCTGGCCAATGCCTGCGGCAAGACCTGCCTGATTTACTTTCCATTCTGGTTGAAGTACTAAGACAGCCGGTATTCCCCGACGCACAATTCCAGCGTTATCAGATGCAGATGCTGACAATGCTGGCCATGCAGGAACAAGATACCTTTGAACAAGCTGAACTCGCATTCAACCGCCTCTTTTATGGAGACCACCCCTACGCCAGGCCGCTTGCGGGAACGCGGGAAACCCTAAGCGGACTGAAGCGTGAAGACCTGCCAGCCTTCCACGAGCGTTTCATCGGCCCCGAAGGCATGGCGATTGCGGTTGTAGGCGGAATTGAACCCGCAGAAGCAGCAAAAGTATGCACAGATGCACTGGGGACATGGCAGCAGCCGGGACAGCAAACACTGCCAAAATTACGCGAATTCCATAAACCTGCCGAGAGCCAAAGGGAGCACATCGCCCTTGAAGAAAAAAGCCAGACCGACCTGCTGATTGGTACTCTGGCCCCTGAAACGATGAGCCGCGATTATTACGCATGCAGCCTCGGCAATAACATTTTAGGTCAGTTTGGCATGATGGGCCGCCTGGGCAACGTGGTGAGAGAAAAATCCGGTTTGGCTTATGGCATTCAAAGCGAGCTGGGCGGCGGGCTTGGGCCTTCGCCATGGCTTATCAGCGCAGGGGTTAACCCGCAAAACCTGGAAAAAGCACTGCGCCTCATTTGCAAAGAATTGGAAAAATTTATTTCCCAACCCGTGACGGAGCAGGAACTAAGGCATTCACGCACGCAGATGATCGGCCGCCTGCCTCTTTCATTGGAGAGCAATGCAGGTATTGCTCAAGCCTTGCTAAGCATCGAAAGATACGGGCTAAGCCTTAACTACCTTAAGGAATTCCCGGGCATTTTGGAGACAATTACCGCACAGGAGATTCTTGCCGCGGCTCGGCGCTGCTGGGATTTAGACAAGCTTGTCATTACCTCATCCGGAAGGGCCCTGGCATGATTCGCTGCGGAATTGATATTGTAAGAATTGCCCGTCTGGAAAGCGTTGCCCCTGCCATTCTGACGCGCTTTATCCAACGTGTATACACAGAAGCAGAGCAAGCACAGGCCAAAGGCAGCCTTGAACAGTTAGCCGGCCTTTTTGCCGCAAAGGAAGCTGCCGCCAAAGCTCTGGGGACAGGGATTGGCAAAGTGGCCTGGCGCGACATTGAAATTGTGCATGGATTAAGCGGAGAGCCTAGATTGCAGCTTCACGGCCATGCCAAAGAAATTGCCGAGAGGCTTGGGCTTAATGAATGGGCTGTTTCAATCAGCCACGATGCGGGGATTGCAGCCGCCAATGTGGTGGCCTTAGGAGACGGACAGCTTGGGGACTAAAATTCTGACCCTCAGCGATGTTGAAACCCCTGCCGTCTACAATTCTCGCATCCGCAGCCGGTTTGGTGAGGCTGAACTGGCCATCGCCTGCGGAGATTTACCCTCTTATTACCTTGAATATGTCATCAGCATGCTCAACATCCGCCTTTATTATGTCAACGGCAATCACGTGCAAAAGGCAGATTCAGAAGAGAACGCGGAACGTTACGAACACCCCTGGGGAGCCATTAACCTGCACCGAAAGGTGATTTTTGATGAAGAGCATGATTTGATTCTGGCCGGCATAGAAGGCAGCCTGCGCTATAGCAGAGGCCCCCACCAATACACCCAGGCAGAGATGTGGAAGATGGTGATGGGACTGGTGCCGGAGTTGCTGCACAATAAAGTGCGATATGGCCGCTACATGGATATTTTTGTAAGCCATGCCTCCGCTGCCGGCATTCAGGATGATACAGACCCTGCCCACAAGGGTGTTCAGGCTTTCCGCTGGCTTTTAAGCACCTTTCAACCGGGCTATCATCTGCATGGGCACATGCACCATTACAACCCGCTCAGGCCAAACCTGAGCCATTTTGGAAGTACGACAGTGGTGAATACCTATGGCTACCGCGAAATCGAGTTTCAGAGACCAGCTACCCCAGATTAATCCCAAAAAGCGGCACCAGCATCTCATCCGGGTTTAGCCCGCCATGGCGACCGAGCATTGTATTTTGCTTATTGGGCCACCAAAGATAGGCATCATCATGTGTTATGGCAACAAGGTCGCCGATGCGGTCTTGCAGTTCCGGACGAGTGTTATCAAGTCCAAAAAGACGCGCTTCAAGAGCTTCTTCGCGCTTAATCAGTGTGAATTTACCCGGCCAGGCATGCTCAAAATAGTCTCGTACTGCCTGTTCTCGGCCAGGTTTATGGTAAAGGAAGGGCAGGCGGGCTTCGCAGGTAGGTAAAAAACTAAGGTTACTTAGCAGTTCCGGGTGATTGGAGATATTGTAGTTTTCATAATAAGGCTGATAAACACCGCCATGATCCGCTATGAGAAGAAAAAGGGTATCTTTTCTGGCCCAAGTTTCCAGCCCATTAAAAAGGCAGGTTTGGAGCGTGTTTGAAAAATCAGAAAAGGCGCTGAGCGTGCGTTCATTATCCGGCCCATAGCGGTGCATCAGTGTATCGACCACGGACCAATAAGCATAGATAAATTTTGGGTTGGCGGGACGGCTATTCAGGTTTTCACGCAGGCTCACCCAAAGATCAGCTTCAGATACATAACCGTGCACTGTGGTACCCCCCAGCTGCATAAGTGACAAACCAGTGCCAATAATATTGGCGGGCTGAAAAACGTGCGATTCGATTCCGGCGCCCATCAGCGCCTTGCCAAAGGTTTGCATTTTGTTGAAGGTAACGGGGTCAAATTTAGCATGAACCAAGCTGCCGATATCACCCACATAGGAGGATGGGGCGTGCAGCAGGGTATTGATTGTCATGCCGAATTCCTTCAGCCACATTTCATAGCCGATGTAAGCGTGTTGGCTGGGGCTGGCACCCGTCCAAATAGTGGTAAGAGCAGAGGATGTGGTGCTGGGTGTAATACTGGTAAGCGGGAAAAAAACCGCATCTGGCAGCATCTTTTTCCAGAACTCGGCCTTGCCGGCGGCCATATAGCGGTGCAGCATGTTGTAGCCTAAAGCATCCACCAGGAGCAAAACGACGCGCTTGTAGCGCTTGTTGAATTTTTCCATGATTTCATCAGCCAGTGGTCCGCAGGGCATTTCCGGCCCACCCAACCAACGACTGATGGAAGGAGGCAAGTTGGCAAGCCCATAGCCGTCATAAGAAGGCAAAAGGACATCCCCATGATCTTTAAGGATTTTTGCTTTTCTACCCTTCAATATGGGCAAAACCATTCCGGAAAAATCAGGCATTGTCTTCCTCCTTGATCGCAAAGCAGGCATCAGCCGCCAGCCAGAAAAGCTGCTGCCGAATATCTGCCCTTGAATTCCATTTGCGACTATCCCAACCGCTCTCAATCACCGAATCGCCTCCGTAGAGGATTTGGCCGAAAGGCACGTTGCGGAACTGCGCGACAGCCATAAAAGAGGCTGCTTCCATTTCCACACTTGAAACCCCCATCTCCTTAAATTTGGCTGCCTTGCCTTTGGTTTCGCGATAGATGGCATCGGTCGTCCAGGTGCTGCCTAGAATGTAAGGCAACTTATTGCTTTCAAGCGTTTCAATGATGGCCTTCAATGCATTTGGATTCATCTCCACCTTTTGCGAAGGGGGCAGATAGTGGTAAGAGGTTCCTTCATCACGGTAGGCAAATTGGGGCACCATCAGGTGGCCTAACGCAATTTCCGCATTTAAGACCCCTGCCCCGCCGCAGGCGATGAACTTACGGCATCCAAAAGCGATCATTTCTTCCAGCAGACCTACCGCAAGCGGCGCGCCAATACCCGGGTGAAAAAAAGCCAAGCGCCGACCCTTGTACTCAATTTCGTAAAGCGGGTGCTGCCCTATTTCAGATTGGGAAGAAGCGATTACCCTGGCATGAAACTGCGAGACGATGGTCTCTATTACTTCAGCAAAAAAACAGATGACACAATGTTCGGGCACATTCGCAGGCTTGCAGCCAATGGAAGGCTCAATAATGGCAGTCGGGTCGGGGTCATAGTCCATCAGTGGAAACAAGTTGTCTGAATGCATGTATTACCTTTCAATGAAAAGAACGGTTTCTGACCCAAAGCGGGTTTTCATCACCTGAATAGCTTGAGGGTTCTGATCAATAAGAATAAAGCGACGATTCATTTTAAGGCAGGCAGCGCCGGTTGTGCCGCTGCCCGCAAAAAAATCAAGAACCAAGTCCCCCTCTTGCGTAGAGGCAGAAAGGATACGTTCCAAAATGGGCAGGGGTTTCTGGGTAGGGTAACCGGTTTTTTCTTTTCCGTTCGTGGCTACAATAGTATGCCACCAGGTATCCGTGGGCAACTTGCCGCGAGCAGCTTTTTCTTTGCTTACCAAAGCAGGCGCCATATAGGGAATGCGCTCAATGGCATCACGATTGAAAAGGTGACTGCCGCGATTTTTGACATAGAAAAGAATGTCATCATGTTTTGCTGGCCAACGGTCTTTGGCGCGACCGCCGTAGTCATATGCCCAGATAATCTCATTAAGAAAATTATCACGCCCGAAAATCTGGTCTAAAAGCACCTTGCAGTAATGCACTTCGCGGTAGTCGATATGAAAGTAAAGGCTTCCAGTACATTTAAGTAAACGCCAGGCTTCTTGAAGGCGCGGTTTCAGAAATGCAAGGTAGTCTTCAAAGCTATCACTGTATGCTTGTTGTGAAAGAAGCTCCGAGCGATATGTTCGTCCTGCAAAACCAAGACGGTCACCGGATTGATCTTGAACTGTTTTAATACGTTTGCGGGATTGTACTTTGCCTGTGTTGAAAGGAGGGTCAATATAGATTAAATCAATCGACTCGTTTGGCAGTTCTTTCAGAATTTGCAGGTTCTCCGCAAAATAAACCTTATTTTCCATGGCTCCATTTTAACATGGCTGCATCATTAAAAAGAAAGGAGGGCCAAAAAGCCGGCCCTCGCAAAATTAACCGAATTATTAAGGCAACTGGCTGGTGCAATGAGGGCAGCGAGTAGCCTTAATATTAATTTCGGTTTTGCAGAAGGGGCAAACCTTGGTGGT
>JAYFRD010000042.1:0-20666 GCA_034926255.1 Anaerolineaceae bacterium | reverse complement strand
TCAGGGTGACGAGTGGGGGTAGGCTTGGCCCGGCATCATTCACTCCTCGTCATTTTGAGCGAAGCGAAAAATCTGGCTTTTGGCTGTAAGGGTATCGAGCTGTTTGAAGTATACGCGTTAAAGGCCAGACCCTTCACTGCGTTCAGGGTGACGAGTAGGGGTAGGCTTGGCCCAGCTTCATTCACTCCTCGTCATTTTGAGCGAAGCGAAAAATCTGGCTTTTGACTGTAAGGGTATCGAGCTGTTTGAAGTATACGCGTTAAAGGCCAGACCCTTCACTGCGTTCAGGGTGACGCGTGGGAAGGTTCGGGTTTGGGCAGCAGGGTCATGGCCAAAAGGCCGCCGAAAACCAGCAGGAAAGACCCAACCCACAGGAAGGGGACCAGCGGGTTATCAGCCGCGGTAACGGCAATGTAAGGCACGGCGGCATCAAAAGAGACCATCTGGGTGTAAAGGTCTCCGCGCAGGGTGCTGTAATTGGCGGGCACGCTCAGGCGCTCCCCGCGGTCAAGGTAAACATCCTGCCCCGGCTCCAATTCTGCCACTTTTATCCCATCGCGGTAGACAATCGTTTCAGCCTTCACCGTTTTGTATTCAGGGCTGGTCCAGGTTTCGCGCAGCTGCACAAACTCCAGCTCGTAATGGCTGCCGATGGGCATGCGTTCGCCCTGCTGGATGACGCCTTGCTGGTGTGCAGCCAGCACTTCCACCCCGGTAATCCCCAGCGCGATAAGCAGAATGCCGGCATGCACCAGATAGGCACCGTAGCGGGCACGCTGCTTCCACCACACCGCGAAGAACTTGCTGAGGCCAAGCGCGTGGGCATCGCGCAGGGTGATGGAAACCAAGACAGCCAGGCCAAGCAAAACCAGGAAGATGCCAAGCAGGCCCATAGGGCTGGTAACACCAAGCAGGAATGCGGCCAGGCTGCCCAGCAGCGCAAGAGCGAGGGGCGGCAAAAGTGCTTTACCCAGTTTTTTGAAACCGGCGACGGTCCAGCCCAAGAGCGGGCAGACGGCCATCAGCAAAACCAGAATGATGAAAAGCGGGCCTGTCACACGCTGGAAGTAAGCCTTATCCAGATTAACTTGCACAGTCTGGAAAAGCCCGGTGAAGATTGGGTAAGCCAGCCCCCAAAGGCAAACAGCTACAAGAGCCAGCAGGATAACATTTGTATAAAGGAAGAGGGCTTCGCGGGCAAAGGGAGAGTTGAACTCCCATTCTGCGGCAAAGCGGCCCCAACGCCAGATAAGAAGGGCAAGCGCCAAAAGCAAGGTAAGCAGAGTATAAATGGCAAAGGGTTTAGAAATGGAGGATTGCCCGAAGGCATGTACCGAGTTGATAATGCCGGAGCGGGTAACAAATATGCTGAAAACTACCAGAAACCAGGCCAGCAATACCAGCAGCAAATTAAAGCGCTGGAAGATGTGGCGTTTGCGCTGCAGCAGCAGGCTATGCAGCAGGCCGGTGCTGGCCAGCCAGGGCAGCAGCGAGGCCGTTTCAACCGGATCCCAGGCCCAGTAGCCTCCCCAGCCCAGCACGTTATAAGCCCACCAGGAGCCCAATGCCAGGCCTGCTGAAAGCATTACCCAGGCAGCCAGAATCCAGCCGCGGGTGTGATCCAAGAGGTTCTCATCACGGTCGCCGCGGATGAGTTTGGAAACCGCAATGGAAAAAGGAATAAGAAAGAGGCCATAACCCAGATAAAGCAGGGGAGGGTGAATAACCATGGCAGGGTGGCGCAGCAGGGGGTTGAGGCCGTTGCCATCCATTATCTTTGCCAAAACAGCGCCTGCTTCGGGCAGGAATAGGCTTTCCGTAAAGCGCCCATCTGCCAGTTCCCAAACGCGGTTAAAGGGGTTGGACATAAAAAAAGTGCTTACCCCAAAGAAAAGCACATTCAGCCCGGCCAGCAGAAAAGACCAGCCATCCAGCAGGTGTCTGCGCGAAACCAGGGCAATAAAAAGGCAGAGGTTGACAATCCACGTCCAGAAAAAGAGGGAACCGGCCTGGCCGCCCCAGAGCGCCGTGAGCTTAAGGGTGAGCGGCATGGCGGTGTTGGTAACCGAGGCAATGTAGGCAATTTGGAAGTTGCCCTGCACCTGCAAGAGAAGCAGGCTGAGCACGGATAAGGTATGTAATATAAAGGAAGCCATGCCCAGCATGCGGGCAGGGTTGCTTAGCGCGCGTTCTTTGCGCGTTATATTAAAGAAGGAAAAGCCAAGGGCAGCCAGCATTGACAGCAAAGCCAGCGCAAAGGTGATAAAGCCAAAATAAAACATGGAACCTCTTTTTTATTTGGATTGGTCAGGCAGGGATGCTTCGTACTTTGAGGGGCATTTCATCAGCAGTTCCGCAGCCTGAAAAACGCCATTCTGATCCAGCGAGCCGGTAACAATGGCCTGCGCTTCATTTTTCATTAAGTCTGGTTTGGGGCCTTTGTAGTGCACGCTAAGGCGGGGCAGAGTAGGGTCTTTAACTGCTTCGGAAAGCACTTTGGCCAGCCCGCCGCGCTGCTCGATCACTTTGTAATCGCCGGGAATTTCGGCAACCTGGAACTGTAAATCCATTTTTTGAGGGTCATACACAATGCTGGAACCAATAATGGCCCCGGACATGCGTATATTCTTGCCCGCCAGCTCTTGTTTTTGTGAAAGCAACTCACTGACCGTCATGAAATAATTGACATTGGCCAAGGTTGAAGAAACAGCCAGGTAAATGACTGCTGCCGCAATAATCAGCCCGCCGATAATCAGTTTTAGATTTGCTTTCTTTTTCGTTTGCATGTGCATCACATCCGGTTTGCGCTGGAAGAAGAAAATGGCGCACAAAATTTAAAGAGCTGCCACCAAAATGCAGGGAATAGCGCAGAATTTATTAGAATTAAAACTAATTTTATCGCATTTTTTGGAGGTAGAAAGGATGAAAATGGTGCTTGCCAGCGCCTCTGCATGCGCTGAGCCTGCAATGCAGAAATGCCTTGTTAAAAATTTTGAACTCCGAAAAAAGAATTGTTAAGAAGTTTAAGGGCAAGAAGCATAAATGATTTTGTATGGGCACATGATGGAGATGGTAAAAAACTTGTTTAGGTCGTTAAACAAGCAAAACAACCATCTTATACAACAAATTGCGTCTTGCCTAAGCTTTTTTACATGGCGCTTCTTGACAGCCTGTTTACCAAACGTTAAAATGGTTGACAGCTGAACAGTTAGATGGGCTTTATATGGATCTTGATAAGCTAAGTTTGTTCGAGTCAATTAAATCCTCTTTTCTGCATATTGACGCGCATGAAAAGGCTCTGCTAACACGACATAACATCACGCTTCCCCGTTTTTTTACCTTGTTGCACGTTTATAACAACCCCGGCATCAACCAGATGGACCTGACTGCCCTGATGCTGTGCACCAAGGGCAATATCACGCGTATTCTACAGGGGATGGAAGTGGAAAAATTGGTTGAGCGCAGCGAAAACCCTGAAGATGGGCGCAGCACTTTAGTGAATATTACAGAAAGCGGGCAGGCCCTTTTATTCAAGATTTACAAAGACTATGAGGGGTTGATAAGCGAGCTGATGGGGAAGTTTACACCTGAGCAACTCAAAAAATATAGCCAAGACCTTAACTGTATTGAAAACACTCTGAACCCAAAAGCACCTGAAACTGCCATGAAAACAGGCAAGCATACCTTGGTGCTTAAGCGTGAGGATGTTGTAAATTAAATCCGGCAACCCCGGACCCTTCATTATTAAAGGAGAAAGAATGAAGAAAACCACTTTGTTATTTGCGATTATCCTAATCGCAAGCATGCTTTTGGCAGCCTGCGCTGCCCCAGCTGCTGCCCCAACCAAAGCACCGGAGGCTACCGCTGCCCCTGCTGCAGAACCTACCAAAGCACCGCAGGCTACCGCCGCTCCTGTTGCAGAACCCACCAAAGCGCCGGAAGCGGCAGCTGCCTCTTTGCGCATCTGGGCTGATGAACAACGCGCCCCGGTGCTCAATGAACTCGCTGCCAAGTTTAAAGAAACCTATAACATGGACCTGGTGGTTGAAAATGTGGCGGAAATCCGCGATAAATTCATCACGGCTGCTCCCGCCGGTGAAGGCCCCGACATCATCATTGTGGCTCACGACCAGGCAGCTCAGCTGGTTGCCTCCGGCCTTGTGGCCCCCATTGACCTGGGTGAAAAAGCCAAAGACTTTGCCCCTGCCGCTCTCAAGGCTTTCACCTACAACGGCAAGCTCTACGGCATGCCCTATGCCACCGAAAACCTGGGCTTCTTCTATAACAAGAACCTGGTTGAGAAAGTGCCCACCACCTGGCAGGAAGTGTATGACATTTCCAAGAAACTCATCGCGGACGGCAAAGTGAAATTTGGCATGGTGCTGGCTGGCACATCCTACGATGCCTACCCCTGGATGACCTCTCAGGGCGGCTACGTCTTTGGCCAGAACGCCGCCGGGGATTACGACCCCACAGATCTTGGCATCGGCAAAGAGGGTATGATCAAATTTGCCACGATGGCCAAGAAGTGGGTGGATGACAAAGTGCTTTCCGATAATCTGGATGGCACTACTGCCAAATCCATGTTCCTGAATGGGGAAGTTGCCTTCCTTATGAACGGCCCATGGGAACTCAACAACCTGCGTAAGGCCAATACCCCCTATGGTATTGCGGCGTTCCCGGATGGCGGCAAACCCTTTATGGGCGTTCAGGGATTCTTGGTGAACTCATTCTCTAAGAATGTGCTGCTTGCCCAAACCTTCCTGACTGAGTTTATTGCCACCGAAGAAACCATGCTGGCGCTTGAAAAAGCCGACCCGCGCGTTCCCGCTTATGTGCCCGCCCTTGCCAAGCTTGACGATGCAGATCTGGCTAAGATTGCGGAAGCCGGCAAAGAAGCCCAACCCATGCCCGCCATCCCCGAGATGGGCAAGGTATGGACGGCCTGGGGCAACGCGTTGACCTTTGTGTTCAAGGGCGAAAAGACCCCGGAAGATGCCTATAAATTTGCGGCTGAAACCATTGCCAAAGACATCTCCACCAACACCAAGGGGATGGTGAACGTACCTGGTTCCTGGCAGGCCAAAGCGACTGAAGGCAAATGCGAAGATTGGAAGCCTGCCTGCCCCGAAACCGCTCTGAGCGAAAAAGACGGCAAGTGGGTTGGCACCTTTAAGATCCCCGCCGGTGACTACGAAGTGAAAGTAGCCCTGGATGGCGGATGGGACACCGCTTACGGTGTGGATGGCGGCGCCGATAACTACAAGTTTACGGTTGCCAAAGACGGCGAAGTTACCTTCACCTTCGACCCCGCCACCAAACTGCTTGACATCAAGCTGCCCTAATTTTCAGGTGTAAAATTGAGGAGACCGGAGTTTTACGGTCTCCTCAATTCCTTGTTTAACAAAACAGTCCACAAACCTGGATCTTACCTGATTCGGGAAGTAACTGAGAAAGGAGAAGAAGGGAATGGCAGAAACAAACCCTAAAACGGATGCACATTTTGCCAAAAAGACTCTCGGCGGCTTATCTTCCATGGCTACCATCATCCTGATGCTATTCGTAGATATTGGCCTGGGATGGTTCATCTATAAGCTGCTCAGTCTGGGATATATTCCACTTTCAGTTGTTTTTATTATCATTCTCTTATTCTTGAATTATGTTTTTCTGGCTCCAAGAGCAAAACCTTTGCGCTGGATGGCGGTGGGCATTTCAGCCCTCATCCTTTTTTCAATTTTCCCCATTTTTTACACCGTTTATAATGCCGTTACCAACTATGGGGATAAGCACTTTATTACCAAAACGCAGGCCATTGCCCAAATTGAAATGCAAAAATATCTGCCAAAAGAGGGCAAAACCTATACCTGGATTGCTTACCAATCCGCTGATAAGAGCCACTATCTTCTCTTTCTGAAAGATCAGGAAGGCAATACCCAGCTTGTAAGCCAGACAGAAGGGCAGGATGCGGGTAAGGCCCTGGAGATTGCGGTTGGCAAAAATGGGATAGGTGAGCTGGATGCGGATGGAAGCCCCAAAACGGTTGAGGGCTTTACCAAGATGAACAAGCTTTTAGCCGCATCGGATAAGACCCTGCCTTCCATTAAGTTTGGGCCAAGCGATAGAACCATTCAAATCAGTTCTCCCAATACGGCTGCTGAACTGCTGCCCAAATATAAGTACGATGCCGCTGCCAACACCTTTATGGATCAGGAAACGGGTGAAGTATATAAGGATGTGGCCGGCACTTACAGCGCGCCGGGCGGCAAGGAGCTCATCCCAGGCTATATAGCCAATATCGGTTTGGAAAACTTTAAGAAATTTGTTTCCAGCCCCGGCCTTAGGGGCCCCCTGGTGACCATCATTATCTGGAACTTCGTATTCGCTTTTTTCAGTGTTTTCCTTACCTTCTCGCTGGGCCTGGCTATTTCCATCCTGTATGGAGACCCTTCGTTCAAGGGCAAAAAACTACTGCGTACCTTCTTGCTCATCCCTTATACTATTCCTTCGCTCATCACCATTTTGATTTGGCGCGGCATGTTTAACCCGCAACTGGGCATCATCAACCGCGTGATCGAAAGCGTATTTGGGGTAGCCCGCGGGCCGGATTGGTTTAATAATGCCACTTTGGCACGCATCGCGATTCTGGTGGTGAACCTCTGGTTAGGGTATCCCTATTTCATGCTGGTAACCAGCGGCGCTTTGCAGTCCATCCCCGGAGATATTTATGAAGCCGCGCAGGTAGACGGCGCCAGCCCCTGGAGGCGCTTCTTTAAGATTACCTTGCCGCTTTTGCTGGTTTCAGTCGGGCCGCTGCTGATTGCTTCTTTTATTTTCAACTTCAACAACTTTAATCTGATCTATGCCTTTGTAGGGGGCGGGCCACCCATCCCCAGCGCTACCACCCAGGCTGGTTATACGGATATTCTGATCAGCTATGTGTATAACCTGGCTTTCGGTTCGCGCGGTATCAATTACGGCTATGCTTCAGCGATTTCCATCTTTGTGTTTGCAATTGTGGCGGTGATGTCGCTGCTGCAGTTCAGATTCACGAATATGTGGGAGGAGGTTGGTGAAAATGTCTGAGCAAAAAGTGCGCAAATTGCAGTCTGTTAAAAAGAGCAAGACCACAGGGCTCATTGTTCGCTGGGTGATTGCGGCGGTGTTGATTGCGTTCAGCATCTTCCCGGTGCTTTGGGTTGTTTCCGCTTCGATTAACCCGGTAAATGATCTGGCAACGCAGAAGCTTATTCCTTCCAATGCCAATTTCGATAACTTCAAAGCCCTTTTTGGTAATCCGATCTTCCCTTTTTGGACCTGGATGAAAAACTCTTTGATTGTTTCAACAGTGGCAACCCTCTTAACCCTCAGCCTCACCACCATGGCTGCCTTTGCCTTCAGCCGCTTCCGTTTTAAAGGGCGCAAGACGATGCTAAAGAGCATTCTGCTCATCCAGGTCTTTCCTAATCTGCTGGCGATGGTGGCTATTTTTACCATCATCAAGCAAATGGGGGATGTGATTCCCTGGATTGGCCTGAATACCCTGCCCGGTCTGATTTTGGTTTATCTGGGCGGGGCCATGGGTATGAACATTTGGTTGATGAAGGGCTATATGGATACCATCCCGCGGGATATCGACGAAAGTGCCCATGTGGATGGAGCTACTGACTGGCAGGTGTTTACCCAGCTCATTCTGCCTTTGCTGCGGCCTATTTTGGTGGTCATTGGTATTCTGAGTTTCATCGGCACCTATGGCGATTTTATTTTGGCCAGAACCCTGCTGACGCAATCCACCAAACAGACCGTTATGGTTGGCTTGCAAATCTTTACGGCGGGGCAGTACACCAAGAACTGGGGCGTTTTTGCTGCAGGTGCGCTGGTGGCTGCGCTGCCCATCATGATTATCTATTTGATTCTGCAAGACCAGATTGTGGGCGGTCTTACGCAGGGCGCGGTAAAGGGTTAATATTTTTGGATCGAAAAATGGCGGGGAGCACTGCACATGTTCCTCGCCTTTTTTGTTTGTACCCGTATCCTGGGCTTTAAGTTGGTGTATGAGCGCCTTAAGGCGGCAAAGATGAATTTGTTTAGGGAGCTGCAAGTGAATGCTTACCCGATGGATGAGGTCATTTACCGTGAGCGCGAGTTTTTAGTGCAAGACCCTGATGGCTATTTGCTGCGTTTTGCTATGGATGCGTTATAGAGATCATTCATCAACCTGAATCGAATTTGCTTGACAAGGCAGGCCACGCTGATGTATAAATGTCGTAACATCTTACGACGTAACATCTTACGATGAGGAGGCGGTATGTTCATTGGCAGAGAGCAGGAACTTCAAGAGCTCAACCGGCGTTATCAGCAAAAGGGATTTCAGATGCCCGTGATTTACGGCCGCAGACGCGTGGGGAAAACACGATTAATTCAGGAATTCTGCAAAGACAAGCCTAATTTCTTTTTTTCAGCCTTGGAGCAAAATGGCCCGGAGCAGCTAAGGGGTTTCTCAGAAGCCTTGCTGACACAATTGCCTTCAGAGGGGTCTGCGTTTATTTCATCCTTTGAAACTTGGGAAAAGGCTTTACAGTACCTTACGCTGCGTTCATCCGAAAAGCGTTTGGTGCTTGTTATTGATGAATATCCGTATTTGGCGAGGGCGGTAAAGTCAATATCTTCACTCCTCCAAAGAATGATTGACCACGAGTGGAAAAACAGCCAGCTCTATCTCATTTTGTGCGGTTCATCCATGAGTTTTATGGAAAATCAGGTTCTGGGATACCAAAGCCCACTGTATGGGCGGCGCACCGCTCAATTTCACCTTAAACCCCTGCCTTACTGGGACGCCATCAAGTTTTTTGAGCACTGGCATTGGCAGGAAAAACTTTTTGGATATGCTGCCTGCGGGGGAATACCGCAATATTTGGAATATTTCAGCGCTCACGAAAACTTTGCCATGGCAGTCAAGAGGGAATTTCTGACGTCCAGCGGTCATTTGCATGAAGAGCCTGCAAACCTGCTGAAACAGGAAATGCACGAGCCCGCCATGTATCATTCTATCCTGACGGCTATTGCCAATGGCGCAAGCAAGCAGAATGAAGTTGCAACTGCCATCCAAAAAACAGGTTCGGAGATAACCAGCTATCTACGCAACTTAATTTCCTTGGGCTTGATTTCAAAGTCTTTGCCTATTGGTGAGGAAAATGCAAAAAAGACCGTTTATCAGTTGGAAGATAATCTTTATCGGTTTTGGTATAACTTTGTTCCAAAATCCCTGCCTCTGATAAGTCTTGGTCTGGCTGAAGAAGCCTGGAAAAAGAATGTGCAACCTTGCCTTAATGAATATTTTGGCCATGTTTTTGAAGATATCTGCCTGCAATATCTTAGCAACCAGGTGCGCTTGGGAAAAAGCAGTTTGATTTATACAGAATTTGGCAAATGGTGGGGCACGGATCCCCTCAAAAAAGCGGAGGTGGAAATTGACCTTGTGGCCAGAAATGAGGCCGGGATTTTAGTGGGTGAATGTAAATGGCGCAACGAAAAAGTCTCTTTAAATACCCTTAAATCCTTGGAGGCCAAAGCAAGCCTGATAAGCGCAGGGCGAAAGCCGCGCTATGCTCTTTTCTCTAAATCTGGTTTTACAGAGGATTTGACAGAGTTGAATCGATCCGATTTGCAGCTTATACCCGCCGAAAACGTAGCACAAGGATAAAAATGGATACTCCAATCTATGCAGATCATATTTTTGGCCTGACAGGCAGCCCCTCTCAAAGGCTTAAAGAAAGCCAACAGCGCTTGAATGGCGTGCACCACTGGGGTGAAAAGCGCCCATTCAGACCGGAACCGGGCGACCGGGTGCTTTTGCATGCCACAAGCAGCTCAGATTTGCCAATTAGAGCAATGCGCGTAGCCATAACAGTGGATGACTGGAACACACAAACCAGCTTCACCATGAAAGCGGAGGAACTAAGCTGGGATACCCTTGCATGGGGTTGGCTGAAGCGCTGGTCTCTGCTTTTGCCTTCGCAGCAAGCAGGCACCTTGCTGCGCTACAAAATATGGGCGGAATTGGCAGGGGAGGGGGCAGGCACGCCTAAAACCCTCTATGCGGATAGTCAGGCAAGCTGCTTTGAAGAGGCCAACGCCTTTGCCATCTGGTATGGGGCTGATCAAACCCCTGGCTGGGCCAAAGAAGCGCGCATCTACCAGATTTTTGTAGACCGCTTTAACCCCGGCGAACGCGGCCAATGGCTTCAGAAGGATGATTTAAGGCAGCCGATGGGGGGCACCCTGCGCGGAATTATCGAAAAGCTGCCTTACATTGCAGATATGGGCTTTAACTGCCTCTGGCTGACGCCCATTTTTGCCAGCCCAAGCCACCACGGCTACGATGCCAGCCATTATTTCAGGATTGAACCGCGCCTGGGCACAGAAAAAGACCTGCGTCTCTTGATGGAATGCGCTCATGCGCTCGGTTTGCGCATTCTGCTGGATTTTGTGGCTAACCACAGCTCCGTTCAGCACCCGGCCATGCAGCAGGCACTGGCAGATCGCAGCACCGCGGATTGGTATCAGTGGAAGAAGTGGCCCAAATACGCTGCTTTCTTTGGGGTAAAAGAGATGCCCAACTTCAACCTGGCTTACGGGTCGCCGGCGCGGGCGCATCTTTTGGAAGCAGCCCGCTATTGGTTGGAGTTTGGGGCGGATGGCTACCGCTGTGACTATGCCAACGGACCCAGCGCAGATTTTTGGGTGGATTTCCGTAAAGTATGCCGTGAGGCTAAGCCGAATAGCTGGTTCTTTGGGGAGGTGATTCGCCCGGCGGATGAACAGCGCGCCTTTGTTGGCGGCTTGGATGGCACTCTGGATTTTCTGACTTGCCAGGCCATTCGCGAAAGCCTGGCGCTCGGAACCTGGAAGCTTTCCAGGCTGGCGGGCAGCCTGACACAATCTGAGGCTTACTTCCCGCCTGAATTCAGCCGCCCGGCCTTCATTGACAACCATGACATGAACCGCTTTTTATTCAGCGCCCGGGGTGATGAGCGCCTGCTGAGGATGGCCCTTTGCCTGCTTTACCTCTTGCCTCAGCCTCCGGTGGTATATTACGGCACGGAAAATCTTTGCTCGCAGGAAAAATCCATCCATAGTGAGGGTTCAGTAGGCTTTGATGAAGCACGCCTGCCCATGGACTGGCAGGCTGAACCCCGCTTGGCAGGCCTTCTAAAGCAGCTGGCTGACCTGCGCCAAAACTACCCGCAGTTTTTGGCCGCGCCCTGGCAATGCGATTGGGTGGATGACGCAAAAGGGAGCCTGCTGCTCACAAAGCGCCTGGAGGAGAATGAAACCTGGCAGTTTTATATCAATAGAGGGGCAGACTGGCAGCTGCGTTTGGCAGCCGGGGAAAAAGAATTGATTCTGGGTAAAGAGTGCGGGGCCAGCCTGGCAGGGGATGCGTTAAGCCTTCAGGCGTATTCCTGCGCGCTTATCCACCGGCCCTGAGGCTTGGCCTGGCAGGATGCTTCTTTAATAGCTGTTAAGGGTAAAGCAATGCAATACTCTATATCCCCTCCCCACGCGTCACCCTGAGTGCAACGAAGGGTCTGGCCTTTTCTCAGTCAACATCACAACGCCAGATGCTTCGGAAAACACCTCCGCATGACGAGGGAATGATCGTTTTGCAAAGGTTTTGTAACGCATCTTCTTACGCCGTCAATCCCCTTAAAAAACCCATCCCTTGCTCAAAGGCGGGCCCAAAATGCCAGCCTGTCAAGCGCAACCCCATCCGTTTAGAGCTCCTTCACCATGCTGAACTCCTTAAGCAGGGTGCCATCCTTCAGGCGGAAGGCATTAGGCTTCTGACCGGTGATATGAAACCCCATCTTCTCGTAAAGGGCCTGGCCGCGGGTGTTGCCTTCAATAAAGTCCAATTCCAACTGGCTGACGCCATGCAATCTGGCCACAGCTTCCAACTCAGCAAACATGATGCTGCCAATGCCCTGGCCCCAATACTTTTGCAGCAGGGCAATGGCCAGATCCGCCCGATGGCGCACTTTGCTTCTGGTTTTAAGCGCCAGCATACAGTTACCGGCTAACTCCCCTTCTACAAAAGCGCAAAGAATCAGCTGCGATTCTGATTCTCGCATCCTGTTCAAAAGGCTGATCTCGCTTTCAAGGGTGTCATGGATATCCTCCGGCTCGCGCAGCAGAAAATGGGTTTCGGCGGCGGTGGCATGCAGATATTCCAGCATAGCCTGGGCATCTTTCGCTTCAGGCACACGCAGCAGCCCGCTTCGGCCATCTTTGAGGGTGATAGGTTTCGGTTCAATGTACATGGTTGGCTCATCTTTCTTGGGGCGTTCATTGGCCTTTTATGAATCTGCCGCAGGGGTTTCCGGCCGTGGGCGAAAGGGTGAACGCAGGCGCTGTGCCGCTTCGCGTTTGGTGTCTTCATTGCGGCGGTCATAGCGGCGGGTGGTATCCGCGCTGGCATGCCCGGCAATGGCAGAAACCGTGAGCACATCCACCTCAGCGCTCAGCAAATCAGTAATTGAAGAACGGCGCAGATCGTGCGGGCTGAAAGCTTCAATGCCTGCCCCCAGGGCGCGCTGCTGCAGCAGATAATAAATAGCCTGCGGGCTAAGGCGGCGCAGCAGCACTTTGCCGCCTTTGGTAACGCGGCAAAAGAGGGGTCCAAGTTTGCGGCCGCGCAGCAGCAGCCAGGCTTCCAGCGCCTTAAGGGCATCTTCGGAAAGGTAGACCAGACGCTTTTTGCTGCCCTTGCCTAAAATGCGCAGTTTTCGCTCTGGCAGTTCCAGGTCTGCCAGGTTCAAATCTACAATTTCCTGACGGCGCAGGGCGGCGGCGTAGAGGGTGCTGATGAGGGCAGCATCGCGAACGCCCAATGCCTGGTTTTTATCCGCCAGGGCGCAGGCCACCAACGCTTCCAGTTCTTCCATTTTAAGGGTGCGCCCACGCGGAATGGTTTCCGTGCGCAGCGATTTGAGCGCCTGGGCGCGGTAGAAAAGGTCATGGTCTGCATAAAGGCCCAGGCGGTAGGCTTCTTCCAGCACCCGCCGCAGGACAACCAAATGTTTGTTGACGGTGGGTTTGGCATAGCCAATTTCTACCATGCAGGCTGCCAGCGCGGAGGTATTTTCATAGCGCAAATTCTGCCAAGGAAACGTCAAAGCGTCACTGCAACGGCCATCCGAAAAGAGAAAAGCGAGGTTGTTCAGCGCGGTAGCCTGGGTGCGCCGTCCGGAAGCCGAAAGCGAGCTGAGATAAGCCTCGGCAGGGGAGGGCAGCTGCGGGTCATGTACAAGGTCTTGCGGCTCGAGGGCCAGTAAATGACTGTGGGAAAGCTTAGCAGGGGGCATAAGACCTCATTCTCATAAGTAATTATAACATGGCCATGATGCTTGGCGCATCTCCGGCCTGAGCGGCTGGGGGAAGACAGGTTGATAGATTGCGCATAGAGGTGGCTTGACCGGCCACGGGCATAGCATAGGCTAAAGAGTACTGCAGGCCCAATCCACTTGCCGGCCAACGAAAAACAGTGCAGAACCCTTTTATAAGAACCCTCGCTATTTTGTTTAAACTTAAGGCAGGGAACCTGATAAGATTATCCTATCCAAGAGGAGCCCTGCCATGACAGAAAAGAAATCGGAAAAAGAAGCCCCGCTGACAATGGGCGAGATTCTTAAACAAACCGGCTTAACCAAAAAAGAACTTTTGGCCATGCACGGTTTGGGGCTCTTAGGCGGCATGGGTCAAAGCGGGCAGGGCATTCGCCTCTATAACACAGCCTCGCTGATGGCAATCGAGCAGATTCTCTTCTATGGCGGGCATGACCTTCCTCTTGAAAACGTGCGCGAATTTTTGGCCATGCCGGGCATGCAAGAACCTGCCGTTGCACTGGACGCCCAATTGATGATTCTATATACGGACATGGATGCCCTGCACACGCAAATGGCTGCGCTGGAAGCCGCCCAAAAGCTGGCGCAGGCTGGCAAACAGGCCCCCTGGAGCGCGCTTGCGCGCGTTCTGCGTAAAGAACTGGGCACCAGGCTCAACTTTTGGCAGGAATTTCAGTCAGAAGCCGCTACAGATGGCCTGGACCGCTTTGAAAACTTCGACCAGCAATGGTCTCTCTATCAAGACTGGAAGGAAATGCTTATCCGGGCGGCCATTTTCCGCGCGGCCGACCTTGAAACTCAGTCTCTACTCTGCAAACGCCTTGGCTTGGACTGGCTTAACTGGAAGCGCAGGGTTCTGGCAGAAGCCCCGCAATTTGAGGCCGTATTCTCTTACCTGCAAGATACCCAAAGCTGGCTGAAAGACGCACTTTTTGTCAAGATAGCAGACTTTCTGAACGAGCTGGAAAAGACGCTTTAAGGAAAAATGGGCTTGACTCTCCTGCGCACGGGAGGGTCTAAAATGAGCGTGTGAGCAGAAATGTATAAAATAGGCGCGTTTTCAAAAATCACCGGTCTAACGGTAAAGGCTCTGCGTTACTACGACGAGGAAGAGCTTTTGCGCCCCTCCGGCTATAGCGAAGGAGGCTACCGCCTCTATGATGAAGCTGATTTTGAATTGGCCAAAATGATTGTGCTTCTAAGGCAATTTGATTTTTCAATTGCCGAAACCAGGGAAGTAATCAGCGCCTGCCCAAATCCCAGCGATTTGTACAGCTTTATTGAAGAAAAGAAGACTAAGATTCACCATCAGATTGCTGAAGGGCAGCAGTTGCTTGCCCGCTTGGAGAGATACCTGGCTGAGAAGGGGCAGCCTGAGGCCATGCCCTTGCCGTCATGCCCCTCCTTTCATATTAAAAACCTGCCGAAGCAGTTAATTGTTTCCAAGCGCTTCAAAGGAAGCTACAGCGACACACCCCGGCACCTGCCGGATCTGTTCCGTGCGGCTCAGGGCCACGGAAGCGGAGCGCTTTTCTGTCTGTACTACGATGACGAATATTGCGAAGAGGCTGATATTGAGATTTGTTTGCCTGTGAACAAGCCTGTAAGCGGCACAGTACTGAAAAGCCGGGAACTGCCCGGCATCTCTGCCCTCACCGTGACCCATCAGGGGCCTTATGAAAGCATTGGGCGGTCTTATAAGGCCATAATCGACCACGCATGGCAAGAAGGCCTGGCTTTGGGTTTGCCCTCCCGCGAGCTTTATGTGAAGGGGCCGGGGCTGCTCTTTAAAGGCAAGCCCCAAAGTTATATAACGGAAATTCAAATACCCATATCCTGAGGAGGAACGAATGAGCCCTGCGCTGGATTATAAAAAAGCCTATAAGCATTTGTACCAGCCCGGCACCCAGCCGGAAATAATGGACGTGCCTGAAATGTGCTTTTTGGCGGTGGATGGGCGCGGCAACCCCAACACCGCTGAAGCCTACAAAGAAGCCTTGGAACTGCTTTATGGTTTTTCTTATGCCATCAAGATGAGCAAAATGAGCGGAACACAGCCGCCGGGTTATTACGAATACACCGTATTTCCCTTGGAAGGACTGTGGTGGTTTGAAGGAAAGCCTTTTTTAATGGATGGTTCGATCCAATTGGATAAGGAGGCGTTTATCTGGCGTTCTATGATTCGCCAGCCCGAATTTGTGGATGAATCCTGCCTGGAAATGGCCAGGAAAGCCCTGGCAAGGAAAAAGCCGGGCCTTAACCTCAGCAAGGTGCAGCTTATCCGCTTCCAAGAGGGTCTTTGCGTGCAGTGCATGCATATCGGCCCTTACGATGCGGAACCAGTCACCGTAAAGGCTATGGATGCCTATGCCTTGCAGGAAGGCTATGCGCTGGATTTGGCCGGCGAACGCCGCCACCATGAGATCTACTTGGGTGACCCGCGCAAAGCCGCTCCGGATAAATTAAAAACGGTCATCCGCCACCCGGTACGCAAAGCATAAGCTAAGCTGCTTTACTGGCCTGAGTTGCTGAAAGCGGCCATGAGATGCCCCGCGCAAGCTTGCGCTTAGAACTGAAAACGAAGATCAAATGCCTATTGAAAAAGGCTGTGCGGTTCATTGCCTGATGCGTGCCCTCACATGCTTTACGTAGCATGCCCGTTCAGCGCCGTCCCCGAAAACGACATATGGCTTGGCTGCCATGCACGCAAAGTTTAGGCTTATTGCCTAATTTCACTATGCGCAGCGACAAAAAAGCCCTATAACTATTGAGAATTAGTATTCCCATAAGTAATAACTTTCTTTAGCACTTTTCTCTTTGTTGTTGTTTTCATCTTTGGGAGGCTTTTTTACTGCCCGCTTTATGCCCTACCCTTGCAGGGGAAAGCCAATTTCCAGACTTCTGGGGCTTTCTGCCTGCAAGGCAAACCTTACCCTTCCAAGCTGAAGCTTATCTCTAAGCTCCTTGCGCTTGCTGAGTGCAGAGCAGAATCTGTTTTTTAATTTTTCTCTTTTTCACACAGCGCCCCCACTGTTTTTCATGACGAAGGCTGGACGCCTCTTGCTTTTTGCAGCTTTCTGCGCTGCTGCATATCTCTTTTTTACCCATTTTTCTTGTTGCATGCTACCCTTTTTTCGCAATGCGCCATATTAACTACAGAAAACCCCTCACCTTTTTTCATCTTTCTGCACGGTTAAACGTATTCTTTTTACCCATTTTCCTCATTGATTAGGGAGCTTTCCGCACCTACCCCCCCTTTCCGTATACCCCTTTCCGCATGCGGAAAGGTCCCTCTCACTTGCTTGCAGCCCACTTTACAAGCCTTACATGTTTCCCCATGCTGACCAATACCTTTTTGCAATCCCCCACCCCTGCCTTATATCGATACACAGAGTTTCATGCATCAAATCTTGAACTGTATGCCGGGTGAGGGTTCACTAGATAAAATTGTGCACGACTTAGTTAGCTTTACAATCCCTCGGCATGCTGAATAAGCTTTGCAATTCCCCTCATTTTTTCATCATGCAGTGTATCCTTTGGGAAACAAACGGCATCCCCTCGTCATGCTAAGCTGTCCTTGCCCAGGCACCCAACCCCCTCGTCATGCTGACGTAAGGAAGCATCTGGCTTTTGCCCTGGCTCAAAAGTTGAATAACGCCTCAATTTACTCGTCATGCTGAGGTGTTTTCCGAAGCATCTGGCCTTTTCTGTTTTGGGTTTAGCCAGGACGACTGCCAGACCCTTCACTCCGCATCCTCTCCCCTCGTCATGCTGAGCCTGCTTTGCGAAGCATCTGGCCTGTGATGTTGGCTAATAAAACTGCCAGACCCTTCACTGCGTTCAGGGTGACGAGCAGGAGGTGTTTGGGGCTAATAGGTCAAGGCCAGACCCTTTGTTGCACTCAAAGTGAAGCGTGGGAATGAGTAGTTAAAGCGATCAAAGGGCTTGAAGTACCCAACCCCCTCGTCATGCTGATGTAAAGAAGCATCTGGCCTTCATGTTTTACCTAATAGAAACTGCCAGACCCTTCACTGCGTTCAGGGTGACGAGCAGGAGGTGTTTGGGGCTAATAGGTCAAGGCCAGACCCTTTGTTGCACTCAAGGTGAAGCGTGGGAATGAGTAGTTAGAGCGATCAAAGGGCTTGAAGTACCCAACCCCCTCGTCATGCTGACGTAAGGAAGCATCCGGCTTTTTCTGTTTTGGACCTTTAGCCAGGACGACTGCCAGACCCTTCACTCCGCATCCTCTCCCCTCGTCATGCTGAGGTGTTTTCCGAAGCATCTGGCCTTTTCTATTTTGGGTCTAGCCAAGCAACTGCCAGACCCTTCACTGCGTTCAGGGTGACGAGCAGGAGGCAGGATCTTCCTAAACCGTCAATGCCAGCTTTATTCAGCGCTCGTCATTTTGAGCGAAGCCAAGAATCTGGCTTTTGGCTATAAGGGCTATTAAGCAAGTTCGGTTTTACCCGTTAAACGCCAGACCAACCTTAAGCTTTAAACATAAAAGATCCCCCAGCAACTCTGGGGGATCTTTTATCAAACTGAAAAGGCAAAAAATCAATTGCCCGCCATCATAGCTGCCAGGTCTTCTTCCGGGCAGCTGATTGGCTTGAGGTCATACGCTTTCACAATCACCTCCACCACATCCGGGGAAAGGAAGGCAGGCAGGCTTGGGCCCAGGCGAATTTTCTTGACGCCCAAGGCCAGCAAGGCCAGGAGCACAATCACAGCCTTTTGCTCATACCAGGCAATATCAAAGGAAAGCGGCAGTTCATTCACTGTGCAATTGAAGGCTTTGGCAAGCGCCTGCGCAATGACCACCAGTGAGTAGCTGTCGTTGCACTGCCCGGCATCCATCACCCGCGGGAAGGGGCCAATTTTGCCCAGGCCGAGCTTGTTGTACTGATATTTGGCGCAACCCGCGGTGAGGATAATCCAGTCCTGCGGCAGGGCTTTTGCCAGGTCTTCATAATATTTGCGGGTGGGATGGCGCCCATCGCAGCCGCCCATAACCACAAAGTGCTTAACCGCTCCGGCCTTGATGGCTGCAATCACCTGGTCTGCCACACCTAGAACCGCATCGTGGGCATAGCCGATTTCAAGGGTGCCCTGCTCCAACTCGGTGGGCCCGGGCAGCGTTTTTGCCAGGGCAATAATCCCGGAGAAGTCTTTCTGCCCGCCGGGTTTGCGGTCGGGGATGTGCTTAAGACCGGGATAGCCCACCATGCCGGTGGTGAATATGCGGCCCTGATAGGCTTCTTTGACCGGGATGATGCAGTTGGTGGTCATGAGGATAGGCCCGTTAAAGCTGGCAAATTCCTCACCCTGATGCCACCATGAACCGCCATAGTTGCCCACAAGGTGCTGATATTTCTTAAGAGCGGGATAGGCATTGGTGGGCAGCATTTCACCATGGGTATAAACGTTTACGCCACTGCCTTCGGTTTGCTGCAAAAGTTCCTCAAGGTCTGGCAGGTCATGACCGCTCACCAAAATGCCGGGGCCCGGTTTTACGCCGAGATTGACCAGCGTTGGCTCCGGTTTGCCAAAGCGGCTGGTATTCGCCTCATCCAAAAAGGCCATGGCTTTTACGCCGTACTCACCTGTTTTCTGCACCAGAGCCAGCATATCTTCCAGGCTGGCCTCCGCATGCGTGGTGGCTTCCAGCGCTTCCTGCATAAAGTGCAGCAGGTCTTCATTTGTGCCGCCTACCACATAGGCATGATCCGTATAAGCGGCCATGCCTTTCAGGCCATAAATAACCAACTGCCTGAGTGAGCGCAGGTTCACGTTTTCGTTTTCATCAGCCATCACACCGACAGTTTTTGCTTTTTCCAGAAGCGTTTCAAGCGTATCGTCTTTTGGAGCCCAACCGGCCCAATCGGGCCCGGTGCCGCTGCAAGGCGTGCCGTGCAGTTCATGGCATTTCGCCTGAGCCTCTTTGCGTAAAGCCTCGCGGCGTTCAATAGCTTCGTTAATCAGGGTAACGAAGGCATCGGGGTCAAAGTTGGCATTGGTAATGGTGGCAAATAGGGCCCGCGCCACAAAAAGATTGGTTTCAGGATGGTCAACGCCCATCCCCCTGCCCCGCGTTCCCCAGAAAGAAATGCCCTTAAGCAAATAAATAAGCAGGTCTTGCAGGTTGGCCACCTCAGCAGGTTTGCCGCACATGCCACGCTTTGTGCAGCCTGTATTTTTCATGGTTTCCTGGCATTGAAAACAAAACATATCTGTCAGCATTCGTTAAGCTCCTTTGTGAAATAATTCTCTTTACCCATTTTACTACGTATTTCAAAATATATAACATTCTTGATATTATTTGTAATAATAAAGAGTGGAACGTGATGGAGAATGGGCCTTCTGTGCAAAACATGAGAAAGATGTCGCTTTTTTACAGTGCCATACGGATGGTTGGCTGCTATATTTAGCCCAAAATGAACAGAAGGCTTTTATATTCTCCATCAACGATTGATGAGCTTATACGCTAAAGGCAGCACTGCACCCGGCGTATGGAGCCAACTTTGCATTAAAGCATTTGCCGTCATTTTTATGCTGAGATACTTGCTGTGCTGCAAAAGAGCCTTCAGAAAGGGAAACTGATGAAAGCATATGATTGGATTGATTCTTTTTGTCTGTCTTTTGACGGTGCAGAAAGAGAGATAAAGCCAGACTGGAATGCGGTAAGCTACCAGGTGGGGAAAAAGATTTTTCTTCTGCAAGGTGAAAACCCGGAAGGTAAAGCCATTGTGACGGTGAAATTGGAACCGGCTCGCGGCGAATTATTCCGCAATAGGTATGAAGAAGTTTTTGCGGGATACTATATGAACAAAGTGCACTGGAATTCGGTTGACCTGGGCGGCAATCTGCCGGAAGCGGTTTTAAAAGAAATGATCAGCGAATCTTATAGGATTATTTTGGAATCATTACCCAAGAAAACACAGGCAGCCATATTGGGTAAAGCGCAATAAGCCCCCCTGCCCTGTTGCTGGGTTGATATGAACTTGGCAATATGAAGCAGAGTTCAGGTAAAGTGTTATTGGAACTTTACAAGGGTTATAAAGCTGCCCTATCTTGAGCGCTTTTACCCTCGCCTGTTGCTTTGAACGCAGTGAAGGGTCTGGACTTTAACAGGTAAAACTGAACCTGCTTCTTAGCCCTCATAACCAAAAGCCAGATTTTTTGCTTCGCTCAACATGACGAGCGCTGAATGAAGCTGACTATGACCGGCCAAGCCCAAACACCCGTCACCCTGAGTGCAACGAA
>JAYFRD010000014.1:0-94157 GCA_034926255.1 Anaerolineaceae bacterium | reverse complement strand
CACTCCGTTCAGGGTGACGAGGGGAGGGTCTTTGTTTCTGGCTGGTCAATGCCAGCTTTATTCAGCGCTCGTCATTTTGAGCGAAGCGAAAAATCTAGCTTTTGACTATACGGGCTATTAAGCAAGTTCGGTTTTACCCGTTAAAGGCCAGACCCTTCACTCCGCACCCTCCCCCCTCGTCATGCTGACGCAAGGAAGCATCTGGCTTTTACACTGGCTCAAAAGTTGAATAACGCCCCAATTTACTCGTCATGCTGACCGAAGGGAAGCATCTGGCCTTTTATGTTTTGGACCTTTAGCCAGGATAACTGCCAGACCCTTCACTACGTTCAGGGTGACGAGTAAGGTTGAAATTGGCTTTCCGAAACACCCAACCCCCTCGTCATGCTGAGCCTGCTTTGCGAAGCATCTGGCCTTTCATGTTTTGGACCTTTAGCCAGGATGATTGCCAGACCCTTCACTACGTTCAGGGTGACGAGTAGGGTTGAAATTGTCTTTCCGAAACATCCAATCACCTCGTCATGCTGAGGCGAACTTGCCGAAGCATCTGGCCTTTTATGTTTTGAATGGAAGCTAAGCAAAAGAACAGACCCTTCACTACGTTCAGGGTGAAGGTGAGATGGTGCAGGTTTACTGCCCACCATGGTGATGCAATAGCCCTGGATTGCAACTTTGGGTTTGCAGTGTGAGGAAAAACTGCAATATTTTAAGCGCATCTTATGGAAAATTTCTTTTTGGATCAGACAACATCAGATAGGCCGGCAGGAAAAAAATATAACCTGACAATGATAAAATAGACTGCAATGAAAGCCATGCTTGAAAGCCTGCGCCCGCGCCAATGGGTAAAAAATTGTGTGCTCTTTGCCGGTTTAGTTTTTGACGGGCAACTTAACCAGCTTACCCCCTTTTTGCGGGTGCTTGCTGCCGCGCTCATTTTTTGCGTGGTTTCAGGCATCACTTACACCATCAATGACCTGCTGGATTACAAATCCGACCGGTCGCACCCTACCAAGAAAAACCGCCCTATTGCCTCCGGCAGATTAAGCCCGAAGAAGGCAATCACAATGATTCTTTTCCTGGCCGTGCTGGCCTTGGCAGGCGCATTTGCCCTTTCGCCTTACTTTGGTCTTTTGTGCATCCTATATACCTTGCTCATGCTAGCTTATTCCAAATGGCTTAAACAGGTCATGATTATTGATGTAATGATCATTGCCCTGGGCTTTGTACTGAGGGTTATTGCCGGCCTGCTTGTTATTCAGGTGCGTTACTTTTCGCCCTGGCTGCTCGTACTCACCACACTTCTGGCACTTTACCTGGGCTTCGGCAAAAGGCTTTCAGAGCTACGCCTGCTTGAAGACAGCGCAGGCGTACACCGAAAAGTTTTGATGGGTTATTCAGCAGAGCTTTTAAACCATTATCTCAATGTTATTCTCAGCGGCATTGTTATCACATACTGCATGTATACCTTCAACGCCCACCCGGACTCAAATAATCACTGGATGATGCTCACCATTCCCTTTGTTCTCTACGGCGTGTTCCGCTACAGCTATCTCATCCAGTCCAGCACAATAGGGGCCGCCCCGGAAGATGTTCTACTCAACGACAGGCCACTGCAGCTTGCCATTCTTCTGTGGGGTCTTATGGCCGTATTTCTGATTTATTTCTTCAGGTAAGCCATGCCGGTTATTCCCTCAAGCGCTTGCGCAAAGGCTATTTTATTCGGCGAACATGCCGTAGTATACGGCGAAGCGGCCATTGCCCTGCCCATTTCAAACCTGCGTGTAAAAGCGCTCTGTGAGCCCGGCATCGGCCTTCCTTCAGGAACTGTCATTATTCAGGTACCCAACCTGGGTTTGGATACAAGCCTGCAGGCTATGGACCGCGGGCACCCCATAGCCCTTGCCATTCGGGGCACACTGGAAGCCCTGGAAATTCAGGCCCAGCCCAGTTTCTGTTTACGTGTGAACAGCAATTTCCCTTTTAAGGCCGGCCTGGGTGGCAGTGCTGCGCTGGCTGTTGCCATCAGCCGCAGCCTATCCGCATTTTTAGGGCACCCCCTTAATACAGATGCAGTAAACTGCGTTGCCTTCCAAAGCGAAGTGGCCGCGCATGGCAGCCCCTCAGGGATTGATAACAGCGTCATCAGCCTGGAAGCGCCTTTGTATTACATCAAAGGCGAGAAAAATATAATCCTCAAACCAAAGAAAAACCTTTCTTTTCTCATTGCAGATACAGGTTTGGCCAAAAAAACCGGCGAGATTGTTAGTGAAATGGCAAGGAAAACACAAACGGATCTACAGGTAAGGGCCATCATGGCAGAGATCGGCGCCATTGCAAAATCCGGCCGTTACGCCTTCGAAGAAGGCAATGCCAAAGAACTTGGCCTGCTAATGGACCAAAACCACGCCCTTTTAAGCCAATTAGGCCTTTCCTGCCCTGAACTGGACAAGATTGTGAATTCAGCTCGCCAGGCTGGCGCTTACGGTGCCAAACTGACCGGCGGAGGCCGTGGTGGCTGTGCGCTCATGCTTATCGAACAAAACCAGCAGGAAACAATCCACAAAAAAATCATTGAAGCAGGCGCAAAACAGGTGTTCGTTTTTATTCTTGCAGGTTCAGGAGCATAAAATGCTTACCTTCCTTAAGCTCGGAGGCTCTCTGATTACAGAGAAGGAACAATTTGAAACAGCACGCAGAGAAGTACTGATTGATTGTTTATTGCAAGTGAAGCGCTTTACGGAAGACAACCCGCAGGCAAAAATATTGCTGGGGCATGGTTCCGGATCTTTCGGGCATCATGCTGCCAAAAAATACAAAACCAGAAATGGCGTTTTTTCACAAGCAGATTGGCTGGGATATGCCGAAGTATGGTATTCCGCCCGGAAACTGAATAACTTTTTTATTGAGGCCTGCCACCAATGCGCTTTGCCGGTGGTAGATTTTCCGGTTTCGGCAGCTGCCGTCAGCAAAAACGGCAAGATCGAAAACTGGAACCTGAAACCTCTCAGCCAGTCTCTGACCAACGGTCTGATCCCGGTTGTGCATGGTGATGCAGCAGTGGATGAGGCACTTGGCGGCACCATACTTTCTACTGAAGAAATTTTCATCCACCTTGCGCCCAGTCTCAAACCGCAGCGCCTTTTGCTTGCCGGCTCTGAAAAAGGCGTTTTTGCAGACTTTCCGCAAAAGGAAAAACTCATCAGCAAAATTCCTGCAGCTTCGGACGCTGCTCAGTTCCTTGAAGGCTCACAGGCAGCAGACGTCACCGGAGGGATGGCCTCTAAAGTGAGCCTGATGCAAAAACTTGTTTGCGAAAACCGCGGGCTCTGTGTGCGCATTTTTTCCGGTTTGGAAAAAGATGCTATCTTCCATGCCCTTGCCGATGATGAAGGCGGCACTCTGATAGTCTGACCCCCAGCAGTATATAAATGACTTATAATCTCAGGCAGGACAGCAGATGATTTATACCCGACAGCAATTAGAAGAATTTGAAAGCCAGCAGCTTGCTTCTTATGCCATTAAAAGCAAAGATTCTAAAGGCCGCAAGTTTCCTGAAGAAGAGGCTGATTTTCGCACGCGCTTTCAGCGCGACCGCGAACGTGTTCTGCACACCGGGGCCTTCCGCCGCCTGGAGTACAAAACGCAGGTTTTTATCAATAACGAAGGCGATTATTACCGCACACGCCTCACGCACACTTTGGAAGTAGCCCAGTTGGGGCGCTCGGTAGCCCGCAGTTTAGGGGCCAACGAAGACCTGGTAGAGACCATTTGCCTGGCACACGACCTCGGCCACCCGCCTTTTGGACACTCCGGGGAAGCCGCACTGGCAAAACTGATGCTGGATTACGGCGGTTTTAACCACAATATTCATTCTCTGCGCATTGTTACCGAGCTTGAACATCGCTATCCGGACTTCCCGGGCCTGAACCTAAGCTATGAGGTGCTCGAAGGCATGGTAAAGCATGAAACGGATTATGACGTTTCTGATGCAGAAGATTACAGCCCAGACCTGCGGGGGTCATTGGAAGCGCAGATTGCCAATGTGGCGGATGAACTTGCCTACACCTCACATGATTTGGATGACGGTCTGCGCTCGGGTATGATTACCCCTGCCCAGTTAGACGGCATCGCTATCTGGGAAATCGTGAACGAAAGCATCGGCAGGCGCAAATCTGAAATCCTGGATGAATTAACGCGTCACCAGATTATCAGACGGCTGATTGGTTTTGAAACGACGGATCTTGTTCAATCCATTGACCGCTATTTGAGAAAAAGCAACGTCAAAACCCCTCTTGACCTGCAAAAACTGCCTTATAACGTGGTGGGCTTCAGCGAAGACATGTTCAGGCGCAACCGCGAGCTTAAAGACTTCCTTTTTCATAATCTTTACAGGCACTACCGTGTGGTACGCATGGCCATTAAGGCAGAAAAAATTGTGGCAGACCTTTTTAGTATTTACCATGAAAACCCCTCAACCATGCCCACCCATGTACAGCCTGGCATCCGTGAAAATGGCCTGGAACGTACCATCTGTGACTACATTGCAGGGATGACAGACCGCTACGCCATTGATGAATATAACCGTCTGTTTGTACCAGACGTATTACCTTAGGAGTTTTATGCCAAATATCACTTACCTTACCCCGGCTGGGAAAGCCCAGCTTCAAGCTGAGCTGGAAGAACTGAAAGGCCCAAAACGTACAGATCTTGCCAAACGCCTTAAATTTGCGATTGAACAGGGCGACCTTTCTGAAAATGCGGACTACATTGCCGCTAAAGAAGAGCAGGGCTTTCTTGAAGGACGCATTCAGGATTTAGAAAATATTCTCTCCAATGCCGTTTTAGTTGACACTGATGGAACGGGGGGCAAAGTGCAAATTGGCAGTAAGGTAACTGTGCAGGAAGAAGGCTACCCACAGGAAACTTACATGATTGTAGGCGCAAAAGAAGCCAAACCCTCTGAACGCAAAATTTCTTACGCCTCCCCTATCGGTGCAGCCCTCATGGGGTACCGCAAAGGGAAAACCGTTGAAGCAACACTTCCCAACGGAGCAAAAATAAAATTAAAAATCCTCAGCGTGGAATGACGTTCTAAAAATACAGAATAAAGTTCAAAGGCCGGATAATCCGGCCTTTTTAATGGGTCTCATTTTTTGTATTAAGTAAAAACTACAATAAAAAGCTTACTTTTTTTCGTATACAGCCAATTCCAAAGTGAGGCGCTGGAAATAACTCTGAGGGGTCTGCACCAGTTCTCCGTAATTCAGGTCCACAATGTGCCCTTCAAGAATAAGTGAAGCAGTTTCCATGGTAAAGCGTTTTTCGAGTTCCGCGAGCACAGAGTCGCCCTTTTTCTCAAGATTTTCGCGCATGAAGATATCTTCAAAAGCGTGCTGGCACATCAGTACGTTCGTCACTGTTTGCACATCGTTTTTGTCAAAAAGCCAAATTTCAAAAGCTGAAACCTTCTTTGGCTCACCCGTACCGATGATATCCGAAAAGCTGACCCCGCATTCTCCGAGGAAGGCGCCATTGGGAGAGTCAAAAATAAATGACTCATCATAAAGGTCATCGCCGTACATATAAGTGGTCAAAAATTGGGCAATTGGTTTTCCGGAAGGAATAAGAGCAGGTTTTTCTTCCGCAGCAGGTATTGGCCGCGGTGAAGGCTCAGCCACAGGGCTAAAAGCCTGCCCAGCCTGATTCATGACAGAGGGTATATCCATACGGCGCTGAGCAACCGTGTTTTGACTGGAAGAGGCAGGTTTTGCGGGCATTCCAGCTTGTTTTATTTTCGAAAGAGGACCATTTTGGGTGCTCTTCGTAACCATACTCATAATGGTATTGGACGCAGGTTCGCGATTGCGGAAAAAGAACCAGTAGACTGCTGCAGCACCCGCTACCAGCAAACCAAGCAATACCATACCAAGAACTCCGGTATTCTTTTTGGAAAGTGCGGCAGGGCTTGCAGAAGCAGGGTCTGTGCCCGCAGGCTTAGCAGGGTTTTCTGCGACAGCCGGTGCAGAAACTGCCGTTGCAAAGCGCGCAATTTGTTCCTGATTTAATAAGCCTGGATTAGCTTTGAGTTGAGCAAGCACGGTTGGAGCTTTTTCCCCGAAATCTTTATAGACTTGTAAAGCCTTATCCTGATCGTTGGTAAGGGTATAGGCCAGAACAGCATTGCTCATAACATTTTGCTGCATGTCCGCTCTTAGGTTGGCAGAACTTGCATCAGTCCAACTGACCGGCCAAACTACCCAGCCAACAAGCAGGCCTAATACAAAACCAGCAATGACGCCAACAGCGCCATAAAAATACGTTTTTTTAATGCGTGTAACGGGAGAATTATTCATCATGCACCTCTTATTTTCTCGATACCTAAAGTGAGAGATGCATGAAATATACCAAACTACACCAAATCACCCTCATCGACGCTAAAAACCATTTTGCAATTAAGACAGGCCAGATGCTCTTTATTCTGTATCACTAACGTACCAGCGCATTCCGGGCATTTTTTCTGAACAGGTTTATTCCAGGAAACGAAATCGCAGTCCGGATAGTTGGAACAGCCGTAAAACACTCTGCCTTTACGGCTGCGCTTTACAACAATATCCCCCTTTCCGCACTTTGGGCAAGGCACGCCTACTTTTTCTACAACCGCTTCCGTATAGCGACAAGTTGGGAACTTACTGCAACTGATAAACTTGCCAAAGCGGCCGTTGCGAATAACCAGGTCATTACCGCACTGGGGGCAAGGGCGTCCGGCACTCTGAGGCTGGATGCGAGTGACCGGCATATTGTTTTTTGCGTTTACCAGACTGGCTTCAAAGGGCGTATAAAACTCGCGGATTGTGCCCACCCACTGCTTTTTGCCCTCTGCAATTTCATCCAGTTCTTCTTCCATCCGGGAAGTAAAGTTGATATCCACAATCTGAGGAAAATACTCTACCACCAAATCATTAATAAGAAAGCCTGTTTCAGTGGGGAAAAGGCGCTTGGCCTCACGGTAGACGTAACCTCTTTCCTGAATCGTAGAGATAATGGGAGAATAGGTAGAAGGCCGCCCGATTTTATTTTCTTCCAAAACCTGGATGAGGGAAGCTTCGGTAAAGCGCGGCGGGGGTTGCGTAAAATGCTGATCAAAAAGAAGGTTTTTGAGCGTAATGGGGTCACCCCGTTTCATCACTTCAAGGGGCAGCTTGATATTATCTTCTTCTTCAGCATCCTCGTCTTTGGCGGTGGCGTAAACAGCCTGAAAGCCAGAAAAAACGGTGCGGCTGCCGGAGGCCCTGAAGAGATAGGAGTCTTTAGCGTTTGTACCGTTCAGATCCACCGTATTGATTTCCAAAAGGGCACTCGTCATCTGGCAAGCCAGAAAACGTTGCCAAATCAGTTTATAAAGTTTGTACTGATCTCCCGTCAGGTAATTCTTGATGCCATCCGGCTCCTGAAAAATAGAAGTAGGCCGGATGGCTTCGTGTGCTTCCTGTGCTGAGGCAGCACGCGTACGGTAGACCGGAGGTTTAGCCGGCAAAAATGAATTGCCATACTTGTTCTGGATATATTTTCTTGCATCCGCTACAGCAGAGGCCGAGAGGTTCACAGAATCCGTACGCATGTAGGTTATCAGACCGGTGGATTCGCCTTGGCCCATATCAATGCCTTCATAGAGCTGCTGGGCAATCTGCATGGTTTTTTTGGTTGTAAAGCCCAACCTTCTTGAAGCTTCTTGCTGAAGAGTGCTGGTAATGAAAGGCGCGCCGGGGTTAATGCGCCTGTTGGATTTGCTGATATTTTCAATGACGAAGGCGGCACTTCTCATTTTCTTGACCAGTTCAGCTGTTGTTTGTTCATTCGGCAGATGAGGGTCATTGCCATTCAATTTAATAAACTTAGCCATAAAACTGGTTTTGGTATGGAGGGGAAGGAATTCGCCTTTGACTACCCAATATTCAACAGGGTTAAAGCCCTGTATTTGCCGCTCGCGCTCAACAATCAGGCGCAGGGCTATGGATTGCACACGACCGGCGGAAAGCCCACTGCGAACTTTGGCCCAAAGGATGGGGCTGATACCAAAACCAACCAACCTATCCAAAATACGGCGAGCTTGCTGGGCGTCAACTAAATCCAAATCAATTTGGCGCGGGTGTGCAAAAGCATCGCTGATGGCATCGCGCGTAATTTCATGGAAAACAACCCGTTTTACTTTTTTATCCGGAATTTCTGCGCTTTCCTGAATATGCCAGGCAATGGCTTCGCCTTCGCGGTCAGGGTCTGTTGCCAGATAAACGGTATTACTGCGTTCGGCTCGCTGGGCAATGGCCGCCACAATTTCTTTTTTATCATCCGAAATGCGGTATTTTGGAGCAAAATCGTTTTCAAGATCCACACTTAATTGGGTTTTCAGCAAATCGCGCACGTGGCCAACCGAGGCAATAACGGAATAATCGTTCCCTAAAAACTTGCCCACGGTGCGCGCCTTGGCAGGGGATTCCACAATTACCATGTTTTTACCTTTGCCAATAAATTCTGCAGGGATGGCACGCGACCTTCCATTTTTAGTTTTGGTCGTTCTTGTTTTTGAGGAGACCGTTTTTAAAGTTTTAGTCTTTTTGTCTATGGATTTATGGGCTTTTGGTTTACGCACAGGCTTGGTTATTTCTGGTTTCTCCAGACCCTCATGGGCAGGGGTATTGCCAAGTTTGCTTAGCTTAGACCCGCATGTCTCGCAAAAACCGCTGGTGATAGGCGAACCTGTTTTTGTAAACCCTGGCACAGGGTCTTTAATAATTCGTTTTTCTTTACATTTAAGACAATATGCTTCCAAATCAGCCTCAACAAGATTAAGGTGTTAAAAATCGTGGCAAATAATACCATATCTATTTTGTAAAGCAATTTGAAACTTAAGATTAGTAGCGCCACTCAGAAAGCGCAGAGTAAACCATAGCAGAATTTTTTGCGACCAATCCCTTCAATTCCATCATGGTCAGAAGGGCACTCAATTTTTCTACAGAGAATGAAAGTTTGGATGCAAGCTCATCAAAATGCAGGCTTTCAGATCCCATGGCATGCAAAATCTCAGCTTCATCCGCATTCAAGCTTGCAGCCTCATGGGGCTTCGCGGAAGCTGGTTTCAGTTTGAGAAAATCCAAAATAAGTCTGGGATTAATCATGGGTGTTGCACCCTGGGCAATCAGGGCATTTGTGCCGCGGCTCATCGAAGCCAGCACTGAACCAGGAACTGCAAAGACTTCGCGGCCCTGGTCTACACTAAACTTGGCAGTAATAAGGGCACCGCTGCGTTCCCCTGCTTCCACCACCAATGTGCCACGCGCCAAGCCGGAAATAATGCGATTTCTGGGCGGGAAGTTAATGGCATCTGGCTTTGTACCGGGCGGGTAATCACTGAGAACAGCTCCGTTCAGGGCTATCTTTTCAGCCAGCCGGCGGTGCTCCGGCGGGTAGATGATATCCACACCCGAACCTAAAACGGCCAAGGTTCTGCCCCCCGCGTCAAGCGCTGTCTGATGAGCAATGGCATCAACCCCTCTTGCCAAACCGCTCACAATGGTTACACCTGCAATTGCCAGGCACTCCGCCGTATCTTTGGTGATTTGCCTGCCATAAGCGGTAACGCTGCGTGTGCCAACGATGGCAAAGGCCAAGTCGTCCTCGGGCAATAAATTGCCCTTGTAGTAAATTACTGGAGGTGCTTGGGGTATTTCAGCAAGATAACGCGGATAAAGCGGGTCATCCCAAAGCATGTAGTCGATTCCAAGACGGAAGAGCATCTCCTCCAAATTTTCGGGATTAACACGTTTACGTTCCAGAAAAACAGCATCAACCGCTTTAGGAGTAAGACCGGAAAGCAAGAGCTCACTGCGTGAAGCCTGCCAGGCAAGGGAAAGCTTGCCAAAGTAGTGCAGCAGTTTTTTATAGCGAAGAGAGCCAATGCCCCTTACCTGGCTGAAAGCCAGCCAATACTGCCGTTCATTCATGCCTCAATCCATCCGGCACGCTTACGGAAACCCGTTGGGCTTCAAGATCAATTTTAAGAATAACTTCAGGAATATCCGGCAGCAGCAACTCACGACCGGTTTCATTTTTTATGACAAAAACGTCATTGGCTTTGGTTTCCAATATCTCTGTGAGTTCACCCAGAAAAACAGAACCTTCATAAACATCCAGCCCAAGCAGTTCATGGTGGTAAAACTGACCCTCTGGCAGAGCAGGAACGTCCGAGGTTTTGATAAAAAGCTCCTGATTGGTAAGCGCTCTGGCTTCTTCCGGAGAGTTATATCCATCAAAAGAAATGAGAAGCACTTTATTTTTAGGACGAACCGTATCCAGACTGAGCTGTATTTTTTCAAGGCCCAAATAGACTCTTCTGCCGTGCTTCAAACGTTCGGGGAAGTCGGTATAAATTTGCAAGTCTATTTCGCCATAGATACCGTGGGTTTTGCCAAGCCTGCCAATTAAAAGAAAAGCAGGGCCGGATTTCTTTCCGGCGCCTGACTCATTTGGATCTTTAGAACTCATGGAAGAAGATCACTCAATATCTACAATATCCATACTCACTTGCTCGCCATTACGGGCCGCAACCATGCGCAAAAGGGTACGCATGGCGTTAGCAACACGGCCGTGCTTGCCGATAACGCGGCCGATATCTCCGCTGCTGACTTGCAAGTCGAGATGGAGGGTCTTCCCATCCTGGTAGTGCTCAATACTGACCTCATCGGGTTTATCAACCAGCGCTTTGGCCATGTATTCAAGCAGGTTAACTAATTCGTCCTGTTTCATTTATGCAGTGTTACCCCGCTTTTTCAGCTTCTTCTTTTTTGGGTTTGGCAGCCTTTTTTGCTTTGGCAGGATGAGCCGTTTTTGCTGAAGAGACCAAATTTTCGTATACTTTCTTTGATTCTTCAAGCAAGGCTTCCTGGCTTTCACCCTCCTTAAGACGGGCAAAACGCTCATCCAGTTTGACAACTTTGAAGAGTTTTGCAACCGACTCTGAAGGCTGAGCGCCTACGCTCATCCAATGGTAAACACGTTCTTCATCAAAATTAATCGTACCGGGATTGGTTTTAGGGTTGTATTGCCCAACAATTTCAATAAAGCGACCATCGCGTGGGGCTTCTTTATCAGCCACGACCACACGGTAGTGAGGCTGATGCGTTGAACCAATACGGCGAAGACGAATGCGAATCATTAATTCCTTACTCCTTAGTTTTTTCCTGTAAAAGTTTTCTATAACAGGCTCTCTTCAAAGGCTGAGAGAATGCTGAAGGGGCATTTCCTTTTCTGCGAGCACAAGTTAACCAAATAACTTATTAATATTACCACGAGCTCCGGGTTTTTGTAATTGTTTCATTACGGTTTGGATATCGCGGAATTGTTTTATTAAACGGTTGACATCCTGCACTTCTTTACCGCAGCCGGCAGCAATGCGTCGGCGGCGGCTGGCGTTGAGAATGCCTGGATCGCGCCTCTCTTCACGAGTCATGGAAGCGATAATGGCTTCAACCGCTTTGAGCTGATTTTCAGCTTCATGCGGGTCAATCTGTTTGGCAACGGCGCCAAACTGGCCAGGCATCATCCCGAGCACCTGACCCAACGGACCCATCTTTTTGACCTGTTTAAGCTGCTTGGCAAAATCTTCAAGCGTAAATTTACCTGAAAGCATTCTTTCTGCGTCTTTGGCGCTTTCTTCCGCGCTGTAAGCAGCCTGGGCTTTTTCAATAAGGCCAAGAATATCGCCCATCCCCAAAATGCGGTTGGAAACACGCACAGGATCAAAAACTTCGAGAGCGTCCAAGCCTTCACCGGTTCCCAGGAATTTGATGGGAATACCGGTTACCTCACGTATGGAAATAGCAGCACCACCGCGGGCATCGCCGTCAATTTTGGTAAACACAAGCCCGGATACCGGCACGGCTTCTTTGAAACCTTTGGCAATATTGAGGGCTTCCTGACCGATCATGGAATCCACCACCAAGAGGATTTCTGTAACCGGCACCTCCGCGCGAATAGCTTTGATTTCGGTCATTAATGCATCATCAAGCTGAGAACGTCCCGCGGTATCGAGAATGACAACGGAATAACCGCCTTTTCTGGCTGCCTCAAATGCTTCTTTTGAAATCTGAACAGGCTTTGCCCCGGGAAGAGTAAAAACGGGTACATCCACTTTTGCGCCGATGGTTTGAAGTTGCTTAATAGCTGCAGGACGATAAATATCGGCGGCAACAAGCATCACGCGTTCGCCTCTGGCGCGCAGGATCTTGGCAAGCTTGGCCGCAGCAGTCGTTTTACCGGAACCTTGCAAGCCCACCATCATCATGACGTAGGGCTTCTCACCGCGCAGATTGAGAGGTTCAGCCTGGCCGAGGGTTTTAATAAGCTCCTCATCTACGATTTTGATGACTTGCTGAGCGGGGTTCAGCGCTCTGGAAACTTCAGCACCAATGGCCCGTTCTTTTACACGATCAGTAAAGGAACGCACCACCCCATAACTCACATCTGCTTCCAGAAGGGCAAGCTTTACTTCACGCATGGCCTTATCCACGTCGGTTTCAGAGAGTTTACCGTGGCGTTTCAGGTCATCGAATATTTTTGTTAATCGATCAGAAAGACTTTCAAACATATCTACCTTCAGCCCCAAATTGTACATGAAAACCCTTGATTTAGCGAAAACTTTTAGAAACCCCATATAAGCATATGCACCAAAATAAATCCCATAGCAAACCATCAAAGTGATTTTTGGGTCATCATAAAGAATTATGGAGTGAAAACATTAAAAAAGAACTTGCTTTGATACAATTTATCAATAACTCACCCAATTGAAAGAGGAAAAGATGTCAGTTTCTGAAAAAATCGGCGTAAAAGTTCCTGAAATTCTGCTCCCTAAAAAAGAGCTTGACCCCAGCAAATGGGCGGTAATCGCCTGCGACCAGTTTACATCACAACCCGAATACTGGGAGGAAGCTGCAAAAATTGTTGGCGAGGCTCCTTCTACACTGCATATGATCCTTCCTGAGGTTTGGCTGCACGCAAAAGACGTGCAAGAAAGGATCACCCGCTCACAAAAAGCCATGAAGGACTACTTAAAAGCGGACATTTTTGAACGAAAGCATGGCTTTATTCTCGTGGAAAGAAGCAACGCAGGCAAGGTTCAAACCGGCCTTATGGTAGCCTTGGACTTGGAGACTTATGACTTTAATAAGGGCTCCCAAACACTCATCCGGGCTACCGAAGGAACTATTTTGGATCGGCTTCCCCCCCGCATGCAAGTGCGCCGCGGCGCCAGCCTTGAAATGCCTCATATCATGGTGCTTTATGATGATGCCCACCAATCTGTGCTTAAAGAAGCCCAAAAGGTTAAAGAATCTCTCACCGTCTGTTATGACTTTGATTTAATGATGGGCAGCGGGCATCTTAAAGGTTATCTGATTGAAGATGAAAAGCTGGTGGAAGAAATCATGCGCCAGCTTGCAAAACTTATCGAGCCCAATACTTACATCCAACACTACGGGAATGTTGAAGCTGACCACCCCTTATTGTTTGCAATGGGCGATGGTAACCATTCTTTAGCCACCGCAAAAGCCATTTGGGAAGAACTGAAGCCAAACGTAGGCATGAATCACCCCGCGCGTTACGCGCTGGTGGAATTGGTGAACTTGCACGACCCTTCATTGCAATTTGAGGGCATTCATCGGGTGATGTTCAATGTGGATAAAAACTTCCTCAGCAAGCTTTTGGAAACCTGGAAGGGGCATGTAGACATGCTGCCGGTTCAAAGCATGGCCGCAATGACCCGCAGAGTAAATGAAGCAGGTGAAGGCAAGCAAGTGCTTGGGGTCATTAACTTTAAAGGGTATGAGATTTTAGAACTGGATGGACTGCCCCAGAATTTAGCCGTGGGCAATTTGCAGGCTTTTCTGGATTCTTACCTTAAAGAACATCCTGAGTCTACTATTGACTACGTTCACGGAGATGACGTAGTGGATGAGCTTGGCAAAAAGCCCGGAAACATTGGTTTTTATTTACCGGCCATCCCCAAAGAATCCTTCTTTAAGACGGTTATTTTAGACGGCGCACTGCCCCGCAAAACTTTTTCCATGGGACACGCCAAAGATAAACGTTTTTACATGGAATGCAGAGAAATTGTTTCTTAAGTTCTTGACACTTCGAACAACTGTGCTAATATTATTCAACAGCTATATGAGATAACGGAGAAAATCAATGGCAGCCAAAAAAAGCATTCCCCAAAAACCCGACTTAAATGATGGTTTAAACGAAGCAAAAAAAGCGGTGCTTGACCGGGCTCTGCATGACATTATCAAAAAATATGGTGAAGGCAGTATCATGCGTTTAGGTGAAGCCCATCAGATGCAGATAGAAGCCATCCCTACCGGGTCGCTCTCTCTTGACCTGGCATTAGGCGTTGGCGGTATTCCACGGGGCAGAATTTCAGAAATTTTCGGCCCGGAATCATCCGGCAAAACCACCCTGTGCCAGCATCTTGTAGCAGAGTGCCAGCAAAGGGGCGGAACGGCCGCCTTCATTGATATGGAGCATGCCCTTGACCCAAGTTACGCAGCGCGCTGCGGAGTAAACATCGATGAGTTGCTTATTTCCCAACCGGATACGGGCGAGCAAGCATTGGAAATTTGTGAAACTTTAGTGCGTTCCGGCGCAGTGGACCTGGTAGTTGTGGATTCTGTAGCTGCCTTGGTTCCACGCTCAGAGATTGATGGAGATATGGGAGATCCCACAATGGGCGTACAAGCCCGGCTAATGTCTCAGGCACTGCGCAAACTTTCCGGCTCTATTAACCAGACCAAAACAGCGGTTGTATTCACCAACCAATTGCGTCAGAAGATTGGCGTGATGTTTGGCAACCCGGAAACAACCACCGGAGGCAATGCGCTTAAGTTTTATGCATCCGTGCGTCTGGATGTGAGAAGGCTGCAATCCATCAAAGCCGGTGCAGATATTACCGGCAACCGGGTGCGCGTAAGAGTGGTGAAAAACAAAGTCTCGGCCCCGTTCCGCACGGCTGAATTTGACATTATGTACAATGAAGGCATCTCTAAAGCAGGCGACATTCTTGACCTGGCCACCAATCTGGAAGTAATTGAAAAACGGGGTTCTTTCTACTCATACAAAGAAAGCCGTTTGGGCCAGGGCCGGGAAGCAGCTAAGAACTATTTAAGCCAAAACCCTGATCTAATGAAAGAAGTTGAAGAGAGAGTAAGGGAAATGGCCAAGTCTGATCCAATGGCAAATGCTTTGGGAGCAGAAATTGATGACTCTGATTCAGTCACAGAGTATTGAGAGAAGCCTTATACAAGACATATTTGTGTCTTTTATTGTTATAGAATGACCTTAAGTAGTCATTCAACTACCAATAATAGGAGAAAATATGGATAGTAATCTTTTGGCTTGGATCATTCGCATTGTCGTAGGTTTAATTGCTGGTCTGCTTGCAGACAATATTGTCAAGGGTATATCCCTGCCTGTTATCGGCAAAATTATTGTAGGTATTTTGGGCGGTTTGCTCTTTGGTTGGCTTTTTGGCACATTGATGCCAGGGCTTGCTTCACCCATGAATATCATTGGCGACATTATTGCCTCTATGATAGGCGCCATCATCATCCTTTGGCTTGCCAAACTACTCTTCAAATAATTCTCTTTGTACAGAAAAATGGCCCAGCTAAAAAAGCTGGGCCATTTTATTTCCATACCATTAAAGCGTATCTTAGGTGCCTTCCTGCCAGGAGCCCAGATATTTCACCTGTTCGGGTGTAAGGGTATCAATCTTGACACCCATGGCATCCAGTTTAAGGCGGGCAATTTCACGGTCAATTTCTTCCGGAACGTTATAAACCTTCTTTTCCAGTTTTCCAGCATGCTTGAGCATGTATTCAGCAGCCAGGGCCTGGTTGGCAAAAGACATATCCATCACGGAGGCAGGGTGCCCTTCTGCAGAAGCAAGGTTAATCAGACGGCCTTCACCCAGAATATTGATTGTTCGCCCATCGCGAGTATGATAAGCATCCACAAAGGGGCGAACCAGGGCTTTATCCCTGGAGAGTTTTTCCAGAGCAGGGATATTAATTTCACAATTAAAGTGACCAGAATTTGCCACAATGGCTCCGCTTTTCATCACTTCAAAGTGGTGTTCATCAATGACATTGAGGTCACCCGTTACGGTCACAAAAATATCACCGAGAGGGGCAGCTTCTATCATGGGCATTACCCGGAAGCCATCCATTACCGCTTCAAGGGCTACCAGAGGGTCAACCTCGGTGACAATCACGTTAGAGCCCATACCCCGGGCACGCATTGCCAAACCACGGCCGCACCAGCCGTAACCAGCCACAACAAAGGTTTTGCCGGCAAGCAAAATATTAGTAGCGCGGATTACGCCATCAATGGTGGATTGGCCTGTGCCATAACGGTTATCAAAGAAGTGCTTGGTCATGGCATCGTTCACGGCCATCACGGGAAACTCAAGCATGCCATCCATAGCCATTGCACGCAGGCGAATAACACCGGTGGTGGTTTCTTCCGTGCCCCCAACAATATCAGGCAGCAACTGGCGGTATTCTTTGTGGATAGTGCTTACCAGATCTGCGCCGTCATCCATGGTAATCTGGGGTTTGTGGGCAATTGCAGCATGCAGATTTTTGTAATAAGTTGCATCGTCTTCGCCCTTGATAGCAAAGACAGGAATTTCATATTGTGAAACGAGAGCAGCAGCCACATCATCCTGGGTAGAAAGAGGGTTGGAGGCAGTAATGACAATATCTGCCCCACCTATCTGAAGTACGCGCAAGAGGTTGGCTGTTTCAGTGGTCACGTGCATACAACATGACATGCGGATGCCGTCAAAGGGTTTTTCATCTTTAAAGCGTTTGGCCAGGGAAGTAAGCACGGGCATTTCACGTTCGGCCCAGTCCATTCGGCGGCGTCCGCCTTCTGCAAGATTAATATCTCTGATGTTGAAATTTTGCATATATTCTCCGATTATTCTTTATCTTGATTGATCGTATCGAGTAAACCTTTATCATCAAAAGTGCTGCGATAGTATTTTTTAAACTGCGCCCAAGTGAAACTATGTTCCTGAGTTCCATGTTCCGCGAGGCAGTAAGCCGCGGTAGTTGCTCCCATTTCTGCACAAACACGCATGGGCCAACCCAGCAGGTAACCCCGCAAAAATCCGCCTCTAAAGGCATCGCCAACGCCAGTTGGGTCAACTATTTTAACGTCAGGAATCACTGGCACCAAAATATCTTCCTGAGCAGTAACCACTCTGGCACCTTCTTTACCTAATGTTACCACGCAGAATTCGGGCCCATGCAGAATTTCTTCCGCACTGCAGCCTGTTTCTTTTTGTAAAAGTTCAAACTCATAGTCGTTCACAAAAAGTCCATAGGCATTCTTAAGGCCTTTGCGCATCGTGGCAGCATTCATTCTTACGATCTGCTGGCCTGGGTCAAAAAGCATGCGCAAGCCCAAGCCTTTGCATTCCTCCATATAGCGCTCCATCGCACGAGGGTCGGTCGGTGAAACCATCACCAGATCACCCGGATGGCCTTTTGCATCCGCCAGAGGCATATTTACTGAGTCTGCCATCGCTCCGGTATAAAAAGAAGCAATCTGGGCCTGACCCAAATCAGTATTTTGAAAGAATGAAGCCGTAAATTTAACCGGGTCAATATAAACACCGCTGGTATCTACGCCCGCAGAGCGCAAATGCTTATCAAAATCACCAAAATCCTGACCGGCTGCTGAATAGAGGTAGGGATCTCCGCCAATGAGGGCCATGTTATAGGCAATATTGGCACCAACACCGCCAAAACGCTTAACCATATCATCCACCAAAAATGAAAGGCTGATTTTATGCAAGGATTCCGGCAGGATGTGGTCTTTAAAATAACCAGGAAAATACATGAGGTAATCAAATGCGATAGAACCAGTCAAAATAACTTTCATTCAGACCTCCCAGCGTTACCAAGAACCGAAATATCTCTGAAAAAGGGCGGATATAATACGCCTTTATCCGTTATAAGGGCATCCAGTAAACGATGCGGCGTGACATCAAAAGCGTAATTGACCGCTTTGGCGTTGGCAGGGGCAACAATTTGCCCATTTTGCTGCAAACTCAAAACCTCTTCTCCGCTGCGCTCTTCAATAACTACCGAATCACCATTTGGGCAATTGAAATCAAGAGAGGAAAGAGGAAATGCCGCGTAGGCAGGGATGCCATTATCATATGCTGCCAATGCAAGCATATAAGTGCCGATTTTGTTAACCACATCGCCATTTAAGGCAACGCGATCTGCCCCGAAAAGCACTTTCGCTACCTTGCCAAGGCGCATCAAATAGCCTGAGCTGGAATCCGTGATGATTTCGTAGGGTATTTTATATTGCTCCAGTTCCCAAGCAGTTAACCGGGAACCTTGAAGACGGGGGCGGGTTTCATCCACATATACATGAACGCGTTTGCCCTGCTCGTGTGCCATGCGGATGCAGCCAAGCGCTGTGCCGTAATCCACTGTGGCCAAGGCTCCGGTATTGCAATGGTGGACAATGCGATCACCATCGTTAATCAATTCGGCTCCAAAGCGGGAAATTGCCATATTGGTCGCTACATCTTCTTCGGCCTTACGCTCAGCAAGTTCAAAGATAAGATGCTGCAATGCATCGGTTGAGCCTTCAAAATCTCTGACAAAATCCAAGGCATTTTGGGTAGCCCAAGTTAAATTCACGGCCGTAGGGCGCGCCATCTTCAAAAAGGCGGCAAATTGAGCCATTTTTTCTTTAAAAGTTTTCAAATCATGCGTATCTATTTCGCGAGCTTTAAGGGCCATTGCATGAAAAGCAGCCACACCAATTACCGGAGCTCCGCGAATAACCATACTACGAATGGCACCGCGAATCTCATCCGCATTTTCAAATTCGATAACCTTAAATTCGCCGGGCAGCAATGATTGGTCGATTGCCTGGACTTTAGAACTTGTTTGATTCCACTCGATAGAACGCATTTTACTCCGCAAAATCCATTAAAAGACGCCCAAAGGGCGCCGTTGAATAGTTTACCATAAAGGTCAAAGAGTTCAAAAGGCTCAAGAGGACAATTGCATCTAATGGCGAGAGAACATGGTTTTGTCCTCCCTCAACAAATTGCGTGCCATCCTGCTAATAATGGCAAAGTGCCCGGCGGCATGATCCCTCCTGACCCGGCAGCGATCCTCATTGCAAGGAAAGGATTTCATGCTGGTAATAAAGCAGCGGGTGCAAACTTCCCGCTTCGTCATCCTTAGCATCCTTTGCGAAGCATCCGGCCATTGTCAGTTTTCTACACTTCGGGTATGCTGCCTGTTAAGTACAGCAAAACCCATAAATCTTATGTTTTTATATGCCAAAATAGTGCGTGCCCACACCATTTTCCTCGTTGACTTGGCACCTTTCCGCACGCACCCCCCCTTTCCGTATACCCCTTTCCGCATGCGGAAAGGTCCCTCTCACTTGCTTGCAGCCCGCTTTACAAGCCTTAGATTTTTCGTCATGCTAAGGCAAACGTGCCTAAGCATCTGGCCTTTTTTGTTTTGGACCTTTAGCCAGGATGACTGCCACACCCTTCACTTCGCATCCTCCCCCCTCCTCATGCTGACGTAAGGAAGCATCTGGCCTTTTTTGTTTTGGACGTTTAGCCAGGATGACTGCCACACCCTTCACTCCGCATCCAATCCCCTTCGTCATGCTGAGGTGTTTTCCGAAGCATCTGGCTTTTTCTGTTTTGGCCTTTAGCCAGGATGACTGCCACACCCTTCACTCCGCATCCTCCCCCCCTCGTCATGCTGAGGTGTTTTCCGAAGCATCTGGCCTTTTTTGTTTTGGGGCTTTAACCTAGATGACTGCCAGATCCTTCACTGCGTTCAGAATGACGCCTGAGGTGATGCAGGCTCACCGCCCACCATGCAGATGCAATTGCACTGAAAGTCTCAAAGGCCTATTGATGGCAATTTCAAGAAGCATTTATAATTCGTTCCATGAGGTCACGTTCTTCCTTTATTCAATGGGTCTCTGTTGGTTTTCTTGCCATTGCCACCCTTTTATTGACCATGCAACTTGTTCGTTATAGTCAGATAAGAGCAGCCATGCCAAGTGGGCTAAAAATTGCGGGGATTAACGTGGGCGGTTTAAGCCCTCAAAATGCTGCAGACCGGTTGAACCAAATCTATCTTTCGCCTATTGAACTACTGGTAGGAAAATCCAGAGTGCAGGTAAAGCCCGCTATTATAGGTTATCAATTAAAGCTGGATAACATGTTGGCAGCGGCCGATAAACAGCGTTCTAACCTTTCTTTTTGGGTCGGTTTCTGGCGTTTTTTATGGAATTTGCCCATCAGTTCTGAGGATATACCCCTACAGTATGAATTAGATAAAAACCGTGTAGTTTCTTTTCTGCAAAATGAAATTGCGCCGCGCTATGAACAGCAGGCGCAAACTGCTTTGCCTGTACCGGGTGTGGCGGCTTTTAACACCAATCAGGGTGGTACCCGAATCGACCCGGAAAAGTCATTGGCAAGAATAGAAACAGCTATTAACTCAATCAGCAACCGGGTGGCTGTTTTAGAAATAGTTGAAACAGCAGCTCACAAACCAAGTTTTGGAGCCCTGGAATACAGCATGAAAGCCATCATTGATGAATCTGCCTACGATGGCATGATAGAAATCTACCTTAAAGACTTGCAAAATGGGAACCTCATCCATTTTACGCGCAGACGCAATGAGATTGAAAACACCCCTGTAGATGTAGCTTATTCATCCTGGTCAACCATCAAAATTCCCATTCTGGTTTCAACGTTTGCCCGGCAGGATCCGCCTTATCCGCAGGAACTCTTGGATGACATCGCCAAGATGATCGAGCAGTCGGACAACAGCGCGTCTGACATTGTGGCCCAGGTTGGCGTTGACAAGATTCGCGGGCCTTTGGCAATTTCGGAAGACATGTTTGCCTTAGGGCTGCAAAATACGTTTTGGGCTGGCTATTTTAAATTAGGTTCTCCCCTCCTGCAGGCTTACAAAACACCAGCCAACGAACGCACAGATATTAACACGCGGCCCGACCCTTACGCACAAACCACCCCGGCTGATTTAGGCATGCTCCTTGAAGATCTTTATTACTGTGATAAAAATTACGGCGGTGCCTTCCCCATTGTTTTTGACGGCAAAATAAGCCAGCAAGAATGCAGGCTGATGATAGATTACCTCAGCAAGGATAATATCGGGCAACTCATTCAGGCCGGTGTTCCTGCAAATACAGTGGTTGCCCATAAGCACGGATGGGCTGTAGAAATAGTTGATGGTTACATCCACACCATGGCAGACTCTGGTATTGTTTATACAAAAGGCGGAGATTACGTCCTAAGCATTTTTGCTTATCATCCAGTGCAGGCCATTTTTGATGTCGCCAATGCCCTTTTTGCAGACCTGGCAAGCGCCTCTTACAATTACTACAATTTGGAACTTGGTACCCAGCCCTAAAGCCAAGCTGTTGTATAATCACGCCTACGCCCCTGTAGCTCAATGGACAGAGTACTGGACTTCGAATCCATCGGTTGAGCGTTCGAGTCGCTCCGGGGGCATTTTAATTTTAATCAAGCATTGAGAGTGCTATCCTGAAGATGAATAACCGTGTCCGCCAGTTTAGCCGCCTGTTCCAATGAGTGCGTGGCAAAAATAAGTGTTGCCCGGTTCGCTTTAACATATTCAGAGATCACCAAGTCGATTTGCTCGCGGCCGCGAAGGTCTATGGGGGCTGTGGGTTCATCCAATAAAACCAGATTGGCTTTAATCAGCAAAAGGCGGGCAATTGCCACCCGCTGGGCTTCTCCACCTGAAAGTTTTTCGGCTTCCTGCTGCTCAAAGCCCTGCATACCAACCGCATTAATGGCATGCTGCAATTCATCAGCGTGTTTTTTGGGCTCAGAAAGGGCAAATGATAGATTTTTCCAGACGTTCATTCTGAATAAATAAGGCTTTTGAGGCAGATAGGCAATTTGCATTCCATCCAGACCCTTTACGGTGCCTTCCGTAGGTTGAATAACCCCCGCCAAAAGGCGCAAAAGGGTTGTTTTGCCGCTGCCATTTTCACCGGTAAGGGCATAAGAGCGGTTAGGCTCAAAGAGAAGATGAGGAATATCGAGTATTTTGCGCCCGCGCCGAACAACTTTGATGCCTTTTAATTCAATCATCCGAATTTCCTTTTTGCAGAGATTGAACACCAAAGTTTACCAAAAAAGCAATGCAGAGTAATACAAAGCCCAAAGCTAAAGCCTGTTCAAACTGTCCCATATTGGTTTGCATCATAATGGCTGTGGTCATCACCCTGGTTTTGTATTGGATGTTACCGCCCACCATCTGCACCGCACCTACTTCGGCGATGGAGCGCCCAAAACCGGCCAGCACATTGATTAAATAATCCTTGCGAAAATCTTTAAGTACCAGCAAAAGTTTACGGAAAGGCGGAACCCGAAGGCCCAGACAGGTTTCGTTGATGGCATTAGCGTTCAAGGAAATGAGGTTTGCGGTCATGCCGGTGATAATGGGAGTAATCAAAATAACCTGGGCAATCACCATTGCAGGCAATGAAAAAAGCAGGCGCAACTTGCCCAGCGGGCCACTGTGAGAAAGCAAAAGGAAGACTAAAAGGCCCACCAAAACCGGCGGCAGGCCCATCAGGGTGGAGTTGATCTTCAGCCAGGTTCTTTTGCCTTTAAACTCGGTGAGGCCCAGCCAGGTTCCCAAAGGGATGCCTATAGCCCCTGAAACCAGGGTACTGAGAACGGACATGACCAGGGTAAGGCCAATGATTTCCCTCAGTTCAGGGTTTGGGCCGAATAATTGGGCAAAAATCTCTTGCATAGACAGATAAAAGGGCGGTTTTCAGCCGCCCTTTTGAGTACTACTTATTTTCAAGATTGAAGAAGAGCGGCTGACCGTATTTTTCCACACCAAATTTGGAAACGAGGTCACGGGCCTGTTGTGACTGCATCCATTTGATGAAAGCATCCGCGCCAGCTATATTGGTCTCTTTGAAGCGCTTGGTTGAAATGGCAATCATGGAGTAGGTATTTTTCATATCCGGAACATCCTCAAGTAAAATTTCGAGGCTGCCCTTGTTGGCAAGATAAGTGGCCTTATCGGAGAGGGTGTAAGCTTTCATTTCGCTTGCGGAATTCAGAGCCTGGCCCATGCCTGCCCCAATATTTTTGTACCAAGTATCTTTGGCGGGATCCGGTGCCAAACCCGCATCCTTCCAGATTTTCAGTTCGGCATTGTTGGTGCCACTTTTGTCACCGCGAGTAATGAAAGCTGCGCCTTTTGCAGCAATGGCTTTAAAAGCATCAGCAGCAGTTTTCGAACCTTTCACACCCGCAGGATCATCAGCAGGGCCTACGATAACAAAGAAGTTGTACATAAAGGGAATACGCTGCTCATCAAAACCTTGGGCAATAAAGGCTTCTTCAGCAGACTTGGAGTGCACAAGCAGGATGTCAGCATCGCCTGTTTCGCCTTTTTTAATGGCGGCGCCGGTGCCGGCAGAGGTAATTTCCAGCTTGTAACCAGTTGTTTTTTCAAATTCCGGCTGAAGGTAAGCCATCAGGCCCGAATCATTCACGGACGTGGTTGTGGACATCCGGATGGGCTTCTTTTCCACCTGTTGACAGGCAACAGCACCGAGAAGGAAAATAGCCACCATTAACACTACAAAAAACTTTTTCATTCAGTCTCCTTTCCAAATGGGAGGTGGGCCTGTTTCCAAACCCGCCCTTGAGCTTCAACGCTTTGGATTTATTGAAGCTGCCGCTCTTCATGCCATGGTTGCCTTTAGGCAAGAAAAGTCGAAGATTATGTGAAATTATATTTGATTGGGCGCAGTTAAGCCCCTTTTAATCTTTTTTTGGGGTGGCACATTCATAGGCTTCCCCACTTAAGGTTTCTAAAGCATGCGGAAGGGCCGGCAAAATTACCTGCAGGCATTCAAGGGCAGCTTTAGGGCTGCCCGGAAGGTTGACGATAAGCGTGCGCTTGCGAATTCCGGCTTGCGCTCGGCTGAGCATGGCATGCGGTGTGATTTTAAGGCTGGCAGCGCGCATGGCCTCGCAAATGCCAGGTGTACTCCGTTCAATAACAGCCAGGGTAGCCTCCGGAGTAAAATCGCGCGGGGAAAAACCCGTGCCACCCGTAGTCAAGACTAAATCAGCCTGGTTTTTATCGGCAATTGCAATAAGGGCTTCTTCCAATTTTTTCTGGTCATCTGCCAAAAGAAGTGTACGCACAATTTCGGCTTTGCCAGATAGAGCCTGCACAAGGGCTGGACCACTTTTATCTTCACGAAGGCCGGCTGCGCCTTTATCACTCATGGTGATCACAATGGCTCGAACAGGCAGAATAACCTTGATCTCATCCCCCGCACGAATAGTGCCACCATGCAAAACCCTTGCAAAAACACCATCGGTAGGCATTACGCACATACCCACCTGCTGGTAAATCTGGCAGTGATGGTGACATTCTTTGCCGATTTGGGTCAGCTCAAGCAGGACATCATTGATTTTAAATTTTGCGCCAATGGGCAACTGATAAAGGTCTAAGCCTTGGGTGGTGATGTTTTCTGCAAAAACACCAGGCACAAGCCCTTGTGCGCCGCGGTCAAGCATTTTCTGAACGCTTGTTTGATCCAAAAGGCTTATCTGACGGTGCCATGCCCCGGCATGGGCATCACCCTGAATGCCGAATTCATCAATTGTGATGGATTCAGAAACAGAATGCTTGATAGTCCCTTTTTTTTCGCTGATGTTTATTGCGAGAACTCTTGCTTGCATTTAGCCTCCGATGTGGCTCATACCACGTTCAAGCTTTTGCTTGCCAAATTCATGCATGCGGGGCTTGAAATAAATAGCCTTCTGAATGGTTTCTTTTAATGCCTGGTACCCTTTGCTGATGGCCGGAAGTAGATCTACCTCTTCATTACGTCCCAGGCAAGGGCGGAGCATGCCATCACTCATGACGCGGATACGGTTGCAATCAGCACAAAATTGATGCGAAATGGGGCTGATGAGGCCTACCCTGCCTCTATAGCCTTCCATCTGATAATCTGTTGAGGGCTGGCCGAAGTAGCGCGGAGCCAAGGGTTTAAGTTCCGGAAACTGCTTCAAAATGGCATCGCTGCTTACCCTTTTTTCAGGATTGATGGTGGAGCTGCCAATTTCCATATACTCGATAAACCTTACATCTATGGGTAAGTTACGGGTAAGAGCAACAAAATCAGCCAGTTCAGAGTCATTGACACCTTTTACCAGCACCGCGTTCAATTTTACCGGTTGCAAATCATTTTCAATAGCTGCTTCTACCCCTCTAAGCACTTTTTTGAGGTCGCCTCCGGTGAGGGTTTTGAATTTTTCTGGGTCAAGGCTGTCCAAACTGATATTAACACGGTTCAATCCAGCCTTTTTAAGCTCGCTTGCCTGTTCAGCCAAGGTTTGGGCATTGGTTGTAAGCGCGATATCACTTATTTCAGGTATTGAGCGGATGCCTTTGACAATTTCCAGCAAATCGCGCCTGAGAAGCGGCTCACCTCCGGTAAGGCGCACCCGGTCAATCCCCAGTTCAGCGCAAGCCTTGGCAATTTCTATCAGATTGGCAGCAGGAAGTTCCTTCTTTTTGGGGCAGAGGTTTTCACCAGCACGGCAATAGGTGCAACGCAGTTGACAGCGCTCTGTTACCGAAAGGCGCAAGTAGTGTACCTGGCGGTTAAACTGGTCCAGCATGCTTATTGGCCCCAATCAAAACTGCCAGATTTGCCACCTTCTTTATGCACAAGGTGAATTTCTTTAATCAGCACAGCCTTATCCACTGCCTTTACCATGTCATAGATGGTAAGCGCGGCCACGCTCACTGCTGTCAGCGCTTCCATTTCAACACCGGTTTGATAATTTGTTTTAGCGGATGTTTTAATTTTGAGTGTTCTTTCATCCACTTCCTCAAAATCTACCGTGATGTCACTTAAAGGCAGAGTATGGCAAAGCGGAATAAGCTCATCCGTTTTCTTTGCGGCAAGAATACCCGCCAGGCGTGCAACCGCCAAGACATCCCCCTTTTTCAGGGTATTTTCTTTGATCTTTTTGAGGGTAGCAGGTGCCATGCTTAGGCAACCCTCTGCAATGGCTATGCGCTCTGTGGTCGATTTAGCGCTGATATCTACCATTTGGGCCTTACCCTGCTGATTTGTGTGGCTCAGTTCCATTGGATGATCTCTCCAGGGTTCTCAGTTTTATAGCCGCCCAGTTTCTCAAGACGAGCTTTCAGTTCTTTTCCAGCCAAAACCTCTCGGAAACGCTGCATGGATTCCAGGCTCATTGCATCTTCAAGTACCAAGAAGTCATAGCTTTCTTCCCAAAGGGGCAAAAAGTCAAGGCCATAGATCTTGGCGGCTGAATAGATGCCCATGCCGGCATCGCCCGTTCCCGCGGCAATTGCCGCGGCCACAGCGGTATGCGTAAATTCTTCACGCTGATAACCAATAATCTGGCTGAAAGGCATTTTTTCATTTTTCAGAAGATAATCCAGCAAAATGCGCGTACCACTCCCTTTCTGACGATTTACATAGCGCAGACCCGCAAAATCGGCAATGCTTTTGACCTTCAAAGGATTGCCATTGGCAACCATGATGCCCTGTGTGCGCAGAACGCCGCGCAATAAAACAACATGCCCAAAGGGGAAGTATTTTTGAAGATAGGGGATATTGTAAGTTCCGCTGTTTTCATCCAGCAGATGAATGCCACCCAAATGGGCTTCACCCCGTTTAACCGCCATGATTCCGCCCATACTGCCTACATGGGAGGAGCTGACGCGAGAACTTGCCCAGCAGCGTTTCATCAGATCGGCAATTTCATCGACCATAGGGTCATGGCTGCCGGTTACCACCAGCGCGTCTTTGATCTCCCGAAAATCCTTGAGAAGGGAGAGATCTACAGCATCCCCCGCCTCATAGCCTTCTACATTTTGAGGCACTTCAATCATGCCATCTGCTTTAATAAAAGAGCTAACAACTCCGGCACCACGGTTGAGAGGCACGGCAATAGATTTGCCGTTAACTTCCCCAAGCTGAGCCCGAATATACTCTTTGTACTTCAGAGAGGACATTAACTTTCTGGAAAGGATGGGGTGGAGAACGGTTTTTTGCAGTGTCGGCTGGTGGTTCATCAAGTCAATAAGCGGTTTTATAATTTCTTCCATAACCAGGATGCCTGAAACTGGGTAACCAGGCAAACCAATCATTGGCACCGTTCTGCCTTCGCTCTGTTTCATGCCCAAAATGGCCGGTTTGCCGGGCTTAATGGCAATACCGTGAATGCATACCGTGCCTGCCGCCTTAAAGGCATCCGTTGCAAAATCTTTTCTGCCGGCAGAAGAACCCGCGTTTAAAATAATTAAATCATTTTCTGAAAAAGCAAGGTTAAGCGCCTTTTCAACCAGGGCTTGTTCGTCTTTTACGATAGGGTAAACCTTTACCTGACAGTCCCATTCCTCTAAGATACCCTTGAAGATTGTAGAGTTAAATTCAATAATGTCACCGGGCTTTGGGTTGGAAGACGGAGGAACCAACTCATTCCCGGAAGGGATAAAGCCGACCTTAAGCGCTTTAAAAACTTCAAGTTCCAAGACTCCGGCAGCCAGCAAAGCGCCCTGCATAGCCGGTGTAATGCGGGTAAAAGAAGGTAAGATCATATCTCCTGCGCTGATATCTTCCCCGATTTGGCGGATGTGCTGCCAGGGAGTAGCCGGCGCATAAAGAAGCACCTGGTCGTTTTGCTGAATAACATCCTCCACCATGATGACACAATCGTGCCCATCCGGCAAAGGGTCGCCCGTGTTCACCCAGATAAAATCTGCCTGGCGGAGGGTCACCGGTGTTGTTTCACTGGCCCCAAAGGTTAGCTTTGCATTCAGGGAAATACCATCCATTGCGCAGGCATTGTAATGCGGCGCAGAAATGCGGGCATAAACAGCCCTGCTGCAAACACGGTGCAAAGCTGCCGAGGTTTGAATTGGTTCGGCTTGGAGTTCTAAGCCGGTTTGACGCAAAGCATCCAGGTATTTTGTTCTTGCTTCATCAATAGGAAAGTTCGTTAAATAGTCAAAAGCCATTTTCCCTCACAGTAAAATCACATTCACTTCAGCCCCTTTGGAAAGGCCCTCTGAGTCACGGGGGATGCGGATATATCCATTTGCCCGTGAAACGGCGGTGATAAGGCCAGATTTGCTTGGCAAGGGCCTGGCCTGCCCATCTTCAAGGTGAACAAGAACAAATTCTTCCCTGCCCTGATTGGAAGAAAAGGCAGTGCTTAAGTTTGCGGGCAAGGTTTTTCTTTGGGGTTCAGAATGCATGAAGCCCATCAGAAGAGGCAAAACAAGCTCTTTGGCAATAAAATATGCCGCCACTGGGTTGCCAGGCAGCCCAAAAACCGGTTTGCCCTCAATATTGCCAATAATGGTGGGTTTACCGGGCTTAACTGCCAACCCGTGAATTAAAATGCTGCCAAGGCGCTCAATTACTCTCGCAAGATTATCGCGCACTCCAACGGAGGTGCCGCCTGAAACTAAAACGCAATCTGCCTCTTTAATGAGCTGCTGAATGGATTTTTCCAAAAGGTCTTCTTGATCTGCGATGAAAGGCATAACGAGAGGCTCAAAACCCACAGATTGTGCAAAAGCGCCCAGCATAGCAGTGTTTACGTCGCGGATTTGGCCCGGCCCAGGAAGATCATGCGGAGGAACCAATTCATCCCCAGTAGAAAGAATGCCAATCTTGAGGGGTTGATAGGCTTCAACAGCGCTGTAACCCAGAGCCGCCAATGAACCAATATCAGCCACACCAAGGCAGTGCCCTAGCGGCAAAAGGCTTACCCCCGGCTTGCCATCATCCCCACGGAAAATGATGTTAGCCCCCGGCGCAGAAGGCCGGAGAACAGCAATTTCATCCTCAGAAAATTTCTCCGTGTATTCCAGCATAACCACTGAATCGGCCCCTTCCGGCAATTCAGCACCAGTGGGTACAAAGACGGCATCCATATTTCCTACACGCAAATGGTTAGGTTTCCCCATGTCTATACTACCAAGAAGACGCAAAATTCCCGGCGTTGATTCTGAGCATCCGCGTACATCTTCAGAACGTAAAGCGTAGCCATCCACGGTAGATCGGTTGAAATTGGGGATAAATTCTTTAAATGTGATGGGGCTGCTGAGCACTCTGCCTAAAGATTTATCCAGAGCAACCATTTCGGTCTCAGACTTAAAACCCATAAAACGCTGAAGCGTTATTTCAAGGGCTTCAGAAAGCGGGGTGACGTTAAACATAATGCCTCATTAGTTCTGTAAATATACACTATCTTTATGATGTTTTTCCATATAAGATTTCATCCTTTTGTTTACGACCGCTTATATGCTTTTTTTACTTTGAAATGCGGGAAGGTGTGAGGCAAAAAAAGAAATAGATGCTATTCATAGCGATGTAAATTGAATTTCAAGCGCTTCAGGAATTTTTATGCAAGATTTTAGTGTGGACAAAACCTCGCTCTTTCTGAATGATGCTTACCATATAAACACGGCCACTTCGGTAAGATTGCCCCGACAAACAGGAATCTGAAGCATTTGCAAAAGAAGAATGCAACCTAACACAAAACCCTTGACCGGGTTGCGCATATCATGTATACTGCAACGGTTAACCAAGAATTAGGAGCACGAGATGACCCCATTACCAAAGAGAAAAAGCACTTCCGGACGGCGTGACCGCCGCCGTGCACATGATGCCCTTAAGGCTCGCAACAGTATTGCCTGCCCCAATTGCGGCGAAGTGATTCTGCCCCATCGTGTCTGCCCCAAATGCGGGCACTATCAGGGTAGGGAAGTCCTTGAAATCAGCAAAGACTAGCCTCCCTTAAACCACAAGAAAAAAGACCTTTTGGTCTTTTTTTATTTAATGACTTCTTTTACCCGATAAGCACTATAAACGCTCAGCAATTGTTTTGGCAAAAAGCCTTCCATACGAACACCCTTCTCACCGTTTTCCACCTTCCGGGCTTTACCCTTCTCATGAAAGAGGGAAACAAGCTGGCCCTTTTCATAAGGAATAAGCACCGAAATAAACTCCAAATTACGCAAAAGCTGGGCAGAAATCTCACTCAGAAGGGAATCTGTTCCTATACCTTGTTTAGCACTGATGAAAACAGAAGCTGGGTCTGCCTGACGCCTGAGCGCAGCAAGGTCTTCCTCAGGGAGTAAATCCATTTTGTTGTAAACCGTAATAATGGGCAAATCTGCCGCTTCAATTTCTTTAAGGGTTTCTAAAACCGTGCGTTTTTGGAGCTGATAAACAGGGTTTGAAACATCCACGACATGCACGAGCAAATTCGACTCGGATATTTCTTCAAGGGTGGCCCTGAAAGCGGCAATCAACTGGGTGGGAAGCTTCTGGATAAAACCAACCGTATCCGTCAGAAGCACCTGCTGGCCATCTTCAAGCTGCACCTGCCGCGTGGTCGGGTCCAGCGTGGCAAATAACTGATTTGCAGTATAGATATCCGCTCGGGCAAGGACATTGAGGAGTGTAGACTTGCCAGCATTTGTGTAACCAACCAAGGCTACAACGGGAATATTGGTCTTTTTACGCTGATTGCGATGCTGCGCGCGATTCTCGCGGATTTTATCAATCAGTTCTTTCAGCCTTTGGATGCGCTTTTTGATTTCGCGGCGGTCAACCTCTAACTGGGTTTCACCCGGACCGCGCAAGCCCACACCGCCAACACTGCCGGTACGGCCTGACGCGCCGCCCGTTTGCCTGGCAAGATGGGTCCATGCCCTGGTAAGACGAGGCATACGGTATTCCAATTGGGCCAGTTCTACCTGAAGCTGGCCTTCGCGGGTTTCGGCGTGCCCGGCAAAAATATCCAGAATAAGGGCTGTACGGTCGATAACCTTGATTTTGGAGCCCAGTTCTTCTTCGAGTTCCCTCTGATGACGCGGGGAAAGTTCATCGTCAAAAATGACCGTATCCGCGCCAAGTTCGGTCGCCATCATTTTTAATTCTTCCACCTTACCACTACCGATAAAAGTGCGCGGGTGAGGGGCTTGCATTGACTGAGTGAGGCTGCCCAGCACCTCAATTTCGGCCGTCTCAGCCAGAAGGGCGAGTTCTTCAAGCGAATCTTCCAAAGGCAATTGAGAGGAGGAGTTTACGCTGACTTTGAGGCCTACCAGGATGGCGCTTTCTTTTTTTAGTTCTGATTCTTTTATTTCTTTCATAGAAAGAATTGTACTTGCTCTTGGGAAAGAGAAAAGTGTTGCTTCGATGAGAATTTAGGTTGTTAAGCTACAGGACTGCTTCCTTTAAGGCATTTTTTGTGCGATGCCGGCGTTGTTCCTAGGGAAACTGCTCTTTTTTTATGAAGATGATAAGAAAGTAAATGCCAGATCCTTCGCAAAAGAGCTCAGGATGAGGAGGAAGCAAGGGGTGTGACCTTTCCGCATGCGGAAAGGGGTATACTGAAGAGGGGGGTACGTGCGGAAAGGTATTTTTCTACGCGCATATGTAATGGGAATTAAAATATTACCCCTACAATTATTTGTATTTTTTCATTGTCCCATGGAGTGCAGAATGATTAAAGAGACATATTCAGGGCGTTTTAATGGGCTTTCCGCAAGCCTATCCCTAAGCGCTGAATACTTTTGTCAAAGTTTCAGGTGATTTTTTGCTTTGAGAAAATATGTCTGATAAGTTAAAAATAACGTTTTCCCTTGGGATTGATTTTAGAAAAGAGAAACTCGGCAGGCACCCAATTAGGCAAGCTACTTGACGCAATCCTGCAGGTTTTTGCAAATGACGAAGCCTTACACATCAGCTTGCGGGGCTACTGCATCGGCCTTGCAGCCTTGCGAATCAAGAATGCATTATGTGCCATCAATCTTTGCAGCCGGTGTAATTCCAGTTCAAAAAGTATATGGCATTTCCTGACCCTTTTACATGAAAAAGGCTGTTTTTTATTGACATCGTAAAGCAGGTTTAGGTATACTTCTTGCAACAGGGCTTACCCCTTTGCCAAGGAGTTTTCTATGCAGCAAAATCACGTTCAACTGACGCTTACAACCACCAGTGCCCATCTGGCGCAGACGATGACTTTACTAAGCATGCCGGCCACAGAACTTGCTGAAAAGATTGAAACCGAGCTTTCCACAAACCCTGCGCTTGAACTGATTAATGAGCGGCGCTGCCCGAAGTGCAAACGCCTGCTGAACGAAACCGGCCCCTGCCCCGTTTGCAGCCAACCCAGTGACTACAGCTCGCAGGAACCCATCGTGTTTATTTCTCCCAGAGAAGACTTTTTTACGCGGGGATCCGGCGATGCTAACGACTCACCGGATGAGCCCTATGCTTCTGAAGAAGTAGATCTGCCAACCTTTGTGCTGACACAGATAGCGGGCGATTTAGCCGTAAACGACCGCCTAATTGCTGCCTATATTCTGAACCATTTGGACGAAGACGGGTTTTTGACAACGGAGGTGCATGAGATTGCCAAGTACCAGCACCGTTCTGTGACAGAAGTTCAGCAGCTGATTGAGCGCCTTAAACACTGCGAACCAGTTGGGGTCTGTTCAAAGGGCCCTCAAGAAGCCATGCTGACCCAAATTGAAGTTTTGGCTGAAACAAGCCAAATACCACCCTACACCCAGGAAGTTGTTGAAAAGTTCATCACCAAACTGAGCCAGCATCATTATCAGGAGATAGCCAAAGCCCTGGGCACGAGCACAGCACAAATCCAAAAAGTGTCTGAATTTGTGACGGAGAATCTTAACCCTTTCCCTGCCAGAGCCCACTGGGGAGACGTGCGCAACCCCAATAGTGGCGGTTCACAAGTGTTTCACCAGCCGGATATTTTGATTTACCATCTCAACGAAGACCCCAGAAACCCATTGGTCGTAGAAATTGTGCTGCCGCTGAGAGGAACCCTGCAGGTAAACCCCTTGTTTAAGGCCTCTGTAAAAGAGGTGTCAGAAGAAAAGGCGGAAGAGTGGCGCAACGATATTGAAAAGGCTTCGCTGCTTATCAAGTGTATTCAGCAGCGCTCCAATGCGCTTAAGATGCTAATGGAAAAGCTGGCAGCTTATCAGGCGGAGTTTATTACCGGCAGCGAAGTGGAAATGAAACCGCTGACACGGGCGGAAGTTGCCAAATCGCTGGGATTGCATGAATCCACCATTTCAAGGGCGGTTTCCAGCAAAACGATCCAACTGCCTAACAAACGCATCATTCCGCTTTCCACTTTCTTTGACCGCAGCCTTTCACAAAGAACCATCATCAAAGAGATGATTGAAAACGAAGAAACGCCTTTAAGTGATTCGGATATTCAAAATAAACTTTCGGAGCAAGGCATTCACATTGCCAGAAGAACGGTGGCCAAGTATCGTTCCATGGAAGGCATTTTGCCCGCGCACCTGCGCCAAGCCCACAGAAAATAGGCAAGGTTAAGTTCAGATGGTGTATAACAACCGTTCCAATTTTGAACAGACAACGGATTTGCTGCAAATTGATAAGTCTCTGCTGCTTGAAAGCATCCCGACGGCGGCGCTGGTTTATCATCGCAGTGAAGATAAAATGCTTCTGGCAAATAAAAAGTTTTTTGAACTGCTGGGTATGCGCTACGGCAGCCTGGCAGACCAAGCCATCAGCCAGATTATTCCGGGCGAGTTGGATACAAACCCGACCGGAAAGAACAGCCGGCCCGTCAGGCTGCGCCTTAACAGCGGAAACCTGATTCTTTCCAGTTTACAGATATTCCCGCTTTCCAAAGACAACCAGGTGGTAGTGCTGGTTTTCTCCCCTCCAGACAAGGAACGCAGCACAAGACAAGAACAAATACAGCGGGAAGATATTTATGACAACCTTTCCCTGCTGACACTGCTTGGCAAACAGCAAAGCCAGGATGAAGTTTTTGAGAAAGCGGCAATGATTTTGGAAAAAACCATTTCTCCTAAATTTCTGCTGCTTTACCTGCCTTGCCCGGATGGTAAAAGCTTTTGCCTGGAGCGCATCCCGGGGCGCCAGTTTTTGCCGGAATATCCCCCTAAAGTGCCTGCCAGTGAGCTTGAACAATTCAGCTCCGTACATTTATGGACAAGCGCCAGAAAACCGCCCAGTGCCATCCATGCCCACGCCCTGGCTGAAGAAGAAAGCGTGCTTATTTGCCTGCCTTTTGAAGATAGCAGCAAACTGCTGGGAATGCTGCTTGCCGTAGGTGTAGAACCTATGCCCTCAGAGCAAACCCTGAGGTACCTTAACCTCTTTTGCGCTCATACGGCCACCGCGCTTAAGCAGTGTGCGGCAAGCGCGGAAACCCGGAGAAAACTGGGAAGGCTTAAGCACATCAACAGAGTCTCGCAAACGATTACCGACAACCTTGAGGAAGGCGTAATTATCCTCACCCCGGAACTGCTGGTTGCCGAAATGAACCCTTCGGCTGAAATTATGTTCGGATATGCCAGTAAAGAAGTTTTTAGGCAGAAAGCTGAAAACGTGCTGGTGGGCAGCGACAGCCTGCACGCTCTCTACCTTTCCGCGCAGCAAGGCATCAGCACCCTGGGAGGCAGACCGATAAGTTTGAATACGCGCAACGGCAAGTCTTTTCTTGGGCAAATATTCTGTATTCCCATTAAATTTGAAGGGCGACTAACCGGGATTGTGCTTATTATCCGTGACCTCAGTCAGACGGAACAAATCAGAGCGAAATCGCAGCAGCTTGAGCAGCGAGCCCTGCTGGGCGAAGTTGCGGCTGTTTTTGCACATGAAGTGAGAAACCCCATCAACAGCGTAATGACAGGCCTGCAATTAATGGGCATGGGCATGAAAGCGGAAGACCCTAACTATGCATTAACGCATCGCCTGCAAAATGACTGTTTACGCCTTACCCATTTGATGGAATCGACCCTTAGTTTCTCAAAACCGATTGAATACCATTTGGAGGCGGTGAATATTGCCGGCTTACTGCACTCCATCCTGGAGCGATGGTCTCCGCGGCTGGTACGGCTAAACATCAAGGCCAATTTTGAATCTGTGCCCGAAGAACCTTTTGTAGAGGGGGATCTTTTGCGGCTGGAGCAGGTTTTTGTAAACCTGCTCAGCAATGCCATTCAGGCGATGGAAGATTCAGGGGGCATTTTAAGCGTAAGGATACACCCCCTTGAAAAAGAACAAAGCCCAGTACAGTATGAGATAATTGTGGCGGATTCGGGCCCGGGAATCCCCGAAGAAATGCGGGCACATATTTTTGAACCCTTTGTGACTTCCAAAAGCTCGGGAACCGGGCTTGGACTGGCGATTTCAAAAAGAATTATTTCGGCCCATAAGGGCAACATCTCGGTTGAAAGCTTTCCGGGAGGTACTTTATTCCACGTTTTGCTCCCAAAAGCAGAAAAGGTTAGTTAATGGCAACGACAATATTGGTTGTAGACGATGAAGAAACCGCACGCATGGTGGTTTCCCAGTTTTTAAGATCCAAGGGATATGAGGTAATAGAAGCCGGCACGCTTACGGAAGCGCAAAAGCAGCTTGAAAAAAATGCGCCTGACATTGTGATGCTGGATGTGATGCTGCCGGATGGTTACGGGCCCAACCTTTTGAACGATACCATCCGCCAGACCGAGCGGCCCGAAGTGATTGTGATGACCGCACACGGCGACATAAGCATGGCGGTAGAGGCCATGAAAGCCGGCGCACACGACTTTATTCAAAAGCCGTTGGATTTACTTGAACTGGAAAAATCAGTGCATAAAGCAGAAGAAATTGTGGCTATGCGCAGAGAGCTAAATCATTTGCGCAAAGGTCAGGCCAGCGCGCAAGGCGCGTTTATCATCGGCAAGACCAATGAAATGCAAAGCTTGGTCAAGCTGGCAAAAAAGGCGGCAGACGCTTCTGTTTCGGTGCTCATTACCGGGCCGACCGGTACAGGTAAGGAAGTACTGGCAAATTACATTCACAAGATTGGCCCAAGAGCCGTCAAACCCTTCATCGACATCAACTGCCCCGCCATTCAGCCGACCATGTTTGAATCAGAACTGTTTGGGCACGAAGCCGGAGCTTTTACCGGCGCCATCAAACGCAAGAATGGCTTGATGGAAATTGCGGAAGGCGGCATTTTATTTCTGGATGAAATTTCCTCGCTGCCTATGGAAATGCAATCGAAACTGCTGAGGGTGATTGAAGAACGTTCTTTCAGGCGTGTAGGCGGAACCCTGCCCATCAAAGTGGATGTTCAAATCATTGCCGCTTCAAACCGCAAACTGCCGGAAATGATTGCGGAACACCTTTTTAGGGATGATCTGTACTACCGCCTGAAGGTTGTAGACCTTAACCTGCCCCCCCTGGCTTCTCGAAGAGCAGACATCCCGGAGCTGGTTGGCAGCATGGTTCAAAAGTACAACTCCGAACAGGGCGCAAACATCACCAGCATTACCCCGCGGGCACTGAAAGCCCTGATGCGCTACGCATGGCCAGGCAACATTCGTGAATTGAGCAATGTGATTGAACGGGCTGTTTTGTTCTGCGATTCAGAGGCAATTGACCTTGCTCACCTACCGCTGGAAATAAGCGGCGGCAGCCCAGAATAGCGGTTTTGGCAAGATTCTTGCACAAAAACAATTGATTATTGGATAGCGCGGAGGAAGAATCAATGACAAACCCAAATGAGTTGGTGATCATCGTGGCAATGGTGCTCTTTGGTTTGGGCATTTTCTGCCTGGTGCTCAGCATTGTCATCCTTGCGCGCCAAACCATGAGCCGCAACATCCAATCCATTGCCGACCAAACCACCAAATTAGCTCAAAAAGGGCTGACAGAAGGGGTTTCGGGATTAGTGGGGAATGCTTCGATGCTGATCGGTTCACTCAACGACCTGGCAAGATCCAATTCAGGGATTGGTATTTTTCTGGTATTTCTCAGCCTGGTACTTATCGGCGGCGGATATTACATCCTTAAGCCACTGCTTGGCAGCGTTCCCCTACCCTGATGGAATGGGGCAAAGGTATGCAGGAAAACGAATTTAAAAGCTTTCTGCCTTCCACTTTTGATTGCGACATTTCCCAACAAATTTACACAGCTTTCCAGAATGACGCGCTGATTGCCAGCGGGCTAAAAGCGGAGAACCTTGAAGCCTGGGCAATGATGGCGGGTGAAAAGCTGAGGATGTGGCAGCCCGGGCTTTATGCCCTGGCGAGCCTGGATGAAAGTTTGGCGCAAAAGAATTTGCGCGACCTCGGTTATGAAGTGCCACAAGAATGGCTGGGAAAGGCCACCCAGATTCTGCAGAACAGTGAAAAGCTGCAAGGCAGGCTAAACGAATTAAGTGAAGCTGTTCTGCTGGCTTTGCTGCTGCGCGATTACCGCGCCAAAGCACAGGGCTGGTCTGAGGTTTTACAATTTATGGCCGGCATTGAAGGCCAGTTGAGTTACTGGGAGACCCCTGTGCTCATCCTCAGCAGGATTGTGCCGGATTTTGACCTTTTTGTGACTGAGATATTTAGTACCGTCAGCCAAAAAACGCTTGGAGAGGTTACTGCCCTGGCCGTGCATGCCAACGCCTGCACAGTGATGCCGCTGGCACATCATTTGGAATATTACAGGGCCCTTTTTGGCGGCCAAGCTATTGCGATTCAGGTAGCCGGCCTGCAAGCTTTAAGACGCTACTACCCCGATGAAAACATCCGCAATCTGGCCAGTTCTTTTCTGCACAGCGATGAAGCTGCATTTGGCCTGCCGGACGTGAGCTCCCTTGAAGATTCCATTTTGCCCGGCAAGGCAGCCGAATTAAAAACACAGGCCAAGCTGTTTGCCTTAGCCGGCAAGGGCAGCCAAGCCGGCACCTTATTGGCAGTATCTTCGGCCCTGCTGGAAGAAATGCTCAAACGCCATCTGAAGTATCAGCAGGAAGAACTGCGGTACCTGGCCCCGAATGAGTCTGAAATTGCAGGGCGGCAATTGGCTTCGATCGACAACTTCAGAGCCATGAACCCTCTGCAGGCTGAAGATCCTTCCCCTTCAGCAGCCTATTCACCAGCCGATATGGATGCACTGCTCATTGCGCTGAGTGAAGACCCTGAAAACCCAAAATTACTAAAGGACTATGCAGAACTTTTGCTGAAAAGCGGTCAAACCGAAGAAGCTGTGCAGGCAGCTCAAAAGGCTGTTTATCTGGGGCTGAATGACCCCAGGCTGATCATATGGTTTTGTAATTTCCCTCCGCGCAGGGCTGAAATTGACGAAAATATTCAGGTTATTTTTGACGGTTTAAAGTTAAAAGAACAGGATATTTCACTGCATTTAGCCCTGGCAAGTCAATTTGCCGCAAAGGGTGACGCAGCAAGCGCAAGTTCCGCGCTGGATAAACTGCTTTTGCAGGAAGGCCTTGAGCCCGAAGCTCTTTATGAGTGTGCCACGCTTTACCGCAGTCTTTCAAAAAACGAGGCTGCCCTGAATTGCTTTATGCGTGGCGCTGAATCTTTAGAGCGGTTCAGCCTGGAAACTTTTTTGAAGTATTTCTATGCTTTTTTGGAATTAGACAAGAGCCCTTTCGCGCGAGATTTGGCCCAAAACTACCCATCTAATGCAGCAGAGCAAAGCAGCCTGCAATTGGCATGGGCGGATCTTGCGATTGCGGAGGGCCAGGTAAGCAGCGCGCATGAGCAACTTTTATCCATTGCCATTCCGGAGAAAGATAAGACCCTCAGTGCTGAAGAAAGCCGCCACCACCTTTCACGATGGGGCGCTTATTACCGCCTGGCGCGGGTGGAGCAGACGCTGGGGAGCCTTGAATCGGCAAGGCGCTATGCCAATGAGGCCTGGAAAATAGACCAGGTTTCAGCCGCTTCATTTTTGCTTAATTTAGAGCTGGCTTTAGCAGCTTCTGATTACAAAAGTTTTGACGCGCTTTATAAGCTGCACGCTGAAAGGGCCCTTTCAGCAGCGCAATGCCGCAGTCTGGCAACGCTGAAATGGCTGAGAACTTTCGCACAAACATGGTCGCTACCTGAAAAGACCGCAGCAGAGGAGCAAGCACTTACAAATGAAAAATTTGAACCCATTTTTCTTCTGAGCGAACGCTTTATGAAGATCTGGGAAGCGGCCAAAAGCGCTGTTGAGGCCTGGTTCCGCAAAGACTGGACAAGCGCCAACGCGCAGTTCAGGGCAGCGCTTGAAAGGGTGCCCGAAAACGCAGTGCTTAACCTCCTATTAATGAATTATCTTTCTGATAGCATGGTACAGCGCAGAAACATGCAGCTTTTGCACGTTCGGCAGAATCTGCCTGAAACATATAGCGAAAGTGGAAACGACGAAAAAGAAATAAACCGACAACTGGTTTTGGCAGGCAAGTATCTGCCCGGTGAGGTCATCAGCCCTGTATTGCGGTTGAGCCAAGCGGTCATTCAGGGCGCCTGGCAGCGCGGCAGCAGCCTTGTAAATCTGGTAAATACGCCCTGGCAGGCTGCCATGGCACTTTCAATGACCGATGAAAAGCAGATGGTCGATCAGATTTGCAGGGCATATCCGCAAGAGCCTTGCGTGCAATTTCAGTACGCGCTTAAATTGCTGCCGGAGCAGCCAGCGGGGGCTTATAAAATTGGCGAATTACTGCAAAAAAGCGCTCAGTATGAGGTGCTTGGGCATGCCTTGTGCGCCTACGCAAAACAGGATAAGCCCAAAGAGGCCGTGGAGCATCTGCGAGCGGCACTTGCCATATGGCCGGATGAAGCAGACTGGCACGCCCAGGCCGGGGTTTACCTTGAACAGCTCGGCCAGTTTGGCGAGGCGGCAGAACAGCTTGAAAGCGCCATCAAGGCAGATCCGGAAAACGCAGAATACTGGCAAATTTTAGGAAACATCAAGGTAGACGAGAAGAATTTTGAAGCGGCTAAAGAGTACTTTAATAAGGCTGTGCAGCGTTTTCCTGAAAATGCCAAGGCGCTTGAAAACCTGGCGCTTATCAACCAGCAAATGCACCAATATGAGGCCGCCATTGCCAGCCTGAAAAAAGCTGCCATTTTGGAACCCGGCACAGCACGTTACCGCGAAAAACTCTGCCAGGTTTATTTTGAACGCGGAGACTATCAGGCGGCAATTGACGAAGCCAACCTGATTCTGACGAACTTTGAAGACAGCGCCAGCGCCTTGCTGGTAAAAATTTCGGTTTACATCAAACGTAAAGTATTTGAAGAAGCCGAGCACCTTATTGCCAATTCAAGAAACCGTTTTGCGGACCCCATTCCCTTTGAAATTGCTGCCAGTGAAATGGAGGCCTTGACCCACAAAAAGAAAGCGCTGGCCTTTACGGAAGATCTGTTGAGAAAATACCCCAACGATCTGCGGGTTTTAAAGAACCACGCAAAATATCAGCTTGAATTTGGCTATACTGCTCAGGCCGTTGAGACGCTTCAGAAATGTTTGTACCTGAAAGCACAAAACCCTGAAACCTTGCTGCTGCTTGGCAAGGCTTATGCTTCTCTTAAAAACCATGAATTGGCCATTAAATATTTTAATGATGCCCTGAAACACGAACCTGGCATGAATGATGCTCTGATAGGGATGGGCGAGGTTTATCAGGAAGAGCAAGACCTTGAAAAGGCCATCGCTTTTTACGAAAAAGCCTTGTCGCTCAGCGATACAGACCCAAAACCTTACCAGCTGGCTGCTTCAGTCTATCGGGAAAAGAAAGACTACCATCGGGCTGAAAGCATTCTGAAGGAAGCTATCAAGAAGTTCCCTTCAGACCTCAATCTTAAAGGCCAACTAGCAGGCATGATGGCAATAAACCTGGTGAACAACCTGCAGGAGAGTAGTAAACGAAAATGAGTGGACCCAACGCCTACAATAAAAGTGCCCCTTCAGTGAGAAGGGAAAAACTATTGGCTTTGCTGCAAACAGCACTGCGCAAAAAAGAGTTGGCTTTTGCAAGGCAGACCTCTTTATTGTGGCTTTCCAACTATCCGGGCGACCTTCTGGTGAACTTTGTTTATGCTTCCGTTCTGGCTGAACTGGGCGATAAGGACCTTGCCTGCGCAAACCTTGCCAAAATCTGCCGTTTAGACCCCGAATTTATACAAGCCGTAAGACTATATGCCCAGGTTGCAGAAAACAGTGCAGAAGCAGGTGAAGTGAGGGCCGCTTTGGCTTACCTGAGCAACGACCCAAGCCTTGCCCCCAAAGCGCCCAAATGGTTGAAACCGGCTCTGGCCGCGCGGCAGGCGATGCGCAGCGCTGATAAAGCCAGCGCAGAAAAAGAGGTGCTGGCAGCACTGGCCCAAAAACCAGGCAGCCCCTTGCCTGCTGTTTTGCACATGCAGCTTGTTTACCAATCCGGCAACCAAACTTTGCTTTCTACGCTTTCAGGCATTTACCTTGCCAAATGGCCGGACTGCCTGCAAATCAAAATTCTTTCGGCTCTTTCAGACATGCAGCAGGATAAAGATTCTGCAGGTGTTGAAAAGATGCACTGGTGCGCCGCGCACGATACCAGCGGCCAGGTAATCACCCGCCTGCTTGGACCCAAGCACAATTTTAAGCCTCTTTGGCCGGAAGATTTGCGGGTTGTGATGGATGTTCCCATCCCGGCGTCCATTGCCAGTGAGTTGGGCCTCAACCGGCTCGGCTCCGGTTCCGGCGCGGAAGGGGGCAAATCTCTGCCGGCACAGCCAGCCGTTGGCAAGCCCAAACTGGCAAAGCGCATTCCGGATTACGTGAATAACCCAGATGTTGACTACTCGGAAGTGCCTTCCGAACAGTACTTGAGGTCACATCCCTCCGGCGCTCAGCCGGTGCGGGTGATTAACGATAAGGGCAGCCTGCCTTTTGGGCAGGAAACGGTGCAAACCCTGACCCAGATTCAAAAAGAATTTGACCATATTGCCAAGCACATCCGCAAGGATGAACTGACAACCGCAGACGGGCGCTACCCCAACTACGTGCTTTTTACCTCGCGCAGCCGCCTGGTTGCCAAATACGGAGAAAATACCGCCACAGTAGTGATTGACGCCATGAAGTCCCTTACCCAAAAGGTGATGGCGCTGCCGGGATGGAATGCCCTGGTGTATGTGCCGGATGACCCTAACATCAGCCAGCAAATCGGCCTGACCCAGCTTGAAAATGTTGACCCGGTCGGAATGAAGCAGGCTTTGGTGAGCCTGGATAAAAAACTTGGCCTGAAGGGCGAAATGATTGGGGCACTACTGATTGTGGGCGGCAATGAGATTGTGCCTTTCCACATGCTGCCCAATCCCACGGACGACTCAGATGCAAGCGTGCCTTCGGATAACCCCTATGCCACCATTGAAAGCAATTACTTCCTGCCGCAGTGGCCGGTGGGGCGTATTCCCGATGAAGTGGGCAACGATGCAGGCTATCTGATAGAGCAGTTACGCTTTTTAAACAATGAATACAGTGTTAAGGTGGAAAATAAAAAATCCATTTCCGGTTCCATTTTCACCTCATGGTTCTTGCAGCTTTTTGACAGGCTGCAAAGCACGGTGCAGATGAACCAGACCTCGGATAACATCGGGCTCACGGCAGAAGTGTGGAAAGTGCCCTCTGCCGAGGTATTCAAAATCATCAGCCCGAAAGGCAGCATCCGCCTTTCACCGCCTATTGATTCCGGCAATTTCCTGAAGGGGCAAAAATCTGACCCGAAGTACGCTTATTTTAACCTGCACGGTATGCAGGATACCGCAGAATGGTACGGCCAGAAAGACTTCCGCTCGCAGACCCAGGGCCCGGAATACCCTGTGGCTTTGGTGCCTGAACTTTTTAATGAAAAAGCGCCCTCCCCTGAATTTGTAATCAGTGAGGCATGTTACGGCGGCAACATTCTCGGGAAGACCGGCAAAACCGCCATTTGCATGAACGTTCTTGCGCAGGGCACCAGAGCTTTTGTGGGCTCCACCACCATTGCCTACGGCTCGGTAAGCAAACCCTTAATTGCTGCTGATTTGCTGGCACAGGACTATTTGCGCTTTTTGCTGGGCGGCGAAACTGCAGGCTACGCGCTGATGCGTGCAAAACTGAACCTGGCAAAAACGATGACTCAAAATCAGGGTTATCTGGATGGCGAAGACCAAAAAACCATCCTTTCCTTCGTGCTCTATGGCGACCCGCTGGCCAGCAAAGCCGGCATTAAAAAACTTGCCAAGCCCAAAATGCGCCCGGCTAAGAGCCCCGTTATCAAAACGCTGAGCGATTCACGGGAAGAAACCATTGTTAAGCCGAGTGAGATGCCAGCAGAAATCAAGGCGCAGGTGCAAAAGGTTATCAACTCCTATCTGCCTAATCTGGGCGATGCCAAAATGGCCATTAATCCGCAGCTTACCAACTTTACCCTGGCCGCGGATGCAATCAAAGGCCGAAAATACAAACCCGAAAAACTGGCCGATGGGCAGAAATACTTCGTTTCCCTGCGCAAAAGCGTTACATTCAAGGACCTCACCCACCCATCCTACGCGCGCCTGACCTTCAACAGCAAGGGCGAAATCATCAAATTGAGTATTTCGCGCTGATTGGCTATTAATAATTTTTTAATTTCTATTCCATATAATCCAGGCACAGAGCCTGGATTATTTGATTAATGCAGGGAAAAGCGTTGAATGAAATTTCTAAAAATACTGAATTTGCTATTGCTTTTGACTTTCGCGGGAGGTTGTGCCGCGCCCATTGCAAGCCTGCCGAGCCTACAAGCTACACAAACAAGCCCAATTCCAGCAACTGCAACCAGCATTCCGGCAATACCCAGCCCTGAGCCAAGCGTGCAGGCCTTTTCTACCGAGCCGAGCCCCTTGCAGGTGGAGGTGGAGCGGGAGTGGTCTTACCCAGGCAGTGAAATTACTTTTGAGCAAACGCTGCAAAACCGGCCCAGTTATGACCAATTTGTAGTTTCTTACCTTTCTGAGGGCTATAAGATTTATGCGTATATGGCTATCCCGAGGGGCCAGAAACCGGAAACAGGCTGGCCTTCGATTATTCTGAACCACGGCTATTCCGACCTGGGCAGTTACGTTACCACAGAACACTACATTGCTTTTATGGATGTGCTGGCACGCAGCGGATACATTGTTTTCAAGCCCGATTTTCGCGCGCACGGCAAGTCTGAAGGCCTGCGCCCTGTTGGCGGAGGTTACGGAAGCCCCGACTATATGGTTGACAGCCTGAATGCGCTGGCCTCCGTTAAGGCTTACAAAGATGCAGACCCCGAGCGGATCGGGATGATTGGACATTCAATGGGCGGCGCCATTACACTGCGGGCCATGGTAGTTTCCAAAGATATCAAAGCAGGCGTGATATGGTCCGGCGTGGTGGCGCCTTATGCAACGCTTGTTTACCGCTGGAAACACAGCTTAATCTCGTCCCAGCGCGGCACTCCCCAGCCAGGAAGCACAGAAACCCCAAGCTTATTCCCGGAAGCCACGCTACAGCCTTATTCAAGGAATGTCAGCGGCTGGGCAGGCAGTATTGTTAAAAAATATGGAACGCCGGAAGAAAACCCCGCTTTTTGGGATTCTATTTCTCCTTCCGCACACCTTAAAGAACTTTCAGGCCCGCTTCAATTGCAGGCAACCTGGGCAGACCCGCAAGTGCCCGCCATCTGGTCTGAAGATTTGGGCAAAGCGCTTGAAGAAGCAGGAAAGTCTTATGAAGTTTACCTTTATGAGAATGATGATCATAACCTTACCAACAACTTTTTGATTGCCATTCAGCGTACCCGTGTTTTTTTGGATAAATACGTTAAGAACCTTCCCTAAGCCAATTTGGTGAAATATTTTCCTGCGGAAAAGTGAGCAGAAGATTGCTATCTAAAAAGAGTAAAGGCTTTGCTTTACTCTTTTTTTGACTATAGGTCATTCTTTCAATCTTGTATATAATCCCATAAGAACGGCTTTAAGCATTGTTAACGTTGCCCTTTAAAACGCCATAAGATGCCTGATTTTTTATAGGCACATTATAATATTCGAATATGACTAAATTAGTATACTTTGTGAAAGTTTTCACCAAGGAGCAGTGATGTACGGATACAGCGGAAAAATTCTCCATATTGATTTAAAGACCAAAAAGAACTGGGTGGAAGAAAAATCTGAAGAATGGTACAAACTTTGGATTGGGGGCTGCGGGATGGCAACCCGCCTATGCTGGGAAAATATCACCCCCAAGTGCGACCCGCTGAGCCCTGAAAACCCCATTTGCATTGCCAACGGCATTTTCACGGGAACTCCTGTTCCGGTTGGGGGCAAATTTGGACTGGCATCAAAATCTCCCCTGACTGGTTTTATTGGCGACTCGCTTTCAGGCAGTTGGTTTTCAATTGCCCTTAAGCGCGCCGGTTGGGATGGCATTGTGGTGCATAACCAAAGTGAAGACTGGGTTTACATTTTTGTGGATGACGACCGCGTTTCCATTCTGGATGCCAAGTGGCTGCTTGGCAAAGACACCTACGAAACGGAAGAAGCCATCCGCAACAGGTTTGGGGATGATCAGATCCGCTCCTGCACGCTGGGGCCGGCAGGCGAAAACATTGTGCGCTTTTCCAACGTGACCAATGACGGACGGCAAGCCGGCCGAACCGGTCACGGCGCAGTATGGGGCTCTAAAAAACTAAAGGCGCTTTCTGTGCGCGGCACTTCCGGCGTGAAGGTATTTGACCCCAAAACGCTCATGGATATGTCATTTCATATTACGGAAGCAGCTCAGGGCAAAGATACTGAGAAATACCGCATTTTTGGCACTTCCACCAATGTACTTGCCATGAATAAAATCGGTTTGCTGCCAACACGCAACTACCAGCAAGGCGTTTTTGAAAGCGCCAACCTGGTAAGCGGCGAGTTTTTGGATGAGCACTATAAAGTAAAAGTGGTTGCCTGCGCGCAATGCCCCATTGCCTGCGAGCAAATGTCCATGGTTCGGACGGGCGAATTCAAAGGCGCCATGACCGGCATTGAATACGAAAGCCTGTATGCCAACAGCTCCAACCTCGGCATTTCAGATATGAGCGCCTGCATCAAACTGGTAGATATTTCGGACAGTATGGGCATGGACAGCATGAGTATGGGGGTTACCATCTCCTGGGCGATGGAAAGCTACGAACGCGGGGTGCTCAAAAAAGAAGATTTCAAATGCGCCAAGTTCCCGGAAGGGATTGAATTAAACTTCGGCAATGGTGAAGGTGCTGTGGCGGTAGCGGAAATGATTTGCACCCGCGAAGGCATCGGCGACCTGCTGGCTGAAGGCACGCGAATTGCAGCGCGCAGGATTGATGAAGAACGCGGTACAGATTCGGCAAAATGGGCCATGAACATTAAAGGTCTTGAGTGCCCGGGATATGATGCCCGTGCGCTTAAGACTTTCTCCGTCGGCCTGGCCACAGGCACACGCGGCGGCTGCCACAACCGTTCTGCCGCTTACGACCCCGATATCAAAGGCGAAACAAACCGCTTTACGGTGGACGAAACCCGGGGCGAGGTGGCGGCTCGTTCTGAAGAATATGCAGCCGTTTACGACACCCTGCCCCTTTGCAAGTTCATTCGCCGCAGCTTTACCGGCAAGGCGGACCGCGCCGGTGCCTGGCCTGCCATCGCCTCACTGATTAATGCCACCACAGGCTGGAACTTCGATTATGACGCAGTGGATGCCATTGGCGTGCGCTCTCATGAAATCAAGAAAGCCTTCAATATTCGTGAGGGTTGGTCTGAAAAGGATGATGATTTGCCATGGCGTTGGAAAAATGAAGACTTCAAAGAAGGCGCCAGCGCTGGAACCCACGTGACACAGGAAGAACTGGATTATCTGAAAGTGCTTTACTACAAAGCCAAGGGTTGGACGGAAAAAGGGTTGATCCCTAAACAGCATTTAATCGATCTTGGAATGGCAGACGTTGCCGAAGAGATCGGTGTCTAAAAGGAGAAGCATGGCACTGACTACCACCTCAAAACATGCCTATATTGACTGTGATCCTGCAAAATGTGTAGGCTGCCAAATTTGTGAATACGTCTGTTCACATAATAAAGTAGGGGAATATAACTCTTACCGCAGCCGTATCCGCACCGTTCGCGTGGATGAAGTGCTCATCACCGCCATTGCATGCCGCACCTGTGAAAACGCGCCCTGCGTTATCGTATGCCCGCGTGATGCCCTTTCTCAGGACCCCGGCACCGGCATCATTCATGTGAATGCCATTAAGTGCGATGGCTGTGCATGGTGCATTGAGGCCTGCGATTTTGGGGCGATTTCCATCAACCCGGCCACCAAAAACGCGGAAATGTGCGACCAGTGCGAAGGGCTGGAAGACGGCCCGCAGTGCGTTAAGTGGTGCCCCAAAAAAGCCCTTTCGCTGAATACGCCCGACCAGAAAGCCCAGCAAAAACGCAAGGAATTAATCGCTGAAAGTTTTGAAATTCCTACCAAGGCCAAGGACCCGCGATGACAGAAGAAACCCAGAACTCTCTTACCCAAGAACAAAAAGATGAGGAAGATTTGCGCATTGGCGTATACGTCTGCCATTGTGGCTCCAATATTGCCGGAGTTATTCCACCCCAGGACGTAGTAGATTTTGCCGGCAAACTGCCTGGTGTGGTGCGCGCAACCGATACCATGTATGCCTGCGCTGACAGCGGCCAACGTCTCATCAAAGATGATATCAAAAAATACGGTCTAAACCGGGTGGTGGTTTCTGCCTGTTCGGTGCGTATGCATGAACCCACCTTCAGAGGCTGTGTATCAGAAGCGGGGCTTAACCCCTTCCTGATGGAAATGGCCAACATCCGCGAGCAGTGCACATGGGCACATGGACATGACAAAGAAGGTGCGCTTGAAAAAGCCAAAGACCTTACCGCCTCGGCTATTTCCAAAGTCTCTTTTTTGCAGCCCCTGGACATGATTAATGTGCCTGTTTCCAAAAAAGCGCTTGTAATCGGCGGCGGGGTGGCCGGCATCAATGCCGCACTGGACCTTGCTGAACAGAATATTCCAGTAGTGCTTGTTGAAAAAGAACCAACGATTGGAGGGGTCATGGCGCAGCTTAACAAGACCTTTCCAACGATGGACTGCAGTATATGAATTCTTGCCCCAAAAATGGTTGACGCGGCGCGTCAGCCCCTCGTTGAAGTAAAAGCTTTTACCGAAGTTGAAAAAGTTGAAGGTTTTGTAGGCAATTTTAAAGTAACCCTGCGTGAAAAATCCAAATATGTGCGTGCGGACCGCTGCAACGGCTGCGCAGCCTGTGCCAAAGCCTGCCCGGTAGAGGTTCCCAATTATTTTGAAATGAACCTGGCCCCGCGCAAGGCTGCCTACATTCCCATGAGCCAAAGCGTGCCGCTCATCTACAGCATTGATATGGATGCCTGCATCCATTGCTATAAGTGTGTAGAAGCCTGCGGCGCCCTTGAGGCGATTGATTTCAGCATGGAAGATAAAATTACGGAAGAAGAGATTGGCGCCATTATTGTAGCAACCGGCTTCAGCCATTTCGACCCGTCGGTGATGAGCGAATATGGCTACGGGCGCTTCCCGAATGTGATTACCTCCATGGAGATGGAACGCATTAACAACTCTGCCGGCCCCACACATGGGACATTAATACGCCCCAGTGACGGCAAGGAGCCCAAAAACCTGGCCTTCATTAACTGTGTAGGCTCGCGCGACAAGCGCTATGTACAATCCTGTTCCAATTTCTGCTGCATGTATTCCATTAAGAATGCCATTTTGGCCAAACAGATGCACCCCGGCACAGAAATTACGATTTACTATATGGACATCCGCACGCCTTCAAAGGGCTATGAGGAATTCTATGACCGCGCCCGTGAAATGGGAATCCGTTTTGTTCAAGGCCGACCAGCCATGATTACGGAAGACCCCGAAACCCATAACCTGAGCATCCACGGCGAAGATACCATGCTTGGACAGGTGGTATCCAGGGAATTTGACATGGTGATGCTTAACCAGGCTGCCATCCCCCAGCCGGACCAAAACCACATGAGCTCTGTTTTGAACGTTGCCCAGTCCCCCGGCGGGTGGTTTATGGAGTATCACCCCAAGCTGCGCCCAATGGACAGCCCTACCGACGGCATTTTCTTTGCGGGAGCTTGCCAGGGGCCAAAAGATATTCCTTCGAGCGTGGCCCAGGGTTCCGCCGCCGCAGCCAGAGCATCGCGCATTTTGCACTCAGACCGCTGGCAGATTGAACCTACCGTAGCCGTCGTATGGCCGGAAAAGTGCATCAGCGCCCAGGGCAAATCCTGCGGGATGTGTGCCAAGGCCTGTCCATACGGAGCTGTTGACTACACGCAAGGGAAGGCCCCTACGATCATCACAGCCAAGTGCCACGGCTGCGGAGGCTGTGTAGGCGAATGCCCGGCGGATACCATTACGCAATTGCACTATACGGATGCTGAAATCCTTTCGCAGATTCGCACCTTGCTGGCAACCGAGCCGGAAAAGAAAATTCTGGCGCTGCGCTGCCATTGGTGCTCTTACGGCGGCGCAGACCTGGCCGGTACCAGCCATTTTGAATACAGCGCGAATGAACGCGGCATCAAAGTAATGTGCTCTGCCCGTATGGACTCAGACTTTATTTATGAAGCCTACCGTTTAGGGGCCGGGGCCATTCTTTATTCCGGCTGCCACACCCAGGACTGCCATTACATCACCGGCCAAATTGTGGGCGCAAAGCGCGCGGCCAGACTGCAAGGCATGTTTGAACGCATGGGCATGAGCCCCGGCCGTTTTAGGGTCGAATGGATCAGTGCGGCGGAAGGTGATAAATATGCCAGGGTTATTAACGAGCTTCAGGCTACCCTGGATGAAATTGGCCCTGAAAAACTGCATGATGAAATAGAACGCCTGCGCCCGGAAATGGCCAAACGCATCACCAAGCTGCCCAATATCCCTCAGGTGAAGGCTGCTTTTGAACGCGCGGATACGTTCCAGACCATTATGCTCAGCGAGGTAAAAGCCAAATGAGCGCTCCAGCCGATATGAACACCCTTTCAGCCATGGTTAAAGGCACACCGGGCGGCGAACACTTGCTGATGTGCTATTCCTGCGGTACCTGCGTAAGCAAATGTATGATTCAGGAAAAACTTGCGCCCAACTATAACCCACGCCGCCTGATCCGTGAGGCAGCGTTTGATGATAAGGAGCTTGCCTTCAAGGATGTGACAACCTGGCTGTGCACCGCCTGTGATCTATGCTACCCAGCCTGCCCGCAGAAAATCCATATTTCCGGGGTGATTAATGCCGTCAAGCAAGCCGCGCTGAACGCGGGCATGAAAAACCCCGGCAGCACGGCAGTAGCAGACGCCCAAACCTGCATTGCCTGCGGCTTATGTGTGGAAGTTTGCCCTTACGAAGCCATCCAAATTAAGGTTCAAAGAGTGCCCAACCGCGGGCTTGTGCCGGTTGCGGAAGTTGATTCAGGAAAGTGCATGGCCTGCGGGCTTTGCTCTGCGGCCTGCAAATCCACCTCCATTCGCCAGACCAACGAATATACAGACCAGTCATTAATGGAAGGATTGTGGGGCTTCCTGAATGAGAATGGAGGCCAGGCATGAGCGAATATCTGCCCAAGATTGTGCTTTTTCAATGCCAGTGGTGCCTCTATTCCCAACCGGACCAGGATTGGGTGGAAAAAGAAATGCCAGAACATATGCATTTGGTCAAAACTTCCTGCACCGGGCGCATCAACCCCCTTTTTGTGCTTAATGCCATTCAGGGAGGCGCCAACGGAGTGATGATTAGCGGCTGCCGGCCGGAGCTGTGCCACTTCAAGGAAGGAAACCTGGGGGCGCTGCGCCAATTGCAGGCCTTCAGGTCTCTGCTTGGACATATAGGGTATGAAAAACAACGCATTCGTTTTGTGTGGATGGACCTGCAGGATACCGGCAGAATTCAGAAAGAATTGACTGCCTTTGAAGAAGAGCTGAAACGGCTTGGGCACAGTGATGTGCTGATGACCCGCAAACCCGGCTTTGAAGGAGGCATGCATGACTGATCTTGAAACAAGAATCAAGGCGGAAGCCAAGCGCCTTCTGGATGAAAAAATTGTGGACGTCTTTATCGGCTTCCGTAGGGAAGATGCCCCTTTGCACCCGCAACCGGCATTCTTTAGCAATTCTGCGGAATTGGAAGATTTTGTTTATAACCCGCTATGCCAAAACAACCTGGCCAAGTTTCTGACGCGTTATCCGCACGAAGCCAAAATTGGCATGGTGGTACGAGGCTGCGAGAACCGGGCCGTTAACCACCTTATTGTTGAACGGCAGCACCCGCGTGAAAACATCTTTATGCTTGGCGTGCCCTGTAGCGGCATTTATGACTGGCGCAAAATAAGCCAGCGCTGCGGTGAAGAAATCCGCAAGATAAGCTTGAGCCCGGAAAAAATCAGGGTTACAACGGCAAAAGAAGACTTTAGCTTCGAGCCCAAAGAGCTTAAGCATGTTTCGTGCCTGCGCTGTTCGCAACCCAACCCAGTAAGCGCAGATTTGCTTATTGGCGAGCCTGTAGAGGCGGTTGACCCAGCCAGGGCAAAAAGGCAGGTGGAAACCTTTGCCGGCATGGAGGCAAAAGCACGCTATGACTGGTTTACGCATGAAGCCGAACGCTGCATTCGCTGTTATGCCTGCCGGGCAGCCTGCCCCATGTGCTATTGTGCGGAATGCTTTGTGGACCACGGCGCACCGCGCTGGACGGAAAGCATGGTGAGCAAAGCCGGTATGCAAACCTGGCATATCATCCGCGCCTTTCACCAAAGCGGCCGCTGTGTGGATTGCGGCGCCTGTGAACGCGCCTGCCCAATGGACATCCGCATGACCTATCTTACCGAAAAACTGAACCAAGATATGCAAGAGAACTATCAGTTTGTGTGCGGGATGGACGATAAAACCCAGCCGCCCTTTGCCTCTTTTAACATGGATGACAAAGCGCGCTTTGTGGCCTGAGGAAAAAATAATGAAACATATTCTCTCCCGTAATGAATTACCCAAAGTGCTGGAAAAATGGTCTAAGGCCTACACTGTTTATGCCGCCCAGAAATATTCCAATTTTTCGGCTTTTTTGCCCTATGCTGGAAAGACTGAAGCGCTCTGCCTGGAATACCCGCATAATACGCGTTACCCACCCAAAGCGCTTTTTATGCCGCAGTCAGAAGCCTTGCTTCGCTATACCAAAGAAGGCAAAGCCAGCACAACGGAACCGGATAAACGGCCCAAACTGATTTTTGGCATGCACGCCTGCGATGCCAGGGCCATGACCCTTTTGGATACCGTTTTTGACACAGAAGAGTACCCTGACCCCTTTTGGAAGGCCCGCCGCAATTCCACTGCGGTGATTACACTGGGCTGCGATGAACCATGCTCGACCTGTTTCTGCACCACAGTAGAAGGAGGCCCCTTCAATCATGAGGGGGCTGATGTGATGATGACAGACATCGGCAGTGCGTTTTATCTTGAAGCCCTTAGCCCCAAAGGGCAAAAGCTTTGCAAAGGCCTGCCGCAAGCAAGTGAAGAAGAGACACAAAAGGCCCTTGAAGCACAGAAAAAAGCAAAAAAGATGCCCAAGGCTTTTGAGACAGAAGGGCTTAAAGCCTCAATGGACGCTCATTTTGAAAGCAGCTTCTGGGAAGACATGCAGCGTTCCTGCCTGGGATGCGGGGTATGCACCTTCCTTTGCCCGACCTGTTTTTGCTTTGATATAGCTGATGAAGCCAGCCGTTCTGCCCGCTTCCGCAACTGGGATACCTGCATGTTCCCGGTTTACTCACGGGAAGCTTCCGGCCATAACCCCCGACCGACGCGCAAAGAACGCACACGGCAGCGTTTAATGCATAAATACAGCTATTGGGTAGACCAAATTGGCAAGATTGGCTGCACGGGCTGCGGGCGCTGCGTGCGCTACTGCCCGGTTGGGCTGGACATACGGGCCATGCTGCGCCAGGCCGGCAAACTGCCCGCGGAGGTGAAGCATGCCGCATAAATTGGAAAGCCCATACACGCCCATGCCCATGCATTTGCTGCGCAGCTACCCTGAATCGGTAGATGGCGCTTTGCGCAGTATTGAGCTAAGCTTTGATGACCCGGCAGACTATAAAGGCTTTTATAAAAAGTATCGGCCGGGTCAGTTCTGCCAGATTTCAGTCTTCGGCAAAGGCGAATCGGCCATAGGCATTGCCAACGCATCCTGGGAAGGAGAGTTTGTGCGCTTCACCGTGCAGCGCATGGGTGTGGTTACCAGCGCTCTGCATCAAATGCAAGCGGGCGAGGCGCTGGGCATCCGCGGCCCGCTGGGCAACGGGTTTCCGCTTGAAGAGTGGAAGGGGAAAAACCTGGTGTTTATTGGCGGGGGATCCGCTTTTTCAACCCTGTATGCAACGGTTAAGGAAATTACGGGTTCGAGCCTGAAAAATAATTTTGGGCACATTTCGGTCATTTATGGAACGCGCAGCGCAGGCCATGCCCTTTACAAGCAAGATTTGGCAAAGTGGCATGCCAACCACGAAATTGAGCTTTACCAGACTGTCGATAACGCGGAACCCGGATGGCCATATCTGGTTGGTTTTGTACCGGATACGGTGAGAGCCGTAAGACCCAGCCCGGTTAATACAGTTGCCATCGTCTGCGGCCCGCCCATCATGACCAAGTTTACCTTGCCAATTCTTGAGGATCTGGGTTTTAAGCCCGAGTCTATTTACACCTCGCTTGAAAAGCGCATGAAGTGCGGCATTGGCAAGTGCGGGCGCTGTAATATCGGCCCCAAGTACGTCTGCAAAGACGGCCCTGTTTTCAGCCTGGCCGAACTGCATCAGTTACCCAGTGAGATTTAGGAGCTGCGATGAGTGTAAGAGGCATTGCGCAAAAATATAAAAATGAACACGAAATGAGCATCCACCGCGCCATGATCACACGCGATTATTGGATGAAATGGAACTTTACCAAATGCGTGGGCTGCGAAATTTGCTCCATCGTTTGCCCTAAAGGCGCACTGACGCAGGTGAAAGCCGTTTTGGAAGACGGGCACATGGTTAAAAAGCAGTCCGTTGAGGTGGATGAAAAAAAATGCGTTAACTGCGGCTGCTGCGTAGAAGCCTGCCCCACCCATGCCATCTGCATTACGATTAACGGCAAAAAGGAAAACCCGGTGCTGGACTATGGGGTTTTTCCTGAATTTCTCTCCAAAACCGTCTTCCATCAAGAGCTTTTTAACTTCAGGCTCAAAGATTTTGTGATTGACAACTGCTCGGTGGACGTAATTTCTTATGACGCGGAGCGCAAAACCATGCGTGTTGATTTTGAAAATTGCATCCACTGCCGGCAATGCGAAGTTGCCAGCGATGGTGCTTTTACGGTTGAGCAAGCCTGGGCCGGTTCCGTGGAGCTGCACGAAGAACGCTGCCTGCCGGGTTGTGTTGCCTGTACAGAAATCTGCCCTACCAGCGCTCTCACCCAAAATAACGAAGGCAAAGTCTGCCTTGCGGATTATTATTGCATCAAATGCGGCGCCTGCATGCAAATTTGCCCGATAAAACCGCAATATGAAGAAAAAGAATTTGAATTTGAATCCAACGGAGTCAGGGTGAAGCGCAGCTACCAGGAACTGAGCAATGCTGATGATCTGGCCATCAAAGTGGAACGCTGGCGGGTGAACCACAGCCCGGTTTCCAGCGCAACCTGGGTAGAAGCTTTACGTAAACTTTCAGACGATAAGGCAAAAGCGGTAGAAATTGACCGCAAACGCGCTCTGAAGCGTAAAGACCTGATCATTGCCCTGCGCGGCACGGTAGTAAGCCCGGATGCGCCGCCAATCCCCAACAAACCGGCAGATTAATCTTCGAAGAGCTCAGAAATCTGGGCTCTTTTTTCTGTTATACTTTTTTTATAGCAAGGAGGAAAAGCATGGGCTACTTATTCTTAATGCCAATTATTTTTTTAATCATTTCATCATTCATCAGCGAAGATGTGCTGATGAGCCTGTTGATGAAAAAAGTGGCTGTGGATACCTCCGCTGAAGGCATACGCTGCATAACTGATAAGCTTGGCTGCGCAAAAATTAAGTACCACATTGTGACTACGCGCACTCGGGGCACGATCGGTTCCGGAGGAGACGCCCGTTCTTACGCCCGAGCCAATATTGCTCTTTATAAGTTCGGCAAGAACCCAGGTTTTGTTTATAGCGTATTTGTAAAAAGAAAAGACTATCCAAAAGCCAAAGAAGCTATTGGTTAGCACTTCTGTTTGATGAAACATTAATAAACACACATGCTAAAAGGTGCTGCGCCTGTTCCCGAACAACGTTCGTTAGGAATCTAATTCGGAACCAAAACCATATTTGGCAATAAAATCAAAAGACCAGCCTGTAGGGCGGTAGTATTCCGGGTTGCGCTCACCCGGCTCAAAAACAAGAACACGGGCTTTAGAGCGGATGCGTCCAAACTCATTCATTTCCGGCGTTGAAGTAATGACATTGCGGAACGTGCCGGAATTAATATAGTATTTTTCGTGGTCGCCTTCCACTTCCAGAAGCTCAACAAGCGGGTTATGGGTATGCCCGCTGACGATGCACTGGACAGAAGAACGGCCAGATATTAAAGATTCTTCTTTAATGACCATTTCCAAGGGTGAATTAAGCTGAGATTTGCGTGAAACAGGCAGCACCATGCTGCGCCCCAGCCAGTACGGCACACCCCATTTCCAAGGTTTCAGCTTCAAAATAGGGTGAAATAGCTGCGCGAAAAAGCGGTTAACCCCGCTGAATTTCTTGAGATAGACCTCAATATTCTCAATTTCCGCAAACTCATTCATCAGGCGGATAAAAACGGGCTCGATAAACTTCCAAACTTCAGGCTTGGAAAGGCCCGGTGTGGAAAAAAGAAAGTTCATCAGCGCATTAGCGGGACGAACATTATCAAACTCAATCAGCCGGCGGTACATCAGCGCTAAATCCGGCATGGTGCGGATATTATCATCCGAGTAGTATTCCCTGAAAATCCAGGGCAGTTTAGCGGCAAATTCACAGGTAATGACATCCCCCAGCACGGGTTTGCCATATTCCTGCGGATCAATAAAAGTCGGAATGGTTTTAACCATTTTAAAGGAAGTGTTGAAATTGGCAGGGTCATACTCGTGGCCATGCCTTACCAGTACCAGATCTTCATTCTGCGTGCGTAAAATAAATTGGTTTTCAAAAGGCTGTTCAAGCTCTGGAAGGCCTAATTGCAACTGGGTAAGATGACGAACCAGCAAGGAGCTGTTTAAGAGCCGGTCATGGTTTCCAGGCAAGTAATGAAGGTTAACCGGTACCTGAATGCGATTTTCCAAATTGCGGAACTGATCCAAAGTTTCTGCCACATAAGGATCTTTGCAGATGGAAAGCATAATTTCGACCAGAATCTTTTCGAAACGGCCATGAGGCTTGACGTCTTTACAGTCAATATAGGGGCGCAACTCGTCCTGAAGCCAGAGGGTGTTACGGTTAATCTCGAAAATATCGCCAGCCAGAACCAAATCCACTTTTTTTATGTGGTTTGAACGCGTTATTTCTGCTATTTCATCAAAATAGCTGCGATATACAGAGGGCGGAAGATTATGGTTAACTGCAATATTGCCAAGTTTGTAAGACTGCGTTTCACTGAAATGCAAGTCCGAAAGGACTATAAGCATAGAATACTCCTCCCAATAGGGGTCTGCATCATTTTACCCTTGGTTAGGGCAGAGAAATTTTAAAAGCTCCCCGGGAATTGGAGCCAACCAAAACGTAGCCATCCGAAGCAAATAAAACGCTGGTATAGGTTAAGTCTGCCGGCAAGCCTTCCACCTGAACCCAGGATTTTCCGCCATCTTGGCTTAACCATAGCCCACTAACAGCAGTGGCTGCCATTTTTGATCCATCCGGGCTTAGCGCAAGTGATGTAAAAGCGGTGCCTTGGCCCAGGATCATTTGCCAAGATTGTGAGTTGCTCTGCCATTGGTAGAGGCCGTTGCCAGTTGCAGCAAAGAGGGCGCCCTCTTCAGTTATCAAAAGCGCGCTGAGTTGCGGCAGTTGAATATTTGGCGAAATCTCCTGCCAGTATGCCCCATCTTTTGCATAAACAGAGCAATGCCCTGAGCCAGCGCAGGCAGAAACAACTACGCTCTGCGTAAGTGGGTTGCTTGCAAGCGCAGAAATTGCCAAGCCTTCAAAACCGACCTGCACCCAGGATGGCCCTTCTTTTACCCAGAGCCCGTTCCCGGCGGTTGCCGCATAAAGCAGATTTCCACTTTTTACCAGTTGGGTTGGGGGTGTATTCCCAGGCAGCAAGCCGCCCTTCTGCGCTAAATGAGCCCGATTTTGGTGCAAGCCAAGCATTTTCTCGGCCAGTTGCTGCTCAATCGGGAAATTTTTAGCAGCAAAGCCCGTGTAGGCGGAAAGATTGGGGTTCCGGGCCTGGGGCATTTGCTGGCTCTGCCAGGCAGTGCCATCAAAGCGGTAAACTCCCGAATCCGCCAAGGCAAAAAGCGCACCATCCAAGTCATATACCGACGTGACGTAATTGGAATCGAGACCATTATTGAGGGATTGCCAGGTCAGGCCATTATCTGCCGTGGTCATTACACCCTGGCCATAGACTGCCGCAATGGTTTTGCCTGGCAACGAGGGGCTGCTTACAAGGCTGCCTACACTCGAACTGACAATACCCGTGCCAGCCTGGAACCAAGAAGTGCCATTATTCTTGGAAATAAAGAGCCCGGCGAACTGCGTTGCGGCATACCAAACTTCCTGAGCGGCATTGGAAACCGCCAGATCATAGACAATGTAAGGGACTTTTCCATCATCAGCAACAATCGAATCCGTCCAGGTTATGCCGCGGTTGTCTGAATAGGCAATGCCGCTGCCAAATGTGCACAGAAAAACACGCTGCTGGGCCGAATTGAGCGGGCCCAAGACCATTTTGGTAACACCGCTTCCATAGTAGCCAAGCTTATTCCACTGTTCACCCATGTTATCGCTGTAATACACATAAGTTGGATCCCAATAAGCGCTGTACATGCGTTTGCTTAAGGTATCAATGGCAATGGAACGTGTTTCAATCAACAAACTTTCGGGCATATCGATTCCGTTCCTCAAAGGCGTGAAAGAACTTGCATAATCGGTGCTGCGATAAGGCCCATGCTGGTGATAAGAAAGATAAACCGTGTTGCTGTCCCAAGGGTTTACATCCACATCGTACCAATAGTCGGCACAGGTTCCTTCCACATCACCATAGCGTAGCAGGGTCCAGGTTTTGCCCCAGTCTTCGCTGCGGTAGAATGCCCCGCGCAGGTTACCGCAATCCCCATTTTGCAGCCTGGAAACCGCATAAAGCACATTTGGCTTGTTAGGGTCTGGCGTAATGCCATAGACCGCATTATTGGGGTAACCCAGGTCTACTTTTACCCATGAATCGCCATAATTTTCAGAGCGGTAGAGGCCATCATTAATGGTGCCGGCAAAAACAATATTTGGAGAACCTGGGATAAGCGCAAGGGATTGAATCGCCGAATTGGCAGGCATACCGGTTCCGCTTTTGTACCAATTTGTCCCGGAATCAACCGATTTTAGAACACCCCAGCCAAAGGCACCGGCATAGACAATGTTTTTGTGCCATGGGTCTACCACTATGGAAGTAATGCTTACGCCTTGAGGGCCAATGGGAGTGATTTCACCGGGATATACTGGTTCAGGCGGGCCAGTAAAGATGAAAGGAAGATAACTCATAAACAAAGTTGGCTCCCCCGAGCCCTGATCCATAGGGCTTTGAGGCGTAGTTTGCGCATTGCCAAAAACAAGCGGCTTGGCTTGCGCAGATTTACTGCCTGTTGATAAAAAGAAGAAGCCAGCGAAAAGGCAGGTAAGAATCAAAACAGTAAAGATTTTTTGCAGCGGTTTCATCTTCCATTACTTCCAAAATAATTACTGCATCTTGTATGCCAGCACTAAAACAGATTATTCAAGATAAGCAGGCTTTTCTGCACTGCGTGCTCATCAAGGTCGTGATGGGTCACAAAGCGTAATTCATTTTTGCCCGATTCATTCACCAAGACGCCTTTTTCTTTAAGTGTTTTTACCAGTTCCGTGCTACTTAGCGGGGAATTTGGAAGCACTTCAACAAAGACCATATTGGTATAGGGCGAGCCCTTTGCCAGCCTGAATGCCGGAATCTTTGCCAAGCCTTCAGCAAGTTGAGAAGCCAGGGCATGATCATCAGCCAAGCGCTGTACCATGTGGTCAAGCGCATAAATACCTGCCGCAGCCAGAATACCAGCCTGGCGTAAGCCGCCGCCCAGCATTTTGCGCAACCAGCGCGCCTTCTCGATAAAACCGCTTTGCCCGCAGAGAACAGAGCCAACCGGACAGCAAAGCCCCTTGCTCAGACAAAATGTGATTGAATCCGCTGATTGTACAAGGTCATAAGCAGGCAATCCCCATTTAACAGCCGCATTGAAAATGCGTGCGCCATCCATGTGAAAAGCAAGATGATTTTTGAGGGCAAAATCTGCCGCCTGATTGGTGTACGCAAGCGAAAGCGCCATACCGCCGCAGGCATTCTGTGTATTTTCAAGAATAAGCATGCGCGAACGAGGTTCATGTATATCAGCGGAACGCAAAGCACCCTGCAAATCCGGCAGGCCAAGGGTGCCATCCGCCTGGTTAGGGACGGTATGAATCACTACGCCGCCCAAGGCAGAAACGCCCCCTGCCTCATGCAAAAAAGTATGGCCGTGATTACCCATAATGACTTCATCACCGCGCTGACAATATACCAACGCAGCCAGAAGGTTGCCCATGGTACCAGAGCTTACAAAAAGCGCAGCTTCCTTGCCGAGCATTTCGGCTGCTTTTTGCTGAAGCGCATTAACGGTAGGGTCATCCTGATATACATCATCGCCCACTTCGGCTTCGGCCATTAGACGGCGCATTTCAGGGGTGGGGCGAGTAACGGTATCCGAACGAAAATCATGGATTTGCTTTAGCATCATTCACCTTCCAATTGTTTCAGAATCAACTCGAGTTCAGCAGGCAGAGGAGCAGTAAATTCCTTAAGGGTTCCATCCGGCAATTCTATTTTTAATTGATGGGCATGCAGAAAAAAGCGCCCGCCGGGGATGGAAGACTTGCGGCGGCCATAAACCCGATCTCCAGCAACCGGAACGCCCAAATAAGCCAGGTGCACCCTTATTTGGTGGGTTCTTCCCGTCAGTGGTTTGACCTCCAGGAGCGTATGTTCACTAAAGCTGCGCAGGGTCCGGTATTCACTGACAGCCCTGCGGCCTTTCCCTTCATAGGCAACCGCCATTTTCTGGCGGTAGCGTTCATCGCGCTGGATATTGGCCTCGATGCGGCCGGTGGGAGTAGCCGGAATTCCATCCACAAGCGCAAGATAGGTCTTTTCAGTTCGGCGGCTTTTGAACTGCCTGACCAAGTGGGTATAGGCCGAATCCGTCTTTGCCAAGACAATGACGCCTGAAGTTTCTTTATCAAGTCGGTGCACCACACCGGGCCTTTCAGGCTCTCCCACCATTTTAAGCGCCGGGAAATGGGCGAGGGCAGCATTCACGAGAGTACCAGCAGCATTGCCAGCCCCCGGATGCACCACCATGCCAGAAGGCTTATTAAGCACCAACACGGACTCGTCTTCATACAAAATATCAAGGGGTATTTTCTCTTCAAGCAAGCCTTGTTCAGCAACCTGGGGAATCTCTACCCTGATACTATCACCATCATTCAGGCGCAGGGCCTCTTTTGTTCTTGGCAGGCCGTTCACTGCAACCTTGCCTTCTGCAATCAGGGCCTGCACCTGCCCGCGCGAGAAACCTTCAAGGCTATCGGCCAGAAATCTGTCAAGGCGCAATGGGGATTCTGCGTTAAAAAGAAATTCCTGAACTTTATTCATGTGTTTCCGGAGCCTCTTTTTTGTATTCATGCTTAGCTTCAAGCATCATGCCCAATATCATTAAGGCCACACCAAGAGTGACGGCAGAGTCAGCCACGTTAAAGACGGGGAAACGCCCAAAAGAAAGAAAATCGGTAACATGACCCTGCATGATGCGGTCAATCAGATTGCCCAAGGCGCCGCCAATTGCCAGCGCCAAGCCTGTTTTAACCACGGCATGACCTTCTTTGAGCGAAAAGAAGTAAGCACTGAGCACTACAGTGATCATCGCAGTCAATATCATCAGCAGCAAATTGGCATTCTGAAAAAAACCAAAAGCCGCACCCGTATTTTTCCAATGCAAAATCTGAAAGAAATTGCCCAGCCAGGCTATGGGGGCAAAACCCTGGCCCACTGCCAGGTTTTGCCTTACCAGAGCCTTGGTATATTGGTCCAGCGCAATCACCAAGCCCGCTATCAAAACAAGAACCAAGGGCCACTTGATCTGTTTTTTCATGTGTGGTCTCCAATCAGAGAGGGCTTGCGGATGAAGAGGGTAAGGGTGTTGCCATCAAAGCTATCTTCCAATTTTACCCAGTGCTCGTCCCCTTCCCCTTCTTCAAGTTTGAGCGCCAGGGTTTCGTTCATGATGAATTCCTTGTTTTCCGCGACAGCATCGGAAAGTTGAGGGGTTGCGACAAAACGCACCCAGATACGGTCAGAAATTTCAAAGCCAGCTTCTTTGCGCAATGCCTGAATATGGCGCACAAATTCACGGGAAAGGCCTTCACGGATGAGATCAGGGGTAAGCGTAGTATCCAAAGCCGCCAAGAAAGCCCCATCTGCGGCAACCGCAAAACCTTCCTGCGAGTCTGAATGCACTTCTACCTCTTCAGGGAGAATTTCATAATAGCTGCCCTCTACATTGACAATGAGATTAAGGCCTTCGAGCAGACGTTTTGCACTTTCTTCCGCATGTAAATCCAAAATAGCCTGGCGAATTTTGGGCGCAAGCGCTTTGTATTTTTGGCCAAGCTGCTTAGGCAGCGGATTAACGCGGTAGGTAATTGCTTCATTGGCATTATTAAGCAGACGCACTTTTTTCACATTCAGTTCATCGGTAAGAATATCGGCATACTTGGCAACCACTTCCGCATCTTCAGCAGAGCCCAGCGCAAAGGCAATTTCACCGAGGGGCTGGCGCACTTTCACATTTGATTTATTGCGTGCAGCATGACCCAAAGAAGCCAACTGCATGACAATGCCCATTTCTTTTACAAGGGTTTCATTCAGCAGGCTTTCTTCCACCTTTGGCCACTCAGCCAAATGCACGGATTCAGGGGCCTTCTTATCAAAAGTGCGCACCAGATTTTGGTAAAGTTCTTCCGCCAGGAAAGGCATGGCCGGCGCAATCAGCAGGGAAAGGGTTTTAAGGGCTGTGTAGAGGGTTTCATAGGCAGCTGCCTTATCGGCATCTGATTCGCTCTTCCAGAAGCGCCTTCTGGAGCGGCGCAGGAACCAGTTGGAAAGCACTTCCACAAAGGCTTCGATAGGCCTGGTTGCGCTTGTGAGATCATAGCTTTCGTAGGCCTTTGTTACCTCCAGTACAAGCTGATTGAGGGTAGCCAGAAGCCAATCATCCAGGGCGCTGAACTTGGGGATAAGCACGTTATCTGGCGTCCAGCCATCCAGATTGGCATAGGTGACAAAGAAGGAGTAGGTGTTCCAAAGCGGCAAGATAAAGGTACGAACCACTTCGCCTACCAAGTCAATACTGAAGTTACGCGAATTTTGAGGCGGGCTGGCGGTAACCATATACCAGCGGATGGCATCTGCCCCGTGCGCTTTAATGACATCCCAGGGGTCTACAACATTCCCGAGATGTTTAGACATCTTCTTGCCTTCTCCATCCAAAATGTGGCCGTAGCAAATAACATTTTTGTAGGGCGCTTCATCAAAGACAAGGGTGTTGACAGCCAGCAGAGAATAAAACCAGCCACGGGTTTGGTCAATGGCTTCGCAGATAAAATCCGCAGGGAATTGTGCCTTAAAGTCCTCTGCATTCTCAAAGGGATAGTGCCACTGGGCAGAAGGCATGGCGCCAGAGTCGAACCAGACATCAATCAGTTCCTTCACCCTTTGCATCACGCCCGATTTGCAGGATGGGCAGGTGAAGCTTACTTCATCTACCATTGGGCGGTGCAGATCCATCCCGTGCAGGTCACGCCCGGCCAGTTCGCTCAATTCGTCATAAGAGCCTACACAAATTTGCTGATGGCAGGACTGGCACTCCCATACCGGCAAAGGCGTTCCCCAAAAGCGATTGCGCCCAAGGGCCCAGTCAATATTGTTTTCAAGCCAGTTGCCGAAACGCCCATTCTTGATGTTTTCAGGGATCCAGTTAATCTTTTGGTTCAGTTCAACCAAACGCTCTTTTTTGGCGCTGGTGCGAATGAACCAGCTTGGCCTGGCCATATAGAGCAAAGGCGTATCGCAACGCCAGCAGAATGGATAGGTATGCGTCATACGGGCGGCTTTGAAAAGGAGACCGCGCCTTTTGAGGTCTTCGGTAATTTCCGGATCTGCATTCTTTACAAAGATGCCCCCCCATGGGCCAATCTCATGGCGGAATTTGCCTTCATCATTGATGGTCATCAGGAAGGGCAGGTTATTTTCATGCGAGACGGCATAGTCATCAGCACCAAAAGCCGGGGCAATGTGCACCAAGCCCGTGCCATCGGTGGTGGTAACGTAATCCGCATTGATGATGTAATGGGCTTCTTTTTCAAAAGGCAAAAACTTGTAAAGGGGGTTGTATCTCTTGCCCTTTAATGACTTGCCCTTAAAGGTTTTAAGCACCTTCATAGGCGTATCCCCAAATACAGCAGGTATCAGATCTTTGGCAAGGATTAGTTTTTCATCTTCAACGCCATCTTCACGGGTGACCAGGGCGTATTCCACTTCAGGGTGTGCCGCAACGGCAACATTGCCGGGCAGGGTCCAGGGGGTGGTAGTCCAAACCAGGAAATAAGTGCCTGGTTCATCCACCAGCGGGAAGCGCACAAAAATAGAAGGATCATCCGCATCCTGATAGCCCTGAGCCACTTCGTGGTCTGAAAGGGGCGTGCCGCAGCGCGGGCAATAAGGCACGATTTTGTGACCGCGGAAGAGGAGGTCTTTTTCCCAGATTTTCTTAAGCAGCCACCAGACCGATTCAATATATTCGTTTTTGAATGTAATATAAGCACGGTCAAAATCCACCCAATAACCAATGCGCTCCGTCATACGTTCCCAGTCTTGGATTCTGCTCATTGCTGATTCTTTGCAGAGAGCGTTGAATTTGGCAATGCCATATTCTTCGATTTGCGCCTTGTTAGTGAAGCCCAGTTTCTTTTCAACTTCAATTTCAACAGGCAAACCATGGGTATCCCAACCCCCGCGGCGGTCAACATAAAAACCTTGCATCGTCTTAAAGCGCGGGATCATATCCTTATAGACACGGCCAATCACATGGTGGATGCCAGGTTTGCCGTTGGCAGTAGGCGGGCCTTCGTACATTACAAAGGGCTTGCGGTCTTTTCGTTGGTCAGAAGATTTTTTAAAGACTTCATTTTCGTTCCAAAATGCAATCTTGCTCTCTTCCAAAGCCTGAGCGTTGAATTTCGGTGAAACAGGTTTAAACATGCTTTCCTCTTCCCTCCCGTTAGTTCGGGAGTTAAAAAAATAAACTCGTCCTCTGCAGGGACGAGTTTTATCTCGCGGTACCACCCTGGTTCCCAGATGTCGGGCACTCAGTCTGCACAAAGCAGATGCGCTTCTATCGGTGCGCGACCGGCTTGCTTAATGGCTTTGGCTTTCAGCTTGCTGCTCAGGAGGGATTTTCGCCTTTCATGCCGGCCTGTTTTCACTGTTTCAGGCTCTCTGTGCGGCAGAGAATTGGGTACTCGGCTCCTTCAACGCAATGAAATAATTATGCCATATTTTTTCGCTAAGCGCATCTTCTGCTCAAGCATTGGCGAAGATGCTGGTTTTTCAAGCGTTTCCACTTTTTTGAACGAAAACTAAAGAGGGTCATTAATGAAAAAAAGGATGCTTACGCATCCTCTGGGTGCCTAGAGGGGGTCGAACCCTCAACATCTTCATCCACAGTGAAGTACTCTGCCATTGAGCTATAGGCACCATGTAGGCGGCTATTTTAGCACAGGGAAACATTCACTGCAAGCATTAAATCAGCATTTTCTGATCTTCAGAGCTTGCGCAGATCCCCAACCAGGTCTTTCAGTAAGATATTCTTTTGTTCGCGGGTGCGCAAGTCTTTAAGCACCACTTCGCCTTTTGCAATTTCATCCGGGCCCAAAACCAAGGCCTTGGCCGCAAAGATGCGGTCAGCAAATTTAAGCTGTTTGCCCAGTTTTTCATTGCCGAGTGCAAGGACCACTTCAAAATCTGCGTTTCGCAAACTGGCTGCCAGTCGGACAGACTGAGCCTGGGTTTCTTCACTGAAAACGGTAACAAAGATGGTCTCTTTTTGAGCGTTGAGAGGCGGAATTTTGCCCAAATGCTCCAACATGAGTTGGATAACCACATCGCCCATGGCAAAGCCGACACCCGGGAGGGGTTCGCCGCCCACATTGCCCACCAGATTACCGTAATGCCCTCCCCCCAGGATGGCACGGAATTCTTTATTGACATCGTGCGCTTCAAAAACAATGCCGGTGTAGTAATCCAGCCCGCGAATGATACGCGCATCATATTGCAAGTAGGCTTCTTCGCCCATCAGATTGAGAAGCGTGACAAATTGCTGAAGTTTCGGCGAACGTTTCCATAATTCGGGGTCGGCAAGGGTGCTTTTCAATGCAGCCAGCTGGCCTTCATTCAGCCCCAACTGCAGCGCTTTTTCATCCCATACTTCAGCAGGCATTTTATCAATCCGGTCAACAAGACGCAGCAAAGCGCCTTTTTGCTCAGGGTTTATGCCAATGGCGTTAAACTCCTGATCCATCAGTTCCCGGTCATTGAAATAAAGTTTGACCTGGTCTGGGCCGAGCCCCACACTGCGCATAAAGCTGCAGGCAGCCGCCACCAACTCCGCATCTGCTTCCACCGCGTCCGAGCCGATAAGGTCAATATTCCATTGAAAAAATTCACGGGTGCGCCCTTTTTGGGGGCGCTCATAACGCCAGAAAGGGCCAAAAGACCACCAGCGTGCCGGAAAAACAAGTTCGTTCTGCTTTTCGGCAATCATGCGTGCTAAGGTAGGGGTCAGTTCGGGGCGCAGGGTAATTTGATCTCCGCCGCGATCGTTGAAAACAAAAGCCTGTTCCTTTACCAGCTCTTCGCCGGATTTGGCAGCATAAAGTTCCAAGGTTTCAATGCAAGGCCCGTCATAATGCTGGTAGCCAAAGGATTCTGAAACAGCCTTGAGCCGGGAATAAATCCACTGGCGTTTTGCCATTTCATCGGGGTAGAAATCTCTTGTACCTTTGACGCTTTTCACAATATTCTTCATGGAGAACCCTTTTTTCTTTGATTATAACCAAAGCCGGGCAAAGAAGGTTTGTATTTCGGGTTATTCAGCCCATCAAAAGGCTAAACGATTTGCTATGATGGCTTGCAAACTTTTTTCCCTTACAGGTGGCGATGACCCTTTTAACAAAAGAAGATGCAAATACAGTTGCTTGCCCAAGGCAGTTTAGCCAGGCCACTCGGCAGTTTTTAAATAAGGCTCGCAAAAACAGAAAACCTTGGCAAAAAGGATTTATTTGTGATTATTTTCTCAAATAAGGTTATAATGCCTTCGAAATATGAGGAATTAACTCATATTTCAGTAAACTACAGTAAATGGAAGTGCATCTTGAAAAAACTACTTATTCTGTTCATTGCCACAAGCCTTTTCTTGGCAGCTTGCGTCAGCATTGCCCCAACGGCAGCCCCCAGCCCCGTTCCCAGCCGGGAACCTGAGCCCACCTTAGGCCTGCCAACTCAAAACACGGCTGAAGTGACTATTCTGGCACCCGCCTCTACCAGCTCTATTCCGGTGCTGCTGGCTGCAAAGGCAATGCCCAACACAAAAGTAAGCCTATTTAGCAATCACCCACAGGCTTCTGCGCTTTTCATTAAAGAAGAAAACACCGTACTTGTCAGCGGCCTTTCCGTGGGCGTGGACATGTTCAAAAATGGGGTTCCGCTGCAAATTTTCAATTCAAATGTATCAGGCCTTTCCTATCTGGTGGGCTGCAACCAGGAAGTAAAAGGGTTTGCAGACCTTAAGGGAAAAGAAGTTTACCTGCCCTTTGAAGGTTCACCCCTGGCAGAAACCACTGCCTTTTTTGCCTCCAAAGCCGGTCTGGAGTGGAAAAAAGATGTAACACCAGTCTATGCCCCCTTTGATACCTCTACGGCACTTATTAAACAGGGCAAAGAAGTGTTGGTTGCCCTGCCGGAACCCAGTGTTTCAGCCATGGCCGCGCAGGCCTGCTTCAAATTAGGCCCCAGTTATTATGACGAATGGAATAAAATAACCGGCAGCAACAATGGCTACCCGCAGGTAGGCGCTTTTGCCAAGAAATCTTTTATTGAGGACCACACAGATTGGATTAACACATTCAACACAGAACTGGAAAAAGCGCTGCAAGCCTGCACCAAAAACCCGGCTGGGTCTGTTGAAGAGGTAAAAGACCAATTTAAGCTACCAGTGCCTGTGCTCACCAACGCACTTGGGCGCACTCGCTTTTCCCTTGAGAGCGGCAAGGTTCTTAAGGAATCCGTGATACATTACTATCAGACGATTGGAAAGCCACTGGATGAAAGCTTCGCGGGCTTTTTTGCCCTTCCTTAATGAACTGATTGGGTTTGGAATGCTCATTCTTTTATGGGCAATCCTTTCCCTATTTTTTCCGGTTTACGTTATTCCCTCGCCGCTGGAGATTATCAAAAGCATTCCGGAATATTTACAGCCAAAGCTGCTTGAGGCCCTTTGGCTGAGCCTTTACCGTGTTTTTCTAGGCTTTGGGGCGAGCCTTTTTGTGGCCACAATGCTCTCTTTGCTGCTTTATCGAAGTAAAATGGGCGAGTGGTTTGGGGCCATGCTGCAGGCTTTTCAGATTCTGCCGGCGATTACGGTGGGCGTGATTCTGGTCATTCTGTTTGGCATCGGCAGCCCGACCCCCATCGGGCTGGCATTTTTGATGAGCCTGCCCATCCTTACCCTCAACACCATGCAGGCCATCCGTTCCACTGCTAGCGAGCTGAGCGAGTATATGGATTCGATTTCAGCGGATACGGGCAGCCGCTTTCGCTATCTGCTGAAACCCGCACTTGTGCGCATCACCAAAAGCAATTTGCTTTTAGGTTTTGGCCTGGCCATCAAAATTGTGATTATGGGCGAATTTATCGGCTCGCAGGATGGCATCGGTTACCTTTTAAACCGCGCCAGATTGGTTTTTAATATGAAAGAGGTCTTCTTCTATCTTTTGCTGCTGCTGCTCGTTACGCTGGCCTTTCAGGGGCTGGTAAACCTGCTTTACAGCGGGCCTCTCAAACGGTATGCCTATGACTGAAGCAAAACCCAAGACAGCCCTGAGCGTTTTGGGGCTTTCAAAATCCTTTGGTGAACTGCCTGTTATTGAAGGGCTTTCTTTTGAAGTACAAAAAGGCGAGCGCCTGCTGCTGCTGGCAGCTTGCGGTGCGGGCAAATCAACGCTGCTGAAGATTCTGGCAGGGCTGCTGAAGCCAGACCAGGGAAGCCACCATTACAGCGAAGGTGTAAAACCCGTCATTCTCTTTCAAGAGCCGCGCCTTTTCAGTCATCTTACGGTTCAGGAAAACATTCTGCTGCCTTTAAAGGCAGCAGGCAAACCCATCAGCAAAACTGCGGCAGGGAAAATGGAAAGCTGGCTTGCAGAGGTAAATCTTTATCGTTTTAAGAATGCCTTCCCACATGAACTTTCCGGAGGAATGAAACGTAAAGTATCTCTGCTGAGGGCCCTTATTACCGAACCAAATTTCTTGCTTTTGGATGAACCTTTTCAATCGCTTGACCCGGAATCAAAAGAAAAAATCATTAATGCACTGCTGCCCCAGCTTAAAGAGCTCACTATTCTTTTTACCACCCATGACATTTTAGAAATACCGCTGCTTGCCAGTTCAGTTTTGTATTTTAGCTCCCCAAATTTGGCAAAACCAGCTAAAATAAGCGCGGCCAGCTTTGGGAAAGTTTTCACAAAGCCGCTTTAGTATGTGAATAACCGAATACTTATTTCGGAAATATTTAAGAGGAGAATTATGACCGAAAATCAAAGCCCTACCTGTTGCGGGGAGGAATCTAAGAGGCTGTTTGCTGACTTGGACGCCTTTATTGACGAGCTCAAGATCAACCCGACCGATCCTGAGCGCAGAGAAATGCTCATCAGCACCCTGCACAAAGCCCAGAGCATCTTTGGCTACCTTCCTGAGATTGTTCAAAAACATGTGGCCCATAAGTTTTTCATCCCGCATGCTGATGTATCGGGCGTAATCAGTTTCTATAACTTTTTTACTACTAAACCCAAAGGCAAAACCAACATCAATGTTTGCATGGGAACCGCCTGCTACGTTAACGGTGCAGACAAGATCTTGGCAGACTTCGAACAGGCCCTGGGCATCAAAGCCGGTGAAGTGACTGAAGACGGCCGCTTTTCCATTGAGTGCCTGCGCTGTGTTGGCGCTTGCGGCCTGGCCCCTGTTGTGATGATTAATGACAAAGTGTTTGGCAAGGTAAAACAAGGCGATGCCCATTCCATCCTTGAACAATACATCGTCGAAGAATCCGGCGAACATTTAGAGGTGAAATAATGGCTAAGTGCATTCATGATGCAGAAGAACTGCAAAAAAAATATGAAGAATTTAAGTCGCTGGTTCAGGTAACCAACGACCCGGAATACAAGGGTGAGCACAAGGTAATCCTTGTTTGCGGAGGAACGGGTTGCACCTCCTCAGAAAGCCCGAAAATCGTTGAGAATTTCCAAAAAATGATTAACGAGCATCAATTAGGAGGCAAGGTCTCCGTTTCTATTACCGGCTGCTTTGGCTTCTGCGAAAAAGGGCCCATCGTCAAGATTTTCCCTGAAAACGTCTTTTATGTTCAGGTAAAACCCCAGGACGCAAAAGAAATTTTTGAAAAACATATTCTTGAAGGCAAAATTGTAGAAAGCCTGCTTTATGTTGAACCACAAACCAAGCAGGTCATGCACGATTCAAAACATATGCCTTTCTACAAACAGCAAATGCGGATTGCCTTGCGCCACTGCGGTGTCATCAATCCTGAAAAAATTGAAGAATATATCGGCGTAGGCGGTTACCAGTCACTGGCCAAGGTGCTTACCAAGATGACCCCCCAGCAGGCCATTGAAGAAATGAAAAATTCAGGCTTAAGCGGCCGCGGCGGTGCAGGTTTTTCAACTGGCCGTAAATGGGAATTTGGGCGCATGTACCAAAGTGACCGCAAGTACATCATATGCAACGCAGATGAAGGCGATCCGGGCGCTTTTATGGACCGCTCCATTCTGGAAGGAGACGCGAACACGGTGCTTGAAGGCATGGCTATTGCTGCCTACTGCATCGGTGCAAATAAAGGCTATGTATACATCCGCGCGGAATACCCGCTGGCTGTAAAGCGCCTGCAAATTGCGATTAATGAAGCCCGCGAGTACGGCCTGCTTGGCAAAGACATTCTGGGCACCGGTTTCAATTTTGATGTGGATATCCGCCTTGGCGCGGGCGCATTTGTCTGCGGTGAAGAAACTGCCCTCATCCACTCGATTGAAGGCAAGCGCGGTGAACCCACCACCAAGCCGCCTTTCCCTGCTGAGAAAGGCCTGTGGCAAAAGCCGACGGTTGTTAACAACGTGGAAACTTTGGCAAACGTACCTGTTATTTACGAAAAGGGTGCAGACTGGTTTACCCAGATTGGCACTGAAAAATCCAAAGGCACCAAGGTGTTTGCCCTTGCGGGAAAAGTGAACAATGTGGGCTTGGTGGAAGTTCCCATGGGGACTACCCTGCGCGAACTGATTTTTGATATCGGCGGCGGCGTAAAAGGCGGCGGGCATTTCAAAGCTGCACAGTCTGGCGGACCTTCCGGCGGTTGCATCCCCGAGCAGTTCCTGGATACCCCCATTGATTATCAATCCCTCGGCCAAATCGGCTCGATGATGGGCTCCGGCGGGATGATTGTGATGAGCGATCACGACTGCATGGTCAACATTGCGCGATTCTACATGGAATTCATTGTGGAAGAATCCTGCGGCCGCTGTGTACCCTGCCGCATCGGTACGAAACGCATGTACGAAATCCTTAAAGAAATCACCGATGGCAAGGGAACAAAGGATGGCCTTGAAGAGCTTAAGATCCTCGCCAGCACCATTCAGGATACCGCACTTTGCGGCTTGGGCCAAACAGCCCCCAACCCGGTGCTGAGCACGCTTAAATACTTTGCGGAAGAGTACGAAGCCCACGTTTTTGAAAAACGCTGCCCGGCGGGTGTATGCACCAATCTGCTTCACTTCGAAATCCGCCCGGAAAAATGCATCGGCTGTACTGCCTGTGCCCGTGGCTGCCCGGTTAATGCCATTGCAGGTGCCCCGAAACAAATCCATGTGATTGATCAGGAAAAATGCATTAAGTGCGGCAACTGTCTCACCCGCTGTAAGTTCGGCGCTGTAATACGTAAATAAGGAAAGCAAAATGATTACACTTACCATTGACGGCCAACAAGTTTCAGTCCCCGAAGGAACCACCATTCTTCAGGCTGCAGATAAACTGCACATGAAAATTCCGACCCTTTGCTACCTGAATCTCGAAAAAATCCAGTTCAAAAATCAGGTTGCCTCCTGCCGCGTCTGCGTCGTAGAAGTTGAAGGGCGCCGTAACCTGGCCCCAGCCTGTGCCACCCCTGTAACAGAAGGAATGAAAGTTACCACCAATTCTCGCCGGGTTCTTTCCGCACGCCGCAAAAACCTGGAACTGATTATTTCCAACCACCCCTTCACCTGCCTTACCTGCCTCAAGTCCACGGATTGTGAATTGCAGAAGATGGCTTGGGAATTTGACGTGAACATCCAATACATGAAGGGCGAACGCATGCGCCACGAGCAGGACAAGTCCAGCGCGGCCCTTTTCCGTGACCCTAACAAATGCATTATGTGCCGCCGCTGCGAAACCATGTGCAACGAAGTGCAAACTGTGGGCGCACTCACGGCCTATGGCCGCGGCTTTTCCACCGTGGTTGCCCCCGCAGAAATGTCGGCCATTGTTGATTCACCCTGCGTCTATTGCGGCCAGTGCGTAAGCGTATGCCCTACCGGCGCTCTGATTGGACACAGTTACATTCGCCAAACCTGGCATGCTCTGTTTGACCCCACCAAAAAGGTGGTGGTGCAGGTTGCGCCCGCTGTACGTGTGGCCCTGGGTGAAGAATTCGGCTACCCCGCTGGCCAAATTGTTACCGGCAAGATGGTTGCAGGTTTACGCCGCCTCGGTTTTGATGCGGTCTTTGATACCACTTTCGGCGCGGACCTGACCATCATCGAAGAGGGTGCAGAGATTATTGAGCGGCTAAAATCCGGCAAGAATCTGCCCATTCTTACCTCCTGCTGCCCGGGTTGGATTAACTTCATCGGCTACTACTATCCTTCTCTGGAATATATGCCCTCTACCACCAAGAGCCCGCAGCAAATGACCGGCGCCATCATTAAAACCTATTATGCCGAAAAGATGGGCTGGGACCCGAAAGATATCGTGGTTATTAGCGTTATGCCCTGTATTGCCAAGAAATATGAATCTGCTTTGCCGAACGAAATAACTTATGGGCTGCGCGATGTAGATTACGTGATTACCACCCGTGAACTGGCAAAGATGCTTAAAGAAGGTTCTATTGACCTGCGCTACATCCCTGAAGAAGACTTTGATTCTCCTCTCGGCGAATCAACAGGGGCCGGCATCATCTTTGGCGGCACCGGCGGCGTGCTCGAAGCTGCCCTGCGTACCGTCTACGAGAAGATGACCAAAACCACTCTCGAAAATGTTAACTTCACCGCGCTGCGCGGTTTGGAAGGCGCCCATGAGGCTACCATCCAGGTGGGAGAGCGCGAAGTTCGGGTTGCGGCTGTTTCAGGATTGGGCAACGCCCGCAAGATTTTGGACAAGGTTGTTTCCGGCGAGGAAAAGTACGACATCATCGAGATTATGGCCTGCCCAGGCGGCTGCGTAAACGGCGGCGGACAACCTTACACCCAAAACCGCGAAGCGGTGGTTGCTGCGCGTTTGCAGGCACTTTATCAAATCGACCGCAACGATGAGTACCGCAAATCACATGAAAACCCACAGATTCAGGCCCTTTATCAGAACTTCCTTGGCGAAGCCGGAAGCCATAAGGCCCATGAGATCTTGCATGTGGATAACTTTACCCAGCGTGAACTTCCCTATAAGGCTTAAAAGACTCGTTTAGAATGCATTAAAAAAGAGTGTCACCATGGTGACACTCTTTTTTTGTTAAGCCGCCAATACAATAAAAGAACATGCATAGTTATATAATATTAATTAATAATAATGATTTCTTGATGTACAAGGGCAATTAAAACTATTTATTAATCCATAATTTCACAATATCTTATAATCTTCTTGAAAATTAAGGAAAAACAGTCTGAGATGGTAAATGGACTCCTCCCATTTACCATCAAGGCTGGCAAATAAAACGATCAGGAGTCGATTGTATGGCAGAAGCCGTAAATGTACGTGACCCATTAGAAGTACCTGATAAGAAAGTAATTATCGACCAGACCATTGACGAATATGTGCACTTGCCCGGTGCAGCCATGGTGGTTTTAAATAACCTTCAGGGGCGCATCGGATATATCACAAAACCCATGCAATCCTATATTGCCGAGCGCATGAATGTGCCGCTGAGCAAGATTCACGGTGTTGTTTCATTTTATTCCTTCTTCACCACCGAACCGCGCGGAAAGCATCTGATTAAATTTTGCATCGGAACGGCCTGTTATGTTGGCGGGGCGGAACAATTGATTGATAAGACCAAACAAGTTTTGGGTATTGCCCCGGGCCAGACCACCCCGGACGGGCTGATTTCTGTTGAAGTATGCCGCTGTGTGGGCGCATGCAGCCAGGCACCGGTCATTGTGGTGGATGAGATTAATCACGGCCGCATGCAGCCTACGCGCATCAACGCGGTCGTCACTGAGATTCAACAAAGTGAACTGGAAAACCCGGCTTAGCCAGGTTGTATAGGAGATTGCCATGCAAAAACTAAATTCCTTTGAAGATCTCGAAAAATTTACCAAATACTGTCAGCACCTGAACGCGCTGAAGAGCAACGGCGAAAAGGCTGTGGTGCTTTCAGTGGATCCCATCTGTATGCAAAAAGGGGCTGGTTCCATTCGCATCGCTTTGGAAGCGCAGCTTCAGAAGGCCGGCCTGGCCGGAGTGGAAGTTTATGAAGCCTCGCGCATTGGCAAGCCTGAGAAAGAAGGCCCAGACCTGCTTATTTATCCGCTAGGCGCGCACTACGCGCGGGTGACTGCGGCCGACATTCCAGAAGTTGTTAACTCTCTGAAAAATCACGAGTTAATCGAACGCCTGGATTCACCTCTGCCTGTCATCAAAGACGAAGAACTTCATGAGCCGGAGCCCAAAGAAATAAGGGTTATCCTTGAAAAAATCGGAAAAATAGATCCCCTAATTATTGAAGATTCCATCGCCAATGGCGCCTACTCCAGCCTGCAGAAAACACTCAAAGAATACAATCCGGAAGAGGTCATCCAGATTATTCTGGACTCAAAGCTGCGCGGCCGCGGCGGAGCAGGTTTCCCGACCGGTATGAAGTGGAAGTTTGTGCGCCAGGCGCCGGGTGATGTGAAATATCTGGTTTGCAACGCCGATGAAGGCGACCCGGGCGCTTTCATGAACCGTAAGGTCCTGGAAGGCGACCCGCATGCCGTGATAGAAGGCATGACCATTGCCGCTTTTGCCACGGGCGCAAGCCATGGCTACATTTATTGTCGCGCTGAATATCCCATCGCTGTCAATACAATGAATCTGGCTATCCAGCAGGCAAAGGCGCTTGGCCTTTTAGGCGAACATATTCTGGGTACCGATTTGTGTTTTGACCTTGAGTTACGCATGGGCGCAGGCGCTTTCGTCTGTGGGGAAGAAACGGCCCTGTTGGCCTCCATTGAAGGCGGCCGCGGTGAACCCAGGGTAAGGCCGCCCTTCCCAGCCAATAAAGGACTTTGGGGCAAGCCTACCAACATTAATAATGTGGAAACCTACGCCAACGTGCCCAAAATTATTGGCAAGGGTGTGGAATGGTACAGTAAAATAGGCAGTGAAAAATCCAAAGGCACAAAAACCTTTGCCCTTGCAGGCGATGCAGCCAACAGCGGTTTAATTGAAGTGCCTTTCGGCATTACCCTGCGCGAGATTATCTTTGAAATCGGCGGGGGCATCCGCGGCGGCAAAGGCTTTAAGGCTGTGCAAACAGGCGGGCCCATGGGCGGCTGCCTTCCTGAAAAATATCTGGATATGACTGTTGATTACGAAACGCTGGGTTCAGCGGGTTCCATTATGGGCTCAGGGGGTATGGTGGTGATGGATGAAGATACCTGCATGGTGGATATTGCGCGTTTCTTTATGGAATTCACCCAGGATGAATCTTGCGGCAAATGCGTGCCGTGCCGCGTAGGCACACGCCGTATTTTGGAAACGCTGCAACGCATCTGCAAGGGGCAAGGCAAACCAGAAGATATTCCCCTGCTCAAAGAACTCTGCCTGCAAACCAAGCAAGACTCACTTTGCGGCTTGGGCCAGGGTGCAGCAGGCCCGGTTATTTCCACCATGGAACACTTCATGGATGAGTACGAAGCCCACATCAATGAAAAGAAATGCCCCGCCAAAGTGTGCCGGGATTTGATTACCTTCAATATCACGGAAAACTGCACAGGTTGTACTGCCTGTGCCCGTAACTGCCCAACCAACGCTATTACAGGTATTCGAAAAGAAGTCCACCATATTGATAACAGCATCTGCATCCGCTGCGGCATCTGCAAAAATGTTTGCAAGTTCGATGCAATTGAGATCTTCTGATCCGGGAGAGGCAAATGACATCCTTAAACCTAATTATCAATGAAAAGGCTGTGGAAGTTGAACCAGGCAGCACCCTGCTGGAAGCAGCCCAAAAGGCTGGCTGCAACATCCCCACCCTTTGCCATCATCCGCAACTGCACCCATATGGTTCTTGCCGTCTCTGCCTGGTAGAAGTTGAAGGCGCACGCACCCTGATGCCAGCCTGTACCGTTCCCGCCGGGGATAAGATGGTGGTGCATACCGACACCGAAAGAGTGAAGGAAGCGCGTAAATTTGTGCTTTCCATGCTCTTCAGCGAACGCAACCATTTTTGCATGTATTGCGTTAAAACAGACGGCGACTGCGAACTGCAGCAAGCCGCCTATCATGAAGGCATGAGCTATTGGCCAATTACGCCATCTTATAACCCTTTCCTTGTGGATGCTTCGCATCCCGATATTATGATGGATACCAACCGCTGCATCCTTTGCCGGCGCTGCGTGCGCACCTGCGGGGAACTGGTGGGCAACTTTACGCTCGGCTTTGAAGAGCGCGGTTCTGCCAGCCAACTGATTGCTGACCACGGCGTGCCGCTGGGAGGAAGTTCGTGCATCTCCTGCGGAAACTGCGTACAGCACTGCCCAACGGGCTCACTTTTTGACCGATTTTCGGCGTATAAAGGCCGCAAAACTGACCTTAAAGCAACAAAAGCAGTCTGCACAGAGTGTTCCGTGGGATGTGAACGCAATATTCTGACCCGCGCAAACAAGATTGTGCGCGTGGAAGGCGATGAAGAAAGCCCCTTCAATGACGGTTTGCTCTGCGTTTATGGGCGCTATAAACCGGTGAATGACCATCGTGAACGCCTGACGCGACCGATGGTACGCAAAAACGGTATTCTGACCGAAACAAGCTGGGAAGAAGCCTTAAACGAAGTTTCAGAAGAGCTTAGGGCCACTGACCGCAAGAACATACACGCGGCCATTTCTCCCCGCCAGTCAGTGGAAGATACCTATGCGATGAAAGAATTCTTTATGAACAACCTGCGTGTAGCGGATGTTCATCTGCTGGACCATAACGAGTGTTCCGACATCGCAAAGAAGCTGAGCACAGAAATTGGCCCGTTCGAATCCAACCTGGAAGCATTGAAAGACTGTGATGCTGCGCTGGTTTTTGGCGCCGATTTGACCCAGGAGCATCAGGTAGCCGGGTTCTTCCTCAAGCGTCAGATGCCTGAAGGCATGAAGCTCTTTTATGCAGGATCAAAACCCGGCCATTTCGGCAATTTTGCGAATGATAAAATCATTTATCTTGGGCATGACTTTGCGAATATCGTAAATGCCTTTGCGGCCGAAGATGAAAGGCAGCGTGAAAACCTTGCCAAAAAATTGGGGTTGAACGCACGTGAGCTTAAGGCGTTCACTGAAAGCGCTCACAATTGGAAGAAGCCTGTTATTGTTCTTGGCAGCGATTTGATGTATGAATACAATATTCCCACCATCAAACAGCTCCTGCAATTCAGAAAGGCGGTAAAAGCCAACTTGGTTGTGCTTAAGGGCAAGTCTGGCACGTTTGCGGCCTCGCTGATGGGCATTCCGCCGGTTTCAACCTCATCCTTCAGTAAAATCGGTTTCTTTGTGACGGGCGATGATGTAGTGAATGCCGATACGGTGCAGGCCGTTGACAGAAGCGATTACAAAGTATTCATGGCCTGCGTTCGCAACGAATTGACTGAACGGGCAGATGTCATTTTGCCGGTTAGCAATTGGGCAGAATGTGAATCGCACTACCTGACCGGAGACGGAAAACTAAAAGTGGCTGCGCAGGCAATTCAGCCTGAACCCGAACTGAAACCCATCCGGCTGGTTTTTGAAGAGCTGGCTAAACGCCATGAATTTGAAATGAAACACGACTGGAAGACCGCGTTAAAACATAGCAATGCTTCCGTTGAACTGGTTCTGGACTAAGGAAAGAAGGAAAGATGGCTAAACCAAAAGTATCTTCTGACTGGCTTGCAGGCTGCGCAGGCTGCCATATGTCATTCCTTGACATGAATGAGCGCATCATTGAATTGTGCAAGCTGGTTGATTTGCGCGCCACACCCATCACCGACCTCAAAGAACCGGATGAGGAGGGGGTTGATGTAGGCATTCTGGAAGGCGGCATTTCAAACACCTACAACATTGAAGTGGCCGAACGCATGCGTAAACGCTGCAAAATTTTAGTTGCCCTGGGCGACTGCGCCGTGTTCGGCGGGGTGCCGGCCATGCGCAACTTCTGCGGAGCAGATGAAGCCCTGAAGCGCGCTTACATCGAAGCGGAAAGCAACGATGCCAGTGGCAAAATACCGGATGACCCCGAGCTCTCTACACCGGTGCACGTTACCCCAGTGAGTGACTATGTGAAGGTGGATATTTCCCTGCCCGGGTGCGCACCCAGCGCCGATTCAATTTTTTATGTACTTTCAGAGCTTGCCCAAGGCCGTATGCCGAAAATAGACGGCAAAGTGAATGATTGGCATTAGGAGACAGAATGGTTACCAAAAAAATCACCATTGAACCCGTTACACGTATTGAAGGGCACGCAAAAGTAACCGTGCACATGAATGAGGATGGCAGTGTTAACCATGCTTATTTCCATGTCAACGAATTTCGCGGTTTTGAAAAATTTTGTGAGGGCCGTCTGGTGGAAGAAATGCAGCAAATTACCCCGCGCATCTGCGGTATCTGCCCCGTAAGCCACCATCTAGCCGCAGCTAAAGCAGGCGATGCCGCCCTTGGCTGCCCACCCCCTAAGCCAGCCAGTCTGCTGCGCGAAGTGATGCACATGGGACAAATCATCCAAAGCCATGGCATGCATTTCTTTGAGTTAGGCGGGCCGGACTTGCTTTTGGGCTTTGACCATGACCCTGCCACACGCAATGTGGTTGGGCTGATCCATGCCAACCCAGAGCTTACCTTAAAGGCCGTCAACCTGCGCAAATTTGGTCAAAACGTTATTGCTGAACTTGGTGAACGGCCCATCCACCCGAACTTTGCAGTGCCGGGCGGCGTTATCCGTCCTATTAATCAAAACGGGCGTGACCGCCTTAAGAGACAAATACCAGAGCAAATTCAAACCATTCAACTGGCCATCCAGATTTTCAAGCAATGGATGGAAGCCAATATGGAAGACATCAACAAGTTTGCAGTCTTCCCCACTGGTTATTTTGGTCTGGTAACCCCTCAGAACAGCCTGGAACTTTATGATGGCCAAATCAAATTGACCGGTAAAGATGGCAAACAACTGGTAAAGTTTGACCCTGCCAACTACCTTGACCAGATTGCCGAGCATGTAGAACCGTGGTCTTACCTCAAATTCCCGTATTACAAACCCCTGAGCTTCCCCGGCGGCGTTTACCGCGTTGGCCCGCTTGGGCGCTGCAACACCGCAGAACAGATTGATACGCCTTTGGCCAACGAGGAATTGAAGCTCTTCAAAGCTATGCAGGGTGGCAAAATGATTGAAAACACCCTGCACTACCACTACGCCCGTTTGATTGAAACCCTTTTTGCAGCCGAGCGTCTTGCGGTTTTGCTTGACGACCCAGACATCCTGGGCAAGGATATTCTTAACACGCGCCGTAACCCGCAGGAAAGGGGCGTGGGGTGTATTGAAGCACCGCGCGGAACCCTGATTCACGATTATTACACCAATGAACACGGCCAGTTGACCAAGGTAAATCTGATTGTGTCTACAGGGCATAACAACTATGCGATGAGCCAGGCAGTGGATGAAGTGGCCAAGACCTATGTGCACGGGCCTGAGGTTAAAGAAGGCATGCTGAACCGCGTAGAACATGCAATCCGCGCCCATGACCCCTGCCTTTCCTGCTCTACCCATGCCATCGGCCAAATGCCCTTGGTTATTGATATTCTTGACGCATCAGGTAAACTGACCCAAACCCTAAAGCGGCATTAAGCCCTTTTTCTGTGCCGATACATTAAAATAAGTGGGCGGGTGCTTCCATCCGCCCACAAGTTGAAATGAAAACCCTTTTACTCGCCTATGGAAATGCAGACCGCCAGGATGACGGAGCTGCCTGGCATACTTTGCAGCGCTTTGCCGCTCAGTTTGGCCTGGCATATCCGGAATTCCCGGGTGATGAGACCGAGGCAGCGGGGGGCAGCCTGGTGATGCTTTATCTTTTTCAGTTGCTGCCGGAATACGCCGAAAGAATAGCCGTTTTTGAAAGGGTTCTTTTTATGGATGCCCATAATTCCTCCGAGATGCCCGCTTTTACGCTTAAGCGTGTAAAACCTGCTGAAATGCGCGCAACCTTTACACACCACATGGAAGCCAGCACCCTGCTTGAAATATGCAAGACTCTCTACGGCCATGCCCCGCAAGCCTGGATGATGACCATCAAAGGAAACTCCTTCCAATTCAGCAGGCAAGTTTCGGAAGAGACTGATAAACTTGTGAATATGGCCGTCAAAAAACTAAGCGAGTTTTTAGGAATGCAATAAAATGAATCAACCTGTTGAAGAATTTAAATTTTGGGAATATAAGCGGGAAAGCGGAGGACTTACCTCGGCCAAAAAGCCGGTTGTGCTGGAGCACCAGATGGAACTTATCATCAACGGCCAATCGTGGCTGCGTTTTATTTGCTCACCTACCCATTTGGAAGCGCTTGGGGTTGGCTTTCTGTACTGTGAGAATGTAATTCGTTCCCTTAAGGATATTAAGAGTCTTGTGCTTTCAGAGGACGGAGAAAAACTTGAGATCGCACTTGAATTTGAAGCAGCCAAACCTCAGGCTTTTCACCGCACCAGCACCTCGGTGACCATTGACAGCAAAATCCTTCAGCATGAGGTGGATTCCCATTGTGAGTTGAAAGCGGATGACCTGTTCCGCCTTTACAGAGAGTTTAACGAGATGCAGGTCTATCACCAACAGGCAGGCGGCTTTCACTCCGCCAGCCTTTGCGACCAGGAAAAAAACCGCATTGTGGTTGAGGATTTGGGACGGCACAACTGTGTAGACAAGCTGGCCGGCCTCTACCTGCTTGACCATGAAGATTTTTCCATACAGGCGCTTCTGCTTTCAGGGCGCATCAGTTCAGAAATGATTGCGAAAAGCCTGGCCATGCAGGTACCTGTGCTTGTTTCGCGCACCAGCCCTACCGCGCTGGCTATCAAAACCGCCCAAGCCTTGAATGTTACGCTGGTAGGCTATCTGCGCGGCGGTCAATTTGATGTGTACACGCACCCCGAAAAACTGGTTATTTAGAATGCATGAGCTGGCTGTAACGGAAGATATTTTAAGCATTGTGCTCGAAGAAGCCCAAAAAAAACAGGCAATCCAGGTGACGGATATTTTTCTGAGCATCGGCCATCTTTCTTCCATTGTTGACGATTCTGTGCAATTCTATTGGGATCACATCAGTAAAGATACCATCTGTGAAGGGGCAAGGCTCCACTTCAACCGCCCGCCGGCTGTTTTTAGGTGCAAAGTTTGTGGCGAGACCTTTGAAATCAAAGATGATCTGCTGCCCTGCCCTCAATGCAAACGTTTTAATCTGGAAATTGTTTCAGGCAATGAAATGCAAGTTGACGATATTGAAATTGTAAAGAAAGGAAGCCATGACACAAAAAGTTGAAATTGTGCGTAAAATTTTGGATTCGAATGACCGCCTGGCGGCTGAAAACCAAAAACGCTTGGATGCCCATCAAATTCTGGGTATTAATATCATGGCATCGCCCGGTGCAGGCAAGACCAGTTTTTTACTGAAAACCATCGAGCGCCTGCCAACATCAATTGGATTGGGCGTTATTGAAGGCGATACCGCCCCGGTGACCATCGACTCGGACAAAATCGCCGAACGCGGGATCCCAGCTGTGCAAATCAATACCGGCGGTGAGTGTCATTTAGACGCCGTAATGACCGAAATGGCTCTTGACCAACTGCCATTGGAAACGCTTGACCTGGTGGTAATTGAAAATGTGGGGAACCTTATTTGCCCCGCCGCTTTTGCACTTGGCACCCACAAGAATATCCTCATTGCTTCCATTCCCGAAGGGGATGATAAACCCTATAAGTACACCAATATGTACAAAGGGGTTGATGTACTCATCCTCAATAAGATAGACTTGCTGCCTTATATCGAGTTCCGAAAAGACTACTTCAGGCAGGGTGTTGAAGCCCTCAACCCGGGCCTGATAAGCTTTGAGGTCTCTTCCAAGACCGGCGAAGGTTTTGACAACTGGATGGAATGGCTGGTTAAGGAAATTGAAAAGGTAAAAAGCGCCTGAAAGAGGCTTCTATCAATAAGCAAATCCGCATCACAGGCATCGTACAGGGAGTTGGCTTTCGCCCTGCTGTCTATGCTTTGGCTGTCAAACATGGACTGGGCGGCTGGGTAAATAATTCCTCACGCGGGGTGGAAATTGAAGTTTCGGGTTCCTTGAAGCAGCTTGAGGCCTTCATTGCAGATTTGCAGAAAAACCCGCCCCCGCAAGCCCGATTGGAAAGTTTTGACGTAAAAGACCTGCCTGATTACGCTTATTCAGGGTTTGAGATCAGGACAAGCGCAGACACAGCTTCTGAGTTTTTACCTGTTGCCAGTGACCTGGCTGTCTGTGAGGAATGCAAAAAAGAACTCTTTGAGCCAGGCAATAGGCGCTACCGCTACCCATTCATCAATTGCACCCATTGCGGTCCGCGCTACTCCATCATCAAAGCCATTCCATACGACCGACCCAATACCACCATGGCCGGCTTTAGCCTCTGCCCCTCCTGCAAGGAAGAGTATCACAACCCAGCAGACCGGCGTTTTCATGCCCAGCCGATTGCCTGCCCGGTTTGCGGGCCACAAATCTGGCTGCAGGAAGGGGCTGAAAAACAAAGCAAAGGCGAAGATGCCCTGCAGCAGGCCCGCCAGCACATCCGCCAAGGCAAGATTATCGCCGTCAAAGGCTTAGGGGGCTTTCACCTCTTTTGCGATGCCGCCAATCAAAGTGCGGTTGAACGACTGCGGGAACGCAAGCACCGCAGCGGTAAACCCTTGGCCCTGATGGGCTACAGTCTTGAGAAAAGTGCGCCCTATTTTGTTTTAAGCCAGCCGGAAAAAGACTTACTGCAATCGACAGCCGCACCCATCGTGCTGCTTGACCCCTCTGCGCAGGCTGAAAAGATTTTGCGCATCGTCGCGCCGGATCAAAAGCGCATTGGACTCATGCTTGCCTATACGCCCCTGCACCTGCTTTTATTGGAGCCCGCGCCGGATTTTCCGGATTTGCTGGTAGCCACCAGCGGGAACATTTCCGAAGAACCTATTTGCTACACGCAAGAAGAGGCTGCTGCAAGGCTAAGCAGCCTTGCAGACGCGTTTCTGATGCATGACCGTCCCATTCACCATGCCATTGACGACTCCCTCACACAGATTATGGTGCTTGAAAAACCGCTTGAATACCCTTTAAGACGGGCAAGAGGTTTGAACACCCAGCCACTTCCCCTGCCTGCAAAAATGCAAATATTGGGCACGGGGGCAGAACTGAAAAACACCTTCTGCCTGGCCAGGGAGGGCCGTGCGTTCCTCAGCCATCATATGGGAGACCTGCAAAACCAGGAAACATTGCTGGCCTATGAAAGCGCCATCCGACATGACCAGGAGCTATACCGCATTCAACCTGAACTGGTAAGCTGCGACTTGCACCCGGACTATCTTTCCAGCAAATTCGCAGAGGAGTATGCCCGCGCAAAGCATTTGCCGCTGCTGCGCGTTCAGCACCATCATGCCCATTTGGCTGCCTGCCTCACCGAAAACCGCTTGGACCCGGAAGACCCCGTGCTGGGTCTTATTTACGATGGTACCGGTTTAGGGTGTGATGGCAGCATTTGGGGGGGCGAAGTTCTTTATGGAAACTGCAAGGGCTTTGAACGCTGCTTTCACCTTAAGCCTGTGCCGCAGCCCGGCGCAGATTTAGCAACCCGCCAGCCTGCCCGCATGGCTATAGCCTACCTGCTTTCTGCCGGGCTGACTATTGAGGATACAGAACCTTTTAAAGCCCTTGGGGAAGAAAAAGCGCAGATTATTCAGGCACAAATCAGGCAGGGAGTGAACGCCCCGCTGACAAGCAGCATGGGGCGCCTTTTTGATGCGGCTTCTTCCCTGTTGGGGCTTTACCAGCAGGTTAGTTATGAGGCCCAGGCTGCAATTGCGCTGGAAAGCCTGGCAGACTCTCAGGAAGAAAATGCCTACCCCATAAGAATAGAAGGCCAAAGCCTTGACACTGCCGAGCTTTTTGCAGAGATGATGATTGACTTGCGGCAGGGCACGCGTAAGCAAGTCATCTCCGCGCGCTTTCACAATGCCGTTGCTGCGGTTTCGCTGAACTGCCTGCTGGATTTACGAACCAAAAAACAAACCAATAAAGTGGTAATTTCAGGCGGGGTATGGCAGAATCATTATTTGCTAAAGCGAATTTGGGCTATGCTGCAAGCCAATGGTTTTGCAGTCTATACCCACCATCTGGTGCCTGCCAATGATGCCTGCATTGCGCTGGGGCAGGTGGCGGTAGCTCTCGCTCAGAGCCGGAGGTAAAAATGTGTCTGGGAATTCCTGGAAAAATTATTGCATGTTATGAGCTTGAAGGCACGCCCATGTGCAAGGTTGAATTTGGCGGCGTGCAGCAGGAAGTATGCTTAGCCACTACGCCGGAAGCGAGCATGGGCGATTATATTTTGGTGCATGCCGGCTTTGCCCTAAACATCCTTAGTGATGAAGAAGCTGCTGAAACCCTGAGCCTGCTTGAACAAATTCAGGCCTTTAACGATTCACACCCAGAAGCAAAAGATGACAAGCCCCGTACCGCTTGACCGCCGCAGCCCCACCCTTACGCTGAAGCTGATTGAAGAAATTCGCTCGGCGACAACGCGGCCCTGGAACATCATGGAAATCTGCGGGGGTCAGACCCATGCCATTCTGCAGTACGGGCTTGACCAGCTTTTGCCGGAGAGCCTGCGTCTTATTCACGGACCAGGCTGCCCCGTTTGTGTAACCTCACTGGAATCGATTGAAAATGCACTGGCACTTGCGGCCAAGCCGGGGGTCATTCTGACCTCTTTTGGAGACATGCTGAGGGTGCCGGGTGCCAGCAGCGATCTGCTGACGGCACGTTCCAAGGGTGCGGATATTCGCGTTGTATATTCGCCGCTTGAAGCTGCCAGGCTTGCCCGGGCTAACCCCTCCAAAGAAGTGGTTTTCTTTGCCATTGGGTTTGAAACCACCGTTCCAACAATTGCCGCTTCCATTTTGCACGCCCGGCGCAACAAGATCAACAACTTTTCGATTTTACCCGCCAATGTACGTGTACCTCCCGCTATGGAAGCCATTCTGGGCGCGGAAAAGCGTTTGGTGCATGCCTTTTTAGCAGCCGGGCACGTCTGCGCGGTAATGGGCTACCATGAGTATCTGCCTCTTGCCGAAAAATACCGCTGCCCTATTGTAGTAACCGGTTTTGAACCGCTGGATATTGCATGCGGCATCCTGATGGCCGTTAAACAGTTGGAAGAAGGCCGCGCCGAAGTTGAAAACGCTTATGGACGGGCTGTAAGCCAAGCCGGCAACCTGACGGCTCAGGCCATGATCGAGGAAGTTTTTGAGCCCATTGACCGCAAATGGCGCGGGATTGGGGAGATTCCGCTTTCAGGCCATGGCCTGCGGGCTGATTACGCCCAATTTGATGCCCTTGAGCGCTTCAGGCTTGAAGCAGTCAGCCTGCCCGAACCCAGCCAATGCCAGGCCGGCCAAGTGCTGCGAGGTCTCATTGAACCGCCGCAATGCCCGGCATTCGGCAAGGCCTGCACGCCCACTTCACCGCTTGGGGCACCTATGGTTTCAAGCGAAGGCGCCTGCGCCGCTTATTACCGTTATCACAGGGTTTTCTGATGGACGATATTTCTGAAAAACTGCAAGCATTTGGCTGCCCTTTGCCCTTTCAGAGCCCGGGCCATATTCTGATTGGGCATGGCAGCGGGGGCTCGCTTACGCACGATTTAATCAAAAATCTCTTTCAGAAATATCTCAGTAATGAGGCACTGGATGCCGGCAACGATGCGGCTGTTTTAACCACCCTTGCATGCCACAAGCTGGTTATTTCCACCGATGGGCACATCGTCAGCCCGCTTTTCTTTCCGGGCGGGGATATTGGGCGGCTGGCTGTTTGCGGAACAGTCAATGATGTAGCCATGCTTGGCGCAAAAGTACAAGGGATAACTGCAAGCTTCATTATTGAAGAAGGTTTTGCGCTTGCTGACCTTGAGAAAATTGTTCAGTCCATGGCACAAACTTGCCTTGAAGCCGGTGTAAGCGTAGTAGCAGGAGATACCAAAGTGACCGAACATGGCAAATCAGACGGGCTTTTCATCAGCACGGCGGGCTTTGGCTGGCTGCCTGAGGGCAGGACCATAGCCGGAAACCTGGCTAACCCGGGGGATGCCATTCTTATTTCCGGGCCAATCGGCAACCATGGGGTGGCCATTGTGCAGGCGAGGGGCAACCTGGGCTTTAGCAGTGAGGTGCAATCCGATGTGGCTCCACTTAACGGGCTGATTGAGACCCTTTTGCAGGCCAGCCCAGACGTGCATGTGCTGCGTGACCCCACCCGCGGCGGCTTGGCCACCACACTGGTAGAAATTGCCCGCCAGTCTGAGGTGAGCATGGAAATTCAGGAATGCGCCATTCCCATTGACCAGGCTGTGCGTTCCGTATCTGAGATGCTGGGGCTTGACCCACTTTACCTGGCCAATGAAGGCAAAATAATTATTATTCTGCCTCAAGCCAACGCGGAAAAAGCATTATCCATCCTACGCACCCATCCATACGGCCAAAAGGCCTGCCAGATTGGCAGAGTGACTGAAAAATCCGGCGGGAAGCTGGGGCTTAAAACTGCCTTCGGCACTACCAGGGTGCTGGATATGCTTGCAGGCGAAATGCTGCCGCGCATCTGCTGATGCCTAAAAACCCTTGCTTGACAGCACAAGCCTTACCGCTATACTTGACATGTTAGAGGTGAAAGAATGAGAATTGAATTTAAAGAAACCAACGAAGACTTGAAAAACCGCATTAATATTCACAACCAATTTGGCGCAAAAGACATTGACCAGTGGATGTTGGAAACGCTTAAGCTTAAACCAGGCTTGAAAATACTTGACCTGGCCTGCGGCGCAGGTAAGCAGTGTACCTCTTTTGACAAGGAGCTAAAGGGCAAGTGCCAGATTATTGGTACCGATGTTTCCGAGACTCTCCTTGAAGAGGCACGTCAGGTAGGCAAAAACGCCATCAGCCAGATTGACTTCCAATTTATGGACTTTAACAAGCCCTTTGACTTCGAAGAGAACATCTTTGATTTGGCTTCCTGCTGCTTTGCAATATACTACGCGCAAGACATTCCTTTCACTTTATCCGAAGTTCATCGCGTGCTGAAGCCAGGCGGCCGCTTGTTTACAACCGGCCCCATGCCCAGCAATAAACAGATTTTTTATGAAATCATTAAAGAGGCTACGGGCAAAGCCATCCCGCTGATGCCAGGCTCTTCACGTTATGCTTCAGAAATTTACAGCAGCATGGAAAAACGCTTCAACAAAGTTGAACAACATATCTTTGAAAACCCGCTTACTTTCCTTGCGGTGGAACCCTATATGGTTTACACCAGGGCTTCCATGTCGGAAGACCGCAAGCTGTGGAACTCGCTTTTTACAACGCACGAAGATTTTGAGAAACTGATGCAAGCCATCCAGGCTGCGGCAGAAAAACGTCTGCTCAAGGATGGCAAGATTGTGATGACCAAGGTTGTGGGAGGCTTTATTGCCACCAAGTGAGGCTGTAATGAACATGCGCTTTTTTGGTAAATCCCTTCTTTTTTTGGGCGCACACCCGGATGATATTGAGCTTGGCTGCGGCGCCTTGATTGCGGAAATAGCCCAGATCACCTCCATCCATTGCTTTACTTTTTCCAATAACCAGCAAAACCCGGAACTGGGTAATCTGGTTGAAGAATTCGGCAAAAGCATGAGGGCGTTGGGGCTCAAAGAAGGGCAGTACCAACTGGGCGCCTTTCAAACGCGGCACTTCCCGCAGCAGCGGCAGGAAGTGCTTGAACAGATGCTGGCATTGCGCAAGCAATTTCAGCCCCAGATTGTTTTTGTACATACTGCCAGGGATGTTCATCAGGACCACGGCACGCTGACGCAGGAAGCGCTGCGGGCCTTCAGAGGCACCACCGTGCTGGGCTATGATGTGCTGCGTTCAAGCTATGGTTTCTTCCCCGATTTTTTAGTGGAAGTAAGCGAAAAATCTGTAGAGACCAAGCTGCAGGCGCTGGGTGAATACAAAACCTATGCCAATAAATATTATTTCAGCCCGGAAATTCTGCGCGCAACAGCCATCAGGCATGGTGCATTGGCAGAACGGCCCTTTGCGGAAGGTTTTGATATCATTCGCATGGTTGGGGAATTTGCAGCCTGCTGACGCAGGCTGCGCCATTCATAAATCACTAAAGTTTTTGCTGGTTTTCGCAAAACAGGTTTTGGTGTAAAGGATTTAAAGGTCGTCCTTTTCAATGGGCTTCTTGCGAATCGCTTTTTCGTGCACTGCATGCAGCTGCACGGGGCGCATCAAGTTGGAATCCGACTGGAACCAAAGAATCTGATCCGGCACCATCCAACCATCAGTCAGAAAAATATTGGTTTTGAATTGCACGGCAATCATGCGGCCTTCCACCTGCACAATGGTGCCCCTAAGCCATCCACGTACGCGTTCGCCCTTATCTTCGTGGTCACAATTAACCTCTATTTTTTCACCGACTTCGTATATTTTTTCCGTTTCCGGTGGTCGCATAAATTTCCCTGTAGGCATATCTTCCTTTTCCCCTGACTAATCAGGCCGCAAACAATTTCTCATTGATTCGAGCAGAAAGCTGCTCACGAATCTTTGGATCATTCACTTCATCAATAATCTCTGCAAAAAAACCATTGACTATCAGTTTTTCTGCCTCTGCGCGGGCTATACCGCGCGTGCCAAGGTAAAACAGCTCCTCTTCGTCAATTCTTCCGACGGTTGCCCCATGTGAACATTGTACATCATCCGCGCAAATTTCTAAACCCGGAATGGAATGGATTTCCGCCTGAGGGGAAAGGGCCAAGTTGCGGTTGGATTGATAGGCATCCGTTCCCATCGCAAGCGGGTCAACATAAATCATGCCCTCCCAGGTGACCTTGCCACTTCCGTTGGCTGCACCCTTGAAAAGCAAATCGCTTTGGGACCGGGGTGCAAAATGATTTACCTGTGTGTCCAGGTCAAGCTTTTCACCGGAACCGTTAAAATAGAAGCCTCTCAGCCTGGCCTGGGCATGTTCAGCGGTTAGGTCCACATCCAGAAAATGCTTTGCATTGCCTTCACCCAAATGGCCATAAACCCATTTAAAGGTTGAATTTTCACGAAGTTTGGCCTTTTCATGGCTGATGGCAGCAGCGTGCAGGCCCTTATCGGTCAACTCAATAAGGTCCAGGGAAGCGTTAGACCCAAGCAGTATTTCAAGGTTTTCAATGCTCAGGTTTTCTGCAGAGCCTCGGCCTTTTTTGTGAATGACCAAAGTACATTTGCTGTCCGCTTCCAATACCACCAAAGAGTGGCTGAAATGCAGGCCGTCAGAGCGGGTTTCAATGCCCACTTCAAGGGGTTCATTCAGTTCCTGCCCTTGCGGAACATAAAGCAAAAAACCCTGGCTTGCGTAGGCTGCAGCCATGGCTTTAAAACGATCCGCATTTAAGGACAGCACCGTACCGAGGTAGCGGTCAAGCAGGTTGGAATGTTCAAGAACAGCGTGATTAAAGTCTGTAAAAACAAGGCCTTTGGCACTGCCTTTGAAAGTAAATTTGGCATTGGGGGCCGCAAGGCGGGTAAAAGCTTGCGGGCCAAGCTCTGAAAAATCCGTCCAGCGCCAGGCATCGGATTTAGCAGCAGGAAAATCAAGCTCCAAAGCTGCTTTGCCGGCCTTATCCAATACGTTCAGGCTTTTATTGGCACTGCGGGCATGAAATTCATTGCCAACCAGACTCTGAAGAAGGCTATCATCAAATATGGGGTGAGAATAGTAAGCTAAATCTTTCATTTCAACCTACCGAACCCACCATCTGCAATTGAATCAGGCGGTTCATCTCCACCGCATATTCCATGGGCAATTCCTTTACCAGCGGTTCAATAAAGCCGGAAACCACCATGGTGGTGGCTTCTTCATTACTGAGACCGCGGCTGTTCAAATAGAAAAGTTGATCTTCGTCAATCTTGCTGACGGTAGCCTCATGACCGATCTTAATTTCGTTGTTGTTCACGTCAATGGTCGGGTAAGTATCTGAACGCGAAGCGTGATCCAGCAGAAGCGCATCACATGATACATTTGATCTGGCATTCAAGCCTGCTTTAGCTGCCTTGACCAAACCGCGGTAAGAAGAGCGTCCGTTCCCACGGGAAATTGACTTTGAGGTGATTTTGCTGCTGGTATTGGGGGCAAAATGAATCATTTTAGAGCCCGTATCCTGCACCTGGCCGGGCCCGGCAAAAGCAACCGAAAGCATTTCACCCCGCGCGCCTTCCCCTTTAAGGAAACAAGAGGGATACTTCATGGTTACTTTAGAACCCAGATTGGCATCTACCCATTCCATGGTGCCCTGTTCTCCAACCACTGCGCGCTGGGTTACAAGATTGTAAACATTGGTTGACCAGTTTTGGATAGTGGTATAGCGCACGCGGGCGTTCTTCTTGACAATGATTTCAATCACGCCGCTGTGGAACGATTCCTCATTGTAAAGCGGGGCTGTACAGCCTTCTACATAATGCACCTGAGAGCCTTCATCCGCAATAATCAGTGAGCGCTCAAACTGGCCCATGTTGGCATTGTTCAAGCGGAAATAAGCCTGAAGCGGAAGGTCTACCTTAATGCCCTTGGGCACATAAACAAAAGACCCACCCGACCAGACCGCGCTGTTGAGAGCCGCGAATTTATTATCCTGAATGGGAACAACTGTGGAGAAATACTCGCGGAAAAGTTCAGAGTGCTGCTTCAGCCCGTTCTCTATGCTGAGGAAAATAACACCCTGTTCTTCTAGCTTTTCCTGTATGCTGTGGTAAACCATTTCGGAATCGTACTGAGCGCCAACACCAGAAAGAAACTTCTGTTCCGCCTCCGGAATGCCCAACTTGTCAAAGGTGTTTTTAATATTATCTGGAACGTCCTCCCAGGATTTCTGATTGATTTCTTTGGGGCGTACGTAATAATAGATGCTATCCAGATCCAACCCGGAAAGATCCGGGCCCCAGGTGGGCATTGGGCGCTGAATGAAATGATGATAGGCTTTCAACCTGAAAGCAAGCATCCATTCCGGTTCTTCTTTCCACTTGGAAATTTGGCGAACAACTTCTTCATCCAGACCCTTGCGGCTTTTAAAGCTGCTTTCATCCGGGTCGTGGAAGCCATAAAGATAAGACTCTCCCAGGCTGGAGAGAATTTCGTCCTGAGAATGTTCAGCCATCAGGCAGCCTCGTCTTCAGCATCCTTGGGCAGCGCGCCATACTTTTGGCGTACCCAATCATATCCGCTTTCCTCCAGCTTAAGCGCCATTTCAGCCTTGCCCGATTCAACTACACGGCCTCCATAGAGAACGTGAACATAATCTGGGCGTATGTAATTGAGCATACGCTGGTAATGGGTAATCACCATGACACCCAGATGGCCGCCAGCAAGGGTGTTAACCCCTTCAGAAACAATGCGCAACGCATCAATATCTAAACCGCTGTCGGTTTCATCCAGAATGGCAAAACGTGGTTCAAGCATAGCCATCTGCAAAATTTCCGCGCGCTTTTTCTCCCCTCCGGAAAAGCCTTCATTCAAATAGCGACCCCCAAAGGAGTAATCCATTTTGAGCAAGTCCATTTTGGATTTAAGAAGCTTGCGAAACGCAACAATGGAAATGCCCTTATCCTGGGGGTCTTTGGCTTTGCGCTTGGAGTTCATTGCAGTGCGTATAAAATTGGCTAATGTGACCCCAGGGATGGCAACAGGATATTGAAAAGCCAGAAAGAGCCCCAAATTGGCACGCGCATCGGTACTTAGCGCAAGAATGCTCTTGCCATCCAAGAGAACATCCCCTTCGGTTACTTTATAACGGGGATGGCCCATAATGGCATAAGAGAGCGTAGATTTGCCGGTACCATTCGGGCCCATCAGTGCGTGGATTTCACCAGAATTAACTGTGAGGTTAAAGCCTCTCAGAATCTTTTTATCAGCAACTTCAACATGTAAATTTCGGATTTCTAACGTAGACATAGCAGGCCTTTTTTTCAGAAAAGTGCCGGCATTATAGCATATTTGGCATTTTGCGTCAATTTATTACATTATACTATAATTTATTAACATTAAATATGCTTTTACAGAAATGCTTTAGTGTTAAGGGATTGTTTATAATTAGGGGCAATCGGCAACTACATGATTTGATTGCTCGACCAGGGAAAACATGGACATGGGAAAAACACTTTTTAGTAAATTGAGCAATCTGTTTAAGAAGCCAGACTTTTCCGAAGAGATTGCAAACGAAGAGCCAAACAGCGAAAAAAAGCCGCTGGCAAAGCCTAGTTCCTTCGAAATCGACTTTGAAGAAACAGGCCAGAACCTTTCGGCATTCAAAGAAGGTTTGAATACCAAAGCATCCCTGATAGCTGCCCACTCTAAAACGCAAATCGATGCAAATGCATTTCAGGCCACACATGTTGTTGGTTTCAAAGACACCCTCAGTGGAATCGCGCATCATTATTATGGAATGGCTTCTGAACCTTACTACCGTTTAATTTATGAGGCAAACCGAGAAACCATCGGTGAAAATATGAATTTACTTCGGGCAGGACAAATTCTAAAAATCCCAAAGCTTCCCGAATCTTTAAATAAAAAATAGGAGAACGTATTCATGTCGCAATTAGATCTTATATCAATTTTCAAAGCAGTCACTGAAACCCTGGCAGAAAATCAGCAATCCCTCAATGAGGCAGATAGCTATAACCACAACCACGGTGACAATATGGTGAAAACCTTTGAAACAATCACCCGTGCAGCCGAAAAATCCAAAGTGCAGACACCTTCAGCCCAAATGGCAGCGGCCAGCAAGGAACTAAGCAAATCCAGCAGCGGTTCCGCGCAAATTTACGCACAGGGGCTGAAACAAGCATCCCAGCAGTTTAAAGGTAAAGAACTGACCGCCGATAACGTTGGCACCCTTATTAACTCCCTCATGGGCATGGATGCCACCCCCAAAACCCAGCCAGCGCCAGCTAAAACTCAGGTTCAGGAAAACGGCGGCGGAGACCTTTTAAGCACCCTTCTTGGCAGCCTCATCGGTCAGGATCCTTCTAAGACGCAACAAAAACCCCAGCAAAATGAATCAGGCGGTGATTTGCTTGGCCAGCTTTTGGGCGGTCTTTTGGGCGGGGGCCAGCAGCAAGAAGCCCCGCAGCAGCCGCAGGATCAGGGCACAGACCTGGGAGGCTTGCTTGGGTCTCTGCTTGGAGGTTCAGGCAGCCAGCAGCAAATTCCGCAGCAGAAAGCCCGTCAGGGTCAATTGCAGCGTGCAAAGCCCCGCCAGCAGCAGCCCCAGCAAGATTCCGGCGGTGACCTGCTGGGCGAACTTCTGGGCGGCCTTTTGGGGGGTGGGCAAACACAGCAACCAAGCACCCCGCAGCGCAGTCAACCTCAGCAAGAGAGTGGCGGCGGGCTACTGGATACACTTCTAGGCAGTCTTCTTGGCGGCGGAACTAATAATTCACAATCTGAACAGCCCAGCCCAGAAGATCTTCTGGGGTCGTTGCTTTCCGGCACATCCAACAAAACCACCCGACAACAGGCCAAAAAACAGGGTTTGGATATTGGCAGCCTGCTCTCTGCGGGTCTGGCTTATTACGCTGCCAAAAAAGGCGGTAAATCAAGCCTTGAGGCCATTA
>JAYFRD010000023.1:0-2888 GCA_034926255.1 Anaerolineaceae bacterium | reverse complement strand
GCCTTACACGGTTTTTAAGGTTGATGGCTTTGCCAACATAGATGATTTTGCCCTCTTCATCCTTCATCAGATAGCAGCCGGGCTTGTCGCTGAGTGTAGCAAGTATGCCCTTCAGATGGTCATTTGTTTCCATGCCACAATTTTAGCTGATTGAGTCAAATCAGAAAGGTATAATAGGCCCATGCCTATCAGAATACTAAGTGAAAAAGTTGCAAACCAGATTGCGGCGGGCGAAGTAATTGAACGCCCGGCTTCGGTAGTTAAAGAGCTGATTGAAAATTCTATTGATGCTGGAGCCAGCGAAATCAAAATCAGCCTTGAGCAGGCCGGGCGTTCGCGCATAAGGATAGAGGATAACGGCAGCGGCATCCCTGCAGAGGACTTGCCTCTGGCGGTAGCCAGCCACGCTACCAGCAAATTAACTGTCTCAGAAGATCTGCTGGATATCAAAACGCTGGGCTTTCGCGGGGAAGCTTTGGCTTCCATCGGTTCAGTTTCCCGTCTGGTGCTTACCTCAAAAACACCCGATAAAGCAGCAGGGGCTCGCATTACCGCAGATGGCGGCCATTTAGAACCCGTGGAGCTTGCTTCATCCCCGCAGGGCACAACCATAGAGGTGGCTGACCTGTTTTACAATGTACCTGCCCGTCTCAAATTCCTTAAAAGCGATATTACCGAAACACGGCAGGTGCTCGGCCTTGTCTCGCGCTATGCCATGGCCTACCCTCATATTCGCTGGACATACAAACAGGATGGCAAAACGTTTTTCAAAACAACAGGCAACGGCAGCAAAAAAGAAATTTTGCATACCCTTTTTGGCAGCCAGGATGCTTCCAATTTGCTCTATATTGAACTTACAGAACCCGGGCTGACTATTGAAGGCTTTATTAGTAACCTGCAGCTCAACCGTTCCAACCGCAAGGATATTACCCTCTTTGTAAACGGCCGCTGGGTGCAAGACCCTGCCCTGACGGCGGCGGTCATTAAGGCCTATAACACCATGCTGATGGTGGGCCGCTACCCGGTTGCCATTCTTTTTATCAGCATGCCATCCAACCAAGTGGATGTGAACGTGCATCCTTCCAAGGCCGAAGTGCGCTTCCGTAATGCAGACCAGGTTTTCAGCGGGGTTCAAAGGGCTATCCGGCGCGGTTTGCTGGCTTATACGCCAGTTCCTGAAATTAACCCGGTGACCCTTTGGGGCAAACCGGTTTATGAACTTCCTCCGTCGCCGCGCCAGCCTTCACCGGATTGGGAGATGGCAAGGCAAAGCGGTTTCGAAGAGAAAACAGAATCAACCCCAAAGGTGAACGAATCTCTTCAGCAAGCGGTTTTGCCCGGCCAGAATCTGCCATTGCTGAGGCTTATTGGGCAGGTAGCTTCCACCTATCTGATTGCGGAAGGTCCGGATGGCCTCTATCTGATTGACCAGCATGCCGCTCATGAACGCGTTCTTTTCGATGAGCTGATGGCTGCCTTCAAAAGGGCGGATATTCCTTCCCAAAGCCTGGCTGTGCCGGAAACGATTGACCTCAGCCCGGAAAAAGCGGCCGTTCTTGCTACCCAGTTGGCAGTATTTTCTGAGTTGGGTTTTGATGTTGAAGAATTTGGGCCGAACACTTTTCTTATCCGTGCAATACCGGCTCTTTTTAAGCAAGGAGACCCAAAAGCTGCCGTAATTTCGGTGATTCAGGAGTTTGAAGAGGATGAAACACCGCTGCAGGCAGAGATTGAGGCAAAAATTGCCGGCCGCGTATGCAAGCGTATGGCAGTAAAAGCCGGGCACTTGCTTTCACAGGCCGAACAGCAGAGCTTATTGGAAAAATTGGAATCAAGCAGCTCTCCGCGCACCTGCCCCCATGGCAGGCCGACCATGATCCACCTGAGTGCGGCCTTGTTGGAGCGCCAATTTGGCAGAACCGGCCCCATATAGGAGGAAACATGAAAGGGCTATGGCTTGAGAATAAAACCCTAAGTTTTTCAGATAACTTGGCGATGCCTTCCCTGAAAGAGGGTGAAGCTCTCATCCGGCTGAATCTGGCGGGGGTCTGTTCTACCGATTTGGAAATGCTAAAAGGCTACTATCCCTTTAAAGGCATTCCCGGGCATGAATTTGTGGGAATGGTGGAAAAAGCCCCCGGGCATCCCGCATGGGAAGGCAAGCGCGTTGTCGGCTCCATTTCTGTCTATTGCGGGTATTGCGAAGCCTGTCGCAATGGGCGCAGCGCTCACTGCGAAAATAGGCGCACCTTGGGCATTTGGAATTACGATGGAGTCTTTGCTGAATATACCAAACTGCCGCTAAGGAACTTGGTGGAAGTGGCTGATTCTGTATCCGATAGCGCCGCTGTTTTTACGGAGCCTTTGGCTGCCGCCCTGCAAATTTTGGAGCAAATACAGGTAAAACCTTCTGACAGGGTCGTAGTCGTTGGCGCAGGTCGGCTTGGCCTGCTGATTGCCCAGGTACTTAAACTGACTGGCTGCAGCTTGAAGGTCTTGGTTCGCAGGCCGCAGCCTGCTGTCTTGCTGTGCAGTTTTGGCATTGCTTCTGCCTATGCTGAAGAGCTTAAGGATCATTCGGCGGATATCGTGGTAGAAGTCACCGGTTCAGCTGAAGGCTTTGCCACTTCACGTCGCTTGCTGCGCCCGGCAGGTACACTGGTCTTGAAGTCTACCTTTGCGGGGGATCTTTCGCTCAATCTTTCCAGCCTGGTTGTGGATGAAATTCGCCTGGTTGGTTCTCGCTGCGGCCCCTTTGCTCCGGCACTAAAGCTGATGGAAAGCGGATTGGTACAGACTCAGCCTTTAGTGCAGGGTATCTACAACCTTGAAGATGCATTGGCTGCTTTTGAAGAAGCCGCTGAGCCGGGGAGTCTTAAAATATTGAT
>JAYFRD010000035.1:0-37462 GCA_034926255.1 Anaerolineaceae bacterium | reverse complement strand
ATTTTTAAGGTCTTGGTAGAAGTGCTCATGACCCCCATTACTTATCGCGTAATTGCCCTGCTCAAAAAATCGGAAGGGTTGGATGCCTATTCAGACCTTAGTGATCTGAACCCTCTGAAGCTTTGATCTTTGGGTATTTATTGCGGGCAGCCTTGGCTTTAGGCGCCTGGTACCCTTCAATGCACACAACATACTCGCCCTGAATACGCTCGGCCTTTAGTTGTTCTTGCAATTCGCTTAGCGTACCGCGCATAACTTTCTCAAACTTTTTGGTGAGGTCATTTGCCACTACAGCCCGCCTGTCTCCATAAACGGATTGGGCCGTTTTCAAAAAATCCAGCAGTCTGAACGGGCTCTCGTAAAACACAAGCGTATGAGGCGCCTCCTGATCAAGCATCAAAAAAGATCGGCGCGGCCCTTCCTTATTCGGGGCAAAACCTCTGAAGGTAAAGCTGTGCAACGGCAAACCGGAAAGGGTAAGCGCCATAATAACGGCGCTCGGGCCTGGCGTGGCGCTCACTTGCAGCCCGGCTTCTATGGCAGCCTTGGCCAGCGAATAACCTGGGTCCGAAATGGCAGGCGTTCCGGCCGAAGTAACCAATGCAATTTGAACGCCGCTTTTCAATTTTTCCAGCAGTTTTGGCACAGCTTTTTCTTCGTTTATTTTATTAAAAACCACCTGAGGCTTGCTAATTTCAAAATGTTTAAGCAAAATGCTGGTCTTGCGTGTGTCTTCGGAAGCAATCAAATCGACTGATTTAAGTACCTCAATAGCCCGAAAACTAATATCGCCCAGGTTGCCGATGGGGGTGGAAACTAAGTAAAGCATAATAAACCTATTATAAGCCGGGTGAAATGTTAACGCCATTATGTTAAAATCAATTCAGGAGAAAACTATGGAAAGAACCGTGCCCATTCGCTCATCTGAAGAAATTGACCTTTACCTGCGCACTATCTACTCTCTGCTGCGTTCTTCCAACGAAGTACGCATCCGCACGCTTGAAGAAGTGCATGCAGGCATCAACTCTTCTTTGCATACCCTGGCACGGGAAACAAAGGTGGATATTTCCGCTCTCGTATACAGCCTTTTACGCTTGCCCGATTGCATTTTTGAAGCGCAAAAGCTTGTGCTCGGGCAGACTGCCGCTAACTTTGTTAATTTCGGCTATGGCCGGGTAGAAGAATGGCAGGAAGTTTCCGCGAAGGCCCGGCGGCGACGTTGCTATTATGATGGCAAAGACACCCTGGCCTGCTTTATCGCTTCCCGTTCTGATATTGATGACGTTGTTCCTTCACTCACCGCATTTCAGATTGAATGGAATAAGCTGCACCATATCTTAAATACCTTCCCCGCCAAAATCCTGCACGAAACCAATCCCGGTAAAGCGGTAACTTTCCGTATCCTTAGTGAGAAACTTGGAATAAGCGAAGAAGAACTTGCCAGGCTTTATTCGGCAATGGGCGCAAACTTCAAAAACATGATGAAAACAATCGCATCACGCCGGGCAGATTTCAGCGTAAGGTTGCTTAGCGGCTCCTTGAATGACTATCGCCAGGCCACGGAAAACTGGTGGCAGGCTATAGAAAGCCAATATCCTGATATCCTCGAACGCCCTGCTTACTTTATTTCATCCAACACCCACAGCATCCCCAATTTGCTTTCAGGTTTTGCCTTGCAGCAAAAGAAAAAACTCATTGCCTATGTTGAAAATTCCGACCAGCCAGAGCTGCAGGCAGAATGGGCAGAATTGAACAGCTCGGGTAACAAGGGCAGCAAAGAAAACTTTTTTTACTACCTGATGAAAAAAATGCAAGGCGACCATGGCGGGCAGGCCTTAGCCGTTGAGCAGACAGCAGCCGAAAGCAACAGCGGCATTGAGCGTTACCCCAGCATGCATGCCTTTGATGTCGAAGCCGAGGTGATCGACCTCTCCAAACTCAACCCCGAACATCTGGACCCGCGCTTGCTCCAAAATGCTTGCAAATCAAGTACTAACTGTTCCTTTCTCCAAAAATCCAATGCACTCATTATCAACATTGACTACCCTCTGGGCTTTGCGGCCTATCATCTGCTTTCAAAAATCGCGGAAAACACCTCCAATCTGCTTGGCATTTACGTCCTTGGCAAAGCGGCCAGCCTCAACGGTGTAAAGGGAGATGTCATTCTGCCCAACGTAGTTTACGACGAACATTCACGCAATACCTATCTCTTTAATAATAACTTTACCGCAGCGGATATTGCCCCCTGGCTCAATTACGGCACCGTGCTGGATAACCAAAAAGCGGTCAGCGTGCTGGGCACTTACCTCCAAAATGCCAACGTGATGGATGTAATCTACCGCGAAGGCTATACCGATGTAGAAATGGAAGCCGGGCCTTATCTTTCAGCTGTTTATGAGCTTTTACGGCCCCAACGCCACCCGGTGAATGAGATTGTAAACCTCAACAAACTGCCCTTTGATTTAGGCATTCTGCACTACGTGTCTGATACCCCCCTGTCCAAGGGCAAAAACCTCGGGGCAGGCAGTCTCTCATATTACGGCATGGATTCAACTTATGCCGTCAGCATTGCCGTACTGCGGCGCATCTTCCAGCAGGAAAAAGCACGCCTGGCATAACAAGAAAGGCCTTGTATGCAGGGCCTTTCTTGTCTCACGTTTTCAAGTTATGAAGCTTTAACTTTTCTTGCAGCACTCTCTGATAAATTCCGGCAGCTCATTGCCCAACTTTTTTAAAGCAGCAATTTGCAGGTACATCATATGCCCAGACTCAAAATAGCTGAACCGTACCCTTCCATCCAGTTTTTGCGGCAAAGATAAGTGATTAAAGGTGTATTCAGCCGCATAATAAGGCGTAGCCATGTCATAGTAACCGCAAGCCACATAAACACGCAGATTGGGGTTCAGCAAAAAGGCATCGCGCAGGTCAGGTGAAACATCGGTATAACGGGCTTCTTCCATTTCCCATTTTTTAAGGCTCTTGATAATTTCATAGGGAATATCAAATTCAAACCCCAGCTCCGCGCGCACATAGTCATAGAAAGTGGCGGTATAGGGGCCCAAAATGGCAGAATAGCTCGGGTCTCGTTGTACTTCTTCGCCAGACTGGTTCATTTCCATTCCCGTAAAGCGGCTGTCCAAGCGTCCAACCGTTAGTCCGTCTTTTCGGCAAAGTTCTTTGCAGTATTGTTCAACCCCAACCCTTAAATCATGTTGTTCCAAATAATTTTCGGAAATACCGCTGAAGCGGGAAAGCTTTCTTCGGGCAGAAGCGCGTTCCGTACTGCTCATCGCTGATCCCTTCATCAAGGCCAGCGTGTACTCATTGGAGGCAAACGCCTCTGATTGTTTAAGAGCCTCTTGCAGATTTGTCTGAAGCTTTTTGTCTAATTTGCCATGGTACCATGCCGTTGCCGTATAAGTAGGCAGCAGCATCGGGTATGGCAGGTCATTCCCAGAGTCATACGCAACAGTGATAAAGTTGAGAATCGATGAAATGAGCATAACGCCGTTCAGGTAAAGGCCATGCCGCTCCTGTAAATATTTGGAAAGACCTGAAGCCCTTGTGGTGCCGTAACTTTCGCCGATCAGGAATTTTGGCGAAGCCCAACGCTGGTTGCGGGTAGTCCAGCGCACAATAAAATCCCCAACCGATTGAACATCCTGTTTCACGCCGTGGAATTCTTCGGCTTTCTGGCCGGGTACTGCCCGGCTGTAGCCGGTGGAAACGGGGTCAATAAAAACCAAATCAGAACTTTCCAGCAGGGTATATTCATTATCAACAAGCGTGTAAGGCGGCGGCAAAGGCATGCCTTCGTCATCCATTTTCACGCGCTTCGGGCCCAGCAACCCCAAATGCATCCATACCGAAGAAGAACCCGGCCCTCCGTTAAAGGAGTAGGTAATCGGGCGTTGCGCCTTGGGCAGGTCTGTTTTTAAGGTATAAGCAACGTAGAAAATGGAAGCTTTTGCTTTTTCGCCTAACTTCTCATCCTCTTCCTTGAGAATCATCGTACCAGTTGTTACTGTATAGTCCAGTTGTTTTTTACCGAGCTTAAGGCTGTGTTCTGTAACTACTATTTTATCCTGCGGAGCGGGAACTGCAGCCCCTCCTTCTTCAGATTTCACTTCAGCATTTTCAAGTTTTTCTTCTGGCATCTTTGTCTCCATTTCTACTATTGGGCTCATTATAAAACCCTTGCCAAACAATTCACCCAGATTGCCCTATTTAAGAGCATGAAATTTGAGCTGCTGGCAAAGAATACGGGATGTGCTTTAACCTTCAATTCTTTTTTTCAAAACCCGGTTCAAAATCAGCCCAAAGAGTATAAAAAAGCCCATGAGTATAAACGATGGCCAATAGGTTCCAAAGCGGTCATAAAGCAAACCGGAAGCGGAACTAAGCAAAGAAGCCGGAATTAGATTCAACGTCACCGCTGAAAGATTTTCAGGAAAGTAAGTCTTACCAAATCGGCATGCCACAAACGCAGAGCAGGTGGAGGGAATGCCCCCATAAGAAAAACCAAACCCGGCCATGGCAAAAAACATAAGCATTAATTGCCTCGTTAAAATCGAGAGTACCAAAAGGCCTAGTGAGGCCATAAAAGCAAGATTCACCATGCAGATAGTGAAAAACCTGCCTTTAAGGTCAAAAAGCTGGCCGGCAGCAACCCGGCCTATGCCATTGAAAAGGGCAATCAGGCCGCCTAAGGTCGCAATAACGGCAAAAGGAATCTGCGGGTCAATGACCCTGGCTACCCCTGCAACCTGCGCGATAACCACCAAGCCTGTTGCGCCCATCAAAACAGCCCAAAAGAAAAACATCCAAAATTCAGCGCGCTTAATAACTTCCTTGAGAGGCAGGTCTTGGCCGGTCAAATTTGCTGCACTTTGCGCCTTAATCGGGTCATAAAACAAAAAAGACAATCCAAAAAGAATAAGCGCCGAGGCCATTGCGGCAAAACGAAAACTTTGCCGCCATCCTTCCATTGCAAGGGGCGTATAAATTTGAAACAATTTTCCAATGACAAAAGAACCTGCCCCAAAGCCCATCAGCAAAAGCCCGGAGGCCAAGCCTTGCTTACCCGGAAAAAGACGGGTAACACTGCTAAGCACGCTGTTATAGGCAAAACCGGCAGCCAGCCCGCAAAGCAGGGCAAAGGTCAAAATCATGCCTGGCAGTCCCTCTGCCATTGCCGCCAGATGGAAGCCGCTTAAAAAGAACAAAGCAGAAGCAATCAAAATAAGCCCTGGTTTAAGGCGTTTAAGCGCCTTCCCGGAAATGAAACCTCCCAGGCAAAAGGCAATCATCATCACCGTAAAAACCAAGGAAATTTCTGCTTTCCCCCACTGAAATTCTGCCGCAATCGGCACTGAAAGTGTTCCCCAGGCATACACCACACCGGCAATCAGCAGAATGATGACGCCGGCAAAAAGCATCAAATATCTTTTTTTGCCTGCTTCACTTTTATCCTCTTGTAAAGGGCTTTCTTTTTCCACGTTTGGTCTTTATAAATTTTCAGGGTATTCGCAAGGCCCGGCCCTTAAGCCAGGTTCTGGCGAATTTTTTCGGCGCTTTTTCGGTAAGTCTCCAACTTTTCACGTTCGGCTGCTACTACCGCAGCGGGAGCCTTCTGTGCAAAAGGACCGGAAAGCAAGCCTTGCAGGCGCTTAATCTGAGAATCTATTTCAGCCAGTTCTTTTTCCAGTCTTTCATGGTCAAGCCCTGTTTCTGCCTGTCCGGGTGCCTGAATATATAACGCAATATCATTGCACACCAGTGGCGCAAAGCCTTCAAACGCTTGCGGCTTCTGGCGCACAAGTTGGAATTGCAGCCTGTCCAGGCCGGCCAACGCGCAAAGCATTTCTTTCTGACTCTCAACCAAGCCATACGATTCATTGGCCACCAGCGTTGCAGCCAAGGCCTGGCTGGGGTTGATCTTGTTTTCAGCACGGTAATTGCGAATGAGGCTGGTCAGGTTCTGAATGGAGCCAAAATCCTTAATGGTTTGCCCTTCCCAGCCCTCATGAACAAAACCTGAAGGCCACTTGGCCACAATCAGGGATTCTTCCCATTCTTTGGGTTCTTCAAGCTTCAAATTGGCGGCAATGCAGGCTTCTTTTAGGTGGCGCCACAAGGCTTCCGTCACATAAGGCGTAAACGGGTGCAGCATGCGCAAAATCTGGTCAAGAACGCGGGCTAAGGTATAGGTAGTGTAATAAGCGCGGTCTCCGCCTTCAGCAAGCTGGCCCTTTGCTGCCTCAATATACCAATCCGCAAACTCATTCCAGCAGAATTCATAAATCTGGCGGCCGCCTTCCCCAAATTGATAGTTGGCAAAAAGCTTATCAACATTGGCCACGGTCTCTTTAAGGCGTGCCCAAATCCAAGAATCTGCCAGAGTCCAAAGCGGTGAATATTGGGGCTGCCCGCTCATTTTATCCACAGCCGAAATCACAAAACGGCCCATGTTCCAAACTTTATTGGCAAAGTTGCGGTTCCCTTCCACCTTCTTCACAGAAATGTTCATATCATTGCCGGGGGTGGAGCCCACCAGCAAGGTAAAGCGCAGGGCATCCGTACCCATGGAATTCATAATATCCAACGGATCAATCACGTTGTTCTTGGTTTTGCTCATTTTCTGGCCCTTGTCATCCCGCACCATGCCATGCAAATAAATCGTATGGAACGGGGCCTTGCCGGTAAATTCCACGCCATCCATCATCATGCGGGCCACCCAGAAAAAGAGGATGTCATAGCCGGTTTCAAGCACCGAAGTTGGGTAAAAATAGCGATAATCCGGGGTTTCTTCGGGCCATCCAAAAACACTGAAGGGCCAAAGCCCGGAAGAAAACCAGGTATCCAGTACATCCTGGTCTTGCTGAAGATGGGCAGAGCCGCATTTTGGGCACTGCGCTGGGTCATGACGGGCCACAATGGTTTCTTGGCAGTCCAGACAGTACCAAACAGGAATGCGATGCCCCCACCATAACTGGCGGCTGATGCACCAATCCTGAATATTATCCATCCAGTTATAAAAAACCTTGGTAAAGCGTTCCGGTACAATCTTCGTCTCACCGCTTTCCACCGCTGCCTTGGCATTCTTTGCAAGGCCTTCCATTCGTACAAACCATTGCGTGGAGATGATGGGCTCAATAATTTCGCCGCCGCGCTGGGAGCGGGGCACATTAAGGGTATAAGGCTCTTCTTTAATCACCAGACCGGCTTCATTCATGTCTGCCCAAATCTGCTTGCGCGCCTTGAAGCGTTCCATCCCCTCGTATTTGCCTGCGTTCTCATTCAGGGTGGCATCCTTATTCATAATGTTCAATACCTCAAGGTGATGCCGGATACCAATTTCAGAGTCATGCGGGTCATGCCCGGGTGTAATTTTGAGTGCGCCTGTCCCAAATTCTTTTTCCACATATTCATCCGCAATCACCGGAATCTTCCGCCCGAGCACCGGCACAAGCACTTCTTTGCCGATAAAACGCGCATAGCGCGGGTCTCCAGGATAGACGGCCACTGCCGTATCCCCCGGGATGGTTTCCGGGCGGGTAGTTGCCACCGGGATATACTCGCCGGATCCGTCCGCAAGCATATACTTGAAGAAATAAAGGCTGCCGGGTTCCTCCGAATATTCCACTTCCAGATCAGAAATCACCGTCTGAAGCCCGGGTGACCAGTTCGTCATCCGCGGCCCCTTATAAACAAGGCCCTTTTCATATAGGCGCACAAAAGCTTCGCGCACCGCCTGCGAAAGCCCTTCATCCAGGGTAAAGCGCTCACGTGACCAGTCACAGCTGGCTCCAAGGCGGCGTATCTGCCTTACAATCTGCCCGCCGAATTCTTCTTTCCATTCCCAAACTTTGGCTTCAAATTCCTCACGCGTAAAATCTGTGCGTTTTTTGCCCTGCTTTGCAAGCATCTTTTCTACTTGAAGCTGCGTGGCAATGCCGGCATGGTCCGTGCCCGGCACCCAAAGGGTTGGCTCACCCTTCATGCGGTGGTAGCGAATCATCACGTCTTCTGTGGTCACGAATAGAGGGTGCCCAAGGTGCAGCGCGCCGGTTACATTGGGCGGAGGAATAACAATGACAAAGGGTTTAATAGAGGGGTCAAAACCGGGCAGATTGGGGTCGTTACTGGGTTTAAAGTAACCCTTTTCTTCCCAATCTTTGTAGATGGTTTCCTCATAAAGTTTAAAATCGTATGTTTTTGGCAGTTCTGTCATTCATTCCTCTTTTCTTGCCAGCCTATGCTTCATCTGCTGGAAAATATGTTGATGCATGAACCAGAAAGGAGTTGTCTTTGTGTTTTTTGAAAAACGGTTTCCTCTTTAACAAAAAACACTTCCGCTCTGGATGAGGGCGAAAGTGCAAGTTCCGTGGTACCACCTCTGTTCGCCATTTCTGGCGCACTCTAAAAGCGCTAACGGGCAAACCCGGACCGGTCTATTTCCTTGCGGTTTCTTCGGTCTTTCCCTCGGCGACTTCGGCCACTTACCCTCCGGGCTTCTCACAAAACAACCCTTTTCTGTATCGGGATAGAAGGCTTACTCCTCCGCTGCTGTAATTATAGCATAGCAGAGCAGTAATTTTAGGCTTTTGCAGCCTTTTTCGCTGTTCCAATCCTATCATCCACCGCATGCATGCAAAAGCGAAATATCTTGCTTCGGCTACTTTATCGTACTAAACACACACCCTTACTCGTCATGCTTACCACAAAAAAGCATCGGGCTTTTCTGTTTTCGGGGCCTTATACACAAATATCCCCCATTTTATGTCGTTGATTAGCAGCCCATTTACCCCTGCTCCGCACCCCATCCACCCCCCTCGTCATGCTGAATAAAATGAAGCATCTGGCCTTTTGCTGCTTTTCTATGATCCGGCTTCTCATTACCCGGCACCTTTTCGCATGCAAAAAGCTGCACACGCAGAAAGGTTTCCGTGCGAAAAGTTCCCTTCTGCATTCCACGCATGATGCCATCTTCACCACCCCTACTCATCACCCTGCAAACCTACCCTCGTCACCCTGAACGCAGTGAAGGGTCTGGCAGTTTTCAGTTAGCTCCACAGTTGAATACTCACAAAACAAGCCCGCCCGCCCTCGTCACCTCTCACCCCCACCTCGTCACCCTGAGTGCAACGAAGGGTCTGGCAGTACCGCTTGGCCCTAAACACCCCTAACCCTGCGGAACATGGTAAATAAATTTTTTTATATTCCTTGCCTAAAACTTCAAATGCAAATTTTCCTCGTTGCCTGGCATCTTTCCGCACGCATCCCCCCACCTTTCCGCACATACCCCCCCTGTCCGTATACCCCGTTCCGCCTGCGGAAAGGGGTATCAAAAAAAGCATTTTCCTTCAAGTTCAACTGCCATTAACAGCAGCTGCCCAGCTTTAGCACACGCCCTATCGCCCCATACTCACAACCTGGTCTTCCCATTTATGCCAGCCATTAAACTTTTCATCAATGATCTTTTTGCCTTCCCCGGGATGTTCAAGACCCAAAACTTCCAGGTCAGCATCCACCATAATCCGCACCAGTTCATGGAATTTAACCTTGGGTTCCCAGCCTAATGTCTTGGCCTTGGTTGGGTTCGCTAAAAGGTAATCCACCTCGGTCGGGCGGAAATAGCGCGGGTCAATTTCCACATAATCATGCCAGTCCATATCGGCATAACCAAATGCTTCATCCAAAAACTCGCGGATGGAATGTGACTCACCCGTGCCAATCACATAATCTCCCGGCTCTTCCTGCTGCAAAAGAAGGTGCTGCGCCTCTACATATTCCGGCGCGTAGCCCCAGTCCCGCTTGGAATCAAGGTTCCCCAAATACAGTTTGTCCTGCAGCCCCGCCTTGATGGCGGCCAGCGCCGCCGTGATCTTTCGGGTTACAAAAGTTAAGCCTCTTCTGGGTGACTCGTGATTAAACAAAATGCCGTTGGTTGCATAAATCTGATAAGCTTCACGGTAGTTGACCACCATCCAATAGGCATAAAGCTTGGCAACCCCATAAGGGCTGCGCGGATAAAAAGGCGTTGCCTCACTCTGCGGCGGTTTGGCTGCCCCAAAAAGTTCGCTGGTGGAAGCCTGATAAAACTTGATATCCTTTTTTACGCGATGAACCGCTTCAAGAATGCGTGTTGTGCCCATGCCGGTTGTATCGCCGGTGTATTCAGGCATCTCAAAGCTGACTTTTACATGGCTTTGAGCAGCCAGATGGTAAACCTCATCGGGTTTGGTATCGTAGATAATATCCCCCAGAGAGCCGGTTGAGCCCAAATCCCCGTAGTGCAAAAAGAGCTTCTCGCCGCTTTTGCTGTGGGGGTCACGATAGATATGGTCAATTCTCTGGGTATTAAAGTTGGAAGCGCGCCTTATAATGCCATGCACTTCGTAACCCTGATGCAAAAGATATTCAGCCAGGTAAGAGCCGTCTTGCCCTGTAATGCCTGTAATGAGTGCTTTTTTCATGCAAACCTCTTTGAATCTGAGAATGGCCTTATTCTACCCGATTACCACAGACGGAATTCGGAGCCCTGGGCGTCAAACTCAGCCTGATCTAACACGTGGGTGGTCGGTACAAAATTCATAAAGGTGTTGCTGATAACCAGGCTATAGGTTTTTGCCCCGCCCGCAAAAAAACTGACACCTTCAAGAACGGCTTTGCTGGTGGTGGTGATGGGGGTAACCGCAGTAGCACTGAAAATAAGTTTATCAGCGGGGGCCAAGTCATTTTCTGTGTAAACCTTATCCAGTTGAATGCCCATTTTGTCAAGGCGCTCTCTATCTGCCTGGTCTTTGGCTTTAAAAATACCTTGCATCTTGCCGCCCAACAGTTTGATGGCTGCCGCGCTGATTACACCTTCTGGTGCGGCGCCAATGCCCATAACGGCATGCACACCCACCCCTTTGAAACAGGTGAAAATACACTGCATCAGGTCTCCGTCTGCAATCAGACGCACACGCGCCCCGGCAGTGCGCAGGCGCCGGATAAGCTCTTCGTTCCGCGGCCTGTCTAAAACGGTAACCGTTACCTCGCTCATATCCTTGCGATGCAGGGCTTTGGCAATTCTGCGCACATTTTCTTCCGGGCCTAGCCGAATATCCACCATATCGCAGGCTTCTTTGCCTACGCAGAGCTTATCCATATAGGTATCCGAAGCCCCCAAAAGGCCGCCCGAAGGGGCAACCGCCATCACGCAGACTGCCCCGCTGGTTAGGTTGGAAGTGGCATTGGTGTTTTCAAGAGGGTCAACCGCAATATCAATCTTAAGTTGGCCGGTGCCTATTTTTTCGCCGATAAACAGCATGGGGGCATCATCGCGCTCGCCTTCCCCAATCACAACCTGGGTTGTGTAGCCTTCCAGTTTTCCCAAGGTTACACGCATGGCTTCTACAGCGGCGGCATCCGCCAGGTTTTTATCACCTTTTCCTGCGGCGCGGGCTGCAGCAATCGCCGCATTTTCGGTTACTTCCAGCATTTTCCATGAAAGATCTTTAAACGCTTTATCCATCATTTTGGAATTTTTCGCTTCTTCCATTCTTTCTCCTGTGAAAACACAATCTCAATAAGCTGATTTCAAAAGGTTCTGAATTGAATGATCCTCAATTATTAATTTTATGGCTTACTCATTGGCAATAGTATAGCCCAAGCCTGCTCAAGCTGCAGCAAACCTGTCACAGCTTCAGGTATAATGTGCCAATACCGCAAAGAAAATCAAATTAAGGAGACTATGAAGAAACTAAGCCTTTTAATTTCCGTGTTTTTAGCATTTTCAATGGTTCTGGCTGCTTGCCAGACGCCTGCTCCCGCCACCCCGGCAGCCCCCACCCAGGCACCCGCTGCAGAGCCCACCAAACTTGCTGAACCTACCAAAGCCCCTGAAGCCACACAGGCGCCGGCACAGACACAAACCTTGATAGTTTGGGATCAGTTCTACCGCGATGTGGAATCCAAAGTAATGGAAACCCTCAACGCAGAATTTGAAGCAGCCCACCCAGGCGTAAAAATCGAACGGGTTGTAAAGAATCTGGATGACCTCAAAGTCACCGAGAAATTGGCCCTTTCCAAAGCGGATGGCCCGGATGTAGCCCAAGTAAACCAGGGCCGCAGTGATATGGGCGCCCTGGTGGAAGCCAATCTGCTCATGCCCCTGAATGATTATTCCGCAAAATTGGGCTGGGATAAAATCATTACCAGCTCTATCGCCAGCCGCAACAGCTTCACCGCGGATGGCAAAACGATGGGCTCCGGCAATATCTACGGCGTTAGCCCCACAGCCGAAGTGGTAGGCGTTTACTATAACAAGGGCCTTTTCCAAAAGAACAATTGGCAAATCCCCACTACATTTGAAGATTTCATGCTCCTTCTTGCCAAAATAAAGGCTGCAGGGGTAACCCCTATTTCATTCGGTTCTTTGGATGGCTGGAACGCTATTCATGAATTCAGCGCTATTCAGCACCTTTTAGTCAGCCCTGAATACATCAACGACCTGGTTTACGGTGTTAATAACGGTTCTTTTGACACGCCCGAAAACCAGCAGGCAGCCCAACTTTTACTGGAAGCATCCAAAGCAGGCTATTTTACGGATGGTTATGCCGGCATTGGCTATGATGACAGCAATAAAACCTTCAAAGCCGGCCAAGGCGCCATGACCGTTACCGGTTCTTGGTTGGCAAGCGAACTGATTGAAGGTACAAACCAGCAATTTGGCTTTTTCCTCTTGCCTGGCCCGGGGGGCAAACCCAGTATGGCTATTGGCGGCGTGGGCATTCCCTTTGCCATTCGCCAGGGCACCCCAAAGGCAGATCTTGCGGCTGAATACCTCAGCTGGATGATTAGCCCGCGTGCTGCCCAGCTCTGGGCTGAAATCAGCTACCTTCCCGCGATGGAGGTTCCCGCTGAGACCAAAATGGAGAAGGGCTCCCTCTTTGAAGACACCTTGAACGCCTGGCAAACCGTCAACAAAGCCAGCCTGGTGGGCCATTATATTGACTGGGCCACCCCAACTTTCTACGATACGCTCGTAGCGGAACTGCAAAAGTTATTGGGCGGCGTTTCAACCCCCGCAGAGTTCACTGCCGCGGTTGAAAAAGATTACAGCGCCTTCCTGGCTAAACAGAAATAAGATTGCAATGCCCTGGGCTTAAAAACCCAGGGCATTCTTTAGTCTCACCGTGAACAAACCTCGCGCTTACCCTGGTGAATGCAAGTGGCACGGTTTCCTTTATCTTTTACCGGGTCTGCTCATTTATCTGATATTCACTTTTCTGCCCATTTTGCAGACGGTTCGCATCAGCTTTTTAAATTGGGAAGGGCTTGCCCCAGCAAAAAATTTCATATGGATTCAAAATTACCTTGAAATATTTGCTGATCCAAAATTTTGGCTTGCCCTTTTACATAACCTTGTTTTCGTCATTTTCTATTGTCTCATTCCCATTTTTATAGGATTGGTTTTAGCTTCTTTGCTTGGGCGTTACCCTATTAAAGGGTTTACTTTTTTCCGTACCATTCTTTTTTTGCCGCAAGTGCTCAGCATGGTTGTAGTTGGGGTTGCCTGGCGCTGGGTTTTCAACCCCAATGTTGGGCCGCTTAACGTCTTTTTGAGGGCCATCGGCTTGGGAAGCCTGGCCAGGCCATGGCTGGGTGATTTTAACGCAGCCCTGCCTGCCGTGGGTTCTGTGGGTACATGGGTGCAATATGGCTTCTGCATGGTTCTTTTTCTGGCGGGTATTCAGCGCATCTCCGTTGAATACTATGAAGCGGCAGCACTTGACGGTGCAAACGCCTGGCAGGAACTCTTGAATATCACCATTCCGGGGCTGCGCGCCGAAATGGGGGTTGCTCTCATCACCACCATCATCGCCGCACTGCGTGTTTTTGATTTAGTTTTTGTAACCACCCGCGGCGGCCCCGGCGAAGCCACTCTGGTAACCGGTTTTTTGGTCTACCGTTCCGCCTTTTTGCAGAACAAAACAGGCTACGCAGCCGCCATTGCTACTATCCTTACCGTCATCATATTGGCCATTTCTCTGCTGGTGCGCAAATATCAGTCTGCCGATGAATGGAGCAAGGCATGAGGCAAAACAAAAGCACACAGATTTTTCGCTATGTGCTGCTCATCAGCTTTTCCATGCTGGTTTTTCTGCCAATCACCGGTTTGCTCTTAAATGCTTTCCGCTCCCCGCTGGAATTGAACCTAAACCCTTTTTCTCTGCCTTCAACGCTTTCATTGGAAAACATTCAGAACGCCTGGACGGTAGGCCGTTTTGGCATCTTTTTCAAGAACAGCCTTATCGTTGCCCTCATTGTGGTTTCGGTAAGTGTGCTGCTTTCAGTGTTCAGCGGATATGCTTTTGCACTGCTGCCTATGCCCGGCAAAAAATGGCTTTATCCCCTGGTGCTCATAGGCTATATGGTGCCCTTTGAAGCAGCCATCATTCCCCTTTTTAATTTGATGGACTCCATGGATTTGCGGGATACCTATTGGGCGCTTATTCTCCCCCAGATTGGGCTTTCTGTCTCTTTTGGCACCTTGTGGATGGCCTCTTATTTTGAAACCATCCCGCAGGAGCTTATTGACTCCGCCGTGATGGATGGCTCCAACCGTTGGCAAACATTATGGAAACTGGTTGTCCCCCTTTCAAAACCCTCTTTAACAACATTAATCGTCCTTATTTTCATGTGGACCTGGAACGAATTTTTGCTGGCTTTGGTAATGATTCAAGATGAAGGCATGCGCACCTTGCCGGTAGCGCTGGCATTTTTCCAGGGGCGTTACACTTCCAACGTTCCCTTGCTCGCCGCAGGCGCTTTGGTGGTGGCACTGCCAACGGTTCTGGTCTATGTTCTATTCCAGCGTTTCTTCATTCGCGGCATGCTTGGCGGAGCAGTAAAAGGCTAAATCGGCTATGCCAATAATGCAAATAAGGCCTGTTTCAAACCGGTAATGCAGTAAAATCAACCTGAAAGAGAGGATCTAATGACTCAAAAACAATGGAAATCTGCCCCGGAATTTAAGCTTGATCTCAAGAAAAAATATACTGCCACCTTCAAAACAAGCAAAGGGGATATTGTTGTGGAACTCTTTGCCCAGCAAGTGCCCAACACGGTTAATAACTTTGTTTTTCTGGCAGGTGAAGGCTATTACGATAACACCAAATTCCACCGTGTCATCAAAGACTTTATGGCCCAAGGTGGTGACCCAACCGGAACAGGCCGCGGAGGCCCGGGTTATTCCTTCCGAGATGAATTTGACCCCAAACTGCGCCACAGCAAGGCGGGCATTCTCTCAATGGCAAATGCCGGCCCCAACACCAACGGTTCCCAGTTCTTTCTCACCACAGTGCCAACCCCCTGGTTGGATGGAAAACATGCCGTTTTCGGTCAGGTAACAGAAGGCTTGGACGTATTGCTTTCCATTCCCCCGCGTGACCCCATGCTTTTGGATTCTCCGGCGGTTACGCTGGAAACCATTGAAATTCACGAAGCTTGATAAACGGGGGTACGTTGAAAACATACACGATTGACGGCCATTCGCTTACTATTGAAGACCTTATTCAGGTAGCCAGCCACCCGGAAATTCAGGTGAGCGTGGCAGCCGAATCAGTCAGCGCCGTAGAGAGAGCCTCGCAAGCCGTTCAGGATTTTATTGCCCAAGGCGAAATTGCTTACGGTATTACTACCGGCTTTGGCGCTTTTAAAGACCGTATTATTTCGGGCACGGATGTTGAAAAACTGCAGGAAAACATTTTGCTTAGCCATGCGGTTGGCACCGGCCCCCTGCTGGATGATCAGGCTGTGCGGGCAATGCTGCTCATTCGTGCAAATACACTGGTTCAGGGTCATTCCGGAATAAGAATGGTGACCGTCCAAAGAATGCTGGATCTTCTGAACCACAACATTCTGCCGCTCATTCCATCCAAAGGTTCACTCGGCGCCAGCGGAGACCTTGCCCCATTGGCGCATATGGCGCTGCCGATTATCGGCCAGGGAGAAGTGCGTTACCAAGGCAAGTGCATGAGTGCAGCCGAAGCGCTTGCCAAAGCAGGGCTTAAACCCATCAAGTTGGCCGCAAAAGAGGGCCTTGCCCTCACAAACGGCACTACCCTGATGACTGCCTTGGGCTGCCTTGCAGTGCACCAGGCCTTGAATCTCATCCACTCAGCCAATACAGCCGCCGCATTGACGCTTGAAGCGCAAAATGGCACCCTGCGTGCCTATGACCCGCATATTCATGAGCACCGCAGGCAAACAGGGCAAGCAGAAACAGCCGCTGAATTGCGCAGTTTGCTTTCAGAATCAGAACTGACCCGACCCGATGACCCGCGCAACATTCAGGATGCATATACGCTGCGCTGCATCCCGCAAGTGCACGGAGCCGTTCATTCAGCCATCCTCTACGCGCAGAATGTAATCAGCATTGAGCTCAACTCGGTAACGGATAACCCCTTGCTCTTTTTTGACGCAGAAAAACCTTGGGTGGTTTCGGGCGGTAACTTCCACGGTGAACCGCTTGCGCTGGCACTTGACTTTCTTAGCATCGCCCTGACAGATTTAGGGAATATGTCTGAACGCCGTATTGCCAAGCTGGTGGACAACCGCAGCGATCTTAACACCTACCCCCCTTTCCTGACTGAACATGGCGGCTTAAATTCAGGCTTTATGATTTTGCAGTATACGGCTGCGGCGCTCGCTTCAGAAAACAAAACACTTTCTCACCCCTCCAGTACGGATAGCATTCCCTCCTCGGGCACTGTGGAAGACCATGTTTCTATGGGCGCCAATTCGGCCTTGCATGCTCTGGATATCGTTTGCAACCTCACTACCATTATTGCGATTGAAGTGCTAAGCGCCTGCCAGGCGATTGACTTCCGCCTGCAAAAGAAGCCCGATGCCAAAATGGGCGCAGGCACTGCAAAAGCATACAAAACGGTAAGGGAAGCCATCCCCTTTATTGAACAGGATACTTATCTAAAGCCTTATCTTGAAAAAATCAACACCCTCGTCAGCCAAGGTTCTTTCTCAGGTCTTGTTTAAACTCGTAAAATTAACACAATTTCCCCGGCTCCAAACCCCGGGGATTTTTGTTTTACACGCTGGGCAGGCACTCTCTTCAATCTTGTTGTAAAGCACTTGAAAGCCCTGACGCTCTATCAGCACTTCCCCGCAGTTCGGGCAGCGCGTGGGCAGATCCAAGTCAACGTTGCCTACATAAATAAATTTGAGCCCGGCTTTTCGCCCTATGAAAACTGCGTTCTGTATGCTGCGCATCGAAGTAGGGGCAGAAAGGTCATATTGGTAATTAGGAAAGTACTTGCTGATATGCCAGGGTACATTCCTGCCTAATTTTTCAGCAATAAAGGCAGCCAATTTTTCTAACTGGGCAGAGTCATCATTCAAACCCGGAATAAGCAAGGTTGTCACTTCAAGCCAGATGCCTGCCTGCACCATTGCCTCGCAGTTTTCCAAAACCGGCTGCAAATGACCGCCCATGTAACGCTGATAGACTGCTTCATCAAAGGCTTTGATATCCACATTGGCTGCGTCCAGCCAGGTTGACGCGTCTGAAAATGCTTGCGTGCTCATGTAACCGTTTGTTACAAAAATATTGTTGAGATTGTTTGCTTTGGCATTTTGAGCAGCATCGCGGCAATATTCAAAAAACACCGTAGGTTCCGTATAGGTATAGGAGATGGATTGGCAGCCGCTGGCCAGCGCAAAAGAAGTCAGGCTTTCAGGCGCAATGTAAGGCATACGTTCAGATAAACCCGGCTTGGCTTGCGAAATATCCCAGTTTTGGCACCAGGCACAACGCAGGTTACAGCCTGGTGAAGCCACAGAATAAGTTTTGCTGCCCGGCAAAAAGTGGTAGAGCGGTTTCTTTTCAATTGGGTCGGCGTGTTCGGCTATAAGGCGCCCATAATTATGTGCATATAATTTACCGCCTTTGGCTTGGCGCACCTTGCAAAGGCCCAGCGCACCTTCAGCCAAACTGCACCCATGCGCACAAAGCAGGCAATCCACCCTGGCGGTTCCTTTACATTTGTAAAAATCCGCTTCTTTCACATTTTTCTCCTTTAGCTGACTAAACTTAATGAAAACACCGATTTTAAACCTAAAACTTTCATCATTTATTCTTATCCCACATAGTATACTTATTCAGCCTTATCCATCAAAGGTAACAAAAGAACAATATGAAAGCAGGCTTTTTTCAGTTCAAACCTAAAGGCGACAAGCCAGAGTATAACGCCCAAATCATCAAATCTTTTTGTGATAGCGCTGATTTTGATTTCTTAGTCTTACCCTCCCATGCAAATGGCCTTTATTATCATGAGGATAAACAAAGCCTGAAAAAGGCCAGCGAGCGTTGCGATGGCAGCGGGCCTTTTTTGAGCAGCATGATTGACCTTGCAAAGGAACACGATGCCTGTATTGTTGCGGGTTTTTCTGAAATGGACGGAAAAGATTTTTACATATCCTCTGCTGCCGTTACGTCAAATGGGGTTTTAAGCGTCTATCGCAAAATGCATCTCTATCTCACCGAATTTGACTTGTACACCCCAGGCAACTTGGGTTTTAATGTTTTCGAATTTAAAAACACTCACATAGGCATGATTATCGCATTTGATTGGATTTATCCTGAAGCCTGTCGCACATTAGCGCTCAGAGGAGCCCAAATCATTGCGCACCCCTGTAGCCTTGCACTTGAATGGGGTCAGGATGCAATGAAAACCCGCTCTATTGAAAACCAGGTTTTTTCAATTACTGCGAATAGGATCGGTGAGGAATTTGGTTTCAATATTGGCTCACAGTTTACTGGCAAATCACAGATTATTGGTCATCGCGGTATCCGCATGATTCAGGCTCCTTCTGATGAAATTTACTTTGGTCTTGTGGATATTGACCCCTCGCGTACCAACGATAAACACATCACCCCTTTCAATGACCTTTTTACAAACCGACGCGCGGACTATTACGAATGCTGCTGCGCAAAAGCACAGAAGCCTGAGCAGCCTGAATGAAAGTTGGTTTTCTGCAATTTGAACCGAAACACGCTGAACCTGAATTCAATATTAACTTCATCCGGGCTTATCTCAAAACCAGCACATTTGACCTTTTAGTACTGCCGGAACTAGCAAATAGCGGCTATCTGCATGATCAAAAAGACGAGTTGCTTTCTATCAGCGAACCGGCCGATGGCAGTGGCCCTTTTATCAGCGGTTTAATCGCTATTGCCGCGGAACATAAGGCGTGCATTGTCAGCGGTTTTTCAGAAAAGGATGAACAAAAGCTTTACAATTCAGCAATAGCGGTAGATGCCAATGGCATTCTTAACCACTACCGAAAAACCCACCTTTTTTATAAAGAAAAAAATCTTTTTGAAACCGGGGATACCGGCTTTTCAGTTTTTACCTGCAATGCTGCAAAAATCGGCATCATGATTTGTTTTGACTGGTTCTTTCCTGAATCTGCCAGAACTCTGGCCCTAAATGGAGCGGAGATTATTGTGCACCCCTCTAATCTGGTGCTGCCCTGGTGCCAGCAAAGCATGGTAACGCGCTCACTCGAAAACAGGGTCTACGCTATTACGGCCAATCGCGTAGGTTTTGAGAAAGGCCAGGGTGAAGAGCTTGAATTTACTGGGGCTTCTCAAGTTTTAGACCCGCAAGGCAATCTTTTGATACAGGCTGGATACGGCAATATTCAGATTGGTCTTATAGATATTGACCCCTCAAAAGCTGTAAATAAAAAACTTAATGCTTATAACGATCTTTTTGACGACCGCCTGCCCCATTTCTACAAAAATAAACGCTCAACCTGAAGCAAAATCCTTACCGCAAAACCCATTCCCAGCAACAGAAAGTATTGCGTTGTGCAATACAATTAGTGTTAAAACCCAAAACAGGGAGAATTAAACGGGCAGGCTCTTTTAGCCTGCCCGTTTTTCAGTTGGTGACAATTATCTTATTAAGTGAATCACAGCAATGATGGGCGCAAAGAGTGAACTTACCAGACTCATAACCGTAATGAGTGTGTTCAATGAAGGACCAGCAGTGTCTTTAAAGGGATCGCCGACGGTATCCCCCACTACAGCGGCCTTGTGAGCCTCTGAGCCAGGCCCGCCAAATTTACCGGTTTCGATGTACTTTTTGGAATTATCCCAAAGGCCGCCTGCATTGCTCATCAGCAAGGCAAAAATAACGCCGGTAAAGATGGAGCCTCCCAAGAAACCGCCCAAAGCTTCCGGGCCCAAAATAAAGCCAACGACAAGCGGCAAACCCACTGCCAAAAATGCTGGCACCACCAGAGAGCTTAGCGCGCCGTGAGCAGCCATGCTCACGCAGCGGGCATAATCCGGGTTTTCTTTGCCGGCTAGAATGTTGGGGTTAGCTTTGAACTGTCCACGGATTTCTTCAATCATGTCAAAAGCGCCATGCGTAACCGCCAGCATCGTCATCGCAGAAAATAGCGGAGGGGTCATGGCACCCAGGAACACACCAGCAACCACCAGGGGGTTGCGCAGGCTGATTTGGATTTCTACGCCATGCAAAGCCATCACTTCTGAGAAGGCCGCAAAAAGCGCCAGCACGGTCAATGCTGCGGCACTGATGGAAAAGCCCTTTGTAATGGCTTTGGCCGTATTGCCGGCAGAGTCAAGCACATCAGCGCGCTCAATCACTTCATCACCCATACCTGCCATTTCAGCGATGCCCCGCGCATTATCAACAATAGGTCCATATGCATCCGCAGATACAATCATGCCGCTGATGGCCAGCATGCCCACCGCTGCAATGCCAATGCCGTAAATGCCCGGAAGGCCATTGGCCTGTGAAACAAAATAAGCCACAAGCGTCGCCGCAACAATGCCAATCACCGAAGGAACAATCGAAATGAGGCCGTAAGAAAAACCTGTGATGATGGTTATGGCCGAACCTGAAGTAGAAACCTTGCTGGTTTCCTGAACTGGCTTGTGCTTATCATCCGTAAAGTAATCAGAAGTGAAGCCAATAACCACACCGGCTGTAATGCCTGCAACTGCCGACCAAACCACACCCCAGTTAAGTTCAGGGAAGAAAAGTTTAAGGCCAAGCACCATCAGAATGAAAAGAATACAGGTAATAACCGTACCGCGGTTCAAAGCAGCACCCGGGTCACCTTCATTCTTGACGCGCACAAACTGGATTCCGATCAAAGATGCAGCCGTACCAAGAATACAGAGAATGAGTGGCAAAACCGTATAGAGTACGGGGTCCAGTTTTCCCTGAAGGCTAAAGCTGGCGCCCAAGAGCATCACGGCTACTGCAGAAGCAACATAACTGTCAAAAATATCCGCACCCATGCCCGCAACATCACCCACGTTATCGCCCACATTGTCAGCCACTACAGCAGGGTTACGGGGGTCATCTTCCGGAATACCGATTTCAACCTTGCCCACCAAATCCGCAGCAATATCTGCTGTCTTGGTATAAATACCGCCGCCTGCTTTCGCTAAAAGAGCCAGTGTAGAGGCGCCAAAGCTAAAACCCAATACAGCTTGGGCATCTCCAGTGAGCAGATAAATAAGGCTCATGCCCAACACTGCCACACCCACCATGGCCAGCCCCAAGACTGCACCAGCATAGAAGGAAAGCTTGAAAGCCCCAGAAAGATTCTTTTTTGCAGCCGTAGCCGTGCGCACATTGGCTTCCACAGCCACGCTCATACCAAGAAAACCGGCAAAAGCGGAGCAAATAGCCCCAAAAAGAAAACAAATGGCCATAACAAGCCCTAACGGCAGTTTGGAAACATTAGTCACTTCCGGGGTAAGGGCACTTTTGTTTAGGCTAAAAACAATCGCAATGACGATGGAAAGAATAAGAGCTAAAAGGCCAAGTGCACCGTAGAGTTTTTTAAGATAGGCTGCCGCGCCGTCTTTAATCCACTTTGCCACTTCCTGTGCGCGTTCAGAACCGGGATCCTGCTTGCGTACCCAGAAGTACAAATAGATGGCTACCCCTATGGAAATCAAACCGCCAATAATACCAATATACAACCAACTGCTAAATTTCATACACTCTCTCCTATTTTTTCTCGCGGCATAAACTTGCCCGGGATTATTTTCCCAGGCAACTTGCTTTTGTCCGCGTTAATTTACATATTTGCCGAACGGAACCAGCGGTAATTCTCTGCCTTTAACTCATCAGGTTTTGGCATACGGAAGTATTTAAGAGCGGCCTGGTTTCCAAAGAAAAAGCCGTTTTTTACCGTGCGGTACTGAACAACCGGCGATGAAATTCTATCCACCATCTTGGTGGAAACATATTTTGTTTTCACATCACTGAGGCACTGGCGCAAATGGTCACTATTGCCATAGGGCAGGCTTTCCGAAATGCCCATTACCGGGTCTTGTGCCAGCTCACCCAATTGCAACTCCGTAAAAGCAATCGCAGGAACAGTAATGAGGGAAGTTGGATTTTTGACAATCAAATCATAAAACCCTACCGGGTCTAATCTGCTGACCACTAAGGGAGTAACCGGAGCAATTTCCTGGTAAAGGTGAAGGCCGTTTTCATGTGTTTGCTGATATTCTTCTGCCGAAAGTCCCAGCGTCCGGCCGTCGGCCGTGGTCAGATAAAGCTTTAACAAGGCATCCAAATCAGTATGTTCCAAAACGCGGTAAACCGAAACATAAATGGAAGCCTTTGGGCTGCCATCTTCATGCGGCTTGCAACGCGCCAGAGCCTCATCCAAATGAAAATACGGATGGCGGAAGCTCGGGTCAAGTTCCAAAAACATGGCTGGCCCGCGTGACTTTTTCTCAGAGCCAACCGCATAATATGCCCCAAATTCATCTGGGTCCAATTGGGAAAAAATTAAAGCTTCAGGCAGTAAGGATAAATACAAATGAGTGGACATTTTCTCTCCTTTTCATGTCAGCAAATCAGTGCACTTCTTATCCAAGATAAATTTTACTCCTAATTGGTGAAATTCCTCACAAACTTAATCAATATTAAGCATTATTGCTTTCTTGAATAAACCCTGTCACGGGAATCAAAAAAAGCTGACACTTCAATGTCAGCTTTTTTTGGGAAAGAAGTGTTTAAGCGCCGAATTTTTCGAGCCGTTTGGCATGTGCCAAAGCGTAGGGCATCAGGTCATTCGCGTCAAAACGCGGGCCCAGACTGCCCTTTACGCAACTGCGCTCGCCAAATTCCTCCAAGCCATCTGGCCGGCAATCCGGTGAATAAAGCAAAGTCGGAATGGGGTGCCAGGAGTGGGCCTTTAGTTTAGCGGGTGTTGAGTGATCACCCGTGATGATTAGACAGTCCGGCTTAAGGGCTAAAATCCTCGGCAGCAAGGCATCCACATGCTCAATCACGCCCACTTTTCCGTCAAAATTGCCATCCTCGCCATAGCTGTCGGTCTTTTTAATGTGAACGAAGAAAAAGTCATATTCATTCCAGTTATCCTCAAGCATGCGCATCTCATCTTCCATGGAATCAGCAGGGGGCATAACCGTCATCCCTACAACTTTTGCAACACCGCGATACATCGGATACTGGGCAATAGCCAATGACTTAACGCCCCACACATCATTAAACTTAGGCCATTTGGGCATCCCTGCAAACCCGCGCAGGACAAAACTGTTGGCAGGGTGCTCGTTCTTGATGACTTGATTGGCCTGTTCAATGAAACTGCGAATGATTTCGGCTGTATGTTCCGCCTCTGGCTTGGTGGCCTGAGCAATATGAGCCTTTTTGCCCACCATCTGGGGGTCAGTATCCGAGACTTCACCGTGCAATCCTTCGCCGCGAATCACAAAGACAAAGCGGTATTCTTTTTCCGGCATCAAAAAAAGTTCAACTCCCGGCAGTTTTACCTGATCTTTAATCATGTCACAGAGTTTTTGGCCAACTTCCGTAGGAATTCGCCCCGCACGACGGTCAGTAATTACACCATCCCCATCAACGGTGCAGAAGTTACCCCGGGCAGCCACATCATTGGGGCCCAGGTCAAAATCCACTCCCAAAGCAGAAAGTACACCACGGCCAATTTCATAGCGCACGGGGTCATATCCAAAAAGCCCTAAATGGGCCTGCCCGGAACCCGGAGTAATGCCAAATGGAACCGAATGATGCAAACCCAAAACAGATTTTTTTGCAAGTGCGTCCATGTTCGGCTTTTTAGCGCTTTCCAGCTCCGTTTTTCCTTCAGGAGTCAGCGGCAGTCCGCCCAAACCATCCATAACCAGTAAAACTATTTTAGATTTCTGCTCTTCAAGCAGCAAAGGTTTAATAAAATCAAAGTCCATATTCATCTCCTGTTCGGCTTGAAATTTTGACTAACTAGATGAACGCTTTTAAGCATCCCTCATTTCATGTTTTATCAACAAGCTGTATTATAAGACAGGGGAAAGTCTTTTTCCAAAACTTTATAGGTTGGTTAGCTTATCCTTCAAGCAAATGGAAATATGTGTGCAAAAAACTTGCTAATTGAAAATTTTGATTAATAAAATAAATAAGAAGGCGGAAAAAATTCCACCTCCTTATTATTTGTCAGTCAGTTATCGTTTACTTGTCAAACTCTTAATTTGCCCTGAGGGTTTCATTACTTAGTTTTTCTATCAGGCTGATCACTGCAGAATTATCCAGATCCCCTTCACCATTAGCCACCATTCCATTAAAGAGTTGGGTGTTTACAGCTGTAGCAGGGACGGAAACCAAAAATTCCCGGGCGGTTTCCATTACGATATTCATATCCTTTGCCTGAAGTGAACATTTGAAACCGGGTGTTCGATTTCCAGCAAAAAGACGCTGAGGCTTATTATCAAGTGTCCAGCACTGGGCCGCTCCGCCTTTAATAGCCTCAATGACCTTTTGGGGGTCTGCACCAGCTTTTTGAGCGAAAACCAGCAATTCAGCCTCAGCAACCATCTGGGCAGCTACCATAATTTGATTGGCCGCTTTCGCAATCTGGCCAGTGCCGGCTTCTCCTATGTGCGTAATTTTTTTACCCAGGCAAAGCATAACCGGCATGGCTTTTTCAAGGGCATCGGCATCGCCCCCAACCATAATCGTTAGCGTACCATTTTGCGCTCCAATAGTGCCTCCGCTCACCGGCGCGTCAAGGCTGCTTACCCCAAGCGCTTTCATTCTTGCATAAATTTGGCGGCTGGCAGAAGGTTTAATAGTAGAGTTATCGACGATAACAAGGCCGGGATCTGCCCCCTCGGCAATCCCACCCTGTCCAAAAACAAGCGCAAGCACATCCGGAGTATCCGACACATTAATGAAAACAATATCCGAATCCTTGGCTGCTTCTGCCGGCGAATTTGCAAGCCTTGCGCCCTGAGCCACATGTTCATCCGCTTTGACGGCAGTTCTGTTCCACACCGTCATTGGATAACCGGCCTTCATGATATTTAATGCCATTGGGCCGCCCATCAGCCCCAAACCAAGGTAACCAATCCGCAGTTTTTCCATTTTTTCTCCTTCGCATGGAATTATAGTGTGCACACTGAGGTTCTGCGTCAAATTGCACCTTTTAGCATACTTACAAAATTTTATTTATCAGATTAATAGGATTTATTGTTGACTTATGATGGAATCAGTCTTCTAAAGGCTTATTAAGGTATACTTTTCATCGAACAAAACATCATTTCTCGGAGGAAAAAAGTGGATCCAATTCTTACCGGTCTTCTCAAACCCAAGACCATTGCAGTAATCGGCGCCTCCGCGACGCCAGGAAAAATCGGCCATACTGTTGTGAGCAAGTTAATAGAGAGTGGCTACCAGGGTGGTATTTATCCTGTGAACCCTAAAGACCCAGAAATTCTCGGGCTAAAGGCTTATGCTTCGGTGACAGAAATCCCCTATGTGGTGGATTTAGCTGTCATCACCATCCCTGCCAGGTTCGTTTTGGATGCCGTAAAACAGTGTGGTGAAAAAGGTGTTAAAGGCTTAAGCATTATTACCTCAGGTTTCAGCGAAGTTGGAGACCACGAAACAGAAGATGCCATTGTGCGCACTGCCCATGAATATAACATGCGCGTTTTGGGGCCAAACATTGTAGGCACGCTTTCCAATAGTGACAGGATGAATGCTTCCTTTGCCCCATTCCTTCCCCTTCCGGGCAAAGCTTCTTTGGTTTCTCAATCAGGTGCCCTGCTTATTGCTATGGATGCTTCCACTTTTACCCGTCGCATCGGTTTCGATAAGATGATTTCTATTGGCAATATGGCAGATGTTAATTTCTCAGACATGATCAACTATCTTTCTGAGGACCCCGATACTTCCTGTATTTCGATGTACATTGAAGGCATCAAAGATGGGCGCAGCTTTATGGAAGAAGCGCGCAAATCAAGCAAGCCGATCGTGGTGTTAAAGTCTGGTGTTTCTGCCCATGGCGCTGCTGCTGCCGCATCCCACACGGGTTCACTTGCCGGTGCTGCCCGCATTTACGGGTCTGCCTTCCGCCAATGCGGTGTTACCCAGGCTGATGACCTTGATGATCTCTTTGACCGCACGCTTGCCCTCTCGCTTCAACCACGCATGATGGGCGAAAATACGCTCATCCTCACCAACGGCGGCGGCGTAGGCGTTTTGGCCACAGATGCTGCTGAAAAATACGGCATTCCGCTCCAGTTTGCCCCTGAAGACGTTCAGGAAGAGCTGAAAAAGCATATGCCTGACTTTGGCTCAGCAAAAAATCCTGTGGATATGACCGGCATGGCTGGCAATGAATGGTACAACGAGACTACACAGTTCTCATATGCCCACCCCTGGGTGGACGGCTTGGTTGTGCTCTATTGTGAAACTGCTCAAACCGAACCCCAGGAAATTGCTGAAGCAATTTGGAAGGGTGTTAAAGATTCCGGTGTTACCGGCAAACCCATTACCGTTTCTTTTGTGGGCGGAGAGCGTTCTCTCAAGGCCATGCAATGGCTGGTGGAAAATGGCATTCCTGCTTATGGCGCCCCGGACTTGGCAGTAAAAGCCATGGCCACTCTGCGTGATGACGCACGGATGGCATCCATGGGCAAATCCTCTGTATACCAACCGCAGGGAATTGATGTATCAAAAGCAAAACAGATTATTGCAAATGCGCGTTCTGCCGGCCGCACTGCCCTCACCGAAATAGAAGCCAAACAGGTATTCAAAACCTATGGTTTGCCCGTTACCGCAACAGAACTTGCCAAGAGCGAAGAGGAAGCTGTTAAGTTTGCCAATGCAATCGGTTTCCCCATCGTCATGAAAATCGTTTCCCCGGACATTCTTCACAAATCCGATGCCGGAGCCGTCAAAGTAAACATTAAAGATGAAGCTGGTGTTCGCGAAGCCTATCAGACCATTCTGGAAAACTCACTGAAGTACAAAGCCGATGCGGTGATTGATGGTGTAGCCATTCAGGAAATGGCCCCCTGGGCAACTGAAACCATCATCGGGTCTGTTAATGATAAGACCTTCGGCCCCACCGTCATGTTTGGTCTGGGTGGTATCTTTGTTGAGGTACTGAAGGACGTGAACTTCCGTGTGGCTCCCATCAGTCTGGAAGATGCCCTGGCCATGCAGGATGAAATCAAGTCTGCGGCCATTTTACGCGGCGCCCGCGGTGAAAAACCCCGTGACAGGAAAGCCCTGGCAGAAGTGCTTGCAAAATACGCCTACATGGTCAATGACCTCAAAGATGAAGTGGCCGAGTCCGATGCCAACCCTGTTATTGTTTACGAAGATGGCAAGGGCGTCAAAGTAGTGGATGCCCGTATCATCCTCACCAATAAGTAAAAAGCTTGCTCAGTTCTGAACAGCCGCCAAAATGGCGGCTGTTCGCTTTAAGTTAACGGTACTTCTTAATAAGATCGATGAAAGAAGTTAGCAAGAATAAAATGCGGTTAATAAGCTTGACAGAGCAAATTCACCAATTGTTAACGGATATCATGTACAATCATGCTTGGTATTATCACGATTTTTAATGAAGGAAAATATGGAAAAAACAAAAAAAGCTTACTTAATCGATATGGATGGCGTTCTGGTGCATGGCAAAAAGATGGTGCCCGGAGCGGATCAATTCATTCAAAAACTTATTGAACAAAAACGAAAGTTTTTGGTTCTTACAAACAACCCGCTTTACACTACAAGAGATCTGGCCCATCGCCTGCAGCTTTCCGGCTTGGAAGTGCCCGAAACAAAAATTTACACCTCTGCACTGGCTACTGCAGCATTTCTGAACAAACAAAAGCCCAATGGCACTGCTTTTGTCATTGGTGAACTGGGCCTTACAGAAGCAATTCATTCCATCGGCTACATTCAAACATCAGAGAATCCAGACTACGTTGTGCTGGGCGAGACTAATTCTTACAGCATTGACCAATTAACCACCGCAATCCGCCTTATTCGTGCCGGTGCAAGATTCATTGCCACCAATCCAGACCCTAACGGCCCATCGGAAAACGGTCTTGTGCCCGCCTGCGGTGCTATGGCAGCGCTAATTGAAAAAGCCAGCGGAATTTCACCCTATTTCATCGGAAAACCCAACTCTCTGATGATGCGCATGGCCCTGAACCACATTGATGCCCACTCAGAAAATGCCATCATGGTTGGCGACCGCATGGATACGGATATTGTGGCTGGCATCACAGGTGGCTTGGAAACAATTTTGGTACTTTCTGGGGTAACTGAAGAGGACCATTTGCATAAGTATCCCTATCAACCCAAATATATTTTTGACTCAGTTGCTTCTATTCGTCCGCAGGAATTGGACTAAAACAGAATACATCACACAAACTCTTCAAAAACCTGGTTGGCAACAGCAACTGCTTCTTCACGCAGGCGTAAACGGGGGCCCAGGCCCCCGTTTATTTTTTCAATAAGCCCTCTGCGCTTTAGGTATGCAATTTCTTTGGCAAAGCGTTTTTCGGCATCCTCCGCATATCTCTCCCGGAAGAGTTTCAGGTTAATACCTTCTTCCACCAGCCGAAAGCCAAGCATCATGGTTTCTCGCATCTCAGTTAACTGGTCATTTTCTTTCACCCAAACCTGAGCGGGAGAAAGCGTTGCGCTTGGATTATGCTGCGCAGGGTATGCAAGCGCATGAATATAAGCTTCGGGACTTTCAAGGTTTGAAAAACGGCAAGAGCCTATATGACTATGCGCTGCCGCACCAATGCCTAACCAGTCACCATTCAACCAATAGGTTTTATTATGTTTCGACTGATACTCACGATGCAACGCCCAGTTTGAAATTTCGTAGTGCTGCCAACCGGCTGCATGAAGCATATACCTGGCATTTTCAAACATATCCGCGGTTTCTTCATCATCCGCAATGTTCACTAGCCCCTTTTGAACTGCATCAAAAAGCGGTGTACCTTCCTCCAGAATCAGAGAATACAAAGAAAGATGCGTCGGTTCAAGGCTGAGGGCTGTTTCAAGATTTTGCTGCCAACCATCAGGTGTTTGGGATGGCACCCCAAACATCAAATCCAGACTCAGATTTGTAAAGCCTGAATTCTTGGCCGTTTCTATTGCCTCCACACACTCTTTTTTGGAGTGGATGCGGCCCAGGCTTTGCAGTTCCATGTCTGAAAAAGATTGAACACCCAAACTAAGCCGGTTTACCCCAGCATTCAAATAGGACTTAAAAGTCTCTTTACTGATTGTTCCAGGGTTGGCTTCAAGGCTTATCTCAGCTTCGGGAGATAAATAAAAACACTTTGCGACCTGTTCAAGCAGTTTTTTAACATCATCCGCCTTCAAAAGCGATGGCGTTCCCCCGCCAAAGTAAACAGTATCAATTTGTTTATACTTATCTTCCAGTCTTTCAGCCGTTATTTCCAATTCCAAAAGCATGGCCTGAATATAGCGGTCTGTCAAATATTCCTTGCCGGCATACGTGATAAAATCACAATAGAAACATCTCCTTTTACAAAAAGGGATGTGTAAATAAATACTGCTCACATCAGGAATTTTATCAAGGCTCCTGAAGATAAAAAAGAGAATGAAAAAAAATACCATTAAAACTACAAAACAAAATAAAATCTGCCCGGTCTGTGGCACACGCCTTGCCAGCAATGCTTCGCGCTGTCTTGTTTGCGGCACGCAGCTAAATGCGAGTGCTGAAGTTTATAAAAAAAGCGGCATTCAACCCCGCCAACCCAGCGAGGTACGCATGGGTCTGCCAGCAGCTATTGGTTTTGCCGTGCTTATCTTGGCACTTATCGCTTTAGTAGCCTATTTTGCGGTGCTTAAACCCATGCAAGATGCCAAAGCGGGCAACACACCCGAACCTTCATCCACCAAGCCTGCTACCCGCACCTCCACGCCAACAGAGACTCTCTTGCCGCCACCCCAACCCACCTGGACGCCGCAGCCTCCGGTTGAATATTCACTTGCAGAACATGATACCTGTCTTGAACTGGCAGCACGTTTTAATATTTCGGTGGATGCCATCATTATTCAGAACAAACTCGATTCAAACTGCACCTTGGGCACAGCCGGAAGTAAAATCTTGATACCGGTGCCAACCGCCACCGCTTCACCCATTCCTTCGCCTACTACGGAAGCCACACCTACTTTTGCTCCTGACTGCGACAATACCATTTCAGTAGTGGCTGATGCAAATACCACGCTCAGCGGAATTGCCGCCAACTACAATGTGCCGATATCCGCCATTATGGATTACAACCATATGACAAATGATGTGATTGTAAGCGGGCAAAGCTATATCGTTCCGCTTTGCGACCGGCTTCCTACGCCTGGGCCAACCCCAACACCTACCCCGCTTCCTCCTTATCCTGCGCCAAACCTTCTGCTGCCTGCTTCCGGCGCATCCTTTGCCGCAAATATTGAGTCGGTTACCCTGCAATGGGCCAGCGTGGCAAATTTACAAAGTAACGAAAAGTACCGCATTACTGTTCAAGATTTAACCTCAGCAAACGAAAAGATATTGGTGGAGTACGCAGCAGATACAAAATTCACGGTTCCACTAGCTTTTAGACCGCAGGATAACAGCCCCCACATCATCCAGTGGTCTGTTTCAGTAGCCAGGCAAATTAATTCGGATGCCGCCAACCCCATTTATGAAGAAGCCGGTTTGCTCAGTGAAAAGCGCGTTTTCAGTTGGATTGGTACGGGCCAGCCATAACCTTTGGACCATTCGCAAGCATATCTTGCTGAGAAAGTGAGCCCAACGAGGTAAATTGAAGAACAAAACATCTCCGCACTTCCTCATAGCGATGGATTCATTTAAAGGCTCAGCCAGTTCATTGGAAGTGGCAGACTGCGTTAAGGATGGACTTTTACGTGTTGAACCCCTGGCAAAGGCAGATATTCTGCCCATTGCTGATGGTGGGGAAGGCACGGTGGAGGCCCTGGTAAAAGGTCTGCGGGGGAGTTTTGAAACGGTTTCAGTAAGCGGTCCCTTGGGTCAAAAAGTGACAGCCAGATATGGAATCATTAACGGGAACCAGGCTGTGATGGAAATGGCGGAAGCCTCGGGGCTTACCCTTGTACAAAGCGCGGAAAGAAATCCTTTCATGGCCAGCAGCTATGGAACAGGTGAGATGATTCTGGCAGCATTAAAGAAAGGCATCCGCCGGATTTACATTGGTATTGGCGGCAGCGCCACCAATGATGGCGGAGCAGGAATGGCACAAGCACTGGGAATTTCACTTTTAGACAAAAACGGCAAAGAAATCCCCCGGGGCGCACAAGGTTTGCCCGCGCTTGCACAAATACGCACTGAAACACTGGATCCTCGGGTTTTAGAGGCAGAAATAAGAGTGCTCAGTGATGTAAATAACCCGCTCTGCGGTGAGCATGGTGCCTCACGCATCTTTGGAGTACAAAAAGGTGCTTCCCTGCAAGACTGCCTGAAACTGGATGAAATTCTCTGCCATTGGGCTGAAATGGTACGCGCAGCAACAGGCGCAGATTTTGCTGACCACCGTGGTTCAGGTGCAGCAGGAGGGCTTGGTTTTGCCTTGTTGGCGTTTTGTGGCGCAAAAATCCAACCTGGAATTGAAAGTATTCTTGACCTGATTCACATAGAAGAGTATCTTCCAAATATTGACTGTGTGATCACCGGTGAAGGGCGCATGGATAACCAATCTGTCTTTGGGAAAGCCCCCATAGGGGTTGCCAGACGTGCAAAAAAATACAATCTGCCGGTCATCGCCATTGTTGGCAGCCGTGCCCTAAACCTGGATGAAGCGTACAAAGCAGGTGTTGACCTTGTAATTGATCTTATTCATGAACCCATGACCCTGCAGCAAGCCATGCAGCAAACGCCTCAATTAGCCCGCCTGGCCGGTGAAAACGCATTAAAAGCTTACACATTAAGAAATTAGGAATCCAATTGGGAAAAATTGTTGTTTTAGACGGATATACGGAAAATCCCGGCGACTTATCTTGGCATGCCTTGGGGCAATTAGGTGAGTTGACAGTGTATGAACGCACCACTGAACACCTTCTTATTGAACGGATGCAGGGTGCTGACTATGTGTATACCAATAAAGTTTGCATCAGCCGCGCTGCCTTGGAAGCTTGCCCCACAATAAAATTTATCGGAGTTCTCGCTACTGGGTTTAACATGGTCGATCTGGCCGCCGCAAAAGAAAAAGGAATTACCGTTACAAACATCCCCACTTATGGCACCAATTCCGTAGCCCAGTTTGTGTTCGCGCTGTTGCTTGAAATTTGCCACCATGTTGCTCATCATAGCCAGGCCGTGCGTGCTGGCCGTTGGATGCAAAGCCAGGATTGGTGCTTTTGGGATTACCCGCTTATTGAACTGGCAGATAAAACCCTGGGCCTGTGGGGTTTCGGGCGCATTGGGCAGGCAACTGCAAAAATAGCTGAAAGCTTTGGCATGCATGTTCTTGCGTATGATGGAAACCCACAAGCGATGGACAAGCGGCTGGCCAGGCAAGTGAATTTGGATGAGCTGCTTGCAAAGTCGGATGTGCTTTCGTTGCATATGCCTTTAACCCCTGAAACGGATGGCATCTTGAATGCTGAAACCATTGCAAGGATGAAAAACGATGTCATCATCATCAACACAGCCCGCGGAGGGCTGATTAATGAACGGGATATGCGCGCCGCCCTTGATGGCGGCAAAGTTGCCTGGTACGCGGCAGATACCACCCGCGTGGAACCAATTCTTGCAGATAACCCTCTGCTGGGTGCAGAGCATTGCATTATTACCCCACATATTGCCTGGGCCCCCAAAGAATCCAGGCAACGGTTGATGTCTACAGCAGTGGACAATTTACGTCAATTTTTGGCGGGAAAGCCCATTAACGTCGTCAACAGCTAAATCTTTAAGCGCCGCATTCCCATTGTTCAAGGCATTTCACAGCTGAAATCGCAGCCGAAGCCCCCATCCCTGCAGAAGTGATAACCTGACGAAAGTGCGGGTCACATATTTCGCCTGCCGCAAAAACACCTTTAATACTGGTTTGGTATGTCTGATCGACAATTACCGTGCCGTCTTCGCTGGTGGAAACCTGATCTTTGAACAGCCCCGAATTAGGAGTATGCCCAATAAAGATAAATAAGCCATCCGTGGGAATTGTCTGCTTTTCTTTGGTAAGAAGGTTTTCAAGTTCAAGGTGTTTCACTTTTTCTTCTCCACCAATTTTTCTGACTACGCTGTTCCACATAAAACGAATTTTAGGGTTATTTCTGGCGCGGTTTTCAAGGATGGCGCCGGCGCGCAGAGTATCTCGGCGGTGAATAATGGTAATACTACGCGCAAATCGAGTCAAAAACAGGGCTTCCTCAAGCGCGCTATCCCCTCCGCCAACCACATGAATATCCTTATCTTTATAGAACCAGCCATCACACGTAGCACAGTAAGAAACACCTCTCCCCACAAATTCAATCTCACCGGGCACATCCAGCTTGCGGTTATCCGCACCGGTGGCCAGAATAATGGCATCAGCCGTGTATTCTTTGCCGTATGTGGAAACCTCAAAAGGTCTGGCACGCAAGTTCAGGCAATCAACCTGAGCGTATTCAATCTGCGCCCCAAACCTCTCTGCCTGTACTTGAAAGAGTTGGCCTAGATCATTCCCGCCTATCCCTTTTGGAAAACCGGGGTAATTTTCAATCGTTTCAGTTGTAGAGGCTTGCCCATAAAGAACCATGCCCGTAAAAACGAGAGGGTTCAGCTCAGCACGGGCAGCATAAATTGCCGCTGCCAGTCCTGCAGGGCCTGAACCAAGAATGATCAGTTTGCGGTGTTCTTTGTCCATAAAACCAATATCTCCTGTATTGTCATAACTTATAAATGCTATCATGTTTAGCTTGTGAATGTCATATAATATGATGAATCTTGAGAAAGAAGGTGGACAGTGATGAACGAAACTGACACAGCCTTAAATTGGTTTGACAAAAACTATGAAAGAAAATTAGAGGACTATTTTCAGCTTGTAAGAATACCCTCTGTTTCTACAGACCCTGAAAGAAAAAAAGACGTTCTTGCCGCGTGTGATTATTTGGCCGCATATTTTAACAAATTAGGGGCCGATGCGGTAGAAATCTTTCCTACTAAGGTTCATCCCGTGCTTTTTGCGGAATTTAAGTCGCCAGAAAAAAATGCAAAGACCTTGCTTTCCTATGGTCATTATGACGTTCAGCCTGTGGACCCTGTTCAGGAATGGCAAACGGATCCATTTACGCCAACCATGGTGGAAGACAGGCTTTATGCCCGCGGCTCTTCGGATATGAAAGGGCAGGTGATGGCTTCCATTTTTGCGCTTGAAGCCATTTTGGCAACAGGAAAACTCCCCATGAATATAAAGTTCATTCTGGAAGGGGAGGAAGAAATCGGTTCACCCAGTTTAGACTCATTCATTGAGAATCACAAACACTTGCTTGCCTGCGACATGATTCTCAACCCGGATGCCGGCATGGTTGCCAGGGATATGCCAACGCTGGTATACGGTTTGCGGGGTCTGGTTTACTTTGAGCTGCGCATTGACGGCCCGCGGGCAGACCTGCATTCCGGCCTTTTTGGAGGCGTGGTAGCCAACCCTGCCATTGTACTCTCCGAAATTATTGCCAGGCTGCATAACCCCGATGGTTCTGTTGCTATCCCTGGCTTTTACGATCATGTCATCCCACTGGATGAAGAAGAACGTAAAAAAATGGCTTCCCAGAAAAATGCTGATGAAAACTACCTGCAGGTAACCGGCTCGCCAAAACTCTATGGCGAAAAAGGTTTTAACTCTCTTGAACGAGCCGGCGCCAGACCGACCCTAGATGTGAACGGTCTCTATTCGGGTTTTATCGGCGAAGGCGCAAAAACCATCATTCCGGCTTATGCCAAGGCAAAAATATCCTGCCGTCTGGTACCTAACCAAGACCCGCAGGAAATCTTTTTGAAAATTCAAAAATATATTGCCAGCCTCATCCCGGATACCGTAAGAGGCACTGTTTACAAACATTCGGGAGGCCCGGCCTACTTGGCTGATGATGCACCCGGCGCAGACCGCCTTATTAAAGCGCTTGAAGAAACTTGGGGCAGTCCCATCACTTACCGCCGTGAAGGCGGCAGCGTGCCTGTGGCAACCACCATGCAAAAAACCTTAGGCGTTAAATCGCTTTTGACGGGTTTCAGCCTGCCCGATGACCAGGTGCACTCACCCAACGAACACCAAAACATGACGGTTTGGAATCTCGGCGTTAAAGCGCTTATCCGTTTTCTGACAAGTTTCGGTGAATGATGAGCAAAAAAACAGAAAAACAACTGCGTTTGCCTTCTTACGGTGGGCAGGCAGTTATCGAAGGCGTAATGATGCGCGGCAAGAAAAACCTTGCCATGGCTTGCCGTAAACCGGATGGCAGTATTGCTCTCTATCAGGAAGATCTTCCGCCTGTTTACCGCAGCAAACTGATGAAAATGCCCTTTCTGCGCGGGGTCATCGGCCTTTGGGATGCCCTGTGTCTCGGTACACGAATGCTGACGAAGGCAGCCAATTATCAAACCGGTGAAGATGAAAAACTGGAAGGCAGCGCCTTATTTTTTACGTTAGTTTTTTCATTATCATTAGCGGTTGTTCTCTTTTTCCTCCTGCCAGCCTTTATTGCCGGCAAAGTGGATGAGCGTTTTGGCATGGGTGTGTGGTGGAGCAATGCATTGGAAGGCCTTATCCGCCTGATTGTGCTGGTTATCTATCTTGCCCTGGTTGGCAGAATGGAAGACATTCGGCGTACATTTATGTATCATGGCGCAGAACATAAAACCATCAATGCCTACGAAGCCAACATAGAACTGACCCCTGAAGAAGTTTCTAAAATGAGCACCTGCCATCCGCGTTGCGGAACTTCATTTTTACTTACTTTTTTGATAGTTTCAACTTTTGTGTTTGCGCTGCTTGGGCCACTTTCTATTTTTTGGCGTTTGGTTTCACGTGTGCTCATGCTGCCCTTCATTGCAGGGATAGCATACGAATATATTCAATGGGCTGCAAAAAATATGGAACACTCAAAAATAGTCCGCGCCTTGATACAACCCAACCTTTGGCTGCAAAAACTTTCCACCCGCCAGCCAAATTTGGACATGCTTGAAGTTTCCATTACCGCCTTTAAAACAATGCTTGCTAACGAAGAAACTCCGCCCATTACATGAAACCCTGGCAAAACCTTCTTTTCGGTATTCTTCTGGGGCTCTTATTCTCTGGGCTTATTCTCCTTTTTATCCTACCCCAGCGCGGCACGCCCATCCCTCTGGTCACTGTAACTCCCGGCTCTCCGGGAACAAATGCAGCAACACAAGCAAACTTAATCAAAGTGGACCTTGCGGGGGCGGTATCTAAGCCAGGCTTGCTTGAACTGCCGGAAGGAACACACCTGGCCGATGCACTTCCTCTGGCAGGAGGCCTGGCCCCGCAAGCTGACCAAAGCAAAATAAATATGGCCCTTATTTTGAAAGATGGACAAAAAATTGTAATACCCGCAAAAAACACGGAAATCAACTCCGCTGCACAGGGCACGCAAACTCTTTTGGATATCAACAGTGCAGGTCTTGAACAGTTGAAAAGCCTTCCGCAAATTGGCGAACTGAAAGCACAGGCCATTTTGACCTACCGCAATGAACACGGTCCCTTTAAGAAGGTCGAAGAACTGATGGAAGTTCCCGGCATAGGTGAGTCTATTTTCGAACTGATTAAGAATGCTGTAACAATTGCTCCATGACATTTCACAATTAAATTAAATGGTTTTTTTACGCACAATGGAGTCTGTATAATCGCCAGGGCGATTGCATCTTTTTTACCCATTTCCTCGTTGCATGGCGCACTGCGAAAAGGGCTCCATCTTAACTACACAAAACCTCCCCCTTTTTTCATCTTTCTGCACGGTTAAACGTATGCTTTTTACCCATTTTCCTCGTTGACCAGGGACCTTTCCGCACCTACCCCCCCTTTCCGTATACCCCTTTCCGCATGCGGAAAGCTCCCTCTCACTTGCTTGCA
>JAYFRD010000015.1:0-129303 GCA_034926255.1 Anaerolineaceae bacterium | reverse complement strand
AGAGATAAATTTCCTTGTTTTCCCATTGCAAGAGAGCAGTTTGCACAGGCAAGGCAAGCTGCGCATCCCAGAGCGGGCTAACAAGAATAAGGCGTTTCGCATCAAGCATTCTTTTATCCAAAGTGACTGCCGCCTGCTTTTTGGTGATTTTATAAAGCGAATAGCGAAGAATGCCAGGTAATCCATTCCAGTTTTCGTTTGCAGCAATTGGACAGACATTCAATTCTAAGTCCTGTGCAAGGCTTTTTGCAGCGCGCTCACAGTTCCCTGTGCGACTGAAGTAGACAATTAAAAAATCTTTCATGCAAAAAGCTCCTTATTCAATTTCTTTGTGTGTAAAAAATCGTTCAAAAGCAATAGATAGATAAGGTCAAAAACGAAAATAACCGCACCTAAAGTAATAAGCAGATGACTGCCTTTGGAAAAAATTACCATAAGGGTAGGGCATAGAGTGCCAACCATTTTAAAGACTGCAATGAGCATGGATTGGCCATGTACAGAATTACGGCGCAGCAGCATATCAATAAAGAGAATTGACATTGCTAAATTTTGCAGATAGGCTGCGTATTGAGCACCCTTAAAGCCAGAAAACTCACGCGAAAATGCAATAATAATCGCAAAAGCTGAAATAAAGGCCGTAATGCTCCACAATGTAAAATGCTTGCTATACTGCTTTGGGAATTCCTTTTTTGCGTATTTAAAATACTGAAAAACAATAACAAGGTCCAAAAGAGACCAAATAATATTCACGCCTTTTTGGATGCTGATGCTGCCTGGGGTAAAGACCCCAAAAATGAGTTCCCAGGCGACATTGAAAGTCAACGCAAAAAGTGGCATCCCGCAAGTTTTATCCTGGTAATTTTTGAGGATGATGGCAACATAAACAAAAGACCAGCAAATTCCACTGAGGGCAGAAAGAATCATGTATTGCATTCGAACTCCTTAATGCTTTAGTTGGCAAATGACAATGGAGGATTGTGACAGTATGTCACAATCCTCCATTGTGATGACATGTCGTCATTTTGTCAAGCAAAGGTATGTAATGAACATGTAAAACTATTCATCGATTTGTAATTCAGAAGAATTATGATTAAGCTTAGTGCAAGAGGTCAAGATGAAGCAAACTACGCAAGCTAATAAAATGCAAGAATTCGATTTAAGTGCAGTTGAGCAGGCCAGCAAAGACATTATTAAAGCGATTGGCGAAGACCCAGATCGTGAAGGCCTGGTAAAGACACCACAACGCGTTGCCAAAGCCTATGCAGAATTAATGAATGGATATCAGCAAAACCCGCAGGACATCATTAATGGCGCTCTTTTTACGGTTGAGTATGATCAAATGGTGGTTATTAACGATATTGAGTTTTACAGCCTTTGCGAACACCATATGCTGCCATTTTTTGGCCATGCCCATATAGCCTATCTTCCAAAGGGAAAAGTTGTCGGCCTCTCGAAAATACCCCGAATTGTGGACATGTTTGCGCATAGATTACAGGTTCAAGAACGCATGACCCAGCAAATTGCGGAACTTATCAATGAAGAGATCAAGCCGCAGGGCGTGGCGGTGGTGATTGAAGCCCAGCATATGTGCATGACCATGCGGGGCGTTAAAAAGCAGGAAGCAAGTATGACCACATCCGCCATGCTGGGCGTTTTCAGAAATCAGTTAGAAACGCGACTTGAATTTCTCAATCGCATTTCCGGCAACTGATGGAGGCTGCGAAAAAAGGCGGGTTATTTAGCGCGATATATTTCTGCGCCAACCCGGGAAGTTTGACTGACTTTTTTGGGCTTTTCCACGCGTACACGTACCGCATCAATAGGGTAGGTTCTCAAAAGCAAGTTTACCAGATGGGCGGCAAGCGCCTCAACCGTATGGAAAGCACAAACAGCTACTTCTGCAATGATTAATTTAGAGGCAGCTGAATAATTAACAGTATCGTTGATATCATCAGTGTGGCCAACCTGGCGCAGGTCTTTATAAAAAACAATGTTGAGAAGCAAATCCTGAGGATTATCCCTTTCAGGGTGTTTAACACCAATAATGCCACAGGCAACCAGGTCGGTGATGATAATCGTATCGTATGCGGAAATATCCATGTTTCCTCCAAGACTGGCACAATTTTATCAGTAGGATAGAATCATTACATGAAAATCCTTTGTTTTAGTATCAATCCAATTTTCCCTGAGGCAGTCAGCGGGGGGGCCTCAAAACACCTGATGAACATTACGCGACATTTAGCCTCCAAGGGGCATTTGGTTCGTATTATTTGCCCTGAAATACCCAAGCAGAACAATCGCTTTTACCTGAATGATAAGCTCGAGATATGGCCGGTATTGCCTTTTCACCAGCCGTTCCCGGAGCCTTATGCGGTAGCCCCTCTAAGCCTGGCCTGGATTGTTGAAGAAGTTAACCGGCATCTGGCTTGGGCAGACCGCTTTTATATTCATGACGGGGAACTTCTGCTGCCGCATCTGCATACCAAAGTGCCAACCATTCTTTCATTCCGAGATAATTACTACCCAGAATCCATATTGAGTACATTTATTAACCAAGGCGATGAGGTGATTTGCGTTTCACCTTATTCTGCAAATATCGTCAAAGCAAGTGCAGGCAGAGTATTGGAAGGTTTCGAAGAGCGCATTCACATGGTGCTGAATGGAATTGATGCAAAGATTTTTCGCCCCATTCCGAAAGCGAAAAATAAGCTGCTTTCAAGACTGCCCTTTGACGCCTCACAGCATCAAATTCTTCTGCACCCACACCGACCTGACCCCAAGAAAGGGCTTGGGGAAGCTGTTGAGGTGCTTAAATACCTCATCAGCCAAAAGGGGATGAAGTCCTTGAAATTAGTGGCACCGCGCTGGCATGAGTCAATGAGCGGCTCTTTTGAAGATGCTTTTTTCAAATCCGTTGAAAAATATATCCAGGAAAATAGTTTATCGGAAAACATCCACTTCATTGATTGGTTAACCCAGGCTGAAATGCCAAGTTTCTATTCTTTGGGCGCAACTACCCTTTGCCTGGGGAATATCCCCGAAGCTTTTGGAAACGTTGCGTATGAGTCGCTTGCCTGCGGCACACCCAGCCTGGTAAGCCGGGCCGGCGTACACCGCAGCCTATTGCCGGACAAACTGATTAGCAAGGTGGATTACGGGGATGTGCCTTCTGCCGCTGAAAGCGTATTTAGCATTCTGCAGACCAAAAAGAGAGTGCCGGACGCAGACCGAAGGCAAATCGTTTCTTATTTTGATTTGGGAACGCAATTGGAAGCCTATGAAGCAATTATCACATGCGCAGCAAAAAGACCGCCTGTTCAAGGCAGGTTCTGCCCGGTCAGTGTTGAAAACAGCGAGTTTAGATTAGCACCATGGTGCTATCGCACCGACAAAGCAATTTACCATGACTACCTTGGAAAGTTTTTGATAGAACAAGACTTTGCAGGGATTGACCAGCTATTATGTGCAATGAACAGCGCGGGAAGCGTTGAGGGCAGCCTTCTTTCTGAAAGGCAATTATCTGAATTTTACAAACAGGGCATTTTGATACCCGTCACCGGAAAAAACTAAATATTTTCTCCGCCATCCACACGAATAATCTGGCCGGTAATAAAATCCTGCTTTAGCAAATGAATTACATTCTCTGCAATCATTTCAGGCGAACCAATGCGTTTTAAAGGTATGCGACGTTCAGCAACAGGCTGCATATCCATATCTTCATTGCCAGCCAAAGGCATCATGATGCCGGGCGCGACGGCATTAACCGTTATTCTGGGGGCCAGCTCCAGAGCAAACTGCATGGTCATTTCGTTAATGGCGCTTTTTGTCAGACGGTAAGCAAAATGGTCCGTACCTCTCTTGAAAACTTTGGAATCGGAAATATTCACTATCCTGCCTTCAGCAGGCGGCGGCAATTGCCCTGCAAATGCTTGGATGAGGGCAATTTGCGAAAAGAGGTTCAATTGAAAAACTTCTTGAAGAGTTTTTGAATCGACTTCAAGGCCCTTCCCTTTTGGATAAATTCCAGCATTATTGACCAAAATTTGCAGACAATCAAAAGAATCTGAAATGCGCATCATCAGGCTTTTAATCTCACTCTCTTGGGATAAATCTGCCTGAAAAAGCAAATACTCCCCTCCGAAATGATTTATCTCTTTTTTCAGCGATTCCGCTTCCGCGGATGAACGGTTGAAATGCAAAGCAAGGTTACAGCCCTGCTTTGCCAGCGCTTTAGCAATGGCACGACCCAAGCGAATTCCGCTTCCAGTTACCAGTGCAGTTTTCCCTTTTAGTTCCATTTTTCCCTCATCAGCCTTTGCCTGTTTCGTTGATGGCAAGACCTGCATGGTAAAATTTTATCATCTGAAATTCCGGAGGTATTTAATGAATAATGAAGCTGTTGAGAAGGCTCTAAACACGATCCGCTTTATCTCTGCGGACGGCGTTCAGGCAGCAAATTCTGGCCATCCCGGCCTTCCGATGGGTGCCGCAGCTATTGCGTATACACTATGGACTCGCCATCTTAAACATAACCCTTTGGACCCAAACTGGGCTGACAGAGACCGTTTTGTACTCTCCGGCGGACATGGTTCCATGCTGCTCTATACCATGCTTTACCTTTCAGGTTACCCCATTACCAAGGAGGATTTGGGGCAATTCAGGCAGTGGGGTTCCATTACCCCCGGACATCCTGAATGGAAGCTGACCCCCGGAGTAGAAACCACAACCGGCCCTCTTGGACAAGGCTTTGCAAACGGCGTAGGGATGGCGCTTGCCGAAGCACATCTTGCCGCGGAATTCAACCGCGATGGACAAAAGATTGTAGACCATTATACTTTTGCGATTGTTACAGATGGTGACCTGATGGAAGGCATCTCAACCGAGGCTGCCTCATTTGCAGGACACCTTAAGTTAGGTAAACTGATTTATCTTTATGATGATAATGAAATTTCTATTGAGGGCTCTACCGAGCTGGCTTTTACCGAGGACCGCGCCAAAAAATTTGAAGCACTTGGCTGGCATGTGCAAAAAGTTTCTGATGGAAACGATGTAAATGCAATTGATAAGGCCATACAAGCAGCAAAAAAAGACCCCAGACCTTCACTGATTATGGTGCGCACGATTATTGGCTATGGCCTTCCCACCAAACAGGGAACAGCGGCATGCCATGGCAACCCACCCGGATGGGATGAGCTGAACCAGGCAAAAACCAATGCCAATTGGCCGATAGAACCTCTTTTCTATGCCCCTGAGGATGTACTGGCAAGCTTCCGCCAAGCTGTGCAAGGCGGTGAAAAAGCCCAAAATGTCTGGGTTGAGACCCTTGCCGGATATGCCAAAACATACCCGGAACTTGCGGCTGAATTCCAGCGGCGCATTAGCCAGGAACTTCCTGCTGATTGGGATAAAAAGCTGCCCACTTTTCCTGCCGATGAAAAAGGGATGGCTACACGAGTTGCCTCACACAAGTCAATCAATGCCCTTGCCAAAGTGCTGCCTGAACTGATGGGCGGATCTGCAGATTTGGCACCTTCCAATAACACCTGGATGGAAGGGTACCCCGCTTTTTCTGCACAAGAACCGACCGGCCGCAATATCCATTTTGGGGTTCGTGAACTTGGGATGGCCGCAATTTGCAACGGGATGCTGGTTCATGGCGGGATTATCCCTTACTGCGCAACCTTCCTTGTGTTTTCTGATTACATGCGCCCGGTTATTCGGGTTGCCGCTATTTCCGGAATGGGCACTATTTTTGTGACGACGCACGATTCGGTTGCAGTGGGAGAAGACGGGCCGACACACGAGCCGGTTGAGCAATTGATGAGTTTGCGCCTCATTCCGCACCTTAAAGTCTTCCGCCCGGCTGATGCCAACGAAACCATGGAAGCCTGGAAGTATGCGGTAAGCCACCGCGATGGACCGACCCTTTTGGCATTAACCCGCCAGAACCTGCCAACCCTTGACCGAGAAAAATACGGACCTGCTTCAGGGACAGCCAAAGGCGCTTATGTTCTTTATCAGACCCCTGATAAGAAGGCAGACCTTATTATCATTGCTACCGGTTCAGAAGTTTCTCTGGCGCTTAAGGCAGCCCCTTCCATTGAAGCGGAAGGGATTGGGCTGCGGGTTGTTTCCATGCCCTCGTGGGAGGTTTTTGCAGCGCAAGGCAAGGAGTACCAAAACGAGGTGCTGCCCCCGGCAATCCAAAAACGTATTTCACTTGAAGCAGGAACTGTGAATGGCTGGCAAAAATGGGTGGGGTGCGAAGGGATGAGCTTTGGCATTGACCATTTTGGCGCTTCAGCACCTGGCAACCTTTTGATGGAAAAATTTGGTTTTACCACCAAAACGGTGCTTGCTTTGGCTAAAAAAGTAATGGCAAAGGAGTAAATACATGGGAAGAGCGGTGGAGCTGCATCAGTTAGGCCAGTCCATTTGGTATGACAATATTGAACGGGGTATGCTGGAAGATGGCAGTATTGCAAAGATGATTGAAGCGCGTGAAATATACGGCATTACTTCAAACCCCAGCATCTTTGAAAAGGCGATCGGCAGCGGCAGCGCCTATGATTTTTCTATCCGAACTTTAGCCATAAGCGGGATGGATAAAGAACAAATTTATGCCCGTCTATCCATTGAAGACATACAAAGCGCCTGCGACCTGTTCAGCACGCTGTATGATGAAAGTGCAGGCAATGACGGATTTGTGAGTTTGGAAGTAAACCCTCTGCTTGCAAGGGATACTGAAAAAACTATCAGTGACGGGCGTTCACTTTGGGCCCAGGTGAACCGCAAAAACCTGATGATCAAAGTGCCTGCTACGAAAGAGGGCTTACCGGCCATCCGGGCATTGATTGCCGAAGGAATTCACGTTAATGCCACCCTTCTTTTTTCAGTTGAACGCTACCGTGAAGTGATGGAAGCCTTTCTTGCCGGACTTGAAGACCGCCTTGCCATGGGCGAAGAAGTAGCTAAAATTCGGTCGGTTGCTTCTTTTTTTATCTCGCGCATTGATTCCGCAGCGGATAAGGCCATTGAAGGCCTGTTGCCCTCTTCCAAAAATGAGCTTAAAAGCCTATTGGGAAAAACTGCTATTGCAAATGCAAAAATGGCTTATCAGGCCTGGAAAGAAACACTGAAATCAAAAAGGTATCTTAAACTAAAGGCGTTCGGGGCCGTCATGCAGTACCCGCTGTGGGCTTCAACCGGCACCAAAAACCCTGCCTATTCGGATACGCTGTACGTTGATGCTCTGGTTGCTAGGGGTTCAGTGAATACTGTGCCGCCACAGACTTTAAAGGCCTTCCTTGACCACGGTTCTATCATGGAAGCGATAGAAAACGGGGTTGAGGAAGCGAAAGAGACCCTTGAAGCATTGGCTTCTTTAGGCATTGACCTGTCAAAGATAACAAGCGATCTAGAGGATGATGGCATTGAGAAATTCAAAGAAGCTTTTTTAAGTCTGCTTGATACCATTGAGAAGAAACGCGAAAAAGTTATTGCTGATTTGGGGAGTTTAGGCAGCCCGGTGGAAAACGCCATTATTGATGCGGCAAAAGAGGTGATGGTTCGACGTCTTTTTGAGCATGACCCAACCTTGTGGACTGAAGACCGAAGCCAGTTTGATGAGATTCGCAACCGCTTGGGTTGGTTAAGCCTGCCTGAAGCACAATTAGCTGTGGTTAAAGAACTTGAAAGCTTCCGAAACACTTGCCTTAATGCCGGATTTAAAGATGTTTTTGTTCTGGGAATGGGGGGCTCATCGCTGGCCCCTGAAGTGTTCAGCCTGACCTTTGCAAAAGAAATTCCAAGCGGGCAAGGCCTGAAACTGAAAATTATTGATACTACCAATCCCGATGAAATCGCCTGGCGGGAGGCAAGTGTTAACCTGCGCACCTCTCTTTTTATTGTAGCCAGCAAGTCAGGTTCGACAAGCGAAACAAACGCAGCCTTCCACTATTTCTGGCAAAGGCTGAAAGAGATTGGGGTAGAACACCCCGGAGATCATTTTATTGCCATTACCGACCCCGGTACATCGCTTGAGAGACTGGCAAAAGAGCATAAGTTTATGCGCACTTTTGCCGCCCCTGCGAATGTAGGCGGACGTTATTCCGCTTTTACGAGCTTTGGGGTGGTTCCGGCTGCATTAATGGGCATTGACCTTCAACGAATGCTTTCCAAAGCGGTTGAGGCCCAGCATTCCTGCGCACAGAGCCAACCTTACCCGCAAAACCCGGGATTGGTGCTTGGGCTTACCCTGGCTGAAGCCTGCAAAAAAGGGCTTAATAAGCTCAGCTTTACCGCAGATGAGGCGTGCAAACCCTTTGGGCCCTGGCTTGAACAGTTGATTGCCGAAAGTTCAGGAAAAGATGGAAAGGGCATGCTGCCGATTGAGGGAGAGCCCGTTCTAAGCCCAGATGCTTATTCAAACGACAGAATCTTCATAGATATGCGCATAGGTAATGATGAAAGTGGGTACTTGGAAGGCTTGCGAAAAGCAGGGCACCCACTTGTGCGCATTCGCCTTACCGAAATTTATGATCTGGCCAAGGAATTTTATCTTTGGGAGTATGCAACCGCTATCCTTTGCGCGGGAATCGGTGTGAACCCCTTTGACCAGCCGAACGTTCAGGAAAGCAAAACCAATACAAAAGCTGTGATCGCACAGTATAAAGAAAATGGAAAGCTTGATGAAGGCGAACCCATCTGGCAAGGGAATGAAGCTTCTCTTTTTAGCAAGGAAAACCTGGGTGCGATTAGCCAGAAGAGTCTGCCCGAAGTTATGGGTGCCTTTTTGCATTCAGTCAGTGAAGGCGGCTTTATTGCCATTAATGCTTATCTTGAGCGCACGCCGGACACAGAAAAGCGATTAGCCAGCTTGCGAAAAGAACTGCTTGAACGCTATCATGTTCCGGTTACGCTGGGGTTTGGACCGCGCTTTCAGCATTCTACAGGGCAGCTGCACAAAGGCGGATTTGCAGGCGGGTACTTTTTAGTGCTTACGAAAAGCCCTGAAAAAGATCTGCCCATCCCTGAAGAGGGAATGCGCTTTGGCACCTTGCAACTGGCACAGGCATTGGGTGATATATCTGCTCTTGAGCGCAACGGAAAAAAGGTTATGCGGGTGCATTTGAAAAGTAGCACGCCTGAAGCACTGCTTTAGGCAGAATGCAGGAAAAACAGCGATGAAAGTGCTTGCAGTGGACCCGGGTGATGCAAGGATTGGGCTTGCAGTCAGTGATGAAGCCGGCATTTTGGCGCGCCCATTGGATTTTATTAAACATATCTCAAGGCAGGCAAACGCGGCGCGCATTGCGCAAACTGCTGAAGAAATGTTTTGCGGGCTTATTCTGATTGGCACCCCTTTGGATTCGGAAGGTGAAGTTGGGCCGCGTGCAAGGGTTTCCTTGCGATTGGCCGAAGCTATTCAGGCAGAAACAAAAATTCCGGTCAAAACCTGGGATGAATCCGGGAGCAGCCAAATGGCTGATCAATTGGCTTTAAGACTGGGTTATGGGCGAAAAAAGCGCTCAGAGCCCAAGGACAGCCTGGCAGCAGCACTCATTTTGCAAGACTATCTGGATAGCAGAGAGCAGGAAAAAGATGCACCCGCATAAAAAAACTGCCTTCATTCTGCTTATCCTGCTGATTGTTTTGTTGGGATCTGTTTTTCTGCTGATTGCCACCATCCGCAGCACAAACATTGCATATGGACTGGGGAGCCCGAGCGAGCAACTCAGCTTTCCACAAAAGATGCGCTATTCACTTCAGGTTTACTTGAACCGTGAAAACCTTGTGAATCAGGTGACGCCTTCAGATAAAAAGAAAAGTTTCGTGATTGAGCAGGACGAATCGGTGCAGTCGGTTTGCAATCACCTTGGTTTGCTTTACCCCCATTTTTCAAGCAGCCTTTGCCGCAATTATCTGGTTTACCGAGGGCTTGACCGAAAAATTGAACCCGGCACTTACAGCATCCCCACGGGATTTCCTTCATTCATGGTCTACAACCATATCGCAGACCCCATGAACCGCAACCGCAACCTGGTTATTTTTGCAGGATGGAGAATTGAAGAAATTGCAGAGGCGGTAAATCAGTTAGGCCTGCGTTACGTAAATGGACAAAGCTTGCTTGATGCACTAAAAAACCCTGAAGAAAGACTGGTTTCTCAATTTTCACTCTCAAGTGGACAGTCACTGGAGGGGTATATTTTGCCCGGACAATATTTATTGGAAAGGGAAGTTGATATGGATTCTCTGCTGACAGCCCTTACCAGCCCTCTTTCCGCGCAGATGGCCAGTGAAAACCTTGCCGGCAGGGCAAAGGCGATGGGTTTGCATTTGAAAGAATTGCTGACGCTGGCTTCCATTATTCAGAGGGAAACTCTGCGTTCGGACGAAATGCCAGTAATTGCCTCGGTTTTTTTGAACCGACTTGCCCAAGATATGCCCCTGCAAACGGACCCCACTGTGCAGTATGCGCTTGGATTTCAAGAAAGCTGGTGGAAAGCTGTGCTTACAAAAGCTGATTTACAGGTAAATTCCCCTTATAATACCTATCTGAACAAAGGCTTGCCTCCGGGCCCGATTGCTTCACCCGGAATGGATGCGATTAAGGCCGTGCTGAACGCAGAAAAGACAGATTTTTTGTTTTTTAGAGCCAAGTGTGATGGGAGCAGCTACCATCATTTTTCAGTGACTTATCAAGAACATTTGGACAAAGCCTGTCCATAAAGGAGACATGATGATTACTCTGGGTATTGATATCGGCGGTTCGGCAACCAAAGGCGCCTTGGTGGATACTGAAAGCGGAAAACTGGTTTCAGACCGCATTCGTTTTGAAACCGAATTAATGGCTAAGCCAAAGCAGATCATCAACTGCGTAGAGAAAATACGGTCTGCGCTTAATTACGAAGGGCCGATTGGGGCAGGTTACCCGGGGATTGTGAAAAATAATATTTCCCTTACCGCAGCGAACATGCATAAGCGCTGGACAGGAACCGACATTGCCGAACTCATCAAGGCGCGCACCGGGCAAAGGGCGTTTATTCTCAATGACGCGGATGCGGCAGGTTTGGCTGAAATGCGTTTTGGACTACCCGAAGCCAAAAAATACAAGGTTGTGATGTTTCTGACTATTGGCACGGGTATTGGTTCTGCCCTGTTCGTAAACGGACAACTGATGCCCAACACCGAACTGGGACACCTTAAAGTGCGCGGCAAAGATGCCGAGCACCGTGCTTCGGATGCCGTTCGGCAGAATGACCATCTTTCCTGGAAGAAATGGGCTGAAAGATTCAGTGAAGTATTGAACTGCTACGAATTTCTGTTGAACCCAGATCTTTTTATTTTGGGTGGTGGAGCCTCGGCACGCTTTGACCAATTTGGCTCTTATCTGAAAGTGAATACAAGAGTTCTGCCCGCCAAATTAGAAAATCTGGCAGGCATTATCGGCGCTGCTATGGCCGCACAGGAAAACCTTGTGTGAGCCTTTTTAAAGGTCGATAGCCAGGTAGCCCGGACCAGTTTCAAAAAACTCTCGATTGCGCGCTATAGAGTCGCTAAGGTCAACATGTTCCTCTTCCAGAAGGATTTTGCAGTGATTAAGATGAACCGGGTTTCCGTCGTAGGTTGAACAATCATGCTCAGTATCGTAACCCGGCATATCTTTGGTACCGTTGAGAACTTCACCACCTATGGCAATAAAGTCTTGCGGAACTTCTTTAAGCGGGAAAATGGCCCCATAGGGGCATTCCGGAACACAGGCCCCACAGTCAATACAGGTATTGGGATCAATATAAAACTGAGGCCATTCATCCTGAGGATTACCGGGTACAATGCAGGCTACCGGGCATTGGACCACGCAACCTGCGTCACGAAGGCATAAGCTGGTGATTACATGTGTCATCTTTGCTCCTTAAAGAAATTTAAAGGTTAATCAGTGCGCTGAGAATATGCAAAAAAGAAAAAGAAGCCGTCCGTATTGGTTATTGATTGTTGCCATCCTTTCAGTATCCACTTCCTCAATACTCATCCGATTCGCACTTACAGATGCAGACCCAATTGTTATTGCCATGTACCGCATGGCGCTTTCTGCATTTTTCACTGCTATTTTACTTGCCGTTGCCCTCAAAAAGAAACCCGTAAGGTTTTACCCGGGCATGGCAGGATTGATATTTTTAGCAGGATGCCTGCTTGCCGTTCATTTTGCAGTGTGGATCAGCTCCTTAAAATACTTGAATGTAAGCAGTTCGGTAGTTCTGGTAACCACTACGCCCATCTGGGTTGCGCTGGCCTCTCCGATTTTGCTTAAGGAAAAGCCTGGTCCTAAAATAGCCATCGGGCTTTGCATCGCAATTTTGGGCGGGCTGATTATCGCCTTAGGAGCAAGATGCCAGTTTATTGGTTTGCAGTTTAGATGCGGCACAGCAGAAGGCGTTAACCCTCATCAAACTTTGGGGTACTTTCTTGCCCTTGTAGGGGCCTGGGCGGCAGCCGGTTACATGCTGATAGGACGAAAGCTCAGCCAAAAAATAGAAACCTTGCCCTATACATTGGGTGTTTATTCTGTAGCCTGTGCAGTACTTTTAATTTTTGCCGTGGTTCAGAAATTACCTTTAACAGGATTTTCGAACAAAACCTGGTTTGCACTACTGGGTTTGGGGCTTATCCCTCAAATACTTGGGCATACAGTTCTTAATTTTTCATTGAGAAAATTTTCTGCACTCACCGTTTCAATGGCGCTGCTTGGTGAGCCAATCGGGTCCACCTTGCTTGCCAGTTTATTTTTAAGAGAAATGCCGTCAGCTTTTGAGTTGGCCGGCGGCATTGTGATACTGACAGGAGTTGTTTTGGTCGTTTGGTTTCAATCCCACTCTAATGCGGTTTCACCGACTGGGCAGTTGACTCTTCCAGATGACGTCTGAAAACCTCTTTTTCTTCTTCAGGAAGACGCGCATAAGTAAAGTTCAAATCTTTCAATCGGAACGCCAGGTTATCCGAAAGGTCTTTGGCCTGCATGCGCCAGGCCCAGTTGCCGCTTTGGGAACCGGGCAAATTCATGCGCGTTTCTGAACCGAGGGCAAGCAAGTCCTGCATGGGAACAAGTACATTGGCAGCCACAGAAGCCCAAAGCGCACGAATCATGGGCCAGGCAATGGAGCCAGCCGGGGCATTCAAATAATTTCTGCACCAGGCCTGTTCGCGCGGGGTGGCCTGATCAAACCATCCTTGAGCGGTGTTATTGTCATGAGAGCCGGTGTAGGCGAAGCAATGCACAGGATAATTATGCGGAAGGAAGTCATCATCAGGATCACCCGTAAAACCGAACTGGAGAATTTTCATTCCGGGCAAGCCAAAGCCATCCCGCAGTTCTTCCACGTCGGCAGTGATGACGCCAAGGTCCTCCGCAATAATGGGTAAATGGGGAAAGTGTTTTTTGAAGGCGGAAAAAAGGGCTTTTGCAGGGCCCGGAATCCATTGCCCATGGATGGCCGTTTCGTTGCCAAAGGGGACATGCCATGCCGCTGCAAAACCTCGAAAATGATCGAGCCTGACGAGGTCAACCATTTTAAGAACGGCTGAAAGCCTTCTGACCCACCAGAGAAACTTTTGTTTTTGATGCAGTTCCCATTTGTAAAGCGGATTGCCCCATAACTGGCCAGTCGATGAAAAATAGTCCGGGGGAACTCCCGCAACCTGAGTGGGTTTAAGGTCCGCATCCATGAGGAAAAGTTCCGGGTGAGTCCAGGCATCGGCGCTATCCATGGAAATAACAAAAGGCATATCCCCAATAATTTGAATACCCTTTGAACTGGCATAGCCATGCAAATTTTGCCATTGCCTGAAGAAAAGGAATTGATTGAATTCATGCTTGATGATTTCGCCAGCAAACTGTTTTTGAAAAGCTTTTAATGCCTTTGATTCACGTTTTTTGAGAGCTTCCGGCCAGGAACCCCAGGGCGCGCCACCCTGGCTTTGCTTGATGGCCATAAAAAGAGCATAATCTTTAAGCCAGGAAGATTCTTCTCTTCGAAAAGACTCGAATTCTGCTGCCAGATCACTCTTTGTACTTACTGCTTCAAAGCGTTTGAAGGCCTTGTCAAGCAGTTTGCTTTTCCAAAGGATAAGCGGGCCGAAATCTACTTTTTCTTTGGGGAAACGCGGTTTAAGGCGCAAATCTTTAGGTTCAAGCAAGCCTTGATCCATAAGGAGGTCTGGGCTAATCAGCAGAGGATTACCGGCGAAGGCAGAAAAACACTGATAGGGTGAATCGCCATAGCCAGTGGGGCCAAGCGGCAAGATCTGCCAAAAGCGTGTGCCGCTTTTTTTCAAAAAATCAACCCAGCGGTAAGCCTCAGGGCCTAAATCGCCTATGCCATAGGGGCCGGCAAAACTGGTGGGATGCAAAAGAACACCTGAATTGCGGGAAAAAACCATATTGTGTAATCCTTTCAAACTGATCTGTGCTATAAAGACCTGAATAAGGTCAAGTATTCTTTAGCTGAATCTGCCCAGGAAAAATTCTTTTGCATGGCGTTAAGCTGCAGTTTTTGCCAAGCTTCCTGATCTTTGTAAATCTTTAAAGCCTTTTTCATTGTTTTCTGAACAGCGCTAACTTTGGCTTCATCAAAAAGAAAACCGGTAGCATTCTCTTGGTCAATCTCAAAATCAACGATCGTATCCTTTAAGCCGCCAATAGCATGAGCGACGGGGAGGTTACCGTAACGCATGGCAACCATCTGGGAGAGACCACAGGGTTCATAAAGGGAAGGCATTAGAAATATATCGGCGCCTGCGTATAGCTTTCGGGCAAGGCCGTCATCAAAACGAATAAAGGAAGCTATTTTATGCGGGTAGGCCTTTGCCAGTTCAGCAGCCTGGGCTTCAAGCTCGGCTGAACCGGTGCCAAGAAGCACCAATTGCCAATCGAATTCCAATAAGCGACTGGCAGCATCCAAGGCCAGTCCAATCCCTTTCTGGTTATCCAAGCGGCTGACTATACTAAAAATGGGGGAATCGGGATTCAGCTGAAAACCAGCCAGAATCTGCAAATCTTTTTTGCAGGCAAGCTTTCCCGTTAAATCAGACGCTGAATAGTTTGCGGCAATATGTTTATCGGTTTCGGGGTTGTAACTTGCAGTATCAATACCGTTCACAATACCCGTCAGTTTATCACCCAGGGTTTGTATAAACGAGGAAACTCCACAGCCAAAGGGCTCAGTTAGAATTTCTGCGGCGTATCCTTTTGAAACAGCTACCACTTTATCGGCAGCCGCAATCCCCATTTCTAATGGGGTATAGCGCGCCCAAGACGGCAACTTTTTATTCCAGGTTGGCTTAATCCCCAAAAGTTTCATGGCAGGCTGCGAACCCCATCCGTTATAGGGCATATTGTGGATGGTGAGTACGGCTTTGCTGTGGGCAAAAAATGGGTCTGTTCTACGTTTTGCTTTCAATAAATGGAGCGATACCGCGGTATGCCAATCATTGGCAGAAAGCACATCAAATTTCCAATCCAAAAATTTTGCCGCTTCCAAAATAGCCACTGAAAAAGACATGTATTTCAGGCCATCCTGGCTTGCATCTCCACTGTAGATACCCGGCGCCTCATCAATATATTGGTTGGAAATGAGGTAAAACGGAATTTCGGACTCCTGATAGCGATAAAGCTTGCAGGGCAAAGAGCCTTCGAGCGTTTTTAGTTCAAATTGGCCCAAAAGTTCCGTTTTGAGCTGGCGCTGCTGCAGAATGAGATGATAGGGCAGCATAACCCGAATATCGATATGCCGGGGGTCCAGCGCTTTGATTGCCTTGGGCAAAACACCCGCAACATCCCCAAGCCCGCCAATTTTAACAAGAGGAGCTGATTCTGCTGCCGCAACTAAAATTTTCAAATCAGATTTATTTTTCATTGGCCATTCTTTTCCACCAGGCTTACGTAATCCTCATGGATGTGAGGCTTATCCGCAAGACCCAGCGTTTCAAGCAGGCAATGCATCAGCGCGGTTTTATTTTCAGCATCTTGTTTAGACCATGTGCGGCTTTTCACTTCAATAAAATTGCCTATGCGAGGTTTAATCATTTCGTCAAAATTAACAAAAAACTCGGTTTCCTTAAAGCGAATCAGATAACGCAGGCGATTCTTCTCAATTTCAAGCACGGAGCTGGGTTTAAAGTACTCGGTGTAGAAGCGCATTGAGTGAGAGGCAGGCGCAAGATAACGGCTGCGCGAGAGCAAAATAGCTTCATCGCCGCCTTCGTTTTCGGAACCAATTAGGGTGAGACGGGAACGAACATTGGTGATCTTTCCGTTTTCATCGATAAATTCATCTTCACGGTAGCGCAGACGGCCCTGAGAGGGGTCATCAAAGCCAAAGTAGTTATCATATTCATGGTAGTGGCGCACGCGCACTACTTCAATTTCCGGAACAAAGAGTGCACGTTCAACCTCAGCAAGGTCTTCGACTTTTACCTTAGATTGAACCTCAAAAGATTCCATTTCTGCAGCACCGCCGATGGCAATCAGCTTTGAAATAACCGACTCTTCACGACCTTTCAGGAAGGCATCAATCTTTTCAGCCAAAAGCTGAGCTTCCTGCATGGCAGCTTTCTCATCTACCGTTAATAGTTGACGTTCTTTCATCAGCCATCTGCCTTCGACCATCACATCCCGCACGTCTGCGGCTTTTGCTGCGTAAATCAGTTGGGCGTAAACACCGTTTGGATCACGGCGGAACCTGGGAGCGTTGTGAACGCCATCCATTTCCACCGTAATAAGATCAGCGCGCTTACCGGGTTCCAAAGAACCGGTAAATTCATCAATGTGCATAGCCTTTGCGCCGCGGATTGTAGCCATTTCCAAGGCTTGCCGGGCGGGCAAAGCGGTTGGGTCTGAGGTGTGGGCTTTGGCAATAAAGCTGGCCAAACGAATTTCCTCAAACAGATCCAAGTCATTATTTGAGGCGGCTCCATCCGTACCGATGCCTACATTGCAGCCTAAATCCAACATCCGCTTAACCGGCGCAAAACCGGATGCCAATTTGAGGTTGGAAGAGGGGTTATGCGCAATGCCCGTGTGATAGTGGAGCATGGTGCGGATTTCACCTTCATCCACAAACACGCAGTGGGCTGCCAACATTTTTGTATCCAACATCCCCTGTTTTTTAATATAGGGAACTACAGGCATACCCTCGGCATTACGCAGATTTTCAACTTCCAAAGAGGTTTCAGCCACATGAAAATGGATGGGAACATCGTATTCTTTAGCCATGGCAACAGAAGCCGTAAGCACCTCGGGAGGGCAGGTATAAACGGCGTGAGGGGCAATGGCAGGAACAATCAGAGGGTGGCCTTTCCACTTTTTAATGAGCGCTTCACAAAGGGCCAGGGACTCTTCGTAAGATTTTGCATCCGGAGCAGGGAATTTCATGACGGTTTGCCCAGCCCAAGCACGCATTCCAATTTCTGCCGTAGTCTCAGCTATGGCATCTTCAAAGTAATACATGTCTGCAAAGGCTGTGACACCCGAACGAATCATCTCGGCGCAGGCCAATTTTGTTCCTAAGCGAACAAATTCCGGAGTTACGAATTCACGTTCAACCGGCATCATGTAGCCCATCAGCCAAACATCCAGCCTAAGGTCATCCGCCAATCCGCGCAGAAGGGTCATTGGGGCATGGGTGTGGGTGTTGATAATACCGGGCATCAAGACGCGTTTTTCACAATCCATCTTTTGATTGGCCTGATAGGCTTCCAAAATCTCAGTTTCAGGACCCACGGCCACGATGAGATTCTCTCTGACGGCAAGGGCACCCGGCTCAAAGATTTTGAAATCCTTATCCATGGTGAGGATAATTGCGTTATGGAGAATAAGGTCTACTGTTGGCATAGTCTCTCCTTTCAGAGCTATTCATTGAGCTTGTAAAGTTTTTGCCGTAAAAGGTCAAAGGCAGAGTTAATGGCCCAAAGCCTGGCATCGCCTTTGGGGCCTCCATAGGAACGTTCTACTTCCTCTGTTTTTTCACCCTGCTGCAGGGAAAGCAAAACCACTGATTTTGATTCACTTTCCTGAACGCGCACGCCTAAAATCATATCTGCCATCTTTTGCGTGCTGATATCCTTCATTAAGGTCTTAAGACTTTCATTAGAAGGTTCCATTTCCAGAGTTTGGCCAAAGGTAAGATGAGGCGCAAAGGGATGGAGTCGGCTGACAATCTCGCCATGCGTGCCATATTCGATGACAGCCAGACGCTTGCCATCATCAAGCAAAGCCTTTGCAACTACCTCTTCAAGGGTGGTCTCATCTTCACCGTAAATAAAGGGTTTCAGTTTTTCGCGGACAGTCTCGAGCACAGGCTTAATCATGCGTTCTGCTTCGGCAAGGGAGCTGGCTTTTGCCGTGATGCGTATATCCGTCTGGCCCGGGTGGGCTAAGAGGCCCACAGTAGGATTATTTAAGGTTTCCAGTTCTCCCACCAATTCATCAATGGCCGATTCTCCTTTGCCTACGGTATGCACCACAATGGCTTTGATTACAGACTCTTGCAGTTTGTAACGCTTTTTGAGGTAAGCAAGCACGAAGTTTTGGAGCAGGTATTCCATTTCTTTGGGAACACCCGGCAAAGAGATGGTGGTTTTTGTGCCAAGCTCAAATGCAAAGGCTGGGGCCGTACCTACTGGGTTACTGATAACCAACGAACCAGCCGGCACGAAGGCCTGCCTTTTGTTATTTTCGGTGGGCGTACGAGTGTAACGCGCAAAACGCTCAAGAATCTCCTGCCAGAGCTCAGGAATATATTCGAGCGGCACATTAAAAACATCAGCTACAGCTTTACGGGTTGGGTCATCCACGGTTGGGCCAAGACCACCGGTAGTAATAACAAAATCGGAGCGCATTAAGGCTTCCTGCAGGGTAGCCGTGATTCGAGCTGCGTTATCGCCAACAGAGGTGATACGATAGATATCTACACCAATATCCCTAAGGGCACGCGCAATATAACGGGAATTTGTATCATTGATTTCACCTAAAAGTAGTTCCGTTCCAATTGTTACAATTTCTGCCGTTGCCATTCAACCTCCTAAGGAATTGCTCCATTTTAACCCATTCAAGGATATTTTTCACAGGCAAGAAAACGGATGAAATGAAAGTTTCCGACATATTGAAAACAAGGGCAGAAAAGTAGAACAAGTTTCGATATACTTGAAAGATGAGTTTTGAAAAGAAAATGCACAACAAAGATTTAGGGCAAAAAGGGGAAATTCTTGCCGCAGGATTTTTGCGTGAAAAAGGCTATGAGATACTGGCAAAGAACTTTCGCTCCGGACATCAAGAAATTGATTTGATTGCGGAATACAATGGGACAGTGCATTTTGTAGAAGTAAAAACGCGTTCCGTTCATTCGGTTGGCAGAGGCGAAGACGCCATGCACCGCACCAAGATCCTGCGGCTTTTGGAAGGCATTTATGCTTACCTGACTGGTTATGAACAGGAACCGGAATGGCAGCTTGATTTGATTGTTGTAGAAACCAGGCAAAATTCCGGGTATCGGTTTTATCATTATGAAGGTTTGGGGATCCGTGAGTAAACAGCCTTATCCTAAGTTGCTGATGGTAGTGGGGCCAACCGCTTCGGGCAAGAGTGAATTGGCTATTCAGATTGCGGAAAAGATTCCTGCTGAAATTATCTCTGCTGATTCACGCTCTTTTTACCGAGAGCTTCGTATTGGAGTAGCCAAACCCAGCTTGCAAGACCGCAAGCGAGCCATCCATCACCTGATTGATGTAGGCTCCATTGATGCGCCATGGAGCCTGGGACAATTTCAGAAAGAGACTTCAAAGTTAGTTAAACAAATAAGTGCCAGACAAAAACTGCCTATTTTGGTGGGAGGCACCGGACAATATATGCGTGCCATCAGCGAAAACTGGGAGGTACCGGAGCTAGTGGCGGATGAAAAGCTGAGAAACGCTATCCAACACTGGGGTGAATGCATCGGTTTTAATGAACTTCATGAGAAATTAAAAGTTGTAGACCCGGTGGCTGCCGCCGGTATTGACTTCCGCAACCATCGCCGAACAATACGCGCTTTTGAAGTGCTATTGATAAGCGGAAAGCGCTTTTCAGAGCAAAGAAGGGCCGGTGAGGCAGCATATGACCTGATGACAATCGGGCTGGAATGGAACAGGGAAGCGCTGTATGCGCGGGTGGATGAACGCATCAGGCGCATGTTTGAAAATGGCCTGGCAGCTGAAGTACATGACCTGGCTGCTGCAGGCAAAGCAGAACAGATGCGCAGAATTGGGGTAATCGGGTATTCTGAAGTACTGGATTACCTTGAGGGTAAGCATAGCCTGGAAGAAGCAATAAGACTTATTGAGAGGAATACCCGCAAATTCATTCGGCATCAATCCAATTGGTTCAAAGCAGATGACCCAAGCATTGAGTGGTTTAAAGCAAATGACCCAGAACTCATGCATAATGTTCTGGGCCATATTCAAGATTGGTTATCTAAGTAAAGCTGAGTTCTGAAGAGTCAGGTGTTTCTTCGGTTTCCGGAGGGGTAGGCTGGTTAACTGAATGCGGATCTGCAGCTTTCGCACGCACTGCATCTTCCACCTTGCTGAGCACCTGCGGAATTCCCTGGTTTTTCTCAACCGGAGGGGGGAATATGGCTTCAAACTGTTCGCGACTGAGAGTTTCAGATTCCAAGAGTTTTTCTGCGACTTCGATGAGTTTATCGCGATATTGTGTAAGAATGCCCTTGGCTGTAGCATAGGCTTCGTTCACCAGCGTCTGCACTTCGCCATCAATGCGTTCGGCCACTGCTTCAGAATAGTCACGCTGTTCACTTATTTCACGGCCAAGGAAAACCATTTCATCCTGCTGACCAAAGACACGCGGGCCTAAATCCGGGCTCATGCCAAGGCGGGTAACCATTTTGCGTGCCAATTTTGTCACATTTTCGATATCGTTGGAGGCGCCGGAGGTAATGTCATTGAAAATCAATTCTTCAGCGGCGCGCCCACCCAGAAGGCCGATCATTTCCGCAATTATCTTTTTGCGTGAATCCAGCATACGGTCTTCCTGCGGCAAAGAAATGGTATAGCCGCCGGCCATACCGCGGGAAATAATAGAAATTTTCTGAACAGGGTCGCCTTCGGGAAGGGTATTGATAACCACTGCATGGCCCGCTTCGTGATAGGCAATGATGCGCTTCTCACCAGGGTTAATGAGACGGCTTTTGCGTTCCGGGCCAGCAATAACGCGCTCAATAGCCTCTTCAACTTCGGATTGTTCAATGACTTTCTTGTCGCGCCGGGCAGCAAGGATAGCCGCTTCATTAATCAGATTTTCCAAATCGGCACCCACAAAGCCTGGGGTGGCCCGGGCAACTACATGCAAATCCACCGTGGGGGATAAGGGCTTTCCCTTTGCATGCACTTTCAGTATTTCAAAACGTCCATTCATGTCGGGGCGGTCGAGCGTAACCCTGCGATCAAAGCGGCCGGGGCGCAGCAAAGCTGGGTCCAGAATGTCTGGGCGGTTCGTCGCTGCAATCACAATCACATTCGTATCGGTATTGAAGCCATCCATCTCCACCAGCATTTGGTTGAGGGTCTGCTCACGCTCATCATGGCTTCCGCCGAGACCGGTGCCACGCTGGCGGCCGACTGCGTCAATTTCATCGACAAATACGATACAGGGCGAGTGCTTTTTGGCCTGATCAAAAAGATCACGCACACGACTGGCGCCCACACCCACAAACATTTCAACAAATTCAGAACCCGAAATAGAGAAGAAAGGCACGCCGGCTTCACCGGAAACTGCTTTTGCCATGAGGGTTTTGCCCGTTCCAGGAGGGCCGATAAGCAGAACGCCTTTGGGTATTCTGGCACCCAAAGAAATAAACTTTTGAGGCTCTTTAAGGAATTCAACAATTTCTGCAAGTTCGCCCTTGGCTTCTTCAACCCCGGCAACATCCGCAAAGGTGACCGTAGGACGCTCACCGGAAAGCAGCTTGGCGCGAGATTTACCAAAAGACATTGCGGCATTATTGGAGCCCTGTGCCTGGCGAATAAAGAAGTAGAAAAAACCGCCCATGATAACGAAGGGCAGAATGTAACTAAGGGTATCCACCACGCCAACCCAGGGACTGGGCAATTTGACAGAAATGCTTAAGTTAGGATCACGCAGTTTTTCAGGTTGCACCCCAAGAAGCACAAGCTGGTCAACTACACTGGTATTTTTATCTTTTGAGGATTGGGCTCTGGTGCCATCCGCGTTAGTGATATATAGATTGTCACCATCCTGTACGATGCTTTTTACAGTACCGGCCTGCACCTGAGCAGCCAATTGGTTGATGGCCAAAGGCTTATTTTCATCGCCTTGCTGCGTATAGGTATAATACACCATTGCAATTATTGACAAAAGCAATAAGAGATACATGGTAATTGGTTGCTTATTTTTATTCAAATTATCGCCTCCAAGCGGAGTTTTTATTTTTAGGGATTATACCAAGTTCCTTTTGACAATAAATCCAGGGGTATTGGTGTACACCCAATATTAATAGCATTCTAACAAGGCGTTGAGCGCTGATGGCAGACAGGGCAGCCTACATTCGGATCTTTAACCGCAGTATGAATCTGTGAACACCAAGCCTTTACAAGCGTTTTCTGCTTGCCTAAAAAGGGCTTATTGATCGTTACACTTAGCATCAGATTAGGGCAAGCATTGTTTGCCAAAATTTGGGGCATTGGGCAAGCCTTGCACAGATCAACTTGCCATTTGGGTTTATCAGCAGCAGAAAGCGCACGGCATTCTTCAAGATTTCGGCCGCGGTAGTAATCCCCATAAAAGAACTTACATTCGCGGCCAAAAGGTGTTTTCATTGAGGGTTTGGCGCTTAGACGCGGGTGATGTAACTGCCGTTGCGGGTATCCACGCGGATGACATCCCCTTCTTTAACGAAAGCAGGACACTGTACTTTCAGGCCTGTTTCACATTCCACCAGGTTGGTTACGCCGGTGGCGGTGTTACCGCGGGCAGCAGGTTCGGCATAGGTTACCAGCAGATCTACAGAAGTAGGCAGCTCAATATCCAGAGGTTCTTCACCATAGTAGGTGAGTTTAACTTCAACATTTTCTTTGAGAAAGCCAGCGTAATCCGCCGCCATTTTAGCAGGTATGGCGGGCTGCTCAAAGGTTTCGTTATCCATAAAGTAGTAGAGATTACCATCGTTGTAGAGGTAGACAACGTTGACATAATCCAACCGAATATCCTGCACACGGTCACCCGAAATAAAGGATTTTTCAAGCGTGGTACCCTTGCGGAGGTCACGCGCCTTTACTTTAATGGTAGCTGTGCCGCGGCCAGGTTTGTTGTGCTCATACTCGAGAACTTTAAAGAGGTCTCCATCCAGTGTAAAAATTACACCCTTGCGTAAATCATTGACATCAATCATCCGTATTCCTTATCTCGCTAAAACATTAACGCGCAGATTATATATCAGGTGTGTACCACCAGCAAGGCTAAACCCCTATAAAGATTATTGGGTTTAGGCAGAGCCGTTTCTATTTAAGCCAATACAACAAGCCTTTAAGTGCAATCGCATAGACGCGGTAAGGCTTTGGACCAATAAGCACCTCATCCTTGATGAAGACAGTGGGAGTGCCTGGGGTTTTAGTCGTCAGGATTTGTTCAACAAGTGGCTTTGTTGCGGCCGATGTGGCAAAACTGCTGGCAGCATTCAGAATGAGATCCGGTTCAAAACCTGCATCAAGCAATGCTTTGCGCAAATTGGCAGGGTCAGAAATTGTCTTGAAGTCTGCCGCAAAAAGGAGGTCATTTAATTTCCAATATTTTTCTTTATCCGTTTGATAGGCAACATAGGCTACATTATTGACAAATTCACTATCACTGTGCACTGGCCAACCCAAAAAATAGAAAGCGGCATTGTATTTTTGGGCAAGCTTTTTAAGCATCGGATAAGTATGATGCGTATACTCACAGGTGTAGCAGCCAACCATGACAATGCGCTCTTTACCTTGTGCATTCCAAACAGGGAATTGACTGAGATCGACTGCATCCAAGGTCATGCTGGATTTTCCATCAACGGAAGGAGCCACGCAGACACCCGGCGAAGACACTTGATTATTTTTGCCAGTAGGGTCGAATGCGCAGAAACCGGATTGGTTAAGGCCGTTGCAGCTTCCTGTTGTGTAAAAGAGGTAAAGGCCTCTCAAAAATAAAATGCTTGCCGCAAGCATGAGCATAAAGAAAAGCCATGCCAAAAGTTCAAAATATTTATTGATAAATCGCGCCAGTTTTTCAGAACGGTTGATCGTTTTGCCAAGTATTCTGGCTTTTATTTTTTCATCGAAACCGGTATCACAAGGTCTGAATGTTACCCTTCTGCCAACACAACTGAGGGCTTCTTTTGCCAAAGCGCGGTTGGAAGCGCTGAAAATGCCAAGTATGGAGAGAACAATGAACGATACAATGCAGAACATTATGAAAGCACCTTCTGAATTTTAATGAGATTGGCAACAAGCTTTTCAGCATCTTCCAGCGTATTATAAAAATAGAATGAGGCTCTGACAGAACCGCTTATTTTGCGCGAATTAAACCAGGAATGCACACAATGCATTCCTGAACGTACCATTACGCCAGCCATTTCATCCAGCATGAGCGCAATGCGGTGAGAATCTATGCCATCAATATAGAAGCTTGCAATTCCATGACGAAGGCGAGGTTCTTCGGGGCCAATCAGATGCAGGCCAGGGATAGACTTTATGCCTGCGGTGACAGCCTGATTCAGAGCAAGTTCAGACTTTTGAATCTCTTCAAAACCGACATTTTGAATGTAGGTTGCCGCTTCCGCCAGGCCGTTAATTCCGGCATAATCCTGCAGGCCGGCTTCAAATTTTTCGGGAGGAGAAAGAAATTCGCAAGTTTCATAGGTGGAGTTCGCTACGGTATCGCCTCCTACCAGAAAAGGCTGCATTTTATCCAGCAGGGCGTATTTGCCGTAGAGCACACCGGTGCCGGTTGGGCCGCACATTTTATGGCCGGAAAAAACCAGAAAATCCAGATCCATTGCCTGCACATCTGTTTTTGAATGGGGAACAGACTGAGCACCATCTACCAGAACCAGAGCGCCCTGGGCATGAGCCAGAGTGATGATTTTTTCCAGTGGAAGGCTTACGCCATCAAGGTTGGACATCGCAGCAAGCGAAATGAGTTTAACGGATGGACTTAGAAGGCGCTGGAAGGCTTCAAGGCTGAAAGTATTATCAGGCAGGGATGGGATAATTTTTAGTACAATCCCCTTGGTTTTAACCGCACGCTGCCAAGGAATCAGATTGGAATTATGTTCTTTATCGGTAATGAGAACAACATCGCCCGGATTAAACTGGAGGGATGAGGCAATAAGGTTGATCCCTTCCGTGGTGTTTCGGGTAAAAACAACTTCTTCTTTGCGGACAGCATTGATGAAATGAGCCAAAGTTAACCTTGCTTCATCAACCATCCTGGTGGCATAAGCGCCTAAGCGGTGCATGCTTCTGCCGCTGCAAGCCTGTGAAATGTCGTAATAATGCTGGATGGCTTTTGTAACTTGCAATGGCCTCAGGCTTTGACATGCGCTATCAAGGTAGGCAATATTTCTTTTGCCGTCCTGCCCAAATAAAATAGGAAAATCCTGTGCGGCTTGGTGAACAGATTTCTTTTTACTGAAAAACATCGGTATCCTATTGCGCAAAAGACTAAAATGAGAATATATTTTCTTAAATTTTATGTCCTTGACCGGCAATATTGTAACATCTTTTGATTCTGCAACCGTTTGGGCAGAGAGAACAAAGTAGAGGTGTTTAGCCTGGTAAGTAAAGCAGCAGAAAGGCCTTAAGGTTTATAATTCGACAATCATTCAATATTATTTCGTCTTATTATGAGGTTTCTATGATCAATATTATTCCTGTTGACAGTAAAGCAAGACAAAAGAAAATGGTGGAATTTCAATTTGAACTGTATAAGGATTGCCCCCAATGGGTGCCTCCATTTAAGCAAGACATCTATATGATGATGAACAAAAAGAAGCATCCATTTTATGACCATTCCATCTCTGACCAGTTTCTGGCCGAAAAGGATGGGAAAATTGTTGGGCGAATCGCAGCACTACTTAATAGGCCCTTTAATGCCTATCACCATACCAACGATGCGGAATTTTACCTCTTTGATTGTATTAACGATCAGGAAGTGGCTAATGCACTTTTTGATAAAGTAGCTGAATGGGCAAAAGAGCATGGCATGAACCGCCTGGTTGGGCCAAAAGGCTACGGGCCCTTGGACGGTTACGGCATTCAGATTATGGGACAAGAACACCGTGCCATGATGAATATGCTGAACTACAACTATATCTATTACAAAGATTTGGTTGAAAGTTACGGCTTTGAAAAAGAAGTTGACTTTGTTTCAAGCTATTTGAAACCAGAGCAATTCGTTTTGCCTGAGAAAGTAAACCGAGCAGCAGAACTTGCCCTTAAACGCGGACGCTTTGAAGTAAAAAGTTTTAAGACTAAAAAAGAAATGCGCGAATGGGTAAGCAAAATTGCAGAGGCTTACAACAGTGCTTTTGTAAACAACTGGGAATATTACCCCCTCTCTGAAAAAGAAATTAAGATGGTTATTGACAATGTTATTGCCATTGTTCAGCCGGAAACACTTTTTGTTCTTCTGAAAGAGGGCAAAGTGGTTGGCTTTGAGCTGCCTTTCCCGGATATTTCTGCTGCCATGCAAAAGAATAAAGGCAAACTGGGGCCAATTGAAATCATTCGGCTTATGCGTGAAATAAAGAAAACTGACTGGTTTGACTTTAATGGAATTGGCTTTTTACCAGAGGCCAAAGGCTTTGGCGGCAACGCTATTTTCTACAAGCTTGTCTCTAACATCGTGCTTGAAAACCCGCAGTATAAACACATTGAACTTTCGCAGGTGGCCGAAACCGCCAAAGAGATGCGCCAGGACTTAGCTAACTTAGGTGTGCAGTTCTATAAGAACCATCGGGTCTACAAGAAAAACCTTTAAATTAAAAACATTTCAACTCTTTTACGCTTTCACTGTTCTGTGAAGGCGTAAATTTTTAATTAGCTTCAGAAATCCATTTTGTGCAGTATCCCAAAAAGGATTATGATAGTGTTTATATACTGCGTTTAAACGCATGAAATGAGGATTTGCATGGATTATATCTCCGTTAAAGAGGCTGCAAAAAAATGGGGTATTAACCCACGGAGGGTACAAGAACTTTGCAAGAAAAAACGGATTGATGGGGTAAAAAGATGGGGAAAAACCTGGATGATCCCTTTTGATACACAAAAACCAGAGGATGGAAGGTGTAAACAGCCTAAGCAAAAGCCGCCAAAAGAGACTTCTCCATTTCTTAAGCATCTTTTTTGTATGGATACCATGCAATTTCAGAGCGGACAGGCAATGCAGATCATCGAATCAATTTCTGAGACCGATATTCGGCAATTAGCAAAAGCTGAATTTGACTATATGCGCGGTTCGTTTGAAACAGCAATGCTTTTATACAAAGCCAGCTCACGTTCAGACAGAATCTGGCTCTCTATTCTCAGTGTTGCGCAGAGCGCTGCAATCAGCACAGGCAACTACAGGATTTATCACGATATTCAAACGGAATTAGCAGAATTACAAGATATGTTTAAGGATAACCAAGAACTTTCAGCCCTTATCAAGTTAGCAATGCTTATCGGAAAAGTAAGCATATATGTTCCTATTCTAAAAATGGATCTTGAAGAATTTAAAATACTTCCTGTTGAAACACGCAGGTTTGCCACGTACGTTTACACCAAGTATCTCCATATGGGAAATAAGGATGAAAAAATCTGTGGGATTGTTGAATCATTTCAATTATTTTCCACTCAGAGCGGTTACAGCGCTTCTGATATTTATTTGATGCTGATGTATACGGCAGCCCTGGAGCGACTTGGCAAAAGAGATCTGGCAAAAAAACAGCTGGTGCGTGCCATGCAATTAGCCCTTCCTGATGGATTCATCACACCTTTTGCAGAGCATGTAACTACTCTTGCCGGGCTGGTAGAAAATTGCCTGGAGCAGTTTTTTCCAAGCTTATATAAGCCGATTATTAATCAAAGCCAGGATACCTACAAAAATTGGCTGCAGGTTCACAACATTTTCACCCAGAATCACTTATCCTTGACCTTAAGTGTTCGTGAATTTCAGGTTGCCACATTGCTGGCCGCCGGACTCAGTAATGCAAAAATAGCCAATCAAATGAGTTGTTCTGTGGCGAATGTAAAAAAAATAGTCAGCATTATTCTCAATAAACTATATGTAAAAAACCGGTATGAAGTGAAAAAGTTTGTCATCCCCAAGGAAGATTCACAAGAAAAGTAGCCATTTTCATCTCTCTCAAGGCTACTCCTTTTTTTACTTTTCCCACATAAACTTAATTAAAGATGTTGTTCTATTCCAAATGCTGGAACATAGAATACAAAGAAAAAAGCATTTCTGCATTATTGCGAGAAGCATTAAAGGTGATTCTTATGAAACAGAAAATACTTAGGTTCAGACCGTTTACCTTATTGTTTATTGCTCTCATTTCCTTGGTTTTTACCTCTACCGTTTATGCAGGCGGGGCATGGGTAGGTCTTTGGGAAACTATTGGAGATGAAAACTCTAATATATTTATGCCGGTGGGAATTAGTGTAGATTCAAACGACAATGTTCTCATTGTTGACAAGTTTTTAGGAACCGTCAGAAAAAGGGATTCCGCAACCGGAACGTGGAGCCCTGTGGCAGGACATACGTTCAGTTTCAGCTCTGACAATGTTATTGGGCTGGCAGTTGACGGAAGCAATAATATATTTATTTTAAATTCACTCCATCAAAACAACAATATCGTTTGGAAGTATGACGATTTGGCCAAAGTATGGGCCGATGTGACACACAATTTTCTTTTTGATGAACCAACTGCCATTACTGCTGATAATGATGGAAATGTTTATGTTTCTGAGCGTTTTAATCCATCTACAAACGAAAGGGTGAGCCGAATTCTGAAGCTGTCAAATGGATCCAGTCAGTGGACTGAAATAGGCAATTGGAATAACGGAGGATTCGTCAATGTTACCGCTTTAGCAGTAGATAATACCGGAGCATTGTTTGCAACCGATTACCTGAAATTCGTTTACCCTGATCAATCCGTTAACTACACAACCTATCTACGTAAAAAAGATAAGAATTCTGCAACCTGGAGTTCTTATGCGGATGCTGCTCACAGAGGCTGGAAAGAGCCAAACGGAATGGTTTTTGATAATTTTGGGAATCTCTACATCAGCTGCAAAATAACTCAGGAACTAAACGTGTGGGCAAATGGAGCAACAGACTGGTATCAGATACGGTATAACGACAATACAAAGTTCAACTATATGCGAGGGGTTACAGTGGACAGCAAAGGATATGTGTATGTGGCAGACGCTGGAGGTTTCCCCAACACAAACAACCAAAAAATTTACAGGCACCAACCTTGGGCAAGTCTTCTCAGTTTTCAGGTCCAGCCGGGTAGTGCTCAAGCCGGATTTGCGCTGAACCCCCAACCTGCAGTCACTTTAAAAAGTCTCTCAGGAGAAATAGTAAAAGGGGCGTCCACGGTGAACATGAGCCTTGGCAACCCCCAAGGTGCATTGTTAAACGGAAACATCACAGCAACTTTCAATAATGGAACTGCCATCTACTCCAACCTGAGTGTAAGTATCCCAGGTACGTATACCCTGACTGCTGCAAGCAATGTTCCCAATCTAAACATTAGAAAACTTTCAACACTTGCCGGACAGTTTCTCAGCCCAGTGGCACTCTCTCAGCAAAGCAGCTCTTTTGCCATCACGGCAGCTCCGCAGGCACCTGTGCCAACCGCTTTGCCTTCAAGCGGCACCAGTATTCCTAATAACAGTATTGTTAATCTTTCATGTAATACGCCCAACCCCATTATCCATTACACAACGGATGGCTCAATTCCCAATTCAAGCAGCCCCGTTGGGAGCGCAGTTACCCTAACAGGCAGTGGAGGAAGTACCATCACCTTAAATGCGATTTGTTCATCCTCCACAACCAGCACAAGCAGTGTTGCTTCTTTCACTTATACTATTCTGCCAACCACTTATGCGGTTATTGTTGAAAACGGCAGCGGTGAAGGAAATTTTGCACAAGGAGTTACGGTTGCTATCACTGCAAACAACCCAGAGCAGGGTATGCGCTTTAAGGAATGGTTGGTAGAAGAAGGCAGTATAACGTTGGCAAACTCAGGGACTGCTTCAACGTCTTTTGTGATGCCTTCTCATTCAGTGAAAATCAAGGCAATTTTTGAAGCAATCCCTTATTATCAAGTAACTGTAAACAATGGGATGGGGGGAGGAAGTTTTGCGGAAGGCGCAAAAGTAACTATTCAAGCCTTTGCGATGCCGGGAAACGGCTCGTTTAAAGCCTGGATTGTTGAAGAAGGTTCCGTCCTATTGAACGATATCCATTCCTCAATTGCATTTTTTCAAATGCCGGCCAGTTCGGTAACAATTACAGCCACATACCTCAGCACACCTGAAGGATCTTATAAAGTGACCGTTCACAATGGGATGGGCAGCGGTGACTATCTTGAGGGTTATAAGGTTAACATTTCAGCAGCCCCAGCAGCAGAGGGAATGCAATTTAAAAAATGGATTGCTGAAGAGGGTGAGCCAGTATTGGATGACGAACACACTCCCTGTACATTCTTTAGTATGCCAGCTCATTCAGTAACCGTTTCACCCGTTTATGAGGCGTTGCTGCCAGATAAACATACTATTTTTTTACCATTCATCACCAAGGGAGACTCTTAGAAAAAGGTTGAGCGTCCCACGGCCTTTCGCTAAAAATAAGAGAATTTGCCCGTTTCATATCCTGCACTCAAAAACCGCATTGATTCGAAACCGCCAAAGAGATGCGCCAGGATTTAGCTAACTTGGGTGTGCAGTTCTATAAGAACCATCGGGTCTACAAGAAAAACCTTTAAATTAAAAACATTTCAACTCTTTTACGCTTTCACTGTTCTGTGAAGGCGTAAATTTTTAATTAGCTTCAGAAATCCATTTTGTGCAATATCCCAAAAAGAATTATGATAGTGTTTATATACTGCGCTTAAACGCAGGAACTGAGGTTGATGATTTGGATTACATTACCGCAAAAGAAGCCGCTGAAAAGTGGGGTGTCAAAGTTCGTCGTATACAAGACCTATGCAGTAAAAATCTTATACCGGGTGTAAGAAACTGGGGAAATGGATGGATGATCCCTTCCGAAGTTCAGAAGCCAAAAGACAGACGAAAACACAGGGAAATACCGAAAAATAAAACGCATCCATTTCTTCCTTACATTTTTAGTACAGATTATTTGCATCTGACAAGTGGGAAGGCAGATTTAGCCCTTAATCAAATAAGTGATCCGGATCAAAAAGAATTAGCTGCTGCAGAGTTTGATTACCTGCGAGGCAACTTTGATTCCCCCATCCAGCTTTACAAAAAAACTCAGCGTTATGATAAAACGAGAATTTCGATATTGAGCGTTGCTCAAGGTGCAGCTGTCAGTATTGGTAAATACTCCCTTTACTGTGAAATTCAAGAGGAGATTAGCAGCCTGCAAAGCGAATTCAAGCATGATCCTCAGCTTTCAACCCTTCTCAACACTGCCAAATTCATTGGGGAAATCAGCATGTATCTTCCATCACAAAAAGTGAATATCCATGACTTTCAAATTTTACCAATCCAAAGCCGATCTTTTGCTCTTTACATGTATGCAAAGAGCTTACTTATTGACGAAAAGCATGAACAGCTTTGCGGGGTTGTAGAAGCCGCTTTATGCTATAAGCAATCGCAAGGCTACATACCTTCTGAAATTTACTTAAGAGTGATGTATGCTATTGCGCTTGAATGGCTTGGAAAGCGTGATTTGGCTAAGCAACAACTCATTCAAGCCATGGAATTTGCCTTGCCTGATGGATTTATTACGCCATTTGCAGAACACTTAACCAAGCTTGGCTGGTTTGGTTGAAATCTGTCTTGAGCAGTCTTTATCCAACTTTTATACACCAATCGTCAATCAATGCCAGGCAACTTATACAAAATGGCTGGAAATACGCAATCAATATGCTCAGCATCAGCTGTCCTTATGTTTAAGCATTCGTGAATTTCAGGTTGCGGTCATGATTTCTGGAGGTTTAAGCAATGCCGAGGCGGCACAAAAGCTGAGCTGCTCGGTAGCCAATGTAAAAAAAATCATAAGAAAAATTTATGACAAGTTGTACATAAATAATCGTGATGCCGTTAAAAGGTTTGTGATGGCTGAAAGGGAAAATTAAAGAAAGTAACCGTTTTGCCCGTTTCCAAGGTTACCGTATTTTTGGAAAAATATATTAAACTATTTTCAGCAGCTTAATAACACTTGCCTCTTTTTGTAGAAGGGCACCATATTCTGTAGAGAATAGGCGAAGCAATTTATTTTTGGTTGCGTTGACAGGTTATTATTAGCCAAATGCTGTTTGTCCAGCAGCATTTGGCTATAATAAATCAAATTTGCCCGTTTCATGTCCTGCGCTCAAAAACCGCATTGATTCGAAACGAGCAAAGGGGTTGCTTGCAAGATTGTTTATTGATTCCAGATTAGGTTACAGCGCTGACGCAATAAATCTCTATCGGCATGGATTTGGGGGTAAAAATCATTACCTTTTTGATAAATCGATTTGCCATTTACAAAAACCTGTGAAACAAATTCTTTTTTGCCAAAAACAATGAGCTGGTCGAAGATATTCGATTCGTTCAGCGGGGTGAGAAATTCATTTTCCAGAATCATAAAATCCGCAGTGAAGCCCTTTTGGAGCTTCCCTGTGCGGGTTAAGCCCAGGCATTCAGCGCCTGATTCGGTTGCCAGCTTAAAAACCATGCTGGCAGGCATTACCAAGGGAGACTGTTTATCAGCCTTGTGAATCAAAAATGCAGCCCTCATGACCTCAAAAAAGTCATTGATGTAGCCATCACTGCCGAGCCCGAGGCTTATGCCAGCAGAAAGCATTTCAGGAACGGGGGCAACCCCTCCGCCTACTTCACAGTTACTGAGCGGCATATGAGACGCTTTACAGGCATACTGATTCAAGATTTCCATTTCCCTCAGTTCCATTTTTACGCATTGCGTTGCCATTGTTTTTGAAGACAAAGCATTGGCCGCTTCGTATATTTCCAGCGGAAGCTTGTTAAATTTGGCAAGGGTATATTGGGGTTCATAGCTGCTTTCAGAGAGGTGAAAATGGTATAAGGTATTTTCTGATTTTGCCATTTCAGCCGCAGACTTAATGAAAGACTGACTGCATGTAAAAGTGGTATGCGTACAAATGGCACCTTTTACCAGCGTGCTGTTTTTATTAAAATAGCGAACCGTTTCTACATTTTCTTCAAGACATTGATATCCATTTTTAGCATCAACGCGTTCGGAAGATTCGAGAGAAACAATGCCACGCATGCCCAGCGCACCAAGGGCTTTGCCCTGTTCAATGAGCGCACCCCTTTCCACAAAGGGAGCTTCAAGGATGTCGCAAAGGGTTGTAACACCGGACTGAACCAGCTCTGCCGCAGAAAGCCGTGTTGTTAAAAGCACATCCTGGCAGTTTATGCGGTTTTCGAGATTGGGCCACCAATAATCTTCCAAAAACGCCTTGAAATCTTGAATAGGACGTTTGGGAGTCATGCCATGGGAGAGCAAGCCATATTGATGCATGTGCGTATTAACAAAGCCCGGAGCAATAACTGAATCGCGCGCATCCATTATTGAGATTGCATGATGTTCAGCCAGTTCATCCAATGCCCGGTTGGGAAGAATATCCAAAATGAGCCCGTTTTCCAAAACCAGGCCACTGTTTTGATGAACGGTATTGCAATCCTGAATTAACCAGCCGGCTTTAATAATGTTCATGATACCCTCGCATCCCATCGCAGATTTTCTGCAATTTTTGTGCAGTCCAGTTTTCTATGCAAATACCTGCCCTGATGAGGGTAATATTTGCCATCATTGATAATCACATCTCCGCGGCTAATAACCGTATCGATTTCAATATTGACCTTAAAATCCAGATAGGGAAAAAAGTCACCTGCGGAGTGTTCATGTCCGTAACGATGCAAAGACGTTTCGTGAAATATACAAAGATCGGCGTCACTCCCCGGTGAAATAAGCCCTTTTTGAGGAAAAAGACCGTGTAAAACGGCAGGGTTGTGTGTAAAACGATCAATGACCCGATCACCAAAAAGGGCGTACATCAAGCCAAAAGAGCGTTCAACCCCGGGCATACCCATGGGCATGCGGCTGAGGGGCTTACCCGTCTTTTGGTCTGCAAGAAACAGGCAGTGGTCTGTTGAGATAACAGAAATTTCTGAAAGATTTTGCTTTAAGAGCAAAGATTCATCCTGTGAGCGTAAAGGCGGGGTAATGGCATATTGTTCAGCACCCGGCTTGAAGTACACTTTTTCATTCAAAAGAAAATATTGCGGACAGCCTTCCAGAAACAGGTTTTTGCCCAAAATGTCTTCAAAATCGTTTTTAAGCATGGCAATTGTTGAACCACAACTGGTATGCACAATATAGGCCCAGCCGCCCAGTTGCCGCAGGTATTCCGCAATCTCTTTCACCTGCTGCCTCTCTGCAATTGCCGGCCTGTTTGCAGGCAAATGGGCCATTAGATCCGAGCTGAAAGATAAGAGCTCATCTTTTTCCGCGTGACAAAGAATGAGCAAATCTCCCTTTGCAGAGCGTTTTATCATGCTTCGAACCGTGGATGGAGATGAATATGCTGATGGTTTGTAGGTTGTATAAAGCTTGACTGTAGGTGAGCCAAAGCCCAGTGCAGCTTCGGCAATTGCCTCCGCAGATTCTTGCGCAAGGTCACACACAGCGGCGTGCAGGCCAAAATCAAGACAGCTTTTTTGACCAAGCATAAACTTGCGATGGAATTCCTTTTTAAGGAATTCAGCCGTGTTTTGCTCATCAAGAAAGTCAATAAAAGTCGTTACGCCCCCGTAGGCGGCAGCCAAACTGCCTGTTGCAAAATCATCAGCAGTCATGTATGAGCCTGAAGCCATTGCAAAGTGAACATGAGCATCAATCAGGCCCGGAATTACTTTTTTACCAGCGGCATCCATCTTTTTGCCGCTTTGCTTTTCCTGGTTGGAAATTTTAGCTATTTTTCCGTCTTTAACAAAAAGATTCGCGTTAAACCATTTACCTTTTTGATAAATCTTTCCGCCTAAAACTGCTAAGTCATACATTTTTTCTCACCTTTAGGGCGTATCAGCCTGGTTCTGTATTTTCCTCTTGTATTGAAAAGCCAAGCGCCCCGGTAGGGCATACATTCACGCACAGACCACAGCTTCGGCAGGCTGCTTCACTGAATTCCATTGTTGGAAAACGTATTTTACGGGCAGAATAGGAGCAAACCAACTCACATTTTTTGCAATTAATACACTTTGCGGAACCATTCAGATGAAAGGGCTGAAAGTGAAAGCGCATACGGCCATGGCGTTCGTGCCGAGCGAGATTTGGCAATGCTTTACCTACAAGGCTTTGGATGTTTTCGTAACCGTATTTGCGCATCAGCTGTTCGAGGTCCGTATTTAAACGCTGAATAAACGGCAGGCCCTTAAGGATCACAACCGAACAAACCCCAACGGCAGAAGCCCCAGCCATGAGAAACTCCATCGCGTCAGTTGCAGTCATGCAACCGCCCGAGCTGTAGAGGTTTTGAAAACCCGGGTTTTGCAAGGCAACATCCGCATTAATACGCAGTGCAACAGGGCGAACAGCCGCACCGCTCAGCCAACCATAGCCATTTTCGCTGAGAAGTTCAGGGCAAGCACCACTGATATCAATTTTAAGGACAGGTCCTATGGAATCAATGGCACAAAGCCCATCCGCTTTATGTTCAATACAGCGTTTGGCTGTGGCGAGTAGATTCGGCCAGTTAGCGCTCAGTTTGCAAATAACAGGAATATTGACAGCAGCCCTGACATAATCCAGCATCGGCAGCAAATCGTCTACCGAATAAGAAACGAGCTCAAGCATGTGTGCCCCTGCATGTTCAAGTTCTTTGGCGAGCACTTTTGCTTCTTGAAGGGTATGGCCCAAACTGGCAATTAAAACTCCTCCATTTTGGACGGCTTTTGGTATTTCAACCGAGCACCATTGCTCGTAAGCAATATCTGACCATTTTTCGCAGTTTATCAGGGAGTTATTAGCGGCTGTTATGATGTGATTTGGCGGGTTTTGGGCCGGTTGAAGACGGATTGTTTTTGTTACCACAGCTCCGCAGCCAGCCTGCATTGCGGCAATAATTCCATCCGCGTTATACGATAGGGGCCCGGAGCTGAGAATAAAAGGGCTTTTTAAAATACGCCCGCAAAAAGAAGCTTCCAAAGAAACTGTTTTTGGTAACTCTGCGCTCATTTTTCTCCTGACCTGTTTTAATTAAGCCTCAGTTGTGATGGAACCTTTCAAGAATTATGTGAGGCAACAAGAGGGAGCATCACATAAAAGCGGAGTGCATCCAGCAATTCAGTGAAAGAAACCTGATCCTGACTGGTATGGCACAAGGATTCTTCACCAGGGCCAAAACCCATTGAGGGAATGCCAGTACGCCCGCAAAGATGGGTTGCATTCGTACAAAAATCCCAACGGGTTACCTCAGCTTTTTTATTAAAGAGAAGTTCGTATGTTTTTACCCCAGCCTGAATAAGCGGATGTTCTTCAGCAATGACCCAGGAAGGGAAGTAATCTTCACACTCAATCTGGTAGCCTGTATAGCTTGTCACTTTCTCCGTGTTAATGGCAGCCTTTGCCCCCGGAATATCACGAATGAAGTTTTCCGCTTCGCGGATAATTTCTGCCTGTGTTTCTGCGCATGAAATGCGCCTGTCACATATGATGGTTGCCTTGCCAGGGATGGTATTGAGAGAGGGTGTATCACAAAGCAGGTTGGTTACTTCGATAGTGCCCTTGCCCAGAAAGGGGTCTTCGATAAAAGCGTTGAAACCATCAATGCGCTCAACCACGGGCAAAGCCTTTATAAGAGCGTTTTCACCATGCCAGGCTGCTGAAGCATGGGCTGCCTTACCCGGGATGGTGATTTGGATGAGCGCGCGCCCTTTATGACCGCGAATAATCCTATTCTCACTAGCTTCCGCAACCAAAATATAGTCTGGTTTGAGGTCAGGGGATTCTTTCATCATCGCAGCAACACAAGAGCCTTCCACATCTTCTTCTGCCACTGAAGCCGAAACCCAAAGCGTAAAGCCTTTATCCAGATTAAGGGCTTTGAGAGCACGGGCTGCGTAAGTTATGGCCATTAAACAGCCCTTGTCATCCACAGCGCCGCGGCCGGAAAGGATGCCGTTCTTAAATTCTGCCTCAAAAGGAGGATGCGCCCAGTCTGAAAGTTCACCGGCACCCACCGTATCAATGTGGGCATCATACAAGAAAACAGGCTTGCCTGAACCTACCCGGCCAAGCAAATTACCGACCGGGTCAACCTTTACTTCATCAAAGCCGAACGAACGCATCTTTTGCGCGAGGAATTCAACCGCATTACCTTCCTGATATGTGATGCTGGGGATCCCTATCAATGATTTCAGATCTGCCAGCAGTTCATCCTGTACCGAAACGATATATTGATTGACCGCTTCGATCTTATTTTTAAAAGGCATAGATGCGTCCATTCGGTTTCATCCGTTTTTAGCGCAGGGCGCTGATGTTGCCCATGGTGAGAGCCATTAGGGCTTTGATGGTATGCAGGCGGTTTTCAGCTTCATCGTAAATAACGGACTGAGGACCATCGATGACTTCTTTTTTGACTTCAACGCCGCGATCTGCAGGCATGCAATGCATATAAATCGCGTTTTTGCGGCCAAGAGCCATCTTTTGGTTATCTACAAACCATTCGGGGTGCTGGTTGATCATTTCCACCCCCCGTTTTTCATCATCACCAACCGTCATGATGGGGCCCCAGCCTTTCGCATAGATAACATCTGCACCTTTACAGGCTTCGTTCATGTCATTAACAACTTCAAACTTGCCACCTGCTTCTTCTGCGTTTTTACAGGCAATTTCCATCACGTCCGGGTGAAGTTCAAAACCCTCGGGGTGAGCCAAGGTAACGTCCAGCCCAAAGCGAGGCATCATGGTGACAAGGGAATTTGCCATTGAAAGAGGGCGCATATAGTTGCCGGCACAAGTCCAGGAGATGACAAATTTGCGGCCACGAAGTTCGTTATTGAATTTTTCTTTAATCGTCATAATATCTGCCAGGGCCTGGGTGGGGTGCCAGATATCACATTGCATGTTCATGACAGGGATTTTGGCATATTTAGCAAGATCTTCCATCCAAACGTGCCCGTCCACCAGGGTATTGCGCACCCCGATGCCGTGGCCCATACGCGAAAGAACTTCAATTGTATCCTGCGGGGTTTCACCATGGCCAACCTGAGTAGCTTTGGGCGTTAAATAGTTTGCATGACCGCCCATTTGGGTGATACCGCACTCAAAAGCATTGCGAGTGCGCGTAGATTCTTCAAAGAAAAGCAGAAAAACAGTTTTGTTTTTCAAAATATCCATGGGCAGATCAAGCGCGTAACGCATCTTCAACTCTTTGGCTACATCCAAAAGCGTTTCTAACTCTTCGCGCTTCCAGTCCTGTGTTTTCAGTAAGTGTTTTCCTTTTAGACCTGTTTGCATTTTTTCACCTCATTGATTTTTATTTCTTAAATTCAGGCTTTTTTTATTTTTTTGAGTATCGCCTGTGAAGTAATAGGTAGATCATTGAAATCGACGTTGAGGGCATTGCTGATAGCATTGGCCACCGCAGCCGCCACAGGAACCACCGCACACTCACCAATGCTCTTAGCCCCAAAAGGCCCAGCCGGCTCATAAGAATCTACAAAGTCGATTTTGATGTTACGCGGCATTTCATGGGCATGAATCAGATGATATTTGCCAAAACTGTTGTTTGTGACAAGGCCCTGTTTGTTAATGCCCAAGTCTTCGGTGAGGGCATAGCCCAAGCCCATTTGAATAGCCCCTTCAAGTTGCCCTTCCGCATGAAGCGGATTAATGACCTTGCCCAAATCGTGACAGGCTACGTAATCCAAGAGCTCAAGTTTCCCCGTATGGGTGTCAACTTTGGCTTTTACAAAATGCGCCCCGTAAGACATTACCAGGGCATTTGAAGCAAAGGTTTCCGCGGCGCAGAGATCTCGGCCATGAAGCCAATGGGCATGTTTTACGATTTCGGCAAGGCCAACGCACTTTTCTCTATCCGCTTTAAGGCAAACGGTACCCTGCGCAAGTTCAAGCGCTTCCACAGGAAAATCAAGCATTTCTGCGGCTTCAGATAGAAGCAAGTCTGCTAATTTGCGGGCTGATTTGGCAGCAGCCTGACCGCAAACAAAGACACCACGGCTGGAATAGTCGCCCAAGTCCCAAAGGGCAAGCTCAGTATCGGCGGATATGCAGGTAATGGATTCTTGCTGTATCGCAAGAATTTCAGCAACCATCATCCTTTGCATGGTTACAATGCCATTACCCATTTCACTGACGCCGCTGATGAGGCTGAGAGTGGCATCTTCATTCATCTTGAGAAAAACACCGCAAGTATCCGGGATGACCCCATACATACCATTTCCGTGAACACCCACCGCCATGCCTACACCCAGGCGATAGCGCCCAGCTTTTTTAATGGATTCGGCTTGCTCGCTCAAAGCCGAATCCCAATTAAAAAGGCTGGCACCTTGGGTAACACAGAGGCCAGGCTGAGCATTTCCAAAGGGTTTGCCATTACGCAGGTCATGGTCTTGAGAAGTTACCAGATTCTTCAGTTGCAAATCCAGAATGCTGATGCCCATTTGACGCGCGATTTTGTTAAGCTGGCATTCCTGCGCAAAAGTAAGCTGAGGTGAACCGTAGCCACGCATGGCCCCGGCAATGGGGGTGTTGGTAAAAGCAGCTGAAGCATGATAGGAAAGATTCGGCGTTTTGCGGTTACGGAAAAACTTGGAACTTTGCGCCCATACCACGCTCATGGTGCCAGAGGTATAAGCCCCGCCATTCACCAAAATATTGGCCTGCTGGGCATGCATTGTGCCATCTTTTTTCATGCCTGTTTTTAAAGTGACAGACATGGCATGGCGAGTGCGCGTGGAAATAATTTCTTCCTTACGGTTAAAACAAAGTTTAACCGGCCAGCCAGCCAGCATCGAAAGCTGGGCAGTGACCCCTTCCAGGTTTATATCCACTTTGCCGCCAAAACCACCACCAAGGGCAGGATTTACCACGCGCACCTTGTTCATAGGAAGGCCGAAAATCCGGCAAAGATTGGTGCGCACCCCAAATACATCCTGAGTTGGGCTGTAAACGGTAAGCTTGCCGTCAGGCTGGTAATCAGCAATGGTCACATGAGGTTCCATGGCCGCATGATGAATGGCAGGGCAGGAATATGAATCCTCAAATATACAATCTGATTCTGCAAGGCCATTTTCAAAATCACCGGCGTTCAGATCCACTTTTCCGATCAGGTTTGATGTTCCCTGGATGGGATATGCACCATCTTTTAGAGAGTCTTTGGGCTCAATATAAAAAGGCAAATCTTCATATTCCACTTCAATGAGGCGGAGCGCTTGTTCAGCCTGCTCAAGCGTATCCGCAGCCAGCGCTGCCACACGATCACCGATGAAGCGCATCACTTCAGAAAAAACTTGCTCATCACCGGGATGATCAATGGTTTCACCACAACTGTTGTAACGGTAGGGAGAGGTATTCCCGTACCAGGCAATTGCCTTCACACCACTCAAGGCCTGCGCTTTGCTGAAATCAATTGATTTGATTCGGGCGTGGGCTTTTGGGCTGAAAAGAATTTTAGCATGCAAGATACCTGGAAGCTTGAGATCATCCGTATAACGCATTCTGCCAGTTGCTTTCAAAATGGCATCAGAAACCGGAGCGGGAGAGCCAACCGTTTTATTCATGTGCGTCTCTCATCCAGCTTGCAGCAAGCCTTACCGCTTTTAAAATCTTGACGTACCCGGTACAGCGGCACAAATTATTGGAAAAAGCCTCACGTATTTCTGCGTCAGAGGGGCTTGGGTTCTCATCCAAGAGGGCTTTTGCAGTCATGATCATGCCCGGAGTACAGTAACCACACTGTATAGCGCCGCATTCAACAAAAGCCTGTTGAATAGGGTGCAGGTTTGTACCATTACTTAAGCCTTCAATGGTTTGAATGTGCATGCCAACCGCTTTTTTAGCACTTAGCATGCAGGCATTGACTGCCTTACCATCGGCAATTACTTTGCAGGCACCGCAGTCACCCGTTTTACAGCCGCATTTTGTACCCGTGAGGTCCAAAACTTCGCGTAAAACATAAAGCAGGGTCCAATTTGACTGGATATCAAGCTCACGCGGTGTTCCATTGATGTCCAAACAAATGTGATCCTTAACCAAGTTCCTTACTCCCATTTTATACAGAGAAATTACTAAAAAATGACGCTATTTGCTGATCTTAAAAAGAAAACTCAGCCATTTCTTTTGCCGCAAGCTCTTCATCCTGGCCTTCAAAGCAAATACTGATGGTTTCCCCACAGTGAACGCTTAGGCTTAAAACGTCAATAATGGACTTGGCATTTGCCTGGCGGTCATCCTTGCTTACAGTGATTTTGCATTTATATTTTTTGGTTTTTTTCGTAAAGTCAGAAGCAGGACGGGCATGCAAACCACAGTCGCTTTTGACTACCATTTCGATTATTTTCATTTAAATCCTCTTTTTTGCCGGCAAAATGAACTCCCTTTTTCTTATCTAGTTGAGGGGCAGATTTACCTGCCCCTCAACTAAAACAGATATGCTTTGGTTTAGCCAAAGATACCGAGAGCGCCGCCTACAAAGCCGACTACCGCAACACCAAGCAAAAGCTTCCAAACCTTGACATTCTTGGTTGTAAGCCAGTAAAGAATGAGGGTTAGAGCCAAGGGAAGCAGATTGGGAAGGATGCTATCGAATAGACCGGTCTGAAGGTTGAAGGGAACTTCACCAATTTTCCATTCCAAAGCAGTTTTGAAATTGACGTAATTGGAAATTAGAGCACCCATGACGGTGCAGCCGAGCACACCCGCAGCACCAATCCAGGCTTTAATCTTGCCATCAGCCATCATAGAGGTTACTGCAGAACCGCCGCGTTTGTAACCATACATCCAAGAGTTGTATGCAATTGCGATGAGAGCAATCGGAATACCCGCGAGCACGATAAGTGAACCCAAAACGTTGCCTTTGATGGCAATGCTGATGCCGAGGGCCACAATCATGGGGATGATGACGCCCTGAACAATCGAGTCACCTATGCCGGCCATCGGGCCCATTAAGCCGGTTTTGAAAGCATTGATAGCATCACCGCTGATATCAGCACCGCCTGCTTTTTGTTCTTCCATCGCCAGGGTAGCGCCATGGATTACCGCACCAAGGTTGGGATCTGTATTAAAGAAAACCAGATGGCGCTTAAGGCCTTCAGCCAAGGCAGGTTTTTCTGGATAGAGTTTTTCGAGACCGTAGGACATGCTGGAGGCAAAGGAAGTACCCTGCATGCGTTCATAGTTGTAGTTAGCATGGGAGAAGAACTGCCAGTTCCAGTAGCATTTCTGGACATCGCGTTTATTCAGAATAGAAGAAGTATGTTCAACCTGAGGGGCAGATTCTACGGTATTTTTGACGTCCTGATCCACTTTTTTGAGCTTATTTTCAATGGTCATGTAGATGAGGGCCATTGCCAAACCAACAATGCTGACGCCGATAACACTCATCTTAAAGTAGGCCACGAGCACAAAACCGATAAGCAGATAAGCCCAGGTATCCTTCTTAAGGATTGCGCGCAGGTTAAGTGCAATACCAAGTGCGGGGAGCATTCCACCAATGACGCCCAAACCCTTGAAGGCCCAGCTGTTGACGATTGAATTCAGGAAGTTGCCAACCAATTCACTGCCGAAACGGCAGAAAATGGTAACTACAATCAATTTGAAAACAAAGAGCATGGTTTGCGCAGGCAGCCAGTTCATCAGGCGCACTTTGGCAGCATCGCCTTTTTCAGCGTATCCATCCGCCCAATGCACGAAAATGGATGAGATGCTCATGCGGCCAACCCATACCACGGTGCCCAGAAGGCTGATCGGAACTGCCATTGCAAGGGCCACTTCGGTGGATGTATTTAACGCCAGAGCAAAAGCGGTACCTACATAACCCGCCAAGGCCATATCGCTGGGGATTGAACCACCAACACTCATGTGCCCAAGGAAGATCAGGTTAATGGTGGCACCAATGATGGCACCGGCAACAGGGTTGCCCATAACCAGGCCAACCAAAAAGCCGGCAACAACCGGGCGCTGCAAACAGTAATATCCTTCACCAAAGAAGAAAGGTGCATCAGAAAAGTAGTAAAGCAGCGCAACAATAATTGCTTGAGTCCAAGTCATACTAAACCTCCGATTTTGTTATTAATAAGTGCACTTGCTAAATTCAAGAGATTTGGCATCGGGGAAAACTTGCAGATAGACCCTGACACCCAAATCTTGTATTTTGGTGAGTTGGTCAAATTCCTGCCGTGAGAGCTGAGTACTCCTCATTATGGCTTTTCGACCTGGCCCAGAACCTATATTTCCTACATTTAATTCCTTCATGCCAACACCCGCTTCAGCCAGTTGCAACATTGCTTCAGTTGATTTGGCTAAAACCAGTGTTCTGACATTCGGGGGATCGTTCTTGATTGCCTGGACTGCATCCACGACTTTGTAGATGCTGACCTGGTAATCATCAGGAATGGCCATATTCATCACGTCACACAAAAACTTATTAGCGGCTGTTTCGTCGTCAACAACAAAAATGCGCGTAGTAGAATAAACTTTTGTCCACGCAGTCATGACCTGCCCATGAATAAGACGATCATCAATACGATATAAAACTACACTCAATGCTTTTCTCCTTTCTCAAGTTTTTTCTTTAAATCATCGGAACATACTATTCCGTCACAGCCTAACTTGAGCGCCAGGGCGCTAAGGCCTTTGATATCCAATTCATCACGCGAAGAAAGCACACCCAAGAGAAGGGGTAAGTTCATGCCGGAAATGCAAACACAACCTTTTTGAAGCGAGACCATCAGAGCCGCATTAAACGGGGTGCCATTTCGCAAATCAGCCAAGATCATGATTTGTTCAGGGTCTTCACAAGTGTCAATAATGCGGTTCAGTTTTTCTGTAAAAGTGGCCAGTGTATCCCCCGGGTAAAGGCCAAGAACTTTAAGATGTTCCTGTTCACCGATTATTATCTCCGTTGCATCACGCAGGCCGTTGGCCAGTGAGCCATGGCTGACAAGGATGACATCAATCATCGAAAACCTTTCTCTAATCCAAATTGATCATCACACGATAATTAGCCGGGTCAAGTGACTGCTCAAAGGCTTTTTGCGCCTCATCCATCGGAAATTCACCGGAAAGGAAGTGAGAAAGATCCACAATGCCAAAACTAATCAGGCGAGAAGCAGTCCAAAAGGCTTTGACCGTTGGGCTGAAAGAACCTGTAAGATTCTTTTCGGTGTAATGAATATTGTTGGGGTCAATGAGAATTTCACCTTTAGGATGGAAAGAACCATAGTAAACCAGCCTGCCGGCAGGTGCCAGCAATTTAACATAGTCAGATGCCAACTGAAGTGAATTGACCGTAAATATAATAATGTGGGGGCCACGGCCATTGGTTAATTCCGCTACTTTTTTATTGACGTCTTCAGCCTGCGGATCCAAAACAATATCTGCGCCCAGTTTTTTTGCCAAATCCCTTCGGGCGGTATCTGGTTCAACAAGCATTACTCTGGCACCCTTCAGTCTGGCCAAGACAGAATGCAACTGGCCCATGATTCCACCGCCGATGACCAGCACATCTTCTGAAAGCTCAATCTTGGCCTGGTCCAAACTGTGAATGCAGCATGCCAAAGGTTCTGCAAAAGCGGCCATGCGCAGATCAACTTCCTGATTTTCAAGAGGGTAGACACGATCAGAGGCAATTGCAATATACTGTGCCAAACCTCCGGAACCAGGAATGCCATCATAGTTTCTTTTTTTGGATTTGCCCTTGCATAGATTATCCAGACCCCTTCGGCAAAATTCACATTCGCCGCAGCTGTCAAAAGTCTTTACGACTACTTTTTGCCCGACAACGAGATTGGTTAATGTGCCTTCAGGGATAGCAACAACCTCGCCCGAGACTTCATGGCCAGGTACAAAGGGCAAAGCGAGATCCTGGCCGGAGAAAATGCGGCGTTCCCAAGTGCAAATCATGCAATGTTTCAAGCGGATGAGCACTTCACCGCTGACAGGCACAGGAGTGGTTAAGACCCTGACTTCAGCTTTGTTTTTTTCTGAAATGACAACTGCTTTCATTTTTTCAGGTGGCACATTTCCTCCAGAAACTCAATAAATATCGAAGTTTTTATTTCCCATGGACAATCGAACAAAGCGCACGGGTAACACCTTCAGGATCGCTATCTTTCCATACGTTTCTGCCAATGGCAACGCCAGCAGCACCGACTTCCATGGCATCCGCCACGCTGCGGTATAGGCCATCCAGGCCCTTGCTGCCTTTTTCTCCGCCCAGAATAACAATCGGCTTATAGGAGGCTTCTATAACCTTTTTAAATTCTTCTTTCGGTGCGCAATAATTTGTTTTGATGATATCGGCACCATAGTCACAGCCGGTTCTGGCAGAAAGCACAAGATTTTCGGCCGTGGATTCAATCTTTCCACTGAAACCACCCGGAAGCATTTCTGCAAGAACGGGAACCCCCCATACGTGGGCGCTTCCAACTATCCTGGCTAAATTATGCATATTCCGGCGTTCATAAGGCATTCCCTGAAAACCCATACAGGCAACAGCATCGGCTCCGAGGCGTAATGCATCTTCAATGGTATAAAGCCACTCCGGAGCACCATCCTCCGGGGTAAGGAGGGAGCCCCCGCCATCAATTCTAAGGATGAGGGCTGTATCAGCCAGTTCACTGGCAAAGGTTTTGGCAATACCCACAGTGGTAAGAATGGCATCAGCCCCACCTTTGACAATTTTTTCAAGCACTTTGCCAGTTTCGTTCAAAGCAGGGTTAACTGAAAGACCCATGCCATGGTCCATGGCAACGATTACGGTTTTCTTGTCGGGCTGGAAGATTCTTGATAAACGTTTCATTAAAGCACCTCAAAAAAATATTGTCTTTTCAAAGATTTATGAAAGCAGTTTTACTTATACAATTATTATGAACTTGTTTTAATCTGGTGGCAATGTCATTCAAATACAATCTCATTACTACTCTTTGTTGTTATTCCACAAAAGATGGTTAATATTAGCTTAATATACATCGTTATTATTAATGATAATGGCCTATTCCCTTGCCAATTGTTCAGATTATTAATATTATTAATCTTGAGATTGTAGATAATCAATAAAGGGCAAATTATTGCAGGATTCTTTCGGCAAGGAGTTTATTTCAAACGGGCAAACGGAAATGGATTGACCATGCAAAATAAAGACAGCTTTAACTTAAGAGTAAATGATTTGCTTGCACTACCTTCTATGCTAAACAGCGTGGTGGTGGCCGGGCAAAGTGCAATAGAGCGGATTATTTCTGCGCCGAATGTGATTGAACTTGAAGATCTTTGCAATCTTTCCAATAAAAATGAAGTTGTATTTTGCCCAGGTTTTCTCAATTCCAATCAAGATAAAGAGCTGTATGCCTATCTTAATGACGTCTCAGGAAAAATAAGCGCACTTTGCTTTAAGAAAGGCCGCTTTTTTAGGATAAGCCAGGATATCTTGGATTTAGCCAATAAAATCGGGGTGGTGCTTATTGAACTGCCGGTTGAGGTGGTGCTTACCAATATTGTGCGCGAAATCAGTGAAGAGATTTTGCAGAGAAAGGCTTCTTCCTTTCGCAATCTGCAAAGTAAAACAGAAGTGCTGTTGGACATGTTGCAGACGAGCCACGATTTGGAAGAAACACTGACCCGGATTGAACTTAATCTTGAAAATCCAATTGTGCTTTGCACATCCGATTACGATTTTATTATTGCCAAAAAAAGCGAGTTTCGGCTGACGGAAGATTTGAAGGCCGAAATGATGCTGATCATGAAACAGGAAAATGAAAAGGCATCAGAATTTAGAGAATTGGAATGCGGGAATCTCCGCTGTCACTTTCTCTGCATCAGCCTTACAAAACATGAAAAATTTGCTATTTTTCTATTTGAGGTCAAAAAATCCATTGACTACGCGGATAGCCAAGCCATCAGCCGGATTAGCCGTATTTTAGCTATTGAACTAAGAAACTCCAGCGAAACAATACGCATTCAGAACCAATACCGTGACCAATTCGTGAAAGACCTTCTTATCAAGAATAGCGGCAATACCGTAGACCTGTGTATGCTCAGCCTTTCTTATGGGTTAAACCTGAACCCGGATGAACGTTTTGTGGTTGTAGCTGTCAATATCGATTCAGAAAAGCCTGCCAAAGAGGCAGAAAGCCTTAATATTAAAATGATGCAGCAGATGATTGCAGGATTTTCAAAAAGCAGCCTGATTCACACGGTTGTCTCGGACCGGTTGGTACTTATTTTCCGCGGACAAACGCTCAATGATGCGATTATCAAGCAGGAACTTCAGCAAATTCAGAAGAAAATTTCGCCCTTGATAAAAAATGTAAAGGTTTTCTTTTGTCTCAGTGACGAAGGAAATATAGCCGCTTTGCCAAAACTTTATCAGCAGGCATGTAAGGTAAGCCAAACTTACAGCATATCAAAACCCGCCATTAATATTCTGACCCGCCAAAACAGCGAACCTTATTATCTTTTTCTTGCTTTTAAAAACAACCCTGACGCGCTGGATTACTGCAAAAAATACATCGATCCATTAAGGCAGTATGATGAGAAGTTTTCGTCTAATCTAATAGAAACATTGCGTTGTTTTCTCTCAAATTTGAGCATCAAAGACACGGCTGAGCACATGCACCTCCACTACAACACCATAAGCTACAGGCTAAACAAAATAAGGAGCATTCTTGAGCTGAGGCTCAAAGATTCTCTTGAAATCTTCATGCTGCAACTGGCATTGTACATCGATGAAATCAGGGTTATTGGGAGAGACTCGGAAAGCAATTTGAGCTCAAAAAAAACGGGAGAGTCATATTCAGAAGGCGAATGATTAACCTGGTTCATTAAAAAAAATTAAAAGTGATTTATTAATATCAAATTTGTTAGTTTATCAAACAAATTGGACATTGTGTTGTTTTAGAAAGTTCAGAGGGGAGAGGAAATTAAGATAAGGTAATATAAGTTTCGCACATTTAAAAAGAAGAGATGGTTCTCAATCACTTGCTAAGATGAAGTTATCGGCCAAACCAACCAAGCAGAAAGAAAACCATGTCCGACAAGATTGTACAGTTAAATTAGTGTACAGAAAACCCCCTCCCTTTTCTCATCTTTCTGCACGGTTAAACGTATTCTTTTTAAGCATTTTCCTCGTTGACTACTGACCTTTCCGCACGCACCCCCCCTTTCCGTATACCCCTTTCCGCATGCGGAAAGCTCCCTCTCTCTTGCTTGCAGCCCGCTTTACACGCCTTCCACTTTTCGTCATGGTAAGGCAAACGTGCCGAAGCATCCAATCAGCTCGCATGCTGAATGAAATGAAGCATCTGGCCTTTTTGTTTTTACTTCCTGTCAATGCAAACGAACAGACCCTTCACTGCGTTCAGGGTGACGAGTAGGAATGAAATTGGTTTTCCGAAGCACCTAATCAGCTCGTCATGCTGAATGAAATGAAGCATCTGGCTTTTGGCTTTACCTAAGAGAAACTGCCAGACCCTTCACTGCGTTCAGGGTGACGCGTTATTTAATGCAGGTTCACTGCCCACCATTCAGATGCAATTGCCGTGACACTATCCCATAAACATTTACATATTTTTAAATACATACTAAAATATAAAAAATATTTTCCACTCACTCATTGGAGCTTAGACTCATTAATGGAACGGCTGTATATGACTAAAAACTTAAAAAAGGGGTTTGTTTTTTTTGCTGCTCTTATATGTATCAGTCTTGGCGCTTCGAGCCTTTTTTTCTCGATTGCTGAAGCGCATCCAAGCAAAAGCCCTCATATACAAGGCTCAACCCCGACTCCTCAACCGATAGATCCACCAACCGCTAACAAGAGTTTTAGCCCATCTACTATTTTGGCAGGCCAGACCTCGACAATGAAAATTGTTTTAAACAACCCAAATCTTTATCCATTAACATTGTCCAGCAATCCTTCTGAACCCGGCTTGATTGACTACCTGCCTGCCGGAATGAGTTTTGCAACGCCATTAAACCCTGTTTCAGGCTGCGGAGGAACCATTTCCGCTATTGGCAATACTTTAAAGTACATTGGCGGTGTTATTCCTGCAACAGCTGGGTCAACCATTGGCTCCTGTACCTTTTCAGTAAATGTAACTTCTACTGCCGGCCCTAACATTACCAATCAGATTACGGCAGGCGCTCTTAAAGCTACCACCCCTGGCGGAGAAGCAACAACAAACGCGCAAGTTTCAGAGGCTACCTTATTGGTTAATAAACCTCTATCGCCAACTGTCAGCAAGGCGTTTGCCAGCACTTATATCTACCAAGGTCAGCGCGTAGCCCTAACAATCACACTGCGCAACCCAGATCTTAATAATTCAATAAGCAGCGTTTCGCTTACAGATAACCTGCCAGCGGGAGTTGTTATTGATGCCAACCCCGGAACCACTACCAACTGCGGCGGAACCGTCTCAGCTACTGCAGGAGGATCGTCTGTTTCTTTGAACGGCGGGACAATTGCAAAATCCAGCTTTTGTACCATTACTGTTTACGTCACTTCCACTACTTCCGGTTCATACAGCAATATTATTCCTGCCGGCTCAATACAGACAAAAGAAGGGGTCACCAATGCAAGCCCAGCCTCTGCACCCTTAAATGTACAGACTCTTTCTGTTGGAAAGGGATTTTCTCCCGCTCCGGTGCAAATTGGTTCTTCTACTGTATTAACCGTTACATTGCGTAACCCAACAAGCACCAATGTTACCGGTGTGAGTATTACTGACTCCCTGCCAAGCGGCATGAAAATTTATAACCCAGCAGATGCAAGTACTACCTGCGGTGGGAGTGTTACCGCAGTTTCAGGGTCTAGTAGTGTAAGTTTAAGCGGCGGTACTATCCCTGCCGGTTCAATTGCAAGCCCAGGAACCTGTAATATTAAAGTAACTGTTTCCGCAGACTACAAAGGAACTTATACCAACACTATTTTAGGTTCAGCCATTACTTCTTCCGATGGGCGTACCAATGAATTCCCTGCCAGCGCCAATATGACTTTTTATGACCCAGGCGAAGGGCTTACTGGCGGAAAAAGTTTTTCTCCAAACCCAATACCTTTGGGCAGCGTTTCAACCGCAACCATTACAATCAAAGCACCAGGTGACACCGGCATTACCAATCTGAGTCTAAGCGATGCCCTGCCAACAGGTATGCTCATTGCGAGCCCCGCCAATGCTACCTCATCCTGCGGCGGCACATTATCCGCAGTTTCAGGCGGAGCTTATTTTTCGCTGACCGGCGGGAATATAGCTAACCCAAACAGCACTTGTACTCTAAAGTTCAATGTAACCGGCAATCAAGCTGGCCTGCTGACCAATATAATCATGCCCAGCAATATCAGCAATGCAGAAAACCGCAATTTTGCCAACCCAGTTACAGGGAGTTTAACGGTTACCAGTTTAAGTGTTGCTAAGTCCTTTCCCCTTGACTTAATTGGGGTAAACGGAAAATCACTGTTAACAATCGTCATTTCAAATAGCGACTTACGCCAGTTGAATAACGTTTTGCTCACTGATACCGTTCCTTCCGGAGTAACACCTACAACCAATACTACAACCACCTGTGGAGGAATTGTTTCGGTAAGCGGCCAGACAATCGCACTAACTGGCGGAACAGTTCCCGGTAAAGCCGGAATTGTAAACGGACGTTGTTCCATTACGGTTGAAGTTATCGGAAAGACCATTGGAACTTTCACAAATACCATTAATCCCAACCAGGTTTCCGGTGTGGTAGATGGAACCAATGTTACGATCACAAATAACCAATCCGCTTCTGCCGCTGTGACTGTGGGCACTCCTCTTATCAATATCAATAAAGACTTTAATCCGAACACTATTTCGGGTCGGTCGCTTTCTGTAATGACCATTACCCTTGTTAACCCAAATTCCGGCAGCGCACTCAAGGATATTAAATTTACTGACACACTTCCTCAAGCAACAGTTGGCGGCATGCTCATCGGAACGCCAAACGGAATAAACACCGGCACCTGTGGCGGCACAATTGTACCTTCCGGAGATAAACGATCTTTTACTTACAGCGGTGGCTATCTGTACCCCGGGGCAACATGTACGTTGAAAATCAATGTAACTATGGACACCGAAGGAACTCTAACCAATACTATCCCTGCGAGCGCAGTCACAACCTATAACAGCGCCACAAACAGCACCGGAACTTCAGTCTCTTTAACCAATACGCCAGGCCTTGGGGTCATTAAAGAATTCAACCCAACAACCATAAAGCCTGGTGAAACCTCCGTATTGACCATTACCATTAATAACTTTTCAGATGAGGAAATTCCGGGTGTTAGCCTTATTGACACCCTCCCTGACGGCGTTACAGCGGCATCTCCATTTACAGTTTCAAATAACACCTGCACGAATTCCACCGTAACAGCCGAAGAGAACGAAACTAAAATTCGAATAAACGGAGCTACGCTTTTAAGAAACAGGTCCTGCAGCATTTCTGTATCGGTAACTTCTTCTGTTTCCGGAAGCCATCAAAACTGCATTCCAGTTGGCGGCATTATTGTCGCGAATGAACCAACGCTCTCAAACAAAGAAGCTGCTTGCAGCACTTTAAATGTACAGCAAAAACCCGCTGCGCCATTAATTGCCAAGAGCTTTGACCCAGCCGTTCTTCCGGTCGGCGGCACCTCTACTCTCTCATTCACACTAAACAATGCAAACATTTCTGAAGCACTCTCTGGCATTGCCTTCAACGATTTGCTTCCCAAAGATGTGGTTTTGGCCAGTGCACCAACATTATCCCAATGCGGCGGACTGCTTGGCATAGGAACGGGCACCGATAATCGAACTTCCATTTCATTCTCGGGCGGTTCGCTCGCAGCATCATCAAGCTGTACCATCAGTTTGAACGTAAAATCTGATACAGCCGCAGTCTACGATAACATTACTTCAACTGTTACATCCAATGAAAGCACCCCCGGTGAACAAACAGCAACAGCCTCTTTAACGGTAATGGCGCCCCCAGTAATTCAAAAAAGTTTTTTTCCAAAACCTGCTGATCTGAATAACCAGCCTACTCTTACCCTCACCATTACTAACCCGAACACAACGACTACACAGACAATTACCGGTTTGGCTTTTGAAGATGTTCTGCCCATAGGCATGGAAGTGGCAGAAACCCCAGGCGCAACAAAAACGAACTGCGGAGCTGGCAGTGTTTTCTCTCCCCAGGCAGGAGATTCTATTTTATCCTTCAGCAATGGAACTGTTGAACCTGGAATAGTTTGCAGCATCAGTGTTAAATTAAAAGCTGCCGGCGGCAGTTATACCAATACGACCAGCTCCATTACTTCGAATAATGCCGGCATCGGAACTCCAGCGACCGATGACTTAACCGTAAACGGCCCCGGGCTCAAACTGACAAAAACGACAAATTCGTTAGGCTTCTTTAAATTGGGTGATGTTATTGCGTATAACTTTAACCTGACCAATACGGGCGGAATGATTTTATACACGCCATTCAGCTTTACCGACCCCAAAATCAGCAGCATTGACTGCGGCAGCACAAACTTTATTCCTATTGGAGGAAGCATTACCTGTACAGGAACGTATACGGTAACCAGTCAAGACATAAACGCAAAGATCATCACCAATACCGCCTTTGCAACTGCTTATACTACCGAAACGAATCAACAATTGACTGATTTGGTTACTTCAAATGAATCAGCTGTTACCGTTAAAGAAGAGGCCATCAAACTGGTGAAAACCAGCAAGACCAGCTCATTCCGCAGTGCCAATGAAACAATTACCTATGCTTATACAATTACCAATACAGGCGCGGTCAGGCTTTATGGTACCGGCACAAACGGTGAATTTATGATAACCGACGATAAACTTGGAGCTCCTTTTATTTGCAAGAGTACTCCCATTTATTTAGACCCCGGACAAAGCCTTACCTGTACTGATAAAACTTATACTGTTACCGCAGCCGACGTAACTGCCGGCCTTGTCAAAAATACTGCTTATGTCAGTGTAAAGGACTCGCCTGAGGCAAGCACCGTAAATCAATCGCCCGATGCCGTAGTAACCGTCTACAAACTTGTTGGCCCAGTAATTACCAAACTGTTTAACCCTGACCCTATTCCGACTGGCGGCATTTCAACACTGAACTTCAATATTGCGAACCCAACAACCAATGCTGTTTCCCTTACTGGCATCGCGTTTACCGATTATCTGCCTTCAGGAATGACGGTTTTACCGGGCTACATCAGCACACAATGCGGCGGTACTGTTTCAGATGCAGGCACAACCATTAGTTTGAGCGGAGGCTTTTTGCCCCCGAATAGTTCCTGCACGATTTCTGTTCAGGTTACTGTTGACAAAAACGGATCGTTTGATAACAATGTGAGCGTCACTTCAAGCAATGCAGGCGCAGGAAATACAGCAAATGATTCCATTACTGCGTATTCACCCCCTCTTATTTCCAAAGCATTTGATAAGGTTACCATTCCCAATAACGGCACTGTTAAGGTTGCCTTTAAACTGACAAACCCCAACTCAACCGGGACTTTGACGGGCGTAAACTTCAGTGATGCGCTGCCTGAGGGTATGGAGTTATCAGACCTTGATGTCTCAACAGTGGGATGCGGAGACACTTCTACAGGATTTACAGGTACCATAGGCGGCAATAATTTCAGTTTCACTTCACTTGAAGTGACAGCCGGCACGCCATGTACATTAAGTCTGAACCTTAAAGCGACTACCCCGGGCACCAAATATAATACCACCGGTCCAGTGGGTTCCACACAGGGCGGGCAAGGCGCACCTTCCAATACAGCCACGCTGGAAGTTTCCAATCCGCAACTGACCCTTAAAAAGACCATCAAAAGCCAAACTGAGCCATACAAATACAACGCGGTTGGCCAGGTACTAACCTATCAATACCATTTAACAAACACAGGCAACGTTAACCTCATCGGAGCCGGAGCAGACGGACGTTTTACGATTTCGGATGTCTTTACTTTTGCATATGATACGGCAAATACGACTACAGCCAATATTACATGCCCGGCTTTGGAAGGCGGCCTTGCGCCGGGTGACAGCGTAACCTGTGAGTATGATTACAGCGTTACTCAGGCAGACCTGAATGGCGTGCTTAATACAGGTACAGCCAATATCAGCAATACAGCAACAGCCCATGCCCTATATGATGTAACACCCGTGAACTCTAATCAGGATACCGTGCTTGCCACAGCTGTTCAAAGTGCGTCCATCAGCTTGAGCAAGTCCGGCAGCCCTGACCCCTATAAGTTAGCGGAAACCATTGGCTACACCTACACCATAAAAAACACCGGCAACCTGACGGTTAATGGCACCGGTGCCGGCGGCATATTCGCGGTGACTGACGGCAAAGGCCTAAGCGTAACCTGCCCGCCTGCGACAACTTCTCTTGCCTCAGGTGAAAGCGTTGCTTGTACAGCATCTTACGTTTCAGTAACGCAAGGAGACATGGATAACGGCAAGATTACCAATACGGCTCAAACGACTGCAAAACCTTATAACAGCACCACCAATCTGAACGCGAACACCAGCGAAACAGTGTATGCAGACCAGAAACCCGCACTTGCAGTTGTCAAAGATCTTTCCAAGATTACAGAAAGTGACGGCACAACAGTTTCTGCAAAGTATGATGAAACGAATGACCTCATTACTTACAGTTATATCATCAGCAACACCGGCAATGTTACCCTAAGCGGGCCCTTCAGCATTACCGACAATAAAGTAAACAACGGCACAGCATTCGTCTGCGGTTTGTCCACTACCGTTTTGCATGTCGGCGCTATAGAAACAGTTAGCTGCACAAAAACCTATAATCCTACGCAGGCAGATTTGAACGCCGGGAGCGTTACCAATACTGCCAACGCAAAAGTGGATTTTACTTATAACAATACAGATACTCCACATACAGACACTATTAAATCAGCTGACGACACTGCCATCGCCCCCGCTGACCAGAACCCTGCGATCAGTTTGAACAAGGTCGTTAAGAACCCTGCACCACCGGCAAAGTTTGCTAACCCCGGCAGTATCATTACTTATGAATACACCATTAATAACAGCGGAAATGTAACGCTTACTGCTCCGTTCACCATCAGTGATGACCACATCGGCACTCCAGCCGGCACAAGATTTACTTGCCTTTCCAGCGGAACCCTCGCCCCAGGTGCAACAACAACCTGCACAGCAACCTATACAGCAACTCAGGCAGACACTAACGCGGGCAGCATTACCAATACTGCCAAAGCGTATAACTCTTATACTTATTCTGACGGCACCATCCCTGCTACTGTGGAGCAGGCAAGTTCACCCGATGACGCAAGCATCCAGGCCAACCAAACCAGCGGTTTGTCACTCACAAAGACCGCTTTGCCCATCAGCTACAACAAAGCCAACCAGGTCATTTCATATAGCTATGTTATTAAAAATACAGGCACCGTTACCATTTATGGTTACGATGCCGTCAATTTAGTTCGCGCGAATTTCAGCATTCAGGATAACAAAGTAACAGTCTCGTGCCCGGCAACCGACCATCTTGATTATCAGGGACAGATCACCTGCACGGCTTCTTATACAACAACACAGGATGACTTGAACAAGAAACTGACTATCAAGAATGATGCATCCACCAATGCAGATACGGTGCTAACCGGCGATGACATGTTAAATGCAACAGCCACTCAGTCAGTAACAGCTATTCAGAGCCCCGCCGTAACGTTAACGAAGGTCGGCACACCTGGCACATATACCAAGACCAACATTGGCGGTAGCATCACTTACACCTATACCCTGAAGAATACAGGTAATATCACCATCTACGGTTCCACCGACAAAACGGCTGTTTTTACCATCACTGATAATAAACTTGGCACAAGTTGCACCACCACCGGTGTTACCTACCTGGACCCCAATCAGACGGCATCGTGTACTCTTGTTTACAGCCCGATTACACAGACTGACCTGGATAAAGGCACCATTCAAAATACCGCGGGCGCCAATGTATGGGACTATAACGGCAATCTGATGACCCCAACAGCCAGCGAACAGGTGGAAGCTGCGCAGAACCCAGCGCTGAACCTGACCAAAACGGTAAGTAGCATCAAAGACGCAGGCGGTGCCTCAAAGCCTAAATTTGATGCAACCACCGATACTATTACTTATTCTTATGTCATCACCAACAGCGGGGATGTCACTTTAAAAGGCCCCTTCACTTTAACGGACAACAAAATAACGGGAGCAAATATTAGCTGTACGCCAAGTAATTACAATACAACAGGCTACAGCCTTGCCCCAGGTAGTTCATTCACTTGCACGGGATCTTACAAGCCAATCCAGACTGATTTAAATGCCGGCAAAGTGAATAATACCGGCACAACCACTGCAACTTTTAGCAGTGATTTGGTAACCAACCAAGCAGTAAGCAAGACGGCCAATGCCAGCGCACCTGCTGACCAGAACCCTGCGATGAGTCTTACCAAGACTGTTCAGTCGCCAGCAACCATTGCAGCCCCCGGCACAACCGTTACTTATCTTTATACTCTCAAGAATACAGGCAATGTCACTCTCACTGCATCCACCACCTATCCTTTCAAAATTACAGACGACCATATTGGCAGTCCACTTGGCACACTCTTTAACTGCAAGACGAGTGGAACAATAGCCCCTGGGGCAAGCACAACTTGCACGGCAACTTATACCTCCACCCAGGCGGATACCAACGCGGGCAGTGTGACCAATAAGGCTACCGCCTCTTACTCTTATACCTACAGCGATGGTACAACGCCAGTTACCCAAACCTATACCACCAATCAAAATCAGGCGACCATTACTGCCACGCAGACCAAGAGTGCTACCATCACCAAATCGGCAAACCCGACTACGTACAGCGCAGTAGGAAACGTGATCAGCTACAGCTATGTCATCAAGAATACCGGTACGGTTACAATCTATGGCACAACAGACCATAACGGCCCCTTCTCTGTGACAGACTCCAAGGGCCTGACGGTAAGCTGTCCGGCTGGAACAAAGTCTCTGGATTCCAGTCAGAGCGTCACCTGCACGGCCAGCCATACCATCACTCAGGCCGACCTCAATGCTGGGCATATCGATAACAGCTCCAGCACCAGCATCTATGCCTATACCGGAGAAAAGCTGGATATCAGCAGCAATACCGTTGACGTCAAGGCCGTTCAGAGCCCCGCCTTTACTCTTACCAAGTCCATCACCAGCGGCACTCCTTACACAGCCAAAGGGCAAAGCATCAGTTACCAGTATCTCATCAATAATACCGGTAATGTAACCTTGAGCGGACCCTTTACCCTGACAGATAACAAGATAACAGGCAGCATCACCAGCTGTGCAATCGATGGGAATAATGTAAATATCGGCGTCAATACCTTCAAATTGGCGCCAAACACCAGCTTTACCTGTACGGCAACTTACACCACCAACCAGACCGATGTGGACCGCGGCTCTGTGGTGAATACGGCCACCATCAAGAACAGCTATACCAAATATGACAATACTGTGGTCAATCTGGAGGAGTCTGACAGTAAAACCGCCACCGCAACGCAAAGCCCGGCAGTCTCTATTGAAAAGACCATTAAGTCCGGAGCGATCTTTGATGCAGAGGGTGATGTTGTTACATACTCTTATGTAATTACCAACAGCGGCAACGTGGGGTTGAAAGGCCCCTTTACGGTAACGGATGACAAAATAGACGGGAATGCTGCCTTCACCTGCGGAACAGGTTCTGAAATTCTGGCACCAAAAGATACTTTAACCTGTGATAAAACCTACGCTGTTACCCAGGCTGACCTCAATGCTGGTTTTGTCAAGAACACAGCCTCTGCCCATGTAAGCTATACCAATAGTAATGATGAGACTGCCAACGTTGACTCCTCTACCGCGGATGCCACCGCTACCGCAACCCAATCCCCCGCCTTTACTCTTGCCAAGTCTGCCTCCGCGGAAACGTATGCGGCAGCTAAAACAAGCATTACCTATAGCTATACGATTACCAACACCGGGAACCTTACCGTCTATGGCGTATCTGCTAATCCTGCTGACAACGGCCCCTTTGCCATCACCGATACGGTAACAAGCCCCGAACCGGATCTTGCTCTCAGTATAGAATGCCCACCAGACATTAATGCATTAGAGCCTGGGAAATCGGTTACTTGCACTGCGATTTACCTGATTACGCAATTTGACATGAATTCAGGTTCTGTTACCAATGCAGCTTCCGCAAGAGTATATCTGCCAAGTGGCGGCTCACTTTATAAGGAAGCAACAAAAACGATTACTGCAACGCAACTACCCGCAATCAGCCTGAACAAGTCGGTTGTACCGGGCTCTCCTTTTGCAAGTGAAGGTGACCAGATCACTTATAAATACGAAATCACCAATACAGGCAATGTAAGCTTAAATGGGCAGATCTCCATCAGCGATGATAAGATAGGAGACATTAAATGCGGTGAGGCAGATCAGGTGCTTAATCCTGGTGAATCGGTAAGCTGTACCGCTATTTATGTTGTAGAGCAAGCTGACCTGGACCACGGCAGTGTAACCAACACAGCAACTGCTTCTGTGACCTATGGTGATAAAGAATATAAGGACACAAAATCCGTTACTACGGATGGGAATATCAGCGCATCGCTCGGGATAGAAAAAAGCGAAATTTCCAGTGGCCCTTATGAACAAATTGGGAATACCATTCGATATCAGTACATATTGACAAACACTGGCAATGTAACACTTACGGGACCCTTTACCATCACAGACAACCAAATTGGCAGCCCCAAAGGCACCCCATTTACCTGTGATGCCACTGTTGAAACACTTGCGCTTGGTGGCTTTGTAACCTGTGAGGCTGAATACCTGGTGACCCAGGCAGATTTGAATACAGGCAGTGTTACCAATCTTGCAAAGGGACACGGGCTATATAACGATAAGCCAGTGACTTCAACTGAAGCGAAAGAGATTGTCCACCTCAAACAGATGCCCATCTTGGTATTGAAGAAAACCATTGCAAACGGTGACCCCTATAATGTTGCCGGCGGCAAAATAAGCTACCAGTACGAAATCACGAATAACGGTAATGTCACATACCCTGTCAAGGATGGTGTGCTTACATTCACCATTGACGATGATAAATTAGGCCAGAGAAACTGTAGCTCTAATAAGGATTTGACCCCCAACGAAAGCTTTACCTGCCTCTTGGAATATACCGTAACTCAGGAAGACCTGGACTTGGGCAAAGTAACAAACGTTGCAAAGGCTTCTTACATCAAAGGAGAGACGGTAATTGTATCGAATACCGACCAAATTACAGCCTACGCGTCTCAAAAAGCCGGGCTGACTCTCAATGTCAAGATTACGGAAGGGGCTGAATATTCAAATGCCGGTGACCTTGTAAAATATGATTACATTCTTACGAACTCTGGCAATGTAAGCGTTTCAGGAACTGCCGCTGACAGCAGTTTTGTTATCATCGACGACGTCAATACTGTGGTAACATGCCCGAAAACGACCATCACCCTTAAACCCGGCGAAAGTTTGGTTTGCATGTCGGTTCATGTTGTGACTCAGCCAGACCTGGAAAGAGGCTTTATTTTAAACAAGGCTTATGGCCTGGGCAATGAAGTAGGAGTGGTTTCTCCTATCGAACTCAAATCTAACGAATCCGGGGATAGGGCCAGGATTAAACCGCCCATGCCTGATACCTTACCAAGGACGGGTTTTGCCCCAGGCATCGTAACTGCTTTGAAAGAAGAAAGCAGAAAGTTCTATTCAGACTCAGGCATCAGTATCAGTATTCCTTCTATCAAGCTCGATACAAATGTAGTTGGCATCCCATTAACGAGGGAAGGCTGGGACATTACCTGGCTGGGGAATCAGCTTGGTTATCTGGAAGGGACAGCATTCCCAACGCTTAGCGGAAACAGCGTAATAACCGGTCACCTGTACGGCGCAGATGGAAAGCCAGGGCCATTCATCGATATACGGAATTTGAGGTATGGAGATAAAATTCTCATCAATGGTTTTGGCAAGACATATACATATGAGGTGCGCAAGGCCTTTGTAACCACGCCGGATGATACTTCTGCTTTTGATCACGAGGAGCGTTCTTGGGTAACTCTTATCACCTGCAAAAGCTATGACTCCATAACGAAAAGTTATCACGACCGTTATATTGTCAAAGCAGTATTGGTTTCAATCAAATGAAACCAGCTACCTGAAGCAAAAGTGCCCGGTTAGCATACGTCAACATTTTGCAGGCTTCTTGTAAAATAAAAAAGGACAGAATTTCGCCAATCCGTGAATTCAGTCCTTTTTATTTATTAGCCACCAAGCTTCACAGAAAAAGGCTAGCATATGAAACATTCTTCAAGGAAAGCCTAACCGATCAGAGCTAAACGGTATTGGACTTGCTTTGGCTTTTTTTAATCCGCGTACTTAGCACCAGATAAGCAAAAACTATTCTTGGAGACGGGCGTGAGGTTTTTTTCTGCAATCTTTTAATAAAGAGATTTTAGGCTGTTTTTAGCCTTCTGCCATCCAACCGCAAGTGCTTTGCAGCCACAGAAAAAATCTGAGCAATATCCACTTGTGCACAAAAACGTGCTGGAAACTTAAAGGAAAGATAGTCAGGATATAATGAGAGCGGGTGATGGGATTCGAACCCACGAATGTTAGCTTGGGAAGCATACTCCGCCATTTTACGAGCCGGCGAAGGATAGCTTTCCTTTTTATGCCGGTTATCTGCACACCGGTTCAATTCTGAAAGTGCGAGGCTAACGGTTATGGGATTTGTCAGCTTGTCTGTGGAGTAGCACAAAGCGTGCCTGGTGGGTAGCGCTCAGTATAATTAGAAAAATAGTGCTACTTTTCCTTGCACTTACGAGAGATTAGTACTACAATATGGAATATGAGTGCGATTAACACGCTCTCGGGTTCAAAAAATAACAACTACAAAAAACTTAGATATCTTAGATACAACATATAAAACAACCTTGATAACAACTAAATAACCTCAAATTTTCAACTAACCCATATACCCAATTACTCAAATAACCTTATAGCTTTGTAAAGAGTAAGAAACGTAATAGGTTGGTTGAAAGACGAGATCGGATTTTAGGCACCAACCTACGACGTGAAGAACGTAACGAGGTTGGTGTTTTTGTTTAACGAAAGAGGCAAGGAATGAAGGAAAAATGCACCGAAAAAATCAATTTACGAATCCCTCGCGAAATACGTGATCGGCTCAACGATCTGGCCGGCTCGCGAAACAAGGGCCTTTCATTCTTGGTAAAAGATTTTATTGCCAAGGGAATCCGGAGTGAAAGCGGAAAACCGCCTAAAAAACCGGCCCATTAAAACCAAAACCGCCTGCATGGAGGGCGGTCTCGGATACTGAGGAATATGCTGATGGACATCAAACTACCTATATTGTACACGCAATACGGCCATATTTCAAGGAATTAGGGTGATTTTATGGCTAAGAAACCCCAAACAACGCAAGACTATCAAAACACCTTTAAGAAACTTGGTTACACGTTTCGATATAACGAAGTTAAAGATGTAAACGAAGTAAATGGCCAAGTCATAGATACCCACAAAGAATCTGAAATCATCTGTAAGATGAACGATCAAGGTTTTTACCAGGAAAGCCGAATAGTGAGACAGATTTATTTCGAAGCCGGCAATAACCGGTACAACCCAATCAAAGCCTACCTACAATCGCTTAGCTACGATGGAACGAATTACATAAAGAAGCTTTGTGATAACTACATCGATGGAGATCAATTTACTTATCCATGGCTGCATAGATGCTTAGTGTCCTCCGTAGGCAAAATCTTTACGTTATCTCAAAGTCCAGTATTAGTTATAGATGGCCCCCAAAATATAGGCAAAAGTCAGCTTATCAAGTGGCTCGCTTCAAAGCTAAAAAGCTATTTTGTTGAGGGAGACATCAAACCCGACCAAAAGGACGCGAAAATCCGTGCAGCTTCTAACTGGATTTGGGAAGTCCATGAGTTAGGTTCCACTACACGTAGAGCAGATGTTGATAGTTTGAAAGGTTTCCTGACTCAGACCTACATATCAGAACGACCAGCGTATGCACGGCAAGATAAACAGAGACCTGTAACAGCCACATTTATCGGAACAATAAACAACGGTGCTTCAGGCTTCTTAAACGACCCATCAGGAAACAGGCGTTTTATGATTACGACCGTGAAGAATATTGACTGGCAAGGTTACACCAAAAACATTGATCCTGACCAAGTTTGGGGCCAGGCATTCACCGAATGGCAGATGGGTGAACCCACAGAACTGACCGCTGACGAGATGAAGGCTTCAAGCGCGAACAACGAGGAATACAAGGTATCAGACCCCGTAACCTTGGCAATTGAAGAAAAATTCAAGGTGGACACGTCTGGCTCTTTTGTGGCTACTTCAGAGATGATCGAAGCCCTCAGAAATTCGCCAATCATTAGATCGATAAGAGATGATGATCTTGCTAAACGGATCGCGGATTATATGGCCGCGAACGGTGGCGAAAAGGGGAAAGGATACCCGCTCAATAAGGTTAATCAGGTCCGGGGGTACAAAAATGTTGTGCGTATTTGACCTTATTAGGACACGTGAGACGGGCTGGACGGGGTTTCCTATTAAATATTATTTTATTTCGAGAAAAAACCATATATATAAGAGCTGGTGTCCAGCCCGTCCTAAATGGATCTTCCAACGAGTAAACGTGAGTGGACACCTGTCCCAAAATCACGTGAATAATCATGAAAAATGGCCCGTCTTTGACGAGACAAGGACACCCCTTACTATACTGAGCGAGACCTATAAGAGATTACCGCTCAGTATGAGGGAAGTTCCAGCTGGTGCTTCGATGGAACATGAGTTAACAAGGTGGTTTTGGAAAGCCTCAGACGAGGAATTAATCAGGTGGTTTTGGGACGGTGTGGTATGGATCGGCATAAGGCTACGCTCAGTATGGGATGTAGTGAAATGTCCATCACCCTCCTTTTATACTGAGCGAAAACTGCATAGCTTGTTCATCTTGTGGTGTGGAGCAGGGGCGGCGGAAGTGCAAAAATGTAGTGAAATGCCTATATTCGGTAATGTAAGGGAGGCGATGTATGGCCAGTAGCATTTTAGATCATGCAGTAGAAATGGCTTGGGAAATGTTATTTAGGGGATACTCGGTTATACCCATAATTTACAGGCAAAAGTCACCCAAAGTTCAATGGGAGAAGTACCAGATAGAGTTAACAGATCCGCGGGAGCTGGAGCGTTGGGCAAAACTGCCTGCTAATTTTGCGGTTTTGACCGGGTCGAGCCCGATAGGGGAAGACCTACCCGGCCTTGTAGTGATTGACTTCGATAATCTTGATGATTATTTTTCATGGCTTGACTGGGCTGAAAGCGCCAATCCGATAAGCACAGAAGCAACCAGGGCTTTTACTGTGATGACCGCCCGGGGTATGCATGTTTACCTGACTTCGCCACAGGCTGGCACAATTCGAAACACGAAATTCATTGAAGTTGACAAGGCAGCCGGCGAAAAATACGAGGTTGATTTAAAGGGCGCCGGTGGATATGTGATGTTGCCGGGCTCAATCCATCCAAGTGGGGCTGTGTATGAAGTGGCAAGTAGTGGATCATTCTACGCCCCAAGTTTCGAACGGCTCGATGAAGTCTTACCCCCTTTCATACTGAGCCGAATAGGCGAGACCCGCGCGATGACGCCGGCTCAAGGCGTTTGGACACCCACCCATACTGAGCGAGAATCTCTCAGCGATATAGACGTCTTAGATCGACCGGCAAACACAGGTACTTTGTTTGAGAGAGCGAGGCGATCCCATAGGATTGAAGAGTTTTTGCCGCCGGCTGGGGTCATCGGGTCAAATGGATGGTACAAGGTCAAATGCCCGTTCCACGAAGATCAAAACGCAAGTTTTGCCGTTAATGCCAGCACTCAGTATTGTAAGTGCCTTGCAGGGTGCACCGGCTCGAAAATGTATGATGTGGTCAACCTTTATAGCCGTCTGAAAGGAATCAACCTTATCAGTGCGGCTATAGAGTTAGTAGAAATGTGAGAGATTAAGAACTATGGATAAACAAACTGAAGCAGTTATTACACAGGTTGAAAAGTTGCTGGAAACCAATACCCTTGGAGCTCAAGAAGCCGAAACATTGAAGTACTTTTTGAAGATTGGTAAAAAAGGAGTATTAGACACCGTTCCAGAAGGTGAAGGTGTTTCAATCGTGGCAATTCATGAGAGCAGTTGTCCGGTAACCCAAGAAGAGCCATGGCTCTGCACTTGCCAACCTGAGATAGCGCATATGATTGAACCTCCAGCTAAGGCGTTATATGCCTTGAAAAAGTGTCGAATGCGGCATAAGAGCAAGGTACCAAATAACGTTGACCGGGCCGGCGGATCGTATCGGCGAGAGTAAAACGGCACAAAAAATAACAATGAAAAAGAATTGAGGAAAAGAACATGAAAGAGATTACTAACGAAGTACGCAACGTTTTATTGAGTCAGGGCGGTATTAGCTTCTGGGTGGATGAAAAGGTTTACACTGAAAATAAACATTTCAAGTACAGAGACGCTACACTTGAATTGGATAAAACAGGGAATCCAATAACCCAGATAGTGAGCACTAAAACAGAGAAACTTTACGCGATGACAGACGAAACGGGAATGATAACGGCTGAATGCAAAGCTGATGAAGTAAGCGTTAAGCTGTCCTGCGGGTGGAAACTTGCACCGGGTGAGGCAAAGCCGCAAAATGGATCTAATTGGGTAAGTGTGCCAAAGTGTGCTTTTGATAAAGATAAAGTGTAGGCAGGCAGTATTTGCTCAGTATGTGGGAAAAGTAAAATAGAACTTGTGTGCTTTTTCCGCCTATGAGATTTCGATAACAATAATTATCGCAACCTTGGAATAAGCGGTTTACTCGTTGAAATTGAACTTACTACATTTTGTAGTCAGCTGAACTCGCTTGACCCCCACAGGTGGGGGGTGCCTGCTCAAAAAAGGCATGAAAAATTGCTGAAAATGATGTCCTAACCTCTTCATACTGAGCGGTACCATATGCCGGCTAAGATTCCAAAACTGAATCTATACTCGAACTCCCTAACAAAAACGAGCCATTGACCACCACCTGACCAATGACCCGTTTTTTAGGGCGATTTTGAGTTAGAAAAGAAATCCTACGCGGCACTCCTTCTAAGGTTTTTGATGAGGATAGTAATTTCATAGCCGAAAATCTGGAATGAAAGTGCCCGCCGGATTCCCTGTCTCATATACTGAGCGTGTAAGAGTCTCATGCCAAACCTCCAGCTTTGCGCTCAGTATTGTTGGGTTGCGATTCATATAGGTGAGTTATACTTTTCATGGTTCAAGAATCCTTTCTTGGATTAGCCCCGCTTTGTGGTCTCTCACTTGGCGGGGCGCTTTGTTGATTGCCCCTGTTATTTCTACAGGGAACGGTTCAGCTTGATCTGTTCAAGCATGATTTCAGCTAAGATGTGCTTGCAGGCACCGGTATAAGCACGCTTATGCGCGAAACGGAATTGCCAGTCTTTGCAACCGCAGGTGTGGGCGGTAGGGGCGTAGAGGGCTTTCTCAGCCTGGTAGTAATCTTTGCTCTGCAGGATGCCGAGGGCTTTATTCAGACGTTCGATCATCTTAATGTTGCCATGCTTGCGGGCGAAGGCGCGCATCTGGTTGTAGACGGTGAAGATTTCGGACTTGCTGATTTTGGTTGAAGTGGTGGTCATGTTGGTTTCTCGCTTTCGTTTATCCTTAAGTATGTATATAACATACACGACCGTATATATTATGTCAAGGGTGAATGTATATATTATCTATAGTTCCATTGCCATATTCTTTACGGTCGTATATAATAGGGTTATCGTTTGGAGGCATACGACTATGGCAATTGAATGTAAATTTAGTGTTTTACTGGCAAGTCGCTCTGCAAAGGAGCGAAAACGCATACCGCTTACCGAAGTCCAAGCTGCTACAGGCATTACTTGGCAAACACTTCAAAAGTGGTCAATAAACAAGGTGAAAAGTTATGACGCCCAGGTGTTAGATAAGCTCTGTGAGTTTTTCGCCTGCGAAACTGGTGATCTTCTTACCTACATTCCTAATACTGAGCGGGAACCAGAGGCCGGCAATGCATAGTGCCCCCTCATATACTGAGTGGCAATTAGAAGACCTCAACCGCGAGATCGCCAAGCGCCGGCTTGAATCTGAAAAGTCCTGGAGTAGTGATCTGAATCTTGCCATGGAGCTGGTCGCCGAAGCGTGCATGCCGGTAAAAGGCAGCAGTTACACGCGATCGCTCAGTATAGGAGTGGAGACCAGGGAAGGCCGGCCATGGTTCGAGGTCTCAAACATCTTTGTACAGGAAGATAACGGCGATTACACGCTCTTGCAGGGGTGGAATGATACCAACGGCCCAGTGATCTGGTTTGAAGGCCCCGATCTTGCGCCTCTGTGTTGCCTCGCATGGCTAACGGTCTCTGATTCCTCTAAGCGGGCAAAAAAGACTCAAAAATCAATGGGTGTGGCGATCTACGATAAGTTGACTCTGATTGCCAACCAAAAGCGAATTGAGGCGGTTTCTGACTCTCTGGAAGAATCCCTGAAAGCGCATAACCTCATACTGAGCAGAGAAGAGATAGAGTCTGCCGTTGCCAAGGCGTTCAGGGATTAATGCGCACACAAGTTCTATTTTACGCTGGGCGGCAAGGCGAGGTCGTGAATCCAAAATGTGCCGCCTGGTTGCTGAAAAAGCCGGCTTAAGTCTCTCTCAGATTTCCCAATTATCCACCGGTGAAGCCCTGCGATGGGCATTCACTACATCGCTTTTAGCTATATCCAAATAGCGCAAACACATGGTTAAGTCACTATGACCAAGAATTGTTTGCAGGGAATAAACATCGCCGCCATTGCGTAGGAATTCGATCGCAAAAGTGTGGCGGAATCGGTGCGCATGAACCGAGGCGACCCCTGAGCGCACCTCGACCCTGGCAAAAAAATTATTGAGCCCGCTCACGGTGATCCCAAAGAGTGATTGCTTTGGTAGTCGCTCAGTATGGGTGAGGTATTGCCATAACCAGCGTTTGGTATTGCGGCCGAAAGGTAGGTCTCGCGGTCGGGACTTCTTGCCGCTGCGATATGGCTTTACTTTGATTTGCGAATAATCCATAAACAGATCTTCGGTCTTCAGCCGGCACAGTTCGCCGATTCTCATGCCTGTATCGAGTAGCAGGTGAATGATTGCCTTATCGCGCAAAACCGTGGACCGTGATTGTTTATACTTCCCGCGCGTCTTACGGCATGTGCGCGTAACTGTATCCAAAGCGCTCAGGATGCGAGTTAAGTCTTCGCGGGTGTAGGGTGCGACCGGCTCAGTGACCACCACCGGCTGTGCGAGGCCTTCATGAACGGGCTTGATCCTCAGTTCCGAAACGCTCCACTTCCATATTGAGCGGATAGCCTTCCAATGGTTATCTTGCGCGTAGGTGGAGAGATTCGACCCGTCTTGTTTTTTGTAATCCACCTCAAGGTATCGCATGAAGGCTTCAAGCTGGGGCAGCGTGATTGACCCAATGCAAGGGTCGCCAAGGTATTCGACCAGGTGATTAATGCAGCTACGATAGACTTTCAAAGTTGCCGGCGAAAGATCGCCTACACGGTTGCCAGTCTTACAGATTTCAAAACCTTCGTATGCTTTTGAGAGTTCCAAGGTTATCGCCCTCCGGATCAAACAGATTTCGGTTTCAGCGAGCCTGAGGGCAGATAACATGTATAATTTGGGAAGCTAACACACTCGGGAAGTAATTAGAGCGGGTGATGGGATTCGAACCCACGAATGTTAGCTTGGGAAGCTAATGCCTTACCGCTTGGCAACACCCGCGCAGAACCTATTTTATCGCATGAATTGGATGAACTGTCAAGACCCTAAAAAAAATGAAGATAAACCTTTCTGAACAAACCGAAAAAAGTGCAGAGTTTTTACGCACCAGACGCAAATCCTTTGTATGGGCATGGAGAGGGCTGGTTTATGCCTTTAAAACGCAGCCTAACATCTGGATTCATGCAGTTGCCACTCTTTTGGTCGTTTCACTTTCATTTTGGCTAAAAATTTCAAGGCTGGAGTGGATTGGTATTGTGCTTGCCGTCGGCCTGGTGTGGATTGCAGAACTCATGAACACGGTTGCAGAAACCATTGTGAACATTTCCAGCCCGGATAAACACCCTTTGGCACGGATCGCAAAAGACCTGGCTGCAGCTGCCGTGCTGGTTACCGCTGTTGTAGCGCTTATTGTTGGCCTCATTATTTTTGGGCCATTGCTCTTAACAAAACTTAGCCTTGCCATATAAAACGGAAGGTTATATATTAATAATAATTAAACACATAAACCTGTATACTCTAGCCAAGAAAATTAAGGAGTAAAAAGAAATGATTCAAGAACCCATTCATGTAACTGACGCAGCTTTCAAGAAAACTGTTCTCGAAAACCCCCTTCCTGTTATTGTTGACTTCTGGGCACCATGGTGCGGCCCTTGCCGTATGGTCAGCCCAATCCTCGATAAAATTGCCAATGACTATGCCGGAAGATTGGTTGTGTGCAAGGTGAATACGGATGAAAACCAAGAGTGGGCCCAACAATATGGTGTGCAGGGCATCCCAACCATGCTGATGATGAAGGACGGCAAGATTGTGCACCGCCAAACTGGTGCGCTGCCAGAACCTATGCTGCGTGAAACGGTTGATACTTTCTTGTCCACTGCAGAGGCTGCAAGCAATTAACAGCAGTCTTTGACTTATTGGTCTATGCCAAAAACAGGACTTTATAGTAAAGACGGTTATTAAAGAAAACCGGAGAAGAATATAGAAATTCCTCTCCGGTTTTTTACTTAACGCCTTTGTTTCTTATCCAGGCTGGCGGACAATATCCGCGCCTATAGCCCGCAACTTTTCATCAATTCTCTCATAACCACGGTCTATTTGAGCAATGTTGCGTATAGTAGAACGACCATCTGCCGAAAGCGCAGCCAGAACTAGTGCAATTCCGGCGCGGATATCGGGGCTATCCATACGTTCACCGCTCAGAGGGGTGGGGCCATTGACGATACAACGATGGGGATCGCAAAGTACAATCTGCGCACCCATTGAAACCAGTTTATCAATGAAGAACATACGGCTTGGGTACATCCAATCGTGAAAAAGCACCGAACCTCTGGATTGAGTGGCCATCACGATGGCGATGCTCATCAGATCGGTGGGGAAAGCAGGCCATGGCATCACGCTGATTTCAGGAATGGCATTACCCAAATCAGGTTCGATGCAAAGCCTTTGATTTTCCGAGAGGATCAGGTCTTTTCCATCTATTTCAAAGTCCACTCCCAAGCGATGCAGAACCAATTGAATCATTCCCAAATGTTCTACACCGGCATCCCTAACACGAATTGAACCTCTGGTTACCGCAGCCGCGCCAACGAAGCTAATAACCTCCAAGTAATCGGGACCAATGGTAAATTCAGCGCCGTGCAGCGCTTCGACGCCATGCACAATCAGCGTGTTTGAGCCGATGTTTTCAATATCGGCCCCCATGGCATTGAGCATATGGCAGAGTTCCTGAATGTGCGGTTCAGAAGCCGCATTGCGGATAATGGTTGTACCTTTCGCTTTAACGGCCGCCATGAGGGTATTTTCCGTTGCGGTCACACTGGCCTCATCCAAAAGAATCTCAGCACCTTTTAATTGGGGAGCATCAAATTTAAATAGGTTATCTTCAAAAATGAGGTTTGCGCCAAGCCGGCGCAAGGCTAAGATATGCGTATCAACCCGGCGTCGGCCAATCACATCCCCGCCTGGAGGTGGAAGAACCATCTTTTGTTCGCGCGCAATCATTGGCCCGGCCAGCAATATGGAAGCACGGATCTTTTTGCAAATTTCAGGGTCTAAATCTGACGCTTCGACATGCCTGGCTGTAAAGCGATAGCTTGATGTTTGGCCTATTTTTTCTACTTCCACGCCAAGGCTTTCAAGAAGCGTTTGCATACTCTTCGTATCAGTAATTTCCGGCATGTTATGCAAGATGACGGGTTCATCAGTAAGCAAGCAGGCTGCCATTAATGGAAGCGCCGCATTCTTATTACCGGAAGGCGTCATTTCTCCTTGCAGCGGAACCCCTCCGCGAATCACAAATTTATCCATCCCATCTCCGTTACTTGGCAGAAGCTGGACCGCTTCCGGTAACCGCCTGAGGCACAGTTGTTTGATACTTCTTGAAGTTTTCAACAAACTTGGCAGCCAGCATGCGTGCATCCGTTTGATACGCATCTTGATCAGCCCAGGACTTATCCGGGTTCAGAACCTCAGCAGGGACACCTTGAACAGCATCGGGAATTTCAAGCCGGAAAATCGGATCCATATGGGTTGCGGTTTGCTCCAGCTCATTCCCGAGAACAGCCGCAATCATACGACGGGTCAGAGGCAGAGCCATACGTTTGCCAACACCATAAGCGCCACCAGACCAGCCGGTATTGAGCAGCCAAACCTGTGTGCCGTATTTTTCAAGATGGTCGGCAAGCAACTTGGCATAAATAGCCGGCTTGAGGGGCAGGAAGGGAGCTCCGAAGCAGGTTGAAAAGGTTGTTTCAGGCTTATCGCCAAGACCACGTTCTGTACCGGCAAGTTTGCTGGTATAGCCGCTAAGGAAGTAATACATGGCCTGTTCGGTTGAAAGTTTGGCAAGCGGAGGAAGAACACCAAAAGCATCGGCGGTGAGGAAAAAGATGTGCTTTGGGTGCCCGCCCTGACCTGAAGGCACAAAATTCGGGATGAAACGCAAGGGATAAGCTGCGCGGGTGTTTTCTGTTTTGATAGCCGTGTCAAAATCCGGAACACGTTTTTCATCCATGGGAACGTTTTCAATCAGGCAGCCAAATCGATTAATAGCAGACCAAACCAGGGGTTCATAGGCTGGATTGATACGAATTGTTTTGGCATAGCAGCCGCCTTCAAAGTTGAAAACGCCATCATCGCTCCAGCCATGTTCATCATCACCAATCAATGCACGGTCTGGGTCAGAAGAGAGCGTTGTTTTGCCGGTACCGCTCAGGCCGAAGAAAAGGGCGACATCCCCATCTTTGCCGATATTTGCAGAGCAGTGCAAAGGCAGAATGTTCTTCTTCGGAAGGCGGTAGTTCATAAATGTAAAGACGGATTTTTTAATTTCGCCGCAGTAACGGGTTTTACCAATCAGGACTACTTTGCTCTTAAAATCCAGAATAATAAATGCCGGGGAACGCGTGCCATCAACAGCAGGGTCAGCTTCGAAGTTGGTATTTACTATGACCTGGAAATCCAAGTTTTGCCAAGGTGCGCCGTCATTTTCAATAAAAAGATTGGAAGCAGCCAGATTTTCCCAGGCCAGGTTAGTAATCACGCGCACTCTGGCCATATTGGCAGGGTCAGCACCAGCTTTTACATCTCTTACATAGAGGTGCTGCGTGCTAAGGTGCGCAAGCATTTTGGCCTTAAGCGCTTCAAACTTTTCTCTTGATATCCATTCGGTTCCAGCTGCCAACCAAAGATCAGGGTCGTCATCCTGAACGATATATTTATCATTAGGGGAGCGGCCCGTATAAGGAGCCGTATCAACCACAAGGGCTCCTTCCCAGGAGAGTTCTCCTTCGCGATTATCCACTGCTTTCTCAATCAGCTCGGCCGGCGGCAGGTTGTAATCAAAGTCCAGCTGGGGGCCAAGGCCGGCCTGCTTCAGAGAAGCAAGAACTTGGTTATGAATAGTTTCGTGAGATTCTGGCATAGTTTTCCTTTCGGCTATAGTTATTCCTGTTATAACATTCATTCCCGTTTTGCTTCGGTTAACGGCACAAAACAGTCAAAGAAAAGCCAAATACATTTAAAAAAACAAAGGCTTCAATAGACGAAGCCTTTGTTTAAAATCAGTTCATCTTTTTGTAAATAATGAATTGCCCGCAAAGATTCTTTGAAAGGTTAGCATTTACTTGAGGATAGATTGTTTAATCTTTTCAAGGCTTTCAACCAAGCTGCCCAAAACACCATTGACAAAACGGGGCGAGCTGTCAGTTCCATATAGCTTTGCCAGTTCAACAGCTTCGTTGATTACCACTTTAAGCGGGGTTTCTCTATAAAAAGCAATTTCCCAGAGAGCCATACGCAGGATGTTGCGGTCAATCACCGCCACCTGATCAAGGGGCCATTCGGGAGCGTGCCGGCTAATGAGATCGTCCAGCTGTGTTGTTGTTTTATGAACACCTTGCGCCAACTTGAGCGCAAAGTCATATTGCGCTTCATCCAGGTCAAGATCTGCTGCCCGTTGTTCAAGGACGGTTCCCAAAGGGTGCTCGGCAAGATCCAATTCAAAAAGGGTTTGCAAAGCGGCAATACGGGCTTTTGTTTTTTTTGCAGTCATATTAACTCTGCATGTCTACATCAGCTACATGAACGTTTACCTGCACCACTTGCATACCCACCATTTCAGAGATGGCACGGATAACGCGCTTCTGTACCTCTTCAGCAACCAGACGCACATTTTCGGCAGCACTGATGGCAATATAAACATCCACCGTTATTTGCTCACCCCGGTAAAAGATCTTAACACCATCCGGTTCGTGGGCAGTTGCGGTACTTGAGGAGGGGCCGTAATTCGTCAGGCGCGTAACACCGGGTGTGGCCAGTGTAGTCAGTTTGACTATAGTGACAAGTACATTCGGTGCAATAGTAGTCTTGCCAAAAGCTTTTTCATCCATCGTGCACTCCAGTCTTAAGGTGCCGTTCTGTTATTAATAGAGAAGATTATTTTTAGTATTCGTCCGAGTCTTCTTCGCCCTCGTCTTCAGGGTCTTCTTCATCGGGTGCCCATAAATCGTCATTTTCATCTTCGTTTTCGTTGCTTTCCCACTCATCATCCAAATCTTCATTCCAGGCAGCGGCTTCAGATTCTTCATTAGGGGCATAGGTGGTACAGCCCGCATCCGGATTCAATTCTATGGCTGCTGCGCAGCAATAGCGGTCATCAAGATAGGTGCAATCGAGATAGTGGCATCGAATTTTTGGCATCTTTCCTTTAGTTACCTCTCTGTTAGGGGTTTCGCAGGCATTTTATCTTATAGGACAGAAATCGTAAAGTTAATTTTCACATTTTATCCCGGTTTCACTCTGCTCGCTTCCATTACATTCGGGATATTATCCAATCTGGCGAGCAAACGGCTCAACTGGTCAAGCCCGGCAAGTTCCACCACAAGGTTAGCGCGCACCAGCTGATTGCGGTTAACCATGTTCAAGTCTACCAGCCGCACAGGCTCACTGCTTAGAACTGCAGAGATTTCACTCATCAGGCCAAAATGGTTGATGGCAATCAACTGAATTTCGACTGGGAAGGTTTGTTGAGACTGTCCCCAATCCACTTTGAGCAAACGCTCTTTTTCCTTTACGCGGGTGACGTTGGGACAATCCGCGCGGTGAATAGTAACCCCGCGCCCGCGCGTGATATAACCAATAATCTCATCCCCTGGAGCAGGATGGCAGCAACGGGCAGCAGACGTGGCCAAGCCTTTCATTCCTGTAACCGTAAAGCCGCTATCCACAGTTTGCTTGTTGAATGAGGAAGGCTTTACCTGAAGCTCCGCTTCAAGGCTTTCTTTTTGCTCATCAGCAAAAAGGTTAACTAATCTGCCAATGCCAAAATCACCGCAGCCAACGGCGATATAAAGATCATCCAATGATTTGAAACTAAAATGAGCAGCGTAACGTTCCAAATCCGGCTGGTTAACACCCAGGCGTTTAAATTCACGTTCAATCTGCTCTTTACCATTCAACAAGTTTTCATCATGATCCTGCTGCTTGAACCATTGCCGAATTTTAGATTTCGACCTGCTGGACTTCACCAAACCCAACGAGGGGTTTAACCAGTCTCGGCTGGGGCCCCCTTTCTTTACTGTTAAAATTTCAACCTGATCACCTGTAGAAAGCACATAGTCAAGCGTTACCAGTTTGCCGTTGACTTTCGCGCCTCTGCAGCGATGACCAATATCGGTGTGTACCTGATAGGCAAAATCAATGGGGGTGGAGCCAGCCGGTAAAGTAAACACCCTGCCTTTAGGGCTAAGCGCATAAACTTCGTCGCGGAACACATCAGAACTGATTGCATCCAATACATCCTGATTGTCGTCATTCTCCTTGCTAAGGGCAAGCAAACTGCGCAAAGAGGTTACTTTTTGCTCATACTGATTTGAAATAAGGCTGCTGTTTTCCTTATAACGCCAGTGGGCAGCAATACCATATTCAGCATTTTGATGCATTTCAGGAGTGCGAATTTGTATCTCAAGCGGCTTGCCATCGGTGTATATCACAGCCGTATGCAGTGACTGGTAATTATTTGGCTTTTTAGCCGCAATATAGTCATCAAATTCGCCGGGAATAGGCTGATAACTCATATGCACAAGCCCAAGCACTTTATAGCAAGTTTCAACCGTTTCCACAAGCACCCGTACTGCCCTAAGGTCCCGAATTGCTTCAAAGTTTTGACCTTTACGCATCATTTTGCGATAGATCGAATAAATATGCTTTGGCCTGCCGGAAATTTTTGCAGTTACGCCGGCTTCCCTTAATTGTTTTTGGAGGGTGTCCATTATTTCGTTGATTTCTTCAGTCCGCTTTTCAAGCTTGAGCGCAATCTGGTCCGAAATCTCCTGATATTTTTGGCGATTTGTATAGAAAAAGCCTAAATCTTCGAGTTCCCATTTAATCTGCCAAATACCCAAACGGTTTGCCAGAGGGGAAAAAATGTCCAGTGTATCCTGCGCTATCTGAGTCTGTCGATCTTCGGGCATCGCAGCCAGCGTGCGCATGTTATGAAGACGGTCAGCTAACTTAATCAAAATGACACGAATATCATCGCCGATAGCCAAGAGCATTTTGCGCATTGTTTCTACAACCATTTCGTTTTTGCGCGTATCACTTTCATTCTGCAGCGGCACAGGGAGGGGCAAGCGTTCATTGGGAAGCTGGTCTCCGCGGGAGAGCTGCTGCAAAGAAGTAATTTTTGCGCAGCCTGCTACAAGGCCTGCCACCGTACTACCAAATTTTGACTGTATTTCCTCAAGCGTAACAGATGTATCCAAAGTGATATCATGCAAAAGGCCGGCCACAACCATGCTTGGTGAAGCATCCAAGCCCAGCAGAATTTCAGCCACCGCAATACAATGCACCATGCATGGGGTGCCATCCGCCCGGGTTTGTTCCACATAAGCGGATTCAGCCAATTCAAGTGCAGCTTCAATCTGTGCTCTATCTTCTGCGGTAAAGCCAGAGGGAAGCTTTGCGGTTAGGTTTTGATTTTTCATTTCCTACCGCAGATTCTAAACCAATTTATGATTTTGTTTAGCCGAGTTTTTCTTCCTTGCCAAAAGAACGATCCAACCTTAGGTCTTGCAGGCAAACTTTGTCTGCCTCGCTTAATTGGCCTTGCACCAGATGAGTCAAAAGCTGCCCAACGCCCGGCCCAAGCATAAAGCCCTGACCGCACATGCCGACTGCCAGAATGTAACCTTCCAGGTCGGCCACTTCGCCCAGAATAGGCGAGCCATCCGGCGTCATAGGATAAGTTCCACGCCAGGTACGACGCACCCTGAGATTTTTAAGGACTGGCATGACTTCAAGCAGTCTTTTTGAAATTTCAGGCAGAAACTCGCTTGCTTCCATTTCAAAATCACCCCAAATTTGCGGGTCTGGGGTCTGACAACCAATAATTTGTCCGTCCACATTTTGATAAAAGTAAAAATTAGCTGAGCCCGGCCTTTTGCGGATATCCACAATCATGGGCTCCAGAAAATGCTGAACCGGTTCGGTAATAAGCGCTTCATGCGAATCGGGTCTAACTGGAACCGTTACCCCTGCCAGCTTGGAAACTTCAGCTGCATAGGCTCCCGCCGCATTAATGAGCCACTTGCATTCATAGCGGTCTTTATCGGTGCTTACTGCCTTTATTTTGTGATCTTCAATTTCGATGCCATCTACTTTTTCATTGAAGCGGAATTCTGCTCCGGCTTTGAGCGCCTGGCTGTAAAAAGCAAAATTAGCCTTCAGAGGGGAAGCATAGCCATCTTCCGGCGAAAAAGTACCACCAATCAAGCCTTCCATATTCAGTCCCCGGGCAAGTTTTTGCAATTCTTGCGGGGTTTTCCAATCTATGTTAAGACCAGCTTTTTTCTGAATAAGCAGCAAATCTTTAAGGGCCTTTTCAATATCTTCATCATAGGCTACAAAGGAGTAGCCACCCGCATACCACTCGATATCATCGCCGTAGGTTTCTTTCCATGTTGAAAAAATTTTAATAGAATCGGTACAGAGATGAATCTTGGCAGGATCAGAATGGGTGGCGCGCACCCCGCCAATGGCATGTTTATTGGAAGCCTGACCGTTACTGCTTAATGCATCAAGCACAAGTACTTTATAGCCTGCCTGAGCCAAAAACATGGCTGAAGGGGTTCCCACAGAGCCACAGCCAACAATTACAACATCATAAGCTTTATCCATTATGCCTTGCCTCCGTTTGCTCTGTTTTTGCGCTCTTCCATACCCGCAAGAATACCCAAGGGAACCTCCACAAAAACGGGCCTTAGCGTGGTTTCTTTTACATCTTTGAGAGCAACGCCTTCCGACTGGAAGAGCCTCTTAATCATCGTCAGACACGTTTTACCGCCGCAAGCACCCATGCTGGCCCTCGCCATAGCTTTTATCTGATTTACATCCCTCACGCCAGCCCGAATGAGGGCTCTGATTTCACCGGCTGTCACACGCTCACATCTGCAAATGATGGCATCATCAGACAGTTTTTCGAAATCCACGCTTTCTTCAAAGGCAGTTGGCAGGTCGCTACTGATAATTTTGAGACCGGAAATCTTGGTTGCAATGGCATGAGGCGCTTCAACAGTAAGCAGGGTCGTGCCGGTGAAATTAGGCAAACTGCGCATAGATTTGACTGGGAGGCTGGCAATTATCTCTCCGTTGAGGTCTGTCAGTTCTACGATTTTCCCCGGCTCTATGCCCTTAGGATCTTGTTCATAGGGCAGGGTGACCAGAGCTGTATCCGTTTTCTTTCTGAAATCAACAAGGGTGACGGCCAAGCCAGGGCAAATGGAAACACAGCGTGCGCAGGCGATACAATCGGTTGGGCTTTCATACGGGAATTCAGGGATGTGCCGAATATCAGTTTTATCAATGGTGATCAGATTTTTCGGGCAAACGGTAGAGCAAGGGTCACAGGGAATTTCCTGATCGCAGTGCATGATGGGATAGACCCCTTCAAATTGATGATGGTCAGGGCTTTGGCGTATCTTGCCTGGCCGAGATTTAAGCACCTCTTCAAATTCCGCCCAGGCGTTGGGGATTGGCTCGCTGCGTTTGCCAAGTGCCGCAGCAATTTCATTGCCTACAATTTTTCCTGAAAAAATAGCCGCAGAGGCTTCAGCAATTTCATGGGCATCTCCAGCGGAATAAACCTGCATACCAGCATCCTTGGCCCGCCTCAAAAACTCGTTGACAGGGTCAAGACCAACCGCAATCAAAATGGTGTCGCAGGCATATTCTTTTTCTGTACCGGCAATAGGCTTGAAATGTTCATCTACCTTGGCGATGATCACTTTTTCTACGGATTCTTTACCCACTGCCTTAACTATCGTTGTTGAGGTAAGGACGGGTACACCGGAGCGCTTCAGTTTATCGAGATGGACCTTATAGCCCCCACACTGCGGCGCAGCCTCTACCAAACCGGCAACATGAATTCCGGCCTGAATGGCATGATAACCGGCAATGAGGCCCACGTTCCCCCCGCCCACAATAAAAAGATTCTTGCAAGGCTTTACAAGGTCGCGGTTTACCAGGGTTTGGAAAGCGCCAGCCCCATAAACTCCGGGCAAGGTATTGCCAGGAAAAGCAAGTGTTTTTTCGCGGGCGCCTGTTGCAACCATCAAGATTCTAGGCTTCACCAGCGTATAGGTTTCATTATTGCGCAGAACACCCACGACCTTATCTTCAAAGACCGCTAAAGCCGTTGAACGCAGCCATACTTCAACACTGGGTTGGGCCTTAACTTCCGCCTCCAGTTTTTTGGCGATGTCAATCCCTCTGGTGCCGGCATAAACCGCCTCACTTGAACCAAAAAAGCGGTGAGTCTGCAAAACCAGTTTACCGCCAAGCCTATCCTTATCATCCACCAAAATAACCGATACACCCAATTTGCCAAGCTCAACTGCAGCAGAAAGGCCGGCCGGCCCGCCTCCGAGGATCAGCACATCTGCCTCCTCGTAAGGCGTGGAAGCGGTCTTAAAACCGCCTTTGACGACGACCTTAGGCAAAACCTGCAAGCCATCCACAGGGGCTACTTTTAAGCCCTCTGTTACGGGTGTCATACAGGCCTTTACAGGAACATGATCTGCCAAAACCAGGCACTGAGAACATTGCCCGTTAGCACAATAGATGCCCTGAGGTGACCCATCTTTAGGGTGATGCCCAAAAACACTCACGCCGTTGGCAAACAAAGCAGAAGAGATCATCTCTCCGGGTTTAGCCAAAAACCTTTGTTTGTTCCAGTAAAAGGGAATGGCAGCTGGGTAAATATCCTTCAATATCGGGTGAGAGTGGATGCGATTGTCGGACATAGGCTCCTTTTATGCAATTCGTGAGATTCTGCACAAAATAATACCACTGGGTGCGTCACCCGAAGATTTCTTGATACTTTTTATCCAATTCATCATCCGAAAGGTGCGTGTAACGCTGGGTGACTGCAATGTTGGTGTGCCTTGCCAATTCCTGCGCCAATTTTAGATTGCCTGAGTTCATAAGCACGGTTGTCACAAAATAGTGGCGGAAGGAATGCGGGGTAATCGTTCCTGCTGCAGCCTCACCGCAGGCTTCTACAACCCTGGCCGCCACAATTTCACGCCCTGTCGTGGTAGAAATGTGCTTTACCTTGCCGGCACTGGCTTTGTCATGCCGGGCAAATATGGGTAAGGCACTTAATGCTTTGCCTCCGGTACCATCTTTGCCAGCTCTTAAGGCCAGATAGTCTTTAACCGCCTCAATGGCACGCTTTGAAAAACGGACCAAGGCTTCTTTGTTTCCCTTGCCAATCACAATTGCACGACTTTCATGCCAATCTATATCACCCCGCCTTAGCTTGCAAGCCTCATGCACACGCAAGCCAGTATCTGCCAAAGTAAGCAGAAGTGCGCGATCACGCAGGTTAATCAGGCGTTCAATTTCATTTTCATAAGGTTTGGTGTTTAAAGACGCCGCATAATCAAGAACCATTTCAATATCGGCTTTCGGGAATTGCGGCAAACGCACCCCCGGTCGGCGAGCCCTTTGCTTAATGAGAAGGCGGATGCGCGGAAGATTAATTGGAGCTAAATTCTCCCCTGCTATGTATTCGTAAAGGCCCACTGTTGCGGTCAGATAACATTGTTCTGTGGAAGGGGAAAGACCTTTCAGCTCATCTGCCATCCAGATAATGGCATCCTCCTGAAGGGATGAAAGTTTTGCCTGGTCAGCTTTTATATCATGCGCTTCCAATACCTCATTAAAGGTGCGCATGGCGTTGCGATAAGTTCGCGCTGTATTGGCAGTTCTTGAAAGCTGAACTGACTTTATGTACTTTTGAATAACAAGCTGCAAAGTATCTTCATCTGCCATACGCGTATTATATACGCTGAACGCGCAAGAGCAGAAAAATGTTTTAACTTACAGCTGGTGCTTCGCTATCTTGCTGGTTGGGTTCCTCAAAATATTGACTGGACTGAATCTTATACATTTGACTATACAAGCCACCCTTGGAGATAAGAGAAGGATGAGAACCTTCTTCAATGATTTTCCCGGAATCCATCACCAGAATGCGGTCGGCATAACGGGTGCTTGAAAGGCGATGCGAAATGAAAAGCGCAGTTTGATGATGCGTAAGCTCAAGCATTTTTTGAAAGACCTCTTCTTCACTGCGCGGGTCCAGTGCTGCGGTAGGTTCATCCATGATCAGGAATTTACCCCGGTGATAGAGGGATCTGGCTAAGGCAATTTTTTGTGCCTGCCCACCGGATGGCAATACTCCGTTTTCGTGCAGGCTGCGTGAAAGAAAAGTTTTAAGTTTTTGCGGCAAAGTCTCAACCCAATCCCAGATTGCAACCTTTTTTAAGACCCCTTGGATCTCACTTTGTTCTTGCCTGTCAAGCTTTGCCCCAGGTTGAGAACTGATGTTTTCTTCAATGGTCAGGGGCAGAAGCTGAAAATCCTGAAAAGTGGGGGCCAACACCCGATAATACGCTTCCAAGGGTATATCCCAGATATCAACACCATTCAAAAGTATCCGACCGGATTGAGGTTTATAGATTCTGCATAAAAGCTTGACCAGAGAAGTTTTGCCAGCACCATTTTTACCCACCAGAGCTACATTTTCTCCGGAGCAAATGTGCAAATTGCAGTGCTTAACAGACCATGTATCGCTGGTGGGGTATTTAAAATTTAAGTCGCAAACTTCCCATTCCAATTGGCCTTCTGCAACCTTAGCCAGGCATTCTTTTACGCTCTCAGTCATCGGAGCAGAATCCACTGCCTTATCTTCCGGCAGAGCCAAAAACGCAAAGAAAGGGTCCAAAGAGAAACTGATGGTGGAAAGTTGAATTCCATTAGAAATCAACTGGTTCATGGCACGGGCCAATTGCTGGCTTGCCGCATAAAGCATACTGAAAGCGCCCACGCTAATCACGTTTTTAAGCAGTTTGAGACCAAGACGTATAAAAATGGCTACATTTTGCAATTCAACCAATCCAGCAGAAACGCCAGACCAAAAACCACTTTTAGTAAAGTAATCGTGATTGATTTTAAGAATACGGTCCATTACTTTTTTAGCACGGCCCAGCATCAGTTCGCTGCCATGATAAAGGCGAAGATCTTTAGCATATCGAAAGTCCGTAGCGATAAAGCAAAAGTAATTAAACTGACGATTTTCAACAACCGACCTGCGGGCGTCTTCCAAATCCAGGTTATGGATTTTTTTGAAACTGGGAAGAGTAAGAAGGCCTATGCCGGCAACTATCAGAAGCAGAAACCAGTCCTGAACCAGGAGCAAGAATATAATGCTTGTTGCCGAAACAAGCGCAGCTCCAAGGTTTTGCAGAATAGTACTTATATCAAACAGGCCATAGAGGCCAAATTTACCTCTTTCAAGTAAATCAATAATTGATTTCTTTTCGCTTTCTGAAAGGCTGAGGCGTAACGATTTAGCTGAAAGCATTTCATTAAACTGCAGATAAAGCTTGTACCCTCGAAAACCCAGATTTCTTTTGCAAAGCGCTTTGAGAACAGAGAACAAAAGGTTACCCAAGCCTAAAATAACAACATACGAGGCCAGCATTTCCAAACGCCTTGCCCTCAGCAACTCATCCAAAATATATTTAGGCATGATGATGTTTACCATTGGCGACAGGCCACTGACCAGGGCAGAAAATAAAAGCCAGCCTGTCATGCCCAGCCCCTGGCTATGTGAAAGTTTCAGCAATCTCCAGATACTCTTCATGATTGCTCTTTCGATTTCATGCTTTCCCGATAGTTCTTTGCCTGAATTTCAAAAAGATTTGCGTAAGTACCACCCAGTGCAATAAGAGAATCATGGGTGCCGTATTCCTGGATTTTTCCGTCTTCAAGGAGGGCGATATGATCACAAAAACGTGTGCTTGCCAGCCGATGAGACACAAACAAGCTTGTTTTGCCTTCGGTCATTTTTCCGTAATGTTCATAAAGCGCGCGCTCTGCCAAGGGGTCCAATGAGGCTGACGGTTCATCCAAAATGAGAAAACGGCTGTTCTTCTTGTAGAGCGCGCGAGCAAGAAATAGCTTTTGGCGCTCGCCTCCAGAGAGGTCTCTGCCTTCGTCATCCAAAAGGCGCAGCAGGGTGGTTTCAGACCCTTTTGCCAAAGAATCCACAATTGGTTTCAGTTCGGATTCTTCCAAAGCTAATTCCAATAAAGCTGAAGAAGCCTGTTCTGACATTGCGATATTTTCTCTTACCGAGAAAGGGAAAACCATTGCGTCCTGAAAAACAACACTTAAAAGCTCCCGATAAGCTTCCTCCGGGATTTTCCAGATATCCATGCCGTTGACGAGAATTTGGCCTTTTTCCGGCCGGTAAAGCCGACAAAGGAGCTTTATCAATGTGCTTTTGCCAGAACCGTTTTCACCGACTAAAGCAAGCTTTTCTCCGGATCTAATGTTCAGGTTGAGGTTGTTAAGAGCAGGTTTTTCACTTCCCGGGTAAGAAAAACTGAGATGATGCACCTCAATATTCAGACCTTGATTATTCAAATCCAAACCGTTAAAAGATGCCTCGTACTTTTCCTCAAAGCCAAGCAAATGAGGCAAATTCATGAAAGTTGAAAATCGTTGTTCTTCTTTGCGAATGGTGGCAATATCTTTCATGCATTGCTGAGCAATCACCACAAAAGAGATGCTGCCTATGCTGTAAAGAAAAAACAATGAGGAGTCAATGTGGCCTTGCAAAAAAAGAAAGGCAAGCCAGCCAAAGAGAGCCGTATCTCTTATCAGGTCCAGGCCTGCAATCGCTGTTTCATTTGTAAAAGTTTTTAAACTAACTGCCTTTTCGATATCCTGACTTGCCTTGATAAAATTTTGGATATATGATTTTATGAGATCATAAAGTGAGAAGAGGGAGATATCTTTTTTGTTGGCCGGATCCTTCACAAAGTTAAAAAGAAACTCTGTTTTCATGTTAATAGATTCTGACTCTTCCCAAGCTTTTTCTTCGCGGTCAGCAGCTTTTTTGCTAAGTGCAAAAGTTCCAAGCACAACCATCAGCAGAATCAGCATCATCCATGGAGAAAGTGTTGATAAAAGCCATACAAAACCCAGTGAGGCCAAAATCTCGCCAAAAAGCTGCTGCATAGTCAGAATAATGCCACCTGCACCCATTACGGGAGAGACAAGCGATTGATTGGCAAGTTTAATATTCTCGAGTGTTTTTATGTTCAAGGTATTCTGGTAGGGCATATCTAAACTGATCCGCATCAGATCGCGAATCAGGTTGTAACGAATATTGTTCATGCGCATGCGAAAGTTGCCTTTAAGAAAGGCAAGACCAAAACTGGTAAGAACCGCTAAAAAGCCAGCGCATACCAGCAGCCATAGAAGGTCATTCTTTTGACCGGTACTACTTAACCAAATAATACGAGCAGGAACAAAAACCCAGATAAAAGGAGCTACGGCGGAAAGCAGCGTATAAAGCGCTATGACAAAAATCATAGACGGGTCATACCTTTTCATTTTTCCCAATAAATACCAAATCGTCTTCAACACGACTCCAGCATCATAAAATAAAGGCTTTTGCCTTTTTACCACAAAGTGGAAAGAAATGTTCTACTTTTTCTCTTCCAAAAGTTTAAAGAAACCTGCTTTGCGCAAAGCTCTCAACGCCAAAGCGCCAAGCAGTCCGCCCAAGCCCCCAAAGAGAATATAACTGCCCATTGAAAGGCCAAGACCAAGAGCTACCAACCCAAGTGGTGCGCCGGCAAAAACAGCAAAACCCCACTTGACCAGAAACTTACACAGATGCCCGATGATGGCTGCCAAAATGGCAACCGGAATCTTTTCCGGGCTACCAAGAAGCCACAAAGCCAGGTCAGTACCCAGCCCCAGCGCAAAATACGAAAGAAAAGTGTCTAAGGGGCCAAACCCTCCTAAGCCAAGCAAGACCGCCAAAATACCCGAAAAAAAGCCTGTAAGGCTTGCTGCTCCGCGTTTGGGTACAACCCCAGCTGCAATGATTATAATGGCCATCCAGAAAAAACCGCTATGGCCAGAAAGTTTGATGGGCATGCGTAGCCCTATTTTTGCAACAACGATTAAGGACGAAAGCAGGGCAATGAGAATAAGCTGGAAAGTTGAAAAATACGTTTTCTTCATGGCAGGCTAATCTCCACCTTATCCATATCCTGAATCCACTCTTCACGCTGATTCAGTTTTTCGTAAGTTGAAGCAAGTTTGATGGTACCCCGGCCAGAAAGGGTAAATAATATTTGGTTGGAAGGTTCCTTTACTTCAGCCCAGCTTAAGGCGATCGACTTACCTCTTGAGCTGCTTGTAAAAAGCAGTATAGCGTCATTCGGCAGGGCTTTTATGTCCAAACTGACCAAAATAAGGTCCGATGCCATCCAGCCCTCCTGAAGCTTCCCTTCTTCGACATCTTTAAAACTATACTTTTTAAGAGATTGAAAGGCTTTTTCGTTGAGAGAGCTACGCCAAATGCCATCCAAATAAAACTGCACCGGTCCGCTTGTTTGCCCCAGTGTTTTTGTTTGAAGACCGGCACGCACAAACTCACCGCCTATGACCAAGGCGACCATACCAATGATAAACAATATTCCAAACAAGTAACGTTTAGGCTGCAACATAATTTAAGTATAGCAAGACAAAGGAAAATACAATAGATGCAAAAGCCCAAAGCCAATCGCGTGCTTTCATTGGTTTCTTCGTGTAAGAAACCCTTTCAGGTGAATCAAGACCGCGGGCATGCGCTGCTTCCGTTAAGCCCCATGCGCGGTGAGTAGTCAGAACGATGGAAGGAATCAACAAAGAAATCCAGCGGAACAATTTGTCTTTCAAAGCCTTTGGTTCGCTGCTTCTTGCCAATTGAGCCTCTTTAATGGCGCGCCACTGTTCTTCATATAAGCCAATGCTGCCAAAGGCAATCCCTATGGCAAAAGCCATGCGATAGGGAAGGCCCAGGCTATTCAAAGCAGCTACCAGTTCATTCGCTTCGGTGCTTCGGGTTACAATCAGAAAACTGCTTGCCAGCAGCAAGATACGCATTAAAACAGCCACTCCGTGTGCCAGGTTAACAATCAGCACGTCCAGAGCAAAGATAACAAGAAATATCCAGGCTTTTTTGCGTAAAAACTGCAAGAGATCAAACAAGAGGCCGTTAAGAACAATAAATACAAAATAGCAGGAAACAAGCAGATAGAGGGCAGGGGGTTTAAGAAAGGTAAGCATTACCAAGGCCAGGGCAACCAACATCTTAACTCTTGGGTCGAGATTCCGAAAAGCGAGCAAGTCTTTCCGCAGGCAGGTGCACTCAGGTTTCATCAGCACTTCCATACAGCCATGGGGGTAAAACTAAACCGAGCTCATCCCAAAGTTCATTTGTTTTCATCAGCTTTTTTGGTTGGCCCTGGCGAATAATTTTTCCTTCTTTGATGGCCAGCATCCAATCTGCCTCTTTAGCTAATTCCAAATCATGCGTGGCAAACAAAATAAACCAGCCGCATTCAGCCAAACGCCTGAGAATGCAAAGCAGCATTTGCTTATGGCTGCTATCCTGCCCAAGCGAAGGTTCGTCAAGCAGCAAGCCGCTGCTTTGCTGATGCATGATAGCGGTTGCCAAGGCAACACGCCTTTTTTCGCCCTCGCTCAGCAAAAGGGGCTGGGAATTCTCGTACACATTTAAGTTCAATGCGCGTAGTATTTCAGTGTAAATGGTGCAGTTGAGCTTCTGCAAACCAAAAAGCATTTCTTGCTTTACAGTGGGGCAGAAGAGCTGCATATCCGGATTTTGGGCGACCATATTTAAGCGTGGTTTATTTTGCTGCCCGGAGGTTTGGCCTGCTATAAAATATTCACCTTGCGATTTTTGAAAACCGGCCAGCACCCTCAGCAAGCTTGTTTTCCCTGAACCGTTCGGGCCGATCAGTGCAATTAATTTCCCCGAAGGCAAACTTAAATCAATGCCATCAATTACCGCTTTATTTGCATAGGTGAGGCGCAAAGAACGGGTTTCAATACCATCGATGATCTGACCTGGGGCTGGGCAAAAACTTGAAAGCAGATCTGCTGCTGTTTCCTTTTCACAAGAATTGCTGAGCCATAAGCGCTGCAGATCATCCCAGCCTCCAAAGTATTCTGGTTTCTGCTCGAAACACAGAACAGACCCGCCGCTTTGCGCATATTTTTTTAAGCAGCTTACCAGATTGGATGCAGAACTTGTATCCAGCATGGAGAGAGGTTCATCCAAAACAAGAAGATCCGGTTTACGCGCTAACACACAGGCCAAAGCAAGTTTTTGCTGCTCGCCGCCTGAAAGGCTGTTGGGGTTCCTTTGCAGAAAACCTTCCAGATCAAAAAGCTGAACAACTTGGTCAAGGCGCAGTTTTGCTTCTTTTTCTGCTACGCCTAAAGACTCCAGACCAAAAAGTATTTCACTTTCGATCTTGGGCATAAGATGCTGATTATATGGATTCTGAAATAAAAAACCGGTTCTTTTACTGAGCTGGTACAATGGCGTGGCAGTTGTTTGCATTCCAAAAAGCTTGGCCAAACCCTGCAGTTCTCCATTGTAAAGGTGCGGAATCAACCCGCAGATGCATCTGGCCATTGTACTTTTGCCGGTACCAGAATTACCGCAAACAAGCGCCGCTTTGCCTTGCTGCAAATCAAATGAAAATGGAGCAGTAAAGTTTTCTGCTCCGTGATATCGGAAAGAAAGATTTGAGGCTTCAACAGCATAAACGGACTGGCCCAAGAGTCAATCCAATTTCAACGGCTGGTAATGGCCTTCGAGGCTCTTTTCTACGTAAAGAACAGCTTTACCATTTCTGCGGGCCGGGCGCATCTTTTCTGCGATTACAAGCCCAGTTTCAACAGGTTCCTCTGCCAAGGTTTTTACTTCGTTGATTCCGGCATTTAATACAGCCTGAACCGGCTGCAAACCCTGCAATAAACGAATCTGCCCGAGATTGAGGTAACGGCCATCGTTGCCAGCGCTGCAAAGGCCAAGAGCTGCCATTGCGCCAATTACTCCGCCTTCTGTACCGCCTAAACCTTCAAGCTGAATACCGAAATTTTGCGCCAAAGTACGCGCCTGCTCCTGGGTGACAATTTTTGTTTTTGCGTCTTGGCCGAATTTGCAGATCGACTGCGGAACTTCGACAGCCATTGCCAGGCCAGGATCACTGCCCGGTTGGAAGTTATTAAGCATGATTGCCTTCACTTCTTCGAAAAGAAGGCTAAGACAGCAAGATTTGGGCATTTCATGCATAAGGCAGGCGCTACTATTATGCGAAGTGTATGGTACATCAGGATGCACAAAGAGCTGATGCCTTACTACACCCAAAGAAGGAAAACGCTGCTGCAGAGAGTCCGCAATCACGCGGGCCAGATAACCCGTCCCGCGTGATTGGAGGTTGTCCGTATCGTCAAGCCCAATATAAAGAATGGGCATAAGGTTTATTTCACTTGCAATTCTACAATACCCTTGACCTGCATATTCTTATCAAAACCGGGCAAAACAGATGAAAATCCGCCGTTGCTGCGGAAGCTGATGATGCAGTCTGCACATTCCATCACTTTGGAAAGGGGCACTTCTGCCTTAAATCCATCGCTGGCGACCATCACAAGTGTGGCGGCATCTGCAGCAGGTTTGGCAAGAGCCAGAAGTTCTTTGATGACTACACCAGTATAGTTGGATTTTTCACCCTTGGAATTGGTGGATTCTACGGTTTTGGTGGTCATTGCCTTTACTTCTGCTTCAGTCCAGCCCATTTCTTTTTCAACTTTACCTGTCACTTTAAAATCGGCTGCAGTTGATTCAGCTTTAGGAGCTTCTGTAGGTTTAGGAGCTTCGGTTGCTTTTGGGGCGTCTGTTGGTTTGGGGGCTTCAGTAGCCTTAGGTGCCTCGGTAGCAGCAGGAGCTTGCGGCGCAGCCGGGGCACAAGCCACCATCAAAGAACTTAAGATAACAATACTTACAATCAAAAGGGCAAACTTTTTCATTTCTTCTCCAATATTATAAAAAGCTCATAGTATGTTAAAGTATACTCAATCTTAAACTACTATGCCATTGTTTTGTCTTTATAAATGAAAGGCAAATGAAGCAGAGCAAAAGATTGCGTATAGATTAATTTCTTAATTTTATAAAATCAGCAGCAGCATTCCGGTAAACCAATGCATGGGGAGAGACCCAATTTGATGAAATAAATTTTCTGCTTTTTTGATTTAAAAGTTTACAAAGATTGTGCTGATTTTAATTCTGTTAAATTCATCACAAGATTTTCATTTTTTTTAATGAAAATGAAAAGGGTGAGTATTTTCTAAGAACCGATTTAGTTGCTTTCAATCAAAAAGAAGATGACGGCATTGAGACGGCAATAAACAAATGTGGTATGTGTAGAGAAAAAGAGTGTTTATACAACCTCCCCCATTTTGTGGACGAGAGCCAAATGCTTTCGATAATAGCACTTATCGCAACCTTGACAGGTGATTTCCCTCCCCTGTCATGATACGAAAAAGAGTTGGAGAACTATCAGTAATTTGTTATTTTGTTTTACTTTTGCTGAAGACTTCCCAGGCACCCGTCCAAGGTTCGCCAATGCGGTTATTGGGCCGAATTTCTACTTGATTTAGGTGCTGGGCTACCAAAGCTAAATCAGGAGCCAGAAGAGCCCAATCTTCTTTGAGCACATTCAGCGAAAGACGCTTACGAAGCTCCCCCACCCACAACCAATCCAGTCTAAAACGATCTGCTTTAATCCAATAATCGCGTTTTTCCCAGGCAAGTACACTTGTTTCTACTGATTTCTCTATCTGTTCCAGCGCGATCACCACAAAAGCTGCCATGTCCAGGCTACTTTTATCAGGTTTTTTCTGCTGCATGAGGGTACGAATGGACAAAACAATAGAGCGGCTAAGCCGATTGCGAACGGTTGTGCCACTTTCAAAAACAGTTATGGGAGTCATAAGCCGCTATTATATCGAAATATCTTTTAAAACCAAATATTAGTTCGCTTGAATCCAAGTAAAGATATCTAATAGCTCATTGGCTGAAAAACAGGGCTTTGTATTTATTGACGAGTTGCCGGCGTACCATTCCAGTGCTTTTCGGATGGCTGGGTGCAGTACAGCCGGGCAATGGCTAAGCCCACATATACCGCCTTCAAGCTTGGATAAAACCAAGTGATCTTGCTTAGCTGCAAGCACCCGACAGGCGTTAATAATATGATAAACAGTTTCTTCACTTAAAAGATCAATGTTTTAGGTTTATCCCTCTCAATGCTATCCAAATAAACATTCCAGGGAACTTCAGAAAAAACTTTGTCAATCGCATCTCCGTACCAGACTAATCCTCTTTCGGTAATCACTTTAAAATGCGCAGCCAAATCGTAATCAACTTTTTCCCCGTCTGTGCAGAGAGTATCAGGATGCTCGACTGCTAAATTCAGCCATTCTAATGAAAAGTGCAATTCATAGGGTGTGGGATAAAGAAACTCCTTAGCGTATTTTGCCAAAACCACACTCATCTCAATCCCTTTAGCCGGAGCATGAGGCATTTCTTTCAGAATGCACTCCAGTAAGTGATGTTTTTCACTACAATGTAAAGGTTGTCTGACAAGAGCAATGAAATCAAGGTCGCTTTTATCGGGCATAAAGCAGCCAAAAGCTATTGAACCATGCACATAAAGCCCTAAAATGTTTGAGTCTAAAACCTTTTTAAATCCATTGGTAATAGAGTCAAGCAAGCGTTTATAAGGTTTATCTTCATTCATCTATAAAATCAAACAGTGACTTCAACCAGATTGCCCTCAGGATCTTCAAGAAGCGTTTCATAGTATCCGTCGCCCGTCGGGCGAGGGCCGCTTATAATTTTAATATCTGCATTACGCATCTTTAAAGTCAACAAATCAACTGCTTCTTTGCTGCCAACACTAAAAGCCAGATGAATGAAGCCTAATACCTTTGTACCTGAGAGCCTTTGTATACTGCCTTTCCAGTGCATTAGTTCAAGCCTGCCCCCATCCTCAAATTGAATAAAACAGGTTTCGAGACCTGTGCGAGGGTTATGGTAGTGAGGGCTGGCTTTACCATTGAAATAGTGCGTATAAAAAGACTTTTGTACGTCCAAATCTGACACATTAAGGGCGATATGGGATATTCCTATCATTCTAAAGCTCTAACTGCAGCAACCAAGGGCGCAATCGCCTCCTTATCACAGTAGTCCTGCACCATCAATACTTTGGCCCCACCCTCTTCGCTTTCGGGAAGTTTTTCCTTTTCCTTTTTGCTGTGCCTTGCCACAAGACTCATCATAAGCCGGTCAAAGCCTTTTAACTTCTCAACATCCAAGCCCCCTTTGAAGTAAAACCAGGGTACGTTCTTTTCTCTATCTTTTAAATTGGCTGTTTGATAACGTTTAATTTCGGCAGCGGCATCTCCCGGAGTTAAACCCACTCCAAACACAAAAATATTTTGGCCATCGTGGCGTTCTTTTCGTCGCAAAAATTTTTTGAGGCCAGTTACCCAACCTGCATGGATCGGCCCGCCGTAAATGAGTGTTTTAGCAGAGAAAAGCCTGGGAGGCGTAAGCTTAGAAAGTTCCACCATTTCACAGCCAAGCTCTTCAGCAATCCACTGGGCATAACGTTCAGTAAAACCGGATTTAGAGGTATAAACTACAAGACAATCGTTCATTCTATTTCCTCACATTGTATGAAAAATTTCATCCCACAACCACGTAGAAACTCCATATTTGGCGTCATGGGTTTTAAAATGATGACCCATATGATGCTGACGTAATTTCCTGAAATAATCGCCAGACATTGAAAAGTGATGCAATGCATAATGGGTAAGGTCATAAACAAGGTAACCTGTGGCAAAACCAGCAAAAAGACCAGAAACAGCAAATTCCAAGCCAAAAAGCTTTCCGAAAAAGAAATGAAAAATCAGCAAAAAAAATGCAGCCAAGGGAATGCTGACCACAGGAGGCATGACCAACCTGGTCTTTTCACGAGGCTGCGCATGATGCACACCATGCATGAGAAATAAAAAGCGTTTTGTTTTATCAGACGGATTTTTTGGCGAAAAATGAAAAACAAATCGGTGAAGAATATACTCCACAGGTGACCAAATGAAGATTCCCATCAGCCAGGTGACGGCAACACGCCACCATAAAGTTCCTGGGTTAGCCTTTACACCCACCCACAAAAAATAAACAATAATGGAAGTAAAAAGAATAAGGACAACCAAGGGATTTATGTGGGTAAAAAATTCAAGAAAATCCGATTCAAACAAACGTAATGGCTGTTCATCACTGTTCAAGTTCGAGGTCTCTTTCATTTTGCAACTCCCATTGTGAAAACTAAATACATTATAGTTTATCTGTGCTGACACGTTGCATTCTGGCAAAGCTTTTATAAAGTGCCCAAATACACTTGGCTGTGGCTACGCGCATTTTTTCTCGCATTTTAGTTTTTTTTTCGATTAATGTCTTGAGCTGTGCTTTTCTTTGTCATTTTTTTTGACCCTCCACCCCCTTTCGCTTATAATAGGATGCTCCTTGGGGAAGTGCTGGAATTGGCAGACAGGCATGACTTAGGATCATGTGCAGCGATGCGTGAGAGTTCGAGCCTCTCTTTCCCCATTGTTTTTTATACTAATTGTGAGGATAAATGAAAATTCAAAAGTCTTATACTGATGACCATCAGGTCAAAATTACCGCAGAGTTTGATGCTGAAACAATGGAGCAATTCAAACATCGAGCCGCCCGTAAAATTTCTGAACGCACGCGTATTCCCGGTTTTCGTCCTGGCAAAGCACCTTATGCCATGGTGCTGCGCCATGTAGGCGATGCGCAGGTAAGTTCACAGGCAATCGAAATGCTTGTAGATGATTCTTACCCGAAAATTCTTGATGAAGAAAAAATCAAACCCTACGGCCCTGGCAATCTGGATAAAATCGTATCCGAGAACCCCCCTGTCTTTGAATTTTCAATTCCCCTTGATCCGGAAGTAGAACTTAATAAGGCTGAGGAGCTTAAAAGCACTTATTCACCTGAGGCTGTCACTGATGAAGAAGTAAGCCAATTTATCACTTCTACACGCCGAAATGCCGCAACCATTGTGCCGCTTGAGACACCTGCCGCAGAAGGCAATGTAGTTTACATGAGCCTGGAAGCAATAGATAGCAAAGCTGAAGGCACCGAAGCCCAGCTTATCAAAGCTACACCTAACCAGGTGCTTATTCCCAGTAAAAAAGAACAGCCTAAAACCGAATGGCCCTTTGAAGGTTTTGCGCGTTCACTGATCAGCCATAAAGCCGGCGAAACTTTGGAGTTTGAACACTCCTTTGCCGAAGATTACAGCGATAAGGACCTTGCCGGCAAAAAAGTGCATTTTACGGTCAAGATTGAGTCTGTTAAGGGGCTTGAGCTTCCTGAGATGAACGAGGAGTATTTGCAATCCCTCGGCGGTTTCAAAACCGTTGAAGAACTTGAAAAAGCTGTCCGCAGCCGCCTTGAGGCAGAAAAAACAGAGGCTTATGACGATAAGTACTACCTTGATCTGGTAGACCAACTTCGAAAAACTGCGGTTCTCAAATACCCGCCCCAGATGCTTGCCAACGAAGAAGAACAAGTACTCCACCGCATTGAACACGACCTCAGCCACCGCCACATGGATTTGGACCTGTATCTCAAGATTCGAAAAACCGATAAAGAGAGCTTCATTAAAGAAGAAGTGAAGCCCACCGCATTGACACGCCTTGAGCGCTCGCTGGTTATGGATGCGCTTACCAAGAAATACGAACTTAAGGTTGAAAACAAAGACGTAGAAGCCCAGGTGAACAAACTGGTTAACAACCTGATCATGAGCGGTGAATTTGCCGAGATGCAGAAAGAATTTGGGCAGAAGAAATTTGCGGAGTCCATTACTATGGATGCGGCAAATCGTGCTATGGAAGCAAAGATCCGCAAGCAGCTTCTTAAAATGGCAGACCCCTCTGCAGTGAAGACTGAAGAGGCGAAAACAGAAGAAGCTCAAGCTGAAAAACCTGCCTCCAAGGCTAAAAAAGCCAAAGCGCCAAAAGCAGAAGCCATTTCAGCAGAAAAAGAGATTTCAGAACCGAAAGCCCCTGAAGCCGAGGCAAAAGAAGGCTAATAAATTTCTAACAAAAAGCGCTTAGACTGAAGGAAATACATAACTAAAGGATACTTATGGAGACAAAAGCATTCACAAACGTGATCCCCATGGTCGTGGAATCCACTAACAGTGGTGAACGCGCCTATGATATCTATTCCCTTCTTTTGAAGGAGCGCATTGTATTTGTCGGTTCGGCCATCAATGATCAGGTTGCCAATGTGGTTGTGGCCCAACTGCTCTACCTTAGCCGCGAAGATCCCGATAAAGCCATTCAAATGTACATTAATTCTCCCGGCGGTTCCATTTATGCCGGTATGGCCATTCTGGATACCATGCAAATGATTCCGAACAAAATCAGCACTGTGGCCGTGGGTGTTACAGCCTCATTTGGGACTGTACTTTTGGCTGGCGGAGAAAAAGGCCAGCGCTATGCATTGCCCCATGCTACGATTCATCTGCACCAGCCGCTGGGCGGGGCCGAAGGCCAGGCAACTGATATCGAAATTATGGCAAAAGAAATTCTGCGTCTGAAAAAAGAGCTCAACGAATATTTTGCCGAACGTACGGGCCAGCCTATTGACATCATTGCCCGGGATACCGAACGTGACCATTATATGACTGCCGAAGAAGCTGTTAAGTACGGTTTGATCGATAAGGTGCTGAATTCGCCAAAAAAACTTGCTGCGCTGCCCTCTTGAACTCTTAAAAAACTGAAGAAATAGTTATCGCCGATGCTGACCGAACGCTTTCCACAACTTAAAGGCCTCATTCTTGATATGGATGGGGTCTTGTGGAAAGATATGGAACCCATCGGCGATTTGCCCCTTAATTTTCGCAAAATAAGAGAACTTGGCCTAAAGCCGGTTCTTGCTACCAACAATTCCACTCTCAGTGCTAGCGAATATCAGGCTAAATGTGCCCGTTTTGGAGTTTTTCTTGAACCAGAACAAATCATCACATCGGCTACGCTCACCGTTTCTTATCTAAAAAGGCATTTCCCATTGCAAAGCCAAGTTTATGTAATCGGTTCAAATTCATTCCAAAGCATGATAAGTGAAGCAGGTTTTGCCGTAACAAATAAAGAGACGAAGCCTAATGCAAATATTGTTGTAGTTGGGCTTGACCGTGAACTGACATATAAAAAAATAGGCACAGCTGCCAACTTGGTGCGCAATGGCGCCGCTTTTATTGCCAGTAATCCAGACAGCACCTTCCCTACACCAGCAGGCTTAGAGCCAGGTGCCGGAACAATGGTGGCTGCAGTAGAAACTGCTTCAGGGCAAAAGGCCTTGGTGCTTGGCAAACCCATGCCCCACGCTTATCTTGAAGGATCACGCTATCTCGGTTTGCAGCCTCATGAAATTATGGGAATCGGGGACCGTCTAAGCACCGATATTGCCGGCGCACAGGCAGCAGGATGCCTTGGCGGCTTTGTTTGTTCCGGCGTTAACACCCATGAAGAAGCCCTGGACTGGCAGCCCCCCATTGACATTATTGCGGCAGACCTGTGGAGCTTACTTAATGACTGACGCCCTCATTTATGACCTTTCTTCACATGAACTGGCTGCCCTTTTCAGTGAAATGAAACAACCTTCCTTTAGGCTTAAACAAATTCATCAGGGCTTATATAACAAGCTATACGCATCGTTTGATGAATTTGAGGCCATGCCCAAGAATTTAAGGGCTGAACTTGCCAGCCGGTATACCATTGAACCCTTTACTGTGGAACAAACTTTAAAATCCCGAGACGTAAATACTGAAAAAATACTTTTCAAGTGCAGGGATGGTGCACTCATTGAAACGGTTTTAATGCGTTTTGAGAGACGTAATACCCTCTGCGTTTCAACACAGGTTGGCTGCCCCATGGGTTGTGTTTTTTGTGCTACCGGCCAGATGGGTTTTCAACGCAATTTGAGTTCAGGCGAGATTTTGGGGCAGATTATTCACTTTCAGCGCCAGCACCATGCCGCAGGAGATGCCATACGAAACATTGTTTATATGGGAATGGGCGAACCATTTCTAAACTATGAACAAGTTTCTAAATCACTTGACCACCTTTCTGACCCGGAAAAACTTGGATTGGGCGCACGCCACATTACCGTAAGTACCGTTGGTGTGATCCCCAAGATAGCCCGCTTTGGCGCAGACCATCCTCAGGTAAATTTGGCGATTTCTCTTCATGCCTCCAATAATGCGCTGCGTTCGCAGCTGCTTCCGGCCAATCGACTGTACCCCTTGCCTGCCCTTATGAAAGCCTGCAAGGAGTACATTGGAGCAACCAATCGCAAACTGACCTTTGAATATGCACTTATTGAGCATCTTAATGACACACCTGAACATGCGCACGAATTTGCGGAGCTCATCAAAGGCATGCTTTGCATTGTCAACCTCATCACACTGAACCCCAGCAAGAAATACCCCACCCCCGGTTCTGCCTATGAACGGGTAGAAGCATTCCGTCAAATTTTGGTAGAACACGGCGTGCGCGTTACCGTCCGTTTGCGGCGCGGGCTTGAAATCAACGCAGGCTGCGGGCAGCTTGCCAGTGCCGAAAATTTCAAATAAGCCCTGATATAATAGCCAGCGATGGATAACCTATTTTCTAAATGGCGTGAAAGCCTCACTAAAACGCGGGATCTCACCTTTGGCAAAATAGCCAATTTTTTTGGTGCAACCGAACTTGATGATTCCAGCTTCGATGACCTCGAAGAATTGCTGATTCAGGCTGATCTTGGCCCTGCAACCACCATCCAACTGGTAGATACCTGTATGGAAATCGTGGATCAGGAAGGCTTTACCCGCAAAGACCAGTTATTAAATGTGGTCAAAAGCCAAATGAAGAAGCTTTTGGAGCAGCCCGAAGAGCCAGACCTTTCGCGCAAGCCAACCGTTATTATGGTTGCGGGCGTTAACGGCTCCGGCAAGACTACTTCTATTGCTAAACTGGCACATCGGTATAAAAAAATGGGCAAGTCAGTTCTGCTGGTAGCAGCCGACACCTACCGTGCCGCGGCCATTGATCAATTGGAGGTTTGGGCAAACAGGGTTGAAGTGCCGATTATTACTTCCAAACCCGACAGTGATCCGGGGGCCGTTACGTTTGATGGCATTAAAGCAGGCCTTTCCCGCAATGCGGATATCATCCTTATAGATACAGCCGGAAGGCTGCACACACGCTACAACCTGATGGAAGAAATTAAAAAGGTCTACAAAGTGGCCGGCAAGGCATTGGAGGGAGCCCCGCACTATTCATGGATTGTGCTGGACTCCACTACCGGACAAAATGCACTCCGGCAGGCAGAAGCCTTTGGCAAAGCCGTACAACTCAATGGGGCAATTCTGGCCAAATTGGATACGTCCGCCAAAGGCGGTATGGCCTTTGCCATACGCGATCAGCTGCACATCCCCGTTATTTATGCCGGCTTAGGCGAAAAAATGGATGACCTTACATTATTCGATCGCGATGCATTTATCAATGCCATTTTTGAACGTCCCATTTCGGAGTAATTATGTCTGATTTAGTTGACCGCCTTACCTCTCTGCGTGAACAATGCACTGCTCTTCAGGAGCATCTTTGACTTAGCAGATAAACAGAAGGAACTGGATATTTTAAAGCAGTCCAGCGAAGCTGCAGATTTTTGGAACAACCCCGAGAATGCACAAGCGGTGATGAAAAAGATTTCAGCCATCGAAACACCCATTGAAGAATGGAAACATACCCAAAACCAAATAAGCGAACTTCAATCTCTTTTTGAGATGGATGATGGCAGCCTGACCTCCGAATTGGAAGAACAGGTGAGCCAGCTTGAAACGGAGATGGCAAAAAAAGAAACTGCACTTCTGCTTTCAGGTCCATATGACCAAGGCAACGCCATTTTAGCCATTCATTCGGGGGCAGGAGGCACCGAATCACAGGATTGGGCATCCATCCTGATGCGCATGTACCTGCGTTGGGTGGAAAGAAAAAACTTTAAAGCTGAAATTATCGATATGACAGAAGGCGGCGAAGCAGGTATTAAATCCGTCACTATTTCCATTACCGGGCCGCGAGCCTATGGCTACTTACGCTCAGAAAAAGGCGTGCACCGACTTGTGCGCCTTTCCCCTTTTGATGCTGCTCACCGGCGCCATACTTCTTTTGCCCTTGTAGAAGTGCTGCCTGAACTTGAGGATAATTCAGAAGTACTCATCTCTCCGGATGAAATTCAGGTGGAAGTTTACAAATCTTCAGGAGCAGGCGGGCAAAACGTACAAAAGAATATGACCGCAGTGCGCATCATTCACCTCCCTACCGGTTTGGTTGCGACCTGCCAGAACGAACGTTCACAGACCCAAAACCGTGAAAACGCGATGAAGGTGCTGCGCGCCAGACTCTTCGAAATTAAGCAGCAGGAACATGCCAGTGAAATTTCAGACCTGAAGGGTGAATTCAAAAAAGTGGAGTGGGGCTCTCAAATTCGGTCCTATGTGCTTCATCCCTACCAAATGGTGAAAGACCACCGCACAGACTACGAGACTTCACAAACACAGGCCGTCCTGGATGGTGACATGGACGGCCTGATGGAAGCCTATTTGCGCTGGAAAGGCGATTAATCCAAGATACTCGCCAATCGCGCCAGTTCGGGGTCAATACCCTTTGTTTTGCCTACAACATCCGCAAGCGGCGTTGTAGAAACAGTGCCCTTAATGGTGCCAACAAGCACGCCATACTCGCCTCTTTCTGCAGCCTCTACTGCCCCCAGCCCTAATTTACAAGCCAGGATTCGGTCGTAAGCACTAGGTGACCCCCCTCTTTGGACATGGCCCAGAATTGTTGAACGAATGCTGAAACCAAGCCTCTCCTCATTCTCAGTAAAAAACTGGGTCAGTTTGGCAGCATTATAGTCTGCCCCTTCAGCAGCCACTATCAACGCATGAGATTTGCCATGCTCATAAGCAGCCTGTACAATCTCAGCAATGTGCTCAGGGTCAGTAGGAACCTCAGGTAACGTAATAGCCTCTGCACCCCCTGCCAAACCAGACATCAGAGCCAAATAACCGCACTTACGGCCCATTACCTCCAAAATGAAGGCTCGTTGGTGGGAAGAGGCAGTTACTTTAAGGCGATCAATGGCTTCAAGGGCGATATTCAATGCAGTGTCTACGCCCAGGGTAATATCGGAACCCACTAAATCATTATCAATGGTTGAAGCAATGCCAACAGTATTAAAGCCCATTTTGTAAAGTTCGTGGCTTCCCGTCTGAGAGCCATTGCCTCCAATGACAAAAAGGCAGTCTACCCCAAACTGATTAAGATTGCGGATGGCCAATTTACGGCCTTCAAGGGTCATGAACTCAGGGCAGCGAGCGCTGCCTAACATGGTGCCCCCACGCTGTAAAATGCCTCCTACATCTCGGGTCGTTAACTGTTCTATCGTGCCCGAAATCAAACCTCTGTATCCATTACGCACGCCAAAAACAACCCACCCCTTAGAAATGGCCACACGGGTGACGGCGCGAATTGCGGCATTCATGCCAGGGGCGTCCCCACCGCTCGTCAGTACTGCAACTTTCCGTCCCATCATATTAACTCCTCAAATAAGTCACAAAATTTCAAGTCTATTATAATTCATGCGACTTCGAAAAAGGAACGGTGAAAAGGTATGGCTCGTGACATTTTAGTTTCAATTATGGGGGACGATCTTTATGCCAGGGATTGGATGGCGCTGCTTATGGTACGCGACTGGCGCACCCGCCTTGTTTCAGAAGTAACCTGCGCCCAGGATTTTATGGATCTCAAAGATAACCAATTGCAGAGAATCGATTTTTTGCTGCTTGATCTCGACTCTTTCCATAATAATCCAAGCATCCTTGAAGATGTAGACCATGATATTGACCCTAAAATGCCTGTTCGAATCGTTTGTGTTGGCTCAAGACCGGAGCCTAAGGTTTTTAAGCATATCAACCCTGATAATTTCGGCGGTTATTTATTGAAGGACGAAATATCGACCTCCCTGGCCTGGGCCATTACCTTTGCTTCAGAGGGCAATATGGTACTTACCCCAGGGACACAAAGCTGCGGGCATGATTTAGGTTATTCGTTCCCCCAAAAATATATGGTTCTAAATGCCCGCCCTATCCCAGGCTTAACAGCGCGCCAGGCTGAAATTTCACGTTTGGCCATTATTTTCTCTGTTGGGCGCAGAGACCTGGCCGATGAGCTTAAGATTTCAGACCAATGGAGTTACGGAATGGTGAGCGAGCTTTACGAAAAACTTGGTCTCAACGATGTTTTCAAGGGCGAAGCGGACCCTTACCGCTATATTGATGAAGACGCCATGATTCAGGAGCATATTACTGAAATTCTTGCAGAACTTGGCAATTCAAAGAAGGCCAAGGATCTTGAAACATTGGCTTTCCACCTCATCACCATGCCCATGATTGATGAGTATAGAAATCTTTAAAGCAAAATTAAGCTCCAAAAAAATGTTCTGTTGAAAACATTTCACGTCACTTTGAGCCAAAAGGGTGATAATTTTTTATTCAAAGATATATGCAGGATTTAGAATTGCCTGATAAGTGGTAGGCAGGAAAATTTAACTGATCGCTCTTTACCCTTCTTTACAACAATAAACAAGTTTTTTGTGGCTACGCGCAACTTCAAATGACCTGTTTTTGATAGAAAAAGATAGATCATAAAGAATAAGATAAATCTTTGAAAAGAGAATATATGAATCAAGTTTATATTACTGGCATTGGGCAGGTTCCTGTTAAGGAATCTTGGGAGACTTCACTTAAAGAATTAGCCGGGTTTGCCGGCATTGCCGCCATGGAGGATGCTGCCAACGGATACCCTGAAGGGCTCTTTGTGGGTAATATGCTCAGTCTTTCTGCCAATAAGCAAGGGCATTTTGCCACGCAGCTTGCGGATTGGCTGGGTTTTCACCATAAACCTGCCTTGAATATTGAAGCAGCCTGCGGTTCCGGTGCCGCTGCTTTCCGTGCCGCTCTTGAGGCAGTAGCCTCCGGCGAACTTGAATCCGCCCTTGTTATTGGCGCAGAAAAAATGACCGATTCGCCCTCTTCTGAAATCACCTCCCAACTGGCAACTGCGGCCGATGCCGATTTAGAAGCAGGCTTGGGCTTGTCTTTTGTGGCCATCAATGCCCTGGTAATGCAGCGATACATTTTTGAACACCACTGGACCCCAACTGATTTTGCCGCTTTCTCCATTAATGCGCACGCAAATGCCGTACATAACCCTTATGCACGTTTTCGAAAAACAATAGACCTTAACGCTTATCAAAAAGCTGCCATGGTGTGCGACCCCATCAACCTTTTGGATGCCACGCCTATTGCAGACGGGGCTGCCGCCATTGTCATCAGCAAAAACCCCGGGAACGGGCCCTTTCGCCCTCTGCGCGTCATCGGCTCTGCCAGCGCTACTGACAGCATATCCATCCAAAATCGTAAAGACCCAACCTGGCTTGGGGCAGCCGAAAAATCTGCACGTGCTGCTTATAGCCAATCCGGAATTCAGCCAAAGGATATCGGTGTTTTTGAGTATCATGATGCGTTTAGCATCATGGCAGCCCTATCTCTGGAAGCATGCGGTTTTTGCCCGCGAGGTGAAGGGCCGCGCCTGGCGAATGAAGGCAGGATTAAATTTGATGCAGATATTCCCGTAGCAACATTAGGGGGACTTAAAGCCCGAGGCCATCCCGTTGGTGCAACCGGCATTTATCAGCTTTGTGAGCTGACTCTTCAGCTTAGAGGGCAGGCTGGGCCCACCCAGGTCAGACGACCCTATTACGGAATGGCACAGAATATTGGGGGATCAGGTTCAAACATTACCACACACATTCTTGAAGCCGAATGATAAAATAGGTTTACGGTTGGAAAAATAGACTAAAAAACCGCTTGCAAACTTTGTTTGAGGAGCTTTGTGTGATGGAACTTCACCTTTCACGTCCTGCCCGTAACAAATACCAGTTTGAGTCATTAAAATACTCAAAAAAAGGAAAAATTGTTTTTCCCAATCACCAAAGCGCCCGCCAATTTGCCAATCAAGTTAACGAAAAAAGGGCTGCCCAAAAAGGGTCTGAGAACTATGTTGCCGCAGGGCAGATTAACGCCCTTGCGACTATTGAAAGTATTTTCCATCATGTTCTCACAGAATATTATGCTGAAAACGGCGCTTCGCTGCGCACAAACCTTTACGCGGACCTCGCAGAAAAGATCGGCAAGAAATCTCTGGATGATTCAATTCAGCAATTTTTAGAGCTTTTCCCTCCCCAGCCGGTTTATGAGAAGAAAATTTCTCTCAAAGAATATCTGAATTCAGAAAGCGAAGGCATCCCTCATAAGGAAATTGCCCTTGAAGAGATGTTAATGGACTGGCTTAGCAACCAAAACCCAGCCGCTGAGCCTTACAGCGAATTTTTTGATAATGCTCCGCTTAAAAAGAATAGTGCCTTTGATGAAGTCATCAAGGGCACTCAAGATTTCTTTGCACAACTGCCTCCCTTTGGGCCAGAGCAGCAGGACCTTGTTTCGATGCTAAGGGCACCCGCCATTGCGGTGCCGGATTCTCTTAAAGGCCAACTTCAATTTATTCGCGAACATTGGGGTAAATGGCTTGGTGATTATCTTTTAGCTTTACTTGGCAGCCTGGATATGCTTAAAGAGGATGAAAAACTTTCTTTTATGGGCCCCGGCCCCACCCAATTGCCAGACTATGCCGACCCATCCAACTGGGCGGATTTGCCGGAAATTGAACGCTTCAGTAAAGACAGCGACTGGATGCCGCGAGTGGTGATGATTGCCAAAAACAGTTTTGTTTGGCTTTCGCAGCTTTCACGCGAATATGGACGCCCCATTGAAAGGCTTGACCAGATTCCTGACGAAACGCTTGACGAATTGGCCCGCTGCGGCTTTACCGGCCTCTGGCTGATTGGCCTCTGGGAACGCAGTGATGCCTCCCGCCGTATCAAGCAAATGTGCGGCAACCCTGATGCCGTTTCTTCCGCTTATTCGCTTTCGCGCTACCAAATCGCTGACCGTTTGGGTGGGAATGATGCCTACCTTAACCTGAGCCATCGCTGCGGGAACCGCGGCATTCGCCTTGCCAGTGATATGGTGCCGAACCACATGGGTATTGATTCGGATTGGGTTTACGAGCACCCGGACTGGTTTATTTCTCAGGATTTTTCTCCATTCCCGAGCTATACGTTCAACGGCCCGGATCTTTCCCAGAATCCTAATATCAGCATTAATCTGGAAGACCATTATTACACGCGCTCTGATGCCGCTGTTGTTTTCAAACGCTACGAGCACAGCACCGGAAGAACCAGTTTCTTCTACCATGGAAATGATGGAACCAGCATGCCCTGGAACGATACCGCCCAGCTTGATTACCTGAACCCGCAGGTTCGCGAAGCTGTTATACAAACCATTTTGGATGTTGCGCGCAAGTTTCCCATTATCCGCTTTGACGCCGCGATGACTCTGACAAAAAAGCATTACCAGCGCCTTTGGTTCCCTGTACCCGGCAGCGGAGGAGACATCCCTTCCCGTGCGGAACATGCGATGAAAAAAGCCGATTTTGACCGCGCCATGCCCGAAGAATTCTGGCTTGAAGTGGTTGAACGGGTTGCCAAAGAAGTGCCTGACACTCTGCTGCTTGCCGAAGCATTTTGGATGATGGAAGGCTATTTTGTGCGCTCCCTTGGCATGCATCGCGTTTACAACAGCGCTTTTATGAACATGCTGCGCAATGAAGAAAATGGCAAATACCGTCAACTCATCAAGAGCACACTGGTATATGACCCGCAGATCTTGCAGCGCTACGTGAACTTTATGAACAATCCGGATGAAAAGACAGCGGTTGAGCAGTTCGGCAAAGGCGAAAAGTACTTTGGCATTTGTACGCTTATGTCTACCATGCCCGGCCTGCCCATGTTCGGCCACGGCCAATTTGAAGGTTACGCAGAAAAGTATGGCATGGAATATTACCGGCCCTATTTGGATGAAACGCCGGACCGTGAGCTTATGCACCAGCACGCACAGCGCATTGTGCCAATTTTGCACCAGCGCTGGCTTTTTGCCAATGTTGATTTCTTCCGCCTTTACGACTTCCAAACCGAAGGGAGCGTTGACGAAAACGTTTTTGCCTACTCTAACAGCGCTTTCGGCAAATCTGCATTGGTGGTATATAACAACCGCTATGGGTCAACAGCAGGCTGGGTGAACCAGTCCTGCGAGTTCCTCGTTAAGGGGCAAGACCCACATCTTGAAAGCTGCAGTCTTGCTGAGGCCTTGGGCCTCCAGGGCAGGCAGGGATTTCTTAAGTACCGCGATAATGTAAGTAAACTCACTTATCTGCGCCCCGTTTCTGAAGTTCAGCAGCGCGGTCTTTATTTTCAGCTTGACGCATATGCGCACCAGGTTCTGCATGATTTTGAGATTGTGGACGGGCAATATTATGAACAAATTTACAATTACCTGGGAGGCAGAGGCGTGTGGGACCTTGACGCCTTAGGGAAAGAGATTGCCCTTCAGCCTGTTTTAGAACCCTTGCGACATCTCTTGGCACATGAGAATCTTTCAGCATTGTTGCAAACAGACACGCTTGGCACCTCGCAGCGGAAAGAAGGGCTACTTCAAAATTCCATTGACCTATTGGGGCAGGTACGTCAGAAAGCCTCTGAATTAGAAAATATCGTCCCATATCCCTCCGAAAGCGCTGACAAAAATACCATTGCGCTTTTGAAACAAGTAATGGACCTCGACCAGCTTGGCGAAGGGCTTGGGCTGGCTGCCTACGCTCGCATCCGCAGCCTTTTCAGAAGCATTCAAGAAGGCTTGGCCTTAGACCCGCGCAACCGCTACCTTCTGCTCATATGGGCGCTGCTTTCCAAACTGATGGGCCCTGTTGATGCACCTTCTTCACCCCAAGGGACACTGGCATTCTTAGATGAGGCAGCTGTTCAAAACCTTATTCAGGAAACTCTGAGAGAATCCGGTTTCAGCGATCATGAGGCGTGGAAGAATACCCAGGCCCTTAAGTGGATGATTGCTGAAAATAAAAATGCCCCCAGCCAGCCACTCAAGAAAGCAGGAAAAAGGAGCTGCCCGGATTTAGCAGCTTTATTTGAAGACCCAAACTTCAGAGCTTACCTGGATGTCAACCGTTACAACGAAATTGACTGGTATAACGGCGAGCGCTTTGAAAATATGATCTTCCTGCTGACTGCCTCTCAGGCTTTGCGTTTGCTTTCTGAACCCGGCAGCACCGCAAAAACCTTGAAACCCGCTCTGGAAGCGATTCAGGATAATACGGAGAAATTGAAAGAAGCTGCTTCCGGTGCAGAATATCAGGTAGAAAAACTGCTTAAAGGACTCAGTTGAATTTCTCTTCGGCCTCGGCTCTCAGCCAAGTCTGATGATAGACTGTATCTGCCCTTAAACCAGTTTTTTGGCTGCGTACACTTTTAAGCATATCCGTAATGGCTGAGTCTATTTTTTTGCCTGTTGCCTTTTCGGTAAGCCAAACTGCATTGGCCGCATAGGCAATATCATTTTGCGGTTCAATGCGGTGAAATTCATCAAAGAAGAAACCGCAGGAAGTAAAAGAACGCTGCCTTTCATACTGTGCCTTTAGCATTAAGCTAACAAAAGAAAGCTCTTCTTCTTTCCAACGGCGCTTAGTCAGCATTTCACAAAGTTCTGAAAGGCTTAACTGATCAGTCAGTACGTCAATATAACGGTTGCGCAATTCCCAGGGATCCGGGAATTTATTGATCATTTGCAGGTAGTAAACCTGGTTGACCCAATCCCCAATGGCATTTAAGGCATTGCGCAAAGGCAGCTTCCAATCCGCCCAGGGCGTACAGCCGCATGCAGCACGCCAGCGTTCTACCCCATGCATGCAAGACCATGAGCTGTTTTCAACCAAGTCCGCATCATCATTTACAGGGTGTTCCTGCAACCAGCGCGCTGGGTAAGTCCAGTCAACACCATGTGCCCAGCCCCCTTCATTCAAAAGATAACGTAAAAACAGGTCTCGTTGCTTCTGATGATGCCCATAAAGTTCTCCGTCAGAAGCAACAGTTACCAGATGGTCGGGCATGTAGCCCCGTTTTTCCTGAAGAACTTCCAGAAAACGATCGCCGTTAATGGTCATTTCCGGCACAAAGCTGACCATTGTACTGAATTCCTGATCATAGGTGAAAACAATAAAGGGTTCCCTTTCACCCGGCAGCTTAACCCGATACGCTCCATGGCCGTTCTTATGATGAGGTCGAATTTGCCAGGGTGCAAGAATTGTAAATTTCAATCCGTTATCAGAGAGCACACAAAGCGTTTCGGTATCCACCGCTGTTTCTGGCAGCCAGATTCCTTCCGGGAAGTGCCCAAAACGATAATAGAAGTCACTAAGCCCCCAACGCACCTGGGTTACCTTGTCTTCATGGTTGGCAAGGGGCAAGATGCTGTGATTATAGGATTGTGCCATGCCGTTCCCTGCTCCGAAGTCCTGAAAGTTGCGCCTCTCCTGCTTTACAATCATCTCACAGACATCCGGCGCAGCCATCTGCATCCAGTTAAAAAGGGTGGGACCAATATTGAAGCTTATTTTCCCAAAATTACCTTCTTCCGCATTGGGACGATAGCACTCTGCCAGAATGCGCTCATTCCAGTTCTTGTAGGGTTCTGCACCTTTTTCTTCAGGGATGTAATTTGAAATTGGGTCTTCTCTGGGAGGTTGGTAAAAGTGGCCGTGGATGCAAAGGTTCATCAATATTTTTTCCAAATTATTTAGATTTTTCTTTTAAGTATGCCAGATTTTGGCTGAATCGTGCAGGGTTAATTCCGAAGGTTCTGGGCATACTATCCAACGCGCAAATCCGGTTTTCGGCAAGGTATTCATTCCAAAAAAGCGAGTTTGGAAGCCCCTCTACACGATTTTCCAAAACCTGCATAAGTGAAGCCAAACGGACAGGGTTAAAATCCGCAAAGCTGCGTTTCTTATCAATGGCTTTTGAAATTTGCCTTAGCACCTCTATAAAACTGAGATGCTCCGGGCCCCCAATCTCCAGAATACTGTTCTCCGTTTCTTTTATGTTAAGTGCCCATTCCAGGCTGGTTACCAGATCTTCCACCCATAAAGGCTGCAGCAATACGCTTCCATCCCCGGGAACGGGTGTAACAAAAGGAATCTTGCGGATAAGATTAGCTAGGCTGAGGGTAAAGTTATCGCCCGTTCCATAAACCATGCTTGCGCGCAAAATTGTGTAGTTTAAACCAGAATCTTTGATGATTCCTTCTGCAATTCCCTTCGCCTTCATCAACGAATAAGCGGAAGCACGGTTAGCACCAAGATGGCTGAGATAGAAAAAACGCTTTACCCCTGCGTTTACAGACGCTTCGGTCAGATTGCGGATGCCATTTACTTCCAACGCTTGAAAATCAGCCTTGTAACCATTGCGCTCCACCCCGGCAAGGTGAAAAACAAGATCCACCCCCTGCAGAGAGGCACGCACCCCACGCGGATCGCTTAGTGAGCTAAGTGCCACGTTAATACCCATGCCCCGCGGGAACAAGTTTGGCTGCAGGCTTGGCTGCAAAAGCAGTTTAAAGGCCTGACCAGAACGGTGAAGATGCTTGACCAGCTCTCCGCCGATGAAACCAGTGCCTCCGGTGACTAAAATCATGCCTGAAATTATAGCATTCACTCACGCTCTGGCATGTTAGTTGCACTTTAATAGTAGACCAACTTAAGGAAGAAGCAATGAATACAAGACTCGGGTTTCACTACTTCGAAGATCAGGAACATTATCAGGCCAAGGACCTTGACCTTTGGTTGCAGGAGCTGATTTCTCTCAATGCAAACTGGCTGGTACTTAAAGCTTCAACAAACCAAGCCATTCCGGAAGAGTTCATTAGCAAACTTATCAGCTTCGGCATTCGGCCGATCATCCATTTTGACTTCCCTATCAACTCCGAAGTGCGCCCCGAAGAGCTGCGTGTTCTGCTGACTGCTTATGCAAAATGGGGCGTAAAATACGTAATCTTCTTCAACCGCCCCAACACCAAAGCGGCTTGGCTGGCAGAAAGCTGGGCGCAGGGGGATCTGGTTTCACGATTTCTCAATCGTTATCTCTCTTTTACGCGGCTTGCCGAACAGCTGGCACTTACGCCAATCTTCCCTCCCCTTGCACCCGGAGGTGAGTATTGGGATATTTCTTTCCTCAAATCATTGCTGAGCCTGGTTAAACAGCGCCACGTTCGTGATTTTGATCATCAATTTGTATTGGCCGTCAGCGCCCAGTCATTTGGGCACAGCCTGAACTACGGTTATGGCGGTTCATCAAAATGGAAAATGACCCTGCCGTACAGCAGGCCTGAACTTGGTGAAGAAGACCATATCGGCTTTAATACCTGGTGCTGGTACAGCGAGCTCGTAAAACAAACGCTTGGCATTGACCCGCAAATGGTTTTGTTTTGGATGGGCACTTCCAACGTTGCCAAAGAAGAATTAGACCCGCGGCTGACCTTTGAGGCGCTTACCAAAGTGATGGAAGATGAAAAATCAGAGGCTTTGCCGGTTTTCAGCGAAAACGTGATGGCTTGCATGTGCGCCCAATTAGGCGCAACTTCAGACGATGCAATGGGCAAAACCGCCTGGTTTGACACCCAGGGAAGGCCAAACGACCCGACCATCGCAAGCTATCAAAAACAATTGCAGAAAACGCAAAAACAATCCCTTGAGACGCCCCTTGCCACAAAACTGGCGGACTGGCTTTATGCAATTGACCATTATTTGCTGCTGCCCTCTTATGAATGGGGTATTCCGGAAAATCTGTTTGACCAAATTCGCCCTTTCGTGCGCACACAGCGGCCAACGATGGGCTTTTCCATCACCGAAGCCAGCAACGCCCGCAAGGTTACCATCTGGAATGAGGATAATGCATTTAGTGAAGAAGACATCCAATTTCTGAGGGAGTCTGGATGCCTTGTAGAAGAATTAGTATTAAACACCCTGCGCATGACTGTTGAGCAAGTTCTTTAAGGAGCAAAATGAACCCAACAAACCCCTATACCATGAAGACCCCCATTGCAAGCCCTAATCCCAAAATTGTCGTGATTGGTTTGGGAGGCGGAGGTTCTAATGCCATCAACCGCATGATTGAAAGCGGTATGCAAGGTGTGACCTTTATCGCAGCCAATACGGATGCTCAGGCTCTGGCCGCAAATAAGGCTCCTCATAAAATTCAATTGGGGCCACAATCCACCCGCGGGCTTGGAGCAGGCGGACAACCCGAAACCGGACGTTTGGCCGCAGATGAAAGCCGGGCTGATCTTGCCCAGATGCTGCAGGGAGCAGAAATGGTCTTTCTCACCTGCGGAATGGGCGGCGGCACCGGAACAGGCTCCATTCCGATTGCGGCCCAGATTGCCAAAGAATCAGGCGCACTTACCATCGCTATTGTTACGAAACCCTTCTCTTTTGAACTTGGCAAACGCCAGCGCAACACAGAAGAAGGTCTTTCGAGGCTGCGCCGCTATTGTGATACGCTCATCGTCATTCCGAATGACAAACTGATAGAGGTTGCGCCACGTGACCTGCCCCTTACCATGGCTTTCACTCTGGCCGATGACGTGCTTCGCCAGGGGGTTCAGGGTATTTCGGAACTGATTACCGAAACAGGCCTCATCAATGTAGATTTCTCGCATATTAAAAACATTATGTCAAAGGGCGGGGGAGCACTGATGGCCATTGGCACCGGCACAGGACCAAACAAAGTTCAGCAGGCCATTGAAAAAGCACTGCACCACCCCCTCCTTGATGATGTTGACCTCTTCTCTGCCAAGGGTATGATTGCCAACTTTACCGGTTCGTACAATATGTCCTTTAAAGAAGTAACAGATGCCCTTAAGACCTTGCATGACGCAACCGGCGGCCACTCAGAAATCATCCCAGGCATTATTACTGACCCGCGCATGGAAGACCGTGTGCAGCTTATCCTGATTGTGACTGGCATTGGCACCACCGCAGATAATTTTGAAACGGTGGATACACCCTATGCCTTGCATCAGGAAGCCTCTCGAGCTGCTGATATTTTGCAGCCGAATACAGCACCTGCACCAAAGCCAGCAATGGCAAAAAGCCCGATAGAACCCAGCTTTGAATTCTCCAATGAAGCGGAGAAGCCCGACTACTCTCACCAGCAAGACCAGGACGAATATCTTTCAATTCCGGCCTTCCTTAGAAGGAAAAAGAAGTAGGAGCATGATGGATAACGATACTTTGGCAAAAGTTTGCAAAACAGTCTACAGCCGCAACCCAAAGTTTAACGGCGTTCGCCCAAAAGTAAGCAAGGATATTTTTGGCAATACCCTCATGATTTTTACCACCAAGGGCGCTTTGCCTGGCGGCAAGTCGATTGACCAAACGGTACGCGTGCTGGTAGATAGCTCCGGTAAAATAAGCAAAATTTCTTCTTCGAGGTAACGCGTGAACCAGGCCCAGATTTCTCAGAGCGTGCGTAACTGGAAGCTGCTTTCCTTGCTTAAGGAAAACGCTGAAACAGTACAGCTGAAAGGGGAGGAATTAAGCAAGGATTTATCTGTTTTTTCCAGAAAAACACTGCACGCAGGAGAAAATGAGCTGCCTATTTACGCTAATCTGGTAAGGGGCATTCGCTTCCAGCGCCAAAGCCAATCAAGCAAAAGAGAGAAAGCTTTAAGGATTAACCTTAATCTTTCGGGGCTTTCTGAATGGTTTGGCATAAGGCTAAAAAAGAGCAACTGATTTTGAGATTTCATTTTTTTGAGTGATGAACAGCAAAGAAAAATAGAGGAGATTTCTTCTATTTTTTTATTTAAAAGTAAAGCATTTATTCAGGAAAAGTCAGCGAGTGAGCACAAGGTAAGCGGGTACCTTTCCGCATGCGGAAAGGGGTATACGGAAAGGGGGGGTGCGTGCGGAAAGGCAGCTTTCAACGAGAGAGAAATTAGTAGAGATTGGCAATCATTTGTATTTTTAGCGGCCTAATTCGGCGCCAAATCGTTGGTCCGCAAGAGGCAGGTTTTAAGAGCTTTATGAGTTGTGAAAGGTCATCAAACTGCCGGATCCTTCGCAAAAAATGCTCAGGATGATGGGCTTGGAAGAGATGAGAAGCAAGCGGCACAAGGAGTGAGCAGTGCAGAGCAAGCCAATAGGTCGTTTACTGAATAAACCATTTTGTTTCGAAAAGCATCAATCTTCCTCGTCACCCTGAACGGAGTGAAGGGTCTGGCAGTTATCTTGGCTAAAGCCCCAAAAGAGAAAAGGCCAGATGCTTCCCTTCGGTCAGCATGACGAGAAAAGGGAGGAGGTTATGAAGCCTTTAGGCCAGGGAAAAGGCAAGATGCTTCGGAAAACCAATTTGAACCCTACCCGTCACCCTGAACGCAGTGAAGGGTCTGTTCGTTTGCATTGACAGGAAGTAAAGACACAAAGGCCAGATGCTTCGGCATGTTTGCCTTGGCATGACGAAAAGAGGAATGCGTGAAAAAAAGGCTGCAAGCAAGTGAGAGGGAGCTTTTCGCATGCGAAAAGTGACACCCGCAGAAAGGTTTTCGTGCGAAAAATCCCCAGTCAACGAGGAAAATGCTTAAAAAGATGAAATTGCCCTGCCTATAGGCAGCTGAATTAACCAGCTGATTTACTTACGCGCAAAATTTTTCATGTATAATTCCCACAGATTTAATAAAACAGAGGAACGCATGGCATCAATTTCTGCCCAAAACATCATTGAAAACTGGCAAGACATCACTATAAACCCCGGCGATATTCAAAACATAACCAATACACTTTTTGAACGCGAAGAGCCGATGGATCTTGATTCGCTTGCTCGAATATTTGTGGCTACGCGCATTAAACAGCAGGAAGCGGTGATTGCCTCCAAAATTAAAGCCATGGGCGAGTTATATATGCCCAAAAACAGCTATACGGCAGGCAGCACACTGGTTTTTCCGGCTTTGGGATGGCAAGGCGGCAAAATCAGCTCGGTACGCCCCGGCATCAACCCACAAATAGGTGAATTTGAGGTTATCCACGTTCTTTTTGAGGATGGCTCAGAAAGAGAGTTCGCTACATCCCTGCCTTTGCACCCGCTGAATGAAGACGGGCTTAAAACACCTGGCCAAGGCGAATCAAATGCAGATGAAATCCTTGAAAATAATGGGAGGCAGATTAAGGCTGCCCTGCTGGAAGCCCTTAAAAACCAGGCCGAGCTGGTGCGCATTGGCTTTACCTGGTTCCCGCGCTCCTTACTGATAGACATGAATAAAGGGCAGCTTAACCTTGCAGAGGCCTTACTTGATGCGCAATCTGGAGGCCCGTTAAGCCCCAATGAATTAATTGAGCAGATGGAATTAAAGTCTAAAGACAGCCCAAAACTGCTCGAATTTTCGCTGAATTATGCCCTTCAAGAAGACTCACGCTTTGACGAAGTAGGCACCAGCGGTCAGTTTTCCTGGTTTTTGCGGCGTTTGGAACCAAAATATGTACTTGAAACTCCGCTTTGCCTGAAAAGCAATGCCACTTCTTCCGTCTTTTCTGAACTAAGCGAAGACTCGCAAAAAATATTCCGCGAGCTTAACGATGAGCTTTCTTACTCGGAAGAAGATTTTGAGCAAGCTGAGCCGCAGACCGAAGCCTCTTTGGTTCTTAATTTTGCTCATTGGCGCGCGGGTTCATTGCCAATCACGCCAGAAACGCTGGGCATATTCCCGACCGCACTCGAAACAGAGCACGTCAAGGTAGAATTTATTGACGAGCAAAATCAAAAAATATCCGCCTGGGTGGTCATTCCCAATAAATACATCATCGGCCTCAGGGAATGGTATGAAACGCAGGATCTCATTCCGGGGAGTGTTGTAGAGCTCAGTAAAACCGACCAGCCCGGCGTTATCCGCATCCGCGCACAGAAAAAACGCACGAGTAAAGAATGGATAAAAACCCTTTTGGTTGGTTCAGATAACGGGATTGTGCTGACCCTTCAGCGCCAACCCATCAGCGCCGGTTTTAATGAGCGCATGGCCATCAAAATTCTGGACCTTGAAGCATTGGATTCCGTCTGGAAAGAGCGCCAGGCTAAAAACATTCCTCTTGAAAAGGATGCCCTGCGCATGACGAATGAACTGGCAAGGCTTAACAACCAGTCGCACGTGCATTTTACAGACCTTTATGCTGCCATTAACCTTATCCGCAGGGTTGCTCCGCATGAACTGCAGAAGGTTTTGGATGCCCATGAAAGCATTAAACATATTGGCGACAGTTACTATCATCTCGCGGATTAAGAAAGGAATGATTTATGACCTTGCCCAGTCTGCTTAAACCAACAGTAAAAACAAAATTCCAAGTCGATTTTGACTGGTGGAAGTCTCAGGACCGCAACTGGCGCCACAGCCTTTTAGCTTACCTGTGTGAAGAACACCAAGCGCTTTTTGCTTCCTTTGAAAACGAAAAAAATATTGACCTGGTTGACCTGAAAACGGGAGAAGTAAGCCAGGGTGATGCCATGCTCAACACCCTTGTTGACCATTGTGCCCTCCAGCCAGACTTTATCTCGCAGAACGCACCATTAGTTGATTCAATCTTCAAGGTTTTTCTGGTTAATCACAACCAGGCCATGAACGCAGAAGAGCTTTCTGCCATGCTTGGTAAACCAGCCTCTACCATTCTGAGCACCATTGGCACAGGCCGGGTTTATAAGGGAATTCGCCCGATTTAAACGTCTTCCTGCGGTATAATCGCCATCCACACGCCTTCGTAGCTCAATGGACAGAGCAGTAGCCTTCTAAGCTATTGGTTGCGCGTTCGAGTCGCGCCGAAGGCATCAATAATTTTGATATCAGGCTTAAAATTTAGCGTACAATCATACGGCTGTCGAGAGCCAGAGCGCCCTGCCCTTCAGGATACAAGATAAGCGGGTTGATCTCTATTTCCAGAATTTCAGGATGATTCAAAGCAAGCTGAGCAAGACGGCCAATGGCTTCTGCCAAGGCCTCACGATCCAGCTTTGAAGAGCCTCTAAAGCCAAGCGTCATCTTCCCTGCCGCAGTAGAGTCAATCATCTCCAGAATTTGAGCCTTCGAAAGCGGCGCGATTTTCACAGCGACATCCTTGAACAGTTCCACCAAAACACCACCAGACCCAAAAAGAACCATTGGCCCAAAGGTGGCATCGTGTTTGACGCCAATAATGAGTTCCTGCCCTTTTGCGGCCATTTTTTCAACCATAGCCCCATAGATTTGCGCCTGAGGGGCAATTTCCGTGATGTGACGCATAAGCCCGTCGTATGCAGCGTTTAGCTCTTCGCTATTCTTAATATTGAGAATGATCCCGCCCGAGTCAGACTTGTGCAGGATACCTTCCGCAGAAATTTTTAGCACCACCGGATAACCCACACGGGATGCCACGGCCAGAGCTTCTGCAGCATTGCGGGCAAGACCGCCCGGCACGACCGGAATCTGATAGGCTTGCAGAACCTTTCGGGTTTCTTCCTCCCCAAAGGCCTTTGGACCGGAAAGGGCAATTTGTTGAACCGCCTGTTTTTCCTTTTCAGAAATTTCAAAGTAGAGAGGGTTGAAAAGCTCAGATTCCTTTATCTTTTTATAAGCCGCCATGCCTTCCATCACCCTTGGAGCCTGGTCAGGATATTGATAGGCCGGAATTTTTTGCTGATTGAGGTAAGCCAAAGGTTCCCGGGCAGAGCGATCGCCCAGTAAACAGGCGAGCATAGGTTTTTCGCTTTCGCGGGCAGCATTTACCCAAGCTTTGGCTACTTCCAGCGGATTCACCAGGGATTGGGGCACCAGGATGGGATAAAGCAAATCTACATTACTGTCTTTGCTTACCTGGCTGAGGGCCCAGGTATAGTCTTGCGGTTCTGCGCCGCCAAGCATGTCAATAGGATTGCTTACTTGCGCGCTGGGGTTCAATTGGGTGCGCAAATTTGCCTGCGTTTCAGCAGAAATAGATGATAAATCCATGCCGTGCAGCGCAAGCGCATCAGCAGCCAAAGCAGCCGCGCCCCCGGCATTTGTGGTAATGGCCACTTTATTGCCTTTGGGCAAAGGCTGGCAGCCTAAAGCCCAAGCCAGGTTAAAGAGATCTGCCAGGGTATCCACTTCCAGCACACCGCTCTGGCGGAAGGCAGCCTGATAGGCTGTGTAAGAGCCGGCCATAGAACCGGTATGCGAACTGATGGCCTTTGCACCGGCATTGTTTTTGCCAGCCTTCAGCAATACTATCGGTTTTTCCCGGCTTACCTTGCGGGCAACTTTCATAAAGCGGGGGCCGTTTTTTACTTCTTCGACGTACATTGCAATAACTTTTACTTGCGGGTCACAGGCTACATATTCCAATACGTCTGTTTCGGTTACATCCATTTCATTACCAAGGCTGGTGAAGTAGGAGAAGCCAATATGGGATTCAAGCACCAGATCTACCACACCGCCGCAAATAGCCCCGGATTGAGAAATAAAGGCGATTGGCCCCAAATCGGGCATGCCTTTGATAAAGGTACTGTTCAAACCGGTATGGATAGCCATTGTGCCAACACAGTTCGGGCCGATAATGCGCATGCCATAGTGCCGGGCAATTTCCATGCATTCTTCCTCAAGTTTCTTGCCATGCGCGCCCACTTCGCGGAAACCACCGGTGATGATGGTAATTGCTTTAAGACCGCGTTCCCCGCATTGTTGGAGGCTTTCCAACACCATCCCTACCGGCAAAACAATAATGCCAAGCTCTACAGGATCAGGCACATCCGCAACAGAAGGATAGGCCTTCTTACCCAAGATACTTTCCGCATTGGGATTAATAGGGTAGACCTCCCCCTTAAACCCATATTGCAAGAGATTTTCAAGAATGCCGTAGCTAAGCTTGTTGGGCTTTGAGGAAGCCCCCAGAATAGCCACACCTTTGGCGTGAAAAAAAGGACTTAAAGAGTTTGGATCCATGAAAAGCTCCGTTTCAAAAGCAAAAGGATGAATAAATGGGATTATACCAACCGCATGCCCAGTTCAGTTTTTTTAAATCAAATTAAGGGGCAATAGAACTTATAATTATGGGGTGATGCCGCACTCCATTCCATTCACTGCTTTACAGCAGGCCTTTCTTGATGAAAAAAAAAGCGGGCTCAGCTTTTTAGAAGGGCCTTTTGGCTGCGGCAAAACAAGCGCGGCCACGCAGCGGATGCTGCAGCTTACAGGGGAAAGCAAAAAACCCTTTAGTTCCGTGCTTGTGCTGGCGCCGCAATACAGCCTTTTGAGGCCATACATCGAGGCGCGGCTTTCAAACCAGGCTCATTTGCGCCAGGCAGAAACAATGACCTTTTCTTCATTGGTGCGCCGAAATATTGCGCTATTCTGGCCTGTGATTGCAGAAGAGGCGGGGTTTGCAAACCCTTTTGAGCCGCCAAAGTTTTTAACGATTGAAACTGCGCAATTTTACTTTTCGGAACTCATTGACCCCCTGATTGATAAAGGCCTTTTCAGCACCATCACCATCCCGCGGAACCGCATATACAGCCAGCTATTGGATAACCTCAACAAAGCTGCGCTTATCCCTTTTGACTATCAGCAAGTCGGTTCGCGGCTTAAAGGGGCGTGGTCCGGAAGCCCGGAACAGCTTGTGGTGTATGACGAAGTGCAGGTATGCCTGAACGCCTTCAGAACGAAATGCCTGCAGGAAAATCTGTTGGACTATTCCCTGCAGGTTGAGATTTTTCGCAAGCAGCTCTGGCCGCAAAAGCTCTTCAGAAAATATATGCGTTCACGTTATTCAGACCTGATCTATGACAACATCGAGGAAGAGCCGCCCATCATCCATGATTTTATTGAAGAGTGGCTGCCGGACCTTGATTCAGCCTGTCTGATTTTTGACAGCGGAGCAGGTTACCGAAAATTTTTGGCGGCTGACCCTATTTCAGCACGGCGCTTCAGGCCTTTGGCCAGAGCGCATGTTGAACTGAAAGAAAGCCTGGTAAACCCGCTGGAAATTATAAAAGCCAGAACCTATTTTGATTTTGCACATCAGAAAACCATTAAACCCGGCACTGAAGTGTTTAGAGTTTTTGCCCAGCCTGAAAGGCTGCCCAGCTTTGTGCCGGAATTACTGGACTGGGCAGCAGAAAAGATAGAGAGCCTTATTGAAGGGGGCGCAGAGCCCAGCCAGATAGTGGTTATAAGCCCATATCTCAGCAGCACTTTTGCCTTTTACCTTGAAGAGAAGCTGCGCGCTTTGGGTCTGCGTTCCACCATAGCCAGAGGTTCAGCACCCCTGAGAGACGACCCCTTGGTAAAGGTTTTTCTGAATTTTTACTGCCTGGCCGCCAACCAACCGGATTTGGCAGTTTCTAAAGATGATTTGATTGATTTGCTCTCCATCAGTTTGGGAGGCATCAACCGTATTCAAGCTAGTATTTTTGGTTCAGCCATCTGCGGTTCGGCCCCCGCCATCCATGCTTTGCCAGCCCAGGAATTGATTGAAGAAAATGTGCTAAAGCGGTTAAACCCCCTTACACTGCAGCAATATGGCCACGTTCGCCAATGGCTTAAAAGGTTTGAAGTTCATTCCGGTTTTGGCAGTTTTATCAGCCAAATCTTTGGGGAACTGCTTACTCAGCCCGGTTATGGACTGGAAGGCAGCGCATTGGCCGGTGAAACTGCCGGGCACTTAATGCAAGGTTTTAAGAAATTTGAGGAGGCTTTGCCCTTTGGGGCCCCTGAGAGGTTGAAAGCAAAACAATACCTTGAAACGGTACGCAAAGGACTTCTTGCAGGCCTTTATGGGGATGAAACCAGCCCCGCGGAAAACGCGATTCTGATTACCCCGGTTTTGAACTTCATCCTACGCAACAAGGCGGTAGACTATCAGTTTTGGATGAATACCGGCAGCGCCGGCTGGTATGAACGCCTTGAGCAGCCCCTTACACAGGCCCATGTTCTCAGCAGGCAGTGGAAAGCCGGGCAAATATGGACAGCCAGTGATGAAAACCGCCTTGCGAAAGAAACCCTTTCCCAAATCATGCAGGGACTGCTTGAGCGCTGCAAAAAACAGGTGTTTTTAGGCATTTCGTTGTATGACGAATCCGGAAATCAGGAAAAAAGTTTGTTGCTGCAGGTGCTTCAGGGCCTCTTCCGCAAGGCAATAAAGGGGAAAGACCATGCATAAAACCGCACTTCGGGAATCTCAGGCCAGAATTTTAGAGTACAGTTCCGGACGAATGGGAATAGCCGCCGTGCCCGGGAGCGGCAAAACCTGGACCCTTTCCCAATTGGCTGCAAAACTGATCATGACCACAGATCTGGAAGATGACCAGGAAATTTTGGTAGTGACCTTTACAAACTCGGCAGCAGAAAACTTCAGCAGCCGCATTGGCAGGCTGCTGCGTGAGCGCGGCCTGATTGAAGGCTTTGGGTACCGTGTAAGAACTTTGCATGGGCTGGCAAATGATATTATCCACGTCCGCCCGGAACTGGCCGGCTTGCCCAACGATTTTGCAATCATTGACGCGGCAGAATCCAGCCAAATTTTGCAGAATGAAGTGCAGCGCTACCTTAGCCTTCATCCGGAATTATTTAAAATGCTTGTGAATCCTTCTTTCTCAGAAAAGAGGCTGAATGATCTGCGCCAGAAAGAATTCCCGAGCCTTATGGAGAACGTTGCCAAAGTTTGGATACAACAGTCCAAGAACTATGTTAAGTCGCCAGCGGACCTTGCATTTCTGTTAAACCAAAGGGGAACAGGCAGTGAACTTGCAGACTACTGCAACGCAATTTATGGGGCTTACCAGAACGCACTGAACATAAGGGGAGGCCTTGACTTTGAAGACCTGATGGCGCTGGCCTATCGCTGTTTAAAGAATGACCCGGAGCTTGTAGCACTGCTTGGGAAACGTTGGCCCTATATTCTGGAGGATGAGGCACAGGATTCTTCCATCCTCCAGCAAAATATTCTGGAGATGCTGTGCGGAGAGCAAGGCAATTGGGTTCGCGTGGGTGACCCCAACCAGGCCATATACGAAAGCTTTACTACAGCCAACCCGGACTTGCTGAAAGCCTTTATCCGTTCAACAGAGGTCAGGGAAGAGGATTTGCCCGAGTCTGGCCGCTCATGCCGGGCTATTATTGGTCTGGCTAATGACCTTATTGACTGGGCAGGCAGCAGACACCCCAACATGAACGTGAGAGACGCACTTTCCGTTCCGCACATTAGACCAACCAGCCCGGACGACCCACAGCAAAACCCAGCAGACCGGCCTGACAGCGTGACCATCCGCACACAGATGATGACGCCGGATGAAGAAAGCGCTTATCTGGTGAAAGAGGCCAGCGCCTATCTGAAAAAGTACCCACAAGATACCCTTGCAGTTCTGGCAATGAACAACCAAAGGGTAAGCCATCTGGCAGAAGCGTTTAAAAAGTTCCAGCTGCCGGTCTGCGAAGGGCTGATGCGCCTCAGCGATACGGTTCGCCTTTCTGCCGGAGCAGTGGCAAACATTCTGCAATGCATTCAGATGCCAGAGAAAGCAAAGGCTCTTTCAGATGCTTTTAGGGTGGTTCATCGCAAGAGTAAAGACAATGCTGAACTTTGGAACGCGATTTCGGAAGCAGCTGCGTGGCTGGCTAAACTAAAGTTCACTGAAGATTACCTTTACCCCGGAGAGAACGCGGAATGGATTGGAGATGCAAAGGCTTTCGGGCTTAACGATGAGCAGATATACAAGCTGGAAGCGTTCCGCCTCTTGGTGTATGACTGGCACAAAGCAGCTGCTTTGCCCCTTGACCAGCTGGCTCAGCTTATCTCTCTGAATTTGGAACTTAGTTCCACAGAAAGTGCGGCTATTTACCGCATGGCCTCTTTTCTCAAATCGATGCGTCAGCAAAACCCGGAACTTGGCAATACAGATTTAATCAATGAACTTGTGGCAATAGCCAAAAACAATCGCCTGTTTCTGGCATTTAGTGAAGATGCGGGCGGTTTTGAACCGGATGCCCACCCGGGAGAGATAGTGATTGCCACTTACCATAAAAGCAAAGGCCTGGAATGGGATAAGGTTTTTATGAGCTCCTGCAACAGTTACGACTTTCCCTCGGGTGACCCCAGCGAAAATTACAAGCAGGAAAGTTATTTCATTGAAGGAAAGCTTAATTTGGAGGCAGAAGCATTGGAACAATTGGATGCCTTGCTTGCCAATAAAGCCTTTAAGGATTTTCGTGCGGGGTATGGCACTTTACCAGCACGGGATACTCTCATTAAAGAACGCCTGCGAGTGTTTTATGTGGGCATTACCCGTGCCAGAAAATCTTTGACGCTAACCATGAACAGCGGCAAAGGCCAAAACAGTTCAGCCTTAGCACTAAGGCAGTTGGCTGCGATGCAGAAAGGCCAGCCATGATTCCATCTGATTTTATTTTCAGCCAGAGCAGTTTGCAAAGTTATAAAAACTGCCCGCGCTTATTCGAACTTTTGTATCTGAAACATTTAGCATGGCCGGCCCAAAAATATTCGGACGCAGAAAAATATGAACTTGATTTGGAAGCCGGTAAAATACTGCACCAAGCCATTTGCCGCTATTTACTGGGTTTTGATGCGCGGAATATCCTTAGCAACCTTGAAGCAGGCAGAGACCCACGCCTGCCAATTTGGTTTGGTAATTTTTTAGGCGCTTTCCCTGAACTTATAGAGGAGCCGGCGCTAGCAGCAGAATATTCACTGACCATTCCTTTTCAGAATTACCGATTGATGGCTAAATTTGACTGCATCACCCTGAAAGATGGAGGGCCCATCATTTATGACTGGAAAAGTTCTGCCAAAAAACCAAGCCTAACACTGCTTGAAGCTTCCATGCAAACCAAGGTTTACCTTACAGCGGCTTCTTCCCTGGGGGAAGATAGGAGTAAAACATTGCCCCTGATACGCTACTGGGAAGCCAACTACCCTCAATTGCCATTGATTATTCAATCCGATGAAAATAAACTAAGCCAGTATCGAGCAGATTTGGCAAAGCTGATAGCAGAAATAGAAGCTTGCGAAGGTTTTGCACTGACCGAGCAAACAAAGCGTTGCCAATATTGTAAGTACCGTTCCTATTGCAAGCGCGGAAGCAACGCCGGAAGCACAGAGGATGATGCGGCATTTGATTTGGAATTGCCTTTAAGCCTCAGCGAGGCAGACAGTGAAACGTGAAAGGAATTACGGTATGATAAGGAGTGGGCAGAACAGGGCTCGAACCTGCGACCTCATCTGTGTAAAAGATGCGCTCTAACCAACTGAGCTATCCGCCCGAGGCACTCTATTATACGCTAAATTATGAGAATAGTAAGATTTAAAACCAAGTTGGAAAAAGCGCAATATGGCTGGGTCTATCAAGATAGCCTTGGCCTCATTCAAGGCGACCCTTTTGGGGAGTTCAGACGCTTTGAACCGGAATTTAAAATAGCTGATCTTGAGCTGCTTGTTCCCTGCGAGCCAAGCAAAATCATCGCCATCGGAAAAAACTATCCGGAACACGCCGCAGAACTGAATTCAGAGACGCCCCAAATCCCCATGGTGATTTTAAAGGCCCCCTCCTCCCTGATTGCCAGCGGCGAGCCGATTATTTTACCGCCGCAGTCCAACGAGGTTGACCTGGAAGGTGAGCTGGCTATTGTCATAGGCAAGAAAAGCCGCTGGCTGATGCCCGAAGAGGCCGGCAAAGCCATTTTTGGCTATACCATTGCCAACGACGTTACCGCACGCGACCTGCAAAGACTTGACACGCAATGGGCACGTTCCAAAAGTTTTGACAGCTTTTGCCCTGTTGGCCCCTGGATTGAAACGGAGTTTGACCCAAGTGATGCCATTATCACTTCTCATATCAATAACTCCCTCAAGCAAATGAGTTCCACCCGGGAAATGGTTTTTGACCCCTTTCAGCTAGTGCTTTACCTTTCAACAATCATGACCCTTAACCCGGGTGATCTTATTCTTACCGGAACCCCTGCAGGCGTAAGCCCTCTGACGGACGGAGACACCGTATCCATTCATATTGACGGAATAGGCAGCCTGATCAACCCTGTACAATCCGAAAAAACTTTTAGCAAAGACTGAACCATGATTTCAAAAGAACTTGAGAAAATCCTCCTGCGGGTGGAGAAACCCGGCCGGTATGTGGGCGGCGAACACAACCAGATTCGTAAAGAATGGGATTCTGTGCAGACGCATCTTGCGCTTATCTTCCCGGATATTTATGACTTGGGCCAGGCTAACCTTGGCTTGGCTATTCTTTACGATTTATTGAATAAAAGGCCAGATGCAGCGGCGGAACGCTGTTATGCACCCTGGGTGGATATGGAAGAACGCCTGCGCGAGGCAAAATTAGCCTTATTCTCCCTGGAAAACAAACGTCCGCTGGCTGATTTTGAGATTCTGGGTTTTTCCCTGCCTTATGAATCAATTTACACCAATGTTCTGAACATTCTTGACCTTGCCGGCATACCCCTGCTCAGCAAAGACAGGAACAGAGAGCACCCTTTGGTCATTGCCGGAGGGCAATCCTGCTATAACCCTGAACCGATGGCGGGTTTTATTGACGCTTTTGTGATTGGCGAAGGCGAAGAAGCGGCCAACGATATAGTGAACTGTCAGCAAAGCTGGCAGGCCAGCGGAGGGACGAGAGCAGCCCTGTTGCACCAATTGGCAGCAATCCCGGGGGTATATGTGCCCTCGCTTTACGCGGTGAGTTATGATGCGGATGGAAAAGTAAAAGACCTTTGCGCGCAGGATAAATCCGTTCCATCCAAAGTTTTCAAGCGCATTGTGCCCAAACTACCGCCCCCTCCCACCCGGATTGTGGTGCCAAACATAGAAATTGTGCACGACCGCATCGCTATTGAGATTATGCGAGGCTGCACCCGCGGCTGCCGTTTCTGCCATGCCGGAGTGGTAAACCGCCCGGTGAGGGAACGGCCTGTGGAAGAAGTGCTGCAAGCCATTGAGGGCTCCTTGCAGGCAACGGGTTACGAAGAGGTTGGCTTGCTTTCCCTTTCTTCTTCTGACTACACGCAGATTCTTGCGCTTACCCAACAGGTTCACGAACGCTTTGCGGAGTCGCGAATTCAGGTGAGCCTGCCTTCCCTGCGGATAGCTTCTTTTTCTGTTGAGCTGATGGAAAACCTTAAAGACCTTAAACCTTCGGGCGGGTTCACCCTTGCGCCCGAAGCCGCCACAGAACGCATGCGCGCCGTTATTAATAAAGCTTTGGATGAAGAAGAGTTTTTGGAAACGGTTAGGACGATCTTTGAGCATGGCTGGCTTAGCATCAAGCTTTACTTTATGGTCGGCTTGCCCAGCGAAACAATGGAAGACGTGCAAGCCATTATGACCCTTGCCAGAAAGGTGCAGCAAATTGGCAAGAAAGCCAAAGGGGGCAGGATTCGAGTAAGTTTAGGGATAGGCAGCCTAATCCCCAAGCCGCACACGCCATTTCAGTGGGCAGCCATGGACAGCGCAGAAACTACCAGAGAAAAACTGGAATATCTGCGCGCAGAAGGATTCAAATCCGGCATTAAAGTTTCTTTTAACAAACCCGATGAAACTGTGCTTGAAGCCTGGCTTTCCCGAGGCGATCGCCGTTTAGGCAGGGTGATTGAGCTTGCATGGCAGAAAGGGGCCAGGTTTGATGCCTGGAGCGAACACTTTAATAAACAGGCCTGGCTGGAAGCATTCGCTGAAGCGGGTTTAGAGCCTGATTTTTACGCGGCGCGCGCCAGGGATGAAGCAGAAAACCTGCCTTGGGAGCATATCTTCACAGGCGTAAAAAAGGAGCACCTTTTGCGGGAATGGCAGCTCAGCAAATTGGGCAAAACGTGTGAAGATTGCCGAGCGCAATGTTATCGCTGCGGGGTATTGGATGCTTACGGCAGCCTGCGCCCCGCTGCAGACGATTACTATTGGGGGTGCCCATGAACAATCAAACGCCTATACGCGTAAGAGTTCAATTCTCAAAGGTTGGCGACCTGCGATTTACGGGTCATATTGATTTACAGCGGCTTTTTGAAAGGGCTTTGCGACGCTCAGGTCTGCCCATACGCTACAGCCAGGGCTTCAGCCCTAAAGTACGCCTGAATCTTGCTTCGGCCCTGCCCCTGGGTTATTCCAGCCATGCCGAGCTTTTGGATTTCTGGTTGGATACAGAGCCTGGCTTGGCGGAGGTAATGAAGACGCTTCGTGATGCCCTTCCAAAAGAATTGGTTGTTAATGAGCTTTGGGTTGTACCAAACCAAGCAGCCAGCCTGCAATCCAGCCTGAGGGCTTCAGAATTTCTGGTTAGCTTCCCTCCTTGCATGCATTTGCAAACCCTGCAGAAAGCTTTGCATGATCTTTTAAGCCAGGAAACCATTGAAATAGAAAATCGGGGTAAAGTGAAAAACCTCAGGCCGATGATTTTAGACGCATGTTGGAAGGAAGATGAACCTATCCTCAGGCTTTGCATGAGCGCTATTCCCGGCAGCACGGGAAGGCCGGATGATTTGGTGCGAGCAATGGGCATGAACCCCGCTGATTGCGCTTTTGAGCGGACAAGCATGATTTTTGAGGAAAGCCATGCGTGAAGAGTGCATTTTCTGTCAAATCGTTTCTGGGAAGGCTCCCGCTTACCGGATTTACGAAGATTATTGGCAGATGCTTACGAAAAAAACCTGGTTTGCACGATTTTCAAATTCTCAATTGCTGCGGCATCAACGCCCAGAAGGATCTTTTTCACACGCATTTTCATCTGATTCCCCGATTTAAAGAGGATGGCTGCGATTGGCAGCCCATTCTGCGGAAGGATTTAAAAGAGCAATTGGCGGAAACCTATGAGCAGCTTAAGCTGAAATTAAGTAAAAAATGAGTATAATTGGCAGACTTGTTCCCGTGGCCTAATGGATAAGGCAACGGCCTCCGAAGCCGTTCATGCGAGTTCGATTCTCGCCGGGAACATTTGCATTTGGTTGGCTGCTTCCCTTTATAATTAGATTACTTACATGACCAATATGGTAACTTGACGGCAAACGGAGTTCGTTATGGATTCGTTAAAAGAAAAGCTGCAAAAACTTCGCGAACAAATCAATTATCACAACTATCTCTATAATACCTTGGATCAGCCAGAGATCAGCGATTATGCGTATGACAAACTTTTTAACGAGCTGAAGGCCATTGAGGCCGAACATCCGGAATGGATTACGCCTGATTCGCCCACCCAGCGCAGCGGATCTCAGCCTCTGGAAAAGTTTCAAAAAGTGCGCCATCCGGCCCCTATTCTCAGTTTGGCCAACGGATTCGGCAGCCAGGATGCCAGAGACTGGTACGCGCGTCTGGTGAGGCTGAACCCGCAGGTAGCCAAATGCGATTACATTCTGGAGCCCAAGCTGGATGGTCTTACGGTGGTTCTGCATTATGAGAACGGATATTTCCGCCTGGGCGCAACCCGCGGTGATGGGGTTGTGGGCGAAGATATTACAGAAAATTTAAAAACTTTACCTTCTTTACCGCTTAAAATACCCGTTAAGCCCGGGCTTGAAGCCCCTGAGCATCTGGTGGTGCGCGGAGAAGCCTTGATTTTAAAAAAGGATTTCGCAAAACTGAATGCGGAACTTGAAAGCCACGGCGAAAAAGCTTACTTAAACCCACGTAATACGGCTGCCGGTTCATTAAGGCAGTTAGACCCACGCATTACTGCCAAACGGCCGCTCAAAATGTACATTTACCAGATTGTTGAAAGCAGCAGCCGCATCCCTGATACGCAAAGTGAAGTGCTTAACTATCTCAAGGATTTGGGCCTGCCAACCAACCCTTTGCGCTGGAAGGCCGCGGACATCGAAGAAGCTTTGGCCGTCTGCGAAAGGGAAGGGCTTGAGCGCCATACCTGGCCTTATGATGCCGATGGTTTAGTAATCAAAATAAATGACCTCCTGCTTGCAGCCAGCCTCGGTTTTGTAGGCAAAGACCCTCGCGGCGCTCTGGCATACAAATACCCGGGAGAAGAAGTTGAAACAAGGCTTGAAAACATCATCGTTAACGTTGGGCGCACCGGCGTGCTGACTCCGGAAGCCCAGCTTGAGGCGGTGAGCATTGGAGGGGTTGTGGTTCGCCAGGCCACTCTGCATAATTTTGACTTTATCCGTGAGAAGGACATCCGCATTGGCGATGAAGTTCTGGTCAAGCGCGCGGGGGAAGTTATTCCCTATATTATGGCCAGCCTAACGGAGAGAAGAGATGGCAGCCAAATTCCTTTTGAGGTTCCCAAAAACTGCCCTTCCTGCGGAAGCGAGGTTGAAAAAGACCCGGAACAGGTAGCTTATTACTGCCCCAACGCAGCATGCCCTGCGCAATTAGCCAGAAATCTGGAAAACTTTGCTTCGCGAGGGGCAATGGATATTGCCGGCCTGGGTGAGCAAATTGCCGCCCAGCTGAGCAAAGAAGGTTTGGTACACTCTGCTGTAGAACTTTATAAACTCAGCAAAGAACAGTTGCTGGCACTTGATAAATTCGGTGAAAAAAAAGCAGATAAGCTTTTAGAAGCGATTGCAAGCTCAAAATCACGCTCTTTACAGCGCTTGATTATAGGGCTTGGCATTCACGGCATCGGGGAAGTGGCAGCCCGAAAATTGGCTGAAACCTTCGGCAGCATGGATGGGCTGCTTGCTGCAAGCAAAGAAGATCTGATGCAAGTTGAAGGCGTGGGGCCCAATCTGGCGGATTCCATTTATGACTGGTTTGAGCTGGAAAGCAACAGAACGATGCTTGAAGAATTTAAGCAATTGGGTATTTGGCCCATTCAGGAAAGCCCGCAAAAAAGCGGCCCTCTACCGCTGGCAGGCAAAACATTTGTAGTAACCGGAACGCTGGAGAGCTTCACCAGGGAAGGCATTGAAGCCTTCATTATGGAACACGGCGGCAAAGTAAGCGGCTCTGTGAGCTCAAAAACGAGCTACCTGATTTTGGGCGCTGACCCTGGTTCCAAATATCAAAAGGCGCTTGAGCTGAATATTCCTATTCTGAGTGAAGAACAGTTGAAAAGTTTGACTGAATAATTATTGAAAAAGGGATTTGGCAAAAGTCCGTAAGTATTTGCCTCAAAGAAAAAACTATGGGTTAAGAGTGTTTTCTTTATTTTGCAGGAGAAACAGGAAAAGCTGATCTACTTAAGTTTCAGCAAATCACAGTAAGAAAGAAAACGCATGCCATTTGCGGTTTGGATGCTGGTGGCCTGCACAATGGAATCCAAAATGGCATCCCGCACGGACAGGGTACAAGCCTCAAAAAAAGCATCCAGACATTCTTCACGCAGGCATTTCAGGTTCAGTACTATTTCATCCGATTCGTTTTGCTCTTCTGCAAGCGTAATTCGCTGAGCAGTTGAGAAGGCAATCACGACATCGCCGCTTTGCCCGCCTGTATAGCTGCCTGTTTGGGCAATTCCATTTTGGGCACGCCGCGCAATACGAGCCAGTTGACGGTGGGTAAAGGGCGCATCAGTGGCAATGACCACCATTATCGAACCCTTATCTTTAAAACCCTCGCCTGCGATTGAATCATTTTCCAGATTTAAGCGTTCCACCTGCGCCAGAACAGCCTTTTGCATTTTTTCGGGCACGGATTGCCCATGCATCAGGAGAGCGCCGGGTTTGCCAAAATTGGATAGTACCAAAGCACCCAATTGGTAGGTTTCACTTCCAAAAGCAATTGAATAAGCGGCTGAGCCTATGCCGCCCTTCATACCATAACAGATCATGCCTGTGCCAGCCCCTACACTCCCGCGCAAAAACAAAGAAGACGCAGCCCCCAAGGCAGCCAATACATGCTCAGGTTTGACCGCCAGGCAGCGTATATCATTGATAGAACCGTCATTACATTCCCCCACCACAGGGTTAACCGAACCCAAGCCACGCCCAATGCCCGGTTCAAGTTCCATCATATAGCGCACCAGGCCATCCCAGGCTGCACCTACACTTAATGTATTGGTCAGGATGATGGGGGTTTCGAGGCAGCCAAGTTCATTGACCTGCATCAGGCCGCTGCTTTTGCCGAAGCCATTGATGACATGCGCAGCGGCAATGAGTTTGCTTCTGAAGAGGTTGCCTGCGGCAGGAATGATGGCGGTGACCCCCGTTCGGGCTCTTCCTTCCAGCAGGCTGCAATGACCTACCCGCACACCGGAAATATCAGTAATGGAATCGGTCAATGTTTTTTGAAAGGTATAGGGTTTCATGATTTTAGATTATATCCAACGAGGCGATTAAAGCATAAAAAAAGAATGAAAGTCTCAACTTTCATTCTTTTTGTGGAGATGGCGGGAGTCGAACCCGCGTCCGAAAGATCAGACCGCCGAACATCTACGAGCGTAGTTGCTTATTCAATCTCATTTGCCAGTGGATCAAGCTACAGAACGCCTGGCAAACCATCCGCTCAGACCCGAAAGCCCTCTTAGGCCCACCCCACGGACTGATGGGCAGCAGCCTGGCTTTATGACATCCTTGCTGGTACCGGTCAGGCAGACGGACCAGGGAACGTGACCTCAATCAAGGAGGTCAAGCTGTTTCCGATCGCTTATGCAGCGAGAGGAAGGGCAGCGTACGAAGTGTTTTTGGCACTTGTAGGTTGTACGGATTTTACGAGGTCGGTACCTCTCGGCTCGCAATCCGGGACCCGCGTCTCCCGTCGAGACCTGGCATCCCCGAGGCTTAGAGTATAGCATAGTTTTTGATGCTTAGAAAATTCTTAGATTCTGGGTCTCAGAGCAAAATGATAATCTCCTAAAGCAGCAAAATAGAAATGTCCTCCTTAGTATAAGGATCTTTAAAATGAACAATCGCAATGAATGGTAAAGAGTTAGCCTGGAAGTCAGAAATCAAACTGACACTAGATGGGCGCATCACAGAGAAGGAAGCAGCCAAATGGTTTGGGATCAGCGAAAGGCAAATCAGGCGACTGATCCACAGGTACCATGCTAAAGGAGAAGCTGGGATCGTATCGAAAAGCGCGGAGTGCCGGGCAACCGCAAGCTTGCAGCAGAGCTATATGAGAAATACATCGCTTTTTTATGTGAAGACAGATTCAGAGGCTTTGGGCTGACCCTGATAAGCGAGAAGCTGCGGACACTGGAGTTGTCCGCAGCAAAGAAATCGTCCAGCGACTGATGCAAGATTGCCGTGCGACCTGGTTCAGTGATTGATTTCCACCGCCGCTTAAAGGGTAATAAAGATCTGGACTTCCTTTTCTCCATCCATGACTTCCCGTAGGCAAGGAGGCTATGGCTACTCAAGACTTTTTCGGTGGGATTAGAGCTTGGCTTGATGGCAGAAAACTCGTTCTGCTTGAACTGGAAACAAGGTCTAAGCAGACTGCTGTTCTTTCCTCAAAGTCGTTCATCGCTGCTCCTCTTACCCATGCTTAAAACTGTCCTTGGAGAACCTATTGCAAGAAACTAAATGAAAAGTCTTCCCTTTCTAATTTATCTACGAATAGGACATTTCTATTTAGCCTTGAAATGCCCAGCTTTCCATCTCAGAAGGAAAAACGAAAAACTGCCCGCTTGCACCCCATCAGTTCAAATCAACGTTGGTCATATCAACCAGTACATCGTTTTCAAATGAAAATCGCACCAGCCAGGGCATTTTTTCGATAATTTCC
>JAYFRD010000049.1:0-9609 GCA_034926255.1 Anaerolineaceae bacterium | reverse complement strand
ATTCCAGTCCAAAAGTTTGGCAATTTGGAAGGGGCTAACCCGGCAGGCAGCTTGAATTTGATTGCGTTTTGAGAAGGCTTGAGGCAAACCTCTGAGCGCATCGCGTTTGCCTCTGATGATTTCTTTTCCTGATGGGATGATGAGCCCCAAAAGCAGATATGCCAAATTAACGAATAGGTGAGCGGGCAAAAGCAGCCAAAAAAAGATGCCCGGCATGTTTTTGATGAAGGTCCAAACCATATTGCGGTGGCCGTAATAAAGCTGGAAAGCGCTGCGTGAGCCGGTGCTTGCGGAGCCCACATGCCGTACCAGTGCATGGGGCAGATAGAGGCATCTGTATCCTGCAAGCTGTAGGCGCAGGTCAAGGTCGATATCTTCCATGTAGGCAAAAAAGTCTTCATCAAAGCCGCCCACTGCGTCAAACGCTTCCTTCGGGTAGACCCCTGCTGCAGCACAGGCGCTAAGTACCTCTTTTGGAGCAGAACTACCCTGGCTGAGGGCTTGCCCATGGTTTTTACGCCAGGCGAGTCCGCTGGCGTGATAGACATTCCACTCACCATCCAGGGTTTGAGGATTGTTAGCTTTGATGAGCTTCGACCCAAAAAAGAAGCCGGGGTAATCCTGACTGGCCTGATGGATGGTTTCTAACCAGGCTGGCTCTGGGAAGGCATCTGCATTAAGCAAAATAAGGTATTGCCCTTTGGCATTCTTGGCAGCTGCATTATTGCCCCCGGCAAAGCCAAGATTTTCAGCGGAAGTTAAAATGGTGAGTTTTTCTGCCAATAAGGGCAAGTTTTGGAGAGCAGTTTCCGGGTTTGGACTGCCGTTATGTAAAAGGATCACTTCAAAATCCTGAAATTTCTGTGCTGCCAATGCGGCCAGACAAGTTGACAGATATTTTTCTGCGCGCCAATTAAGGATGAGAATTGATGCAAAAGGTCGGTTTGATTCCATGAGTTTGAGGCAACGCGGCTGAACACCCGCTATGATATGATTATAATTTAGAGCTTAGAAACAAAGGTGATTTTTTTGAGTATTACTAACAAGCCCCTTTACGATTCTGCACAGCACGCAAGCCCTGCCCTTACAGAGCTAAGAGAACTTGGGCATTATTGGTATCTTTTGAAGCAACTTGTGCGCAGGGATATATTGACGCGTTATAAGCGCTCGTTTTTGGGGGTGGCGTGGACCATGCTTAACCCCTTGGGAACCATGCTGATAATGAGTTTTGTGTTTTCAGCCCTATTCCATCAGGTGAACAATTTTGCAGTTTATCTTTTGTGCGGGCTTCTGGTATGGAACTTTTTTGCTCAGTCTACCAATGCAGCCATGAGCGGGTTGGTGTGGGGCGGCAGCTTGATGAAGCAAATTTATGTGCCCCGTACTATTTTTGGAATTTCTGCCATTGGAACCGCACTGGTAAACATGCTGCTGAGTATTGTGCCCCTTCTGCTGGTGATTGTTGTTACCAGATCACCCCTTTACTGGACAATTGTTTTTCTCCCGCTTGTGATTATTCTGCTGGCAGCCTTTTCCATTGGGGTAGGCCTCACCGTTTCTTCATTGGCGGTTTTTTTCCCGGACGTGATGGAAATGTATCAAATTTTGCTGATGGCATGGATGTACCTTTCACCCATTATGTACCCTGAAACGATTATCCCTGCACAGTGGATTGGTTTTTACCGGATTAATCCCATGTATTGGATGATCAAGCTTTTTAGGGCCTTGGTTTATGAAGGCAGAATACCTATGTTTTCTGAAGTCTGGCCTGCGCTTGCCTGGGCACTGGGTTCTCTCGTTTTTGGTTGGATATTCTTTACTTCAAAGGCCGATGAATATGCCTACAGAATCTGAAAAACTGCAAACAAGCCAAAGTGTTGAGGAAGACAGGCCAGCGATTGAACTGCGTAATGTATCGGTTCAATATCGCCTGCCAACCGAACGCATGGGCACGCTCAAAGAGTATGCCATCCGCTGGGTGCAGCGTAAAATCAGTTTTAACCACTTCTGGGCGCTTAATGACGTCAGTTTTACCGTTAAAAAAGGTGAAGTGTTTGGCCTCATAGGCCATAATGGCGCCGGAAAAAGCACCACATTAAAAGTTATTTCCCGTGTGTTACGCCCAACCAAGGGGAGGGTGCTGGTATATGGAAAAATTTCACCATTGATTGAACTGGGTGCGGGCTTTCACCCGGAACTTTCTGGGCGGGAAAATATTTTTCTCAACGGCGCGCTGCTGGGCTATACGCGGGAAGAAATGGAAGCGGTGTTTGATGAAATTGTTGACTTTGCTGAGCTGCGGCCATTTATTGATGCCCCAATTCGCACTTATTCATCTGGTATGTATGCCCGGCTGGGCTTTGCAGTTGCCACGGCGCATGTTCCTGAAATACTTATTCTGGACGAAATTTTGAGTGTTGGGGATGAGGCTTTCCAGAAAAAATCCTTTGATCGTTTACAGGGCTTCCAGAGTCAAGGCACTACAGTGGTAATGGTATCTCATGGGATGGGCAAGGTGGAAGAACTTTGTGACCGTGCTGCCCTGCTTGAACACGGGCGATTAACTGCTCTTGGAAAACCTGCTGAGGTTATTAAGGCTTACCGTTCGGAGAAAGATTAATGGAGTTCATTTCAACGCATATCCCGGATGTTCTTTTAATAATTCCCACAGTTTTTGGAGACCATCGCGGGTTCTTTTTGGAAACATTTCGAGAAAACGCTTTTAGTCAACACGTTCCTGGGCAACGCTTTGTTCAGGATAATCACTCCGGGTCTGGGCAAGGCACCCTGCGGGGGCTGCACTACCAGCTGAGGCAGGCTCAGGGTAAGCTTGTTCGGGCGGTTGTTGGCAGTATATTTGATGTAGCGGTGGATATTCGCCCCGGTTCAAGCACCTTCGGGAAGTGGTCGGGTGAAATTCTTTCGGCGGAAAACAAACATCAGCTTTGGATACCTGCCGGTTTTGCGCATGGTTTTTATGTGCTTAGCCCCTGGGCGGAGGTTTACTATAAAGCCACAGATTATTATGACCCAGAATCTGAACGGGGAATTGCCTGGAATGACCCTGCCATTGGCATTGAATGGCCGCTTTTAGAAGGGGTTGAAACCCTGCTTTCCGGCAAAGACGCAAAAGCACCTCTTTTGGAAAATGCAGAAGTTTACCCTAAAAACTGGAAAGAAAAAGTTTATAGTAAGGAAGAGGTATGAAACAGATTCTTGTTACGGGCGGAGCTGGTTTTATCGGCTCAAATTTCATCCATTACCTCCTTGGCAGCGAGCCGGATGTTCAAATGATTAATTTGGACGTGCTTACTTATGCCGGAAGTCTTGAGAATCTGAAGAATTTACCTGACCCCTCACGGCATATTTTTGTTGAGGGCAGCATTACTGACCGCGCCCTGCTGGATGCACTTTTTGCCAAATATTCCATAGACACGGTGGTTCATTTTGCTGCTGAGTCTCATGTGGATCGTTCCATTTTAGACCCTGGCGTTTTTGTGAATACCAATGTGATAGGTACTTTTACGCTTTTGGAAGCTGCCCGTAAAGCCTGGCTTGCAGATAAAACAGTGCCTTTGGAAAAAGTGCGTTTTCATCATGTTTCTACGGATGAGGTATTTGGCACCCTTGGCAAAACGGACCCGGCTTTTGATGAGGATACGCGCTATGCGCCGCGCTCACCCTATGCGGCTTCTAAGGCCTCAAGCGACCACTTTGTGCGTGCCTACGGTACAACCTATGGTTTGCCGGTGAGCATCAGCAACTGTTCCAATAATTATGGCCCCCGGCAGTTCCCTGAAAAGCTGATTCCGTTGATTGTTCTGAATGCCAGAATGGGCAAGCCCTTGCCTGTTTATGGAGATGGCATGCAGATTCGCGACTGGCTTTACGTGGATGACCACTGCGAAGGTATTTGGAAAGTGGTGACTGAAGGCAAAGTGGGCCAAACGTATTGCATTGGAGGGGATAACCAGCCCCCCAATATTGAGATTGTAAAGACCATTTGCAGTATTCTTGATGAACTGGAGCCGCATTCTGAGTTTACCCCCCATGAACAACTAATTACCTATGTGCAAGACCGCCCTGGGCATGACCGGCGCTACGATATTGACATTAGCAAAATTCATCGTGAACTGGGGTGGAAACCGCGCTGGTCTTTGCAGAAGGGTTTGCTGGATACGGTAAAATGGTATTTGGACAATCCGGAATGGGTGAAAGCCATCACCGCCCAGAGTGATTACAACACTTGGGTAAAGAAAAACTATGAAGGAAGGAAAGCCTGAAATGAAGGGAATTATTCTTGCGGGGGGTAAAGGAACCCGACTCTATCCGCTCACGATGGCTATCAGCAAACAGCTTTTACCTGTTTATGATAAGCCAATGATCTACTATCCCCTTTCCATGCTGATGCTGGCAGGCATCCGTGAGATCCTTATTATCACTACCCCGGAAGACCAGGAGCAGTATAAACGCCTGCTGAAAGATGGCAGCCAATGGGGCCTGCGCTTTACTTATGCCATCCAGGCTGAACCGCGCGGCCTTGCGGATGCCTTTATTGTGGGCAAATCTTTTGTGGGGGGCGATGCTGCCTGTCTGATTCTTGGCGACAACATCTTTTTTGGGCAAGGCCTGCCAGAGATTTTACGCAGTGCTGCCGCACAGGAGCAAGGAGCAACTGTGTTTGCCTACCCAGTGCGTGACCCTGAGCGGTATGGCGTAGTGGAATTTGACGAAAACCATAAAGCGCTGAGCCTGGAAGAAAAACCTGAAAAGCCAAAATCCAATTACGCGGTGCCTGGCATTTACTTTTATGACAGTAAGGTAACTGCTTATGCCGAGGCCCTTAAACCTTCCCCGCGCGGGGAGATCGAAATAACGGATATCAATAAACGGTATCTCGAGGAGGGCAGCCTTTGTGTGAAAGTGCTTGGCCGCGGGATTGCCTGGTTGGATGCGGGCACCCATGAGAGCCTACTTCAGGCCTCTATGTTTGTGCAGGCAGTGGAAGACCGGCAAGGCATGCAGATTTCATGCCTGGAAGAGATTGCGTACCGTATGGGCTTTATTGATGAAACCCAACTGCGCAAACTGGCGCATGAATTTGCCAGCAATGAATATGGCAAGTACTTGTTGCGTTTTGCTGATGAATTGAAGAAATGAACTCTTCATCAATAAGGTATCTATGAAACTAAGGGCAATATCACTGATAAGAGATGAAATTGACATTATTGGTTTATTTTTAAAGCATATAGATGCATTGTTTGATGAAATTATTCTGCTGGATCATCAGTCCATGGATGGAACTACTGAACTTTTACGGCAAGCGGTTGCCCAACGACCCAGTTGGAAGTATTACCGTGTAGATATAAAACAGAAATTTCAAAAACAGCTAATGAATTTTTTTATTCAAAGGTTTGGAGCTGATGAGTTTGATTACCTCTTCTTTTTGGATGGCGATGAATTTTTTTGGGTTAAAGATCGTAGATCACTTGAAGAACTCCTTACAAACACACATAGCGAATCAGGGGTTTATGCTTTCAAGTGGTTCAATAGTATTACAAAAAACTTGGGATCCCTAAAGCCATTAGATAAGAATAACCATTTAATTGTTTCCAATGAACCTGGTGGGTGGCAAAAAATTGTAGTGAATTGGAAGCGGATAGACACAGGCGATTTTTGCGTAAAAGAAGGTAATCATGAGGCATATTATCTGGATGGACAGGTTTACCCTAACACCGTTATTGGCAAAATCTTGCATATTCCAATCCGCAGCAGGCATCAGTTTACCTCAAAAGGATTGCTAACACATTGCAGTCTTTTACTTGAAGCAAATCGAACACCTGGATATAGCTTTCAGTTTAATAACTTTGTTCAAAGAATTGCTAAGAATAGTTTGAGTGATGCGGAGCTTATGCGCTGTATGTACTACTATCAGATAGCTAACGATCCCATTCCCCCCAACTGGGAAAAAGACTTCCTCAGTCAGTGCACGGTTCAAAAAATTTCCAAAATGGGAGTTGCTTTTTCTGATCGACTTAAACTAAAGTTCCCCAAACATGTGCCATCCATAGAACAGAGGATAGCCAACGCTCTCTTAAATGGAAATATTCTTGACCCAAACGCCTGCCGAATTTTGCTCAAAGATGAAACAATTAGTATTGATACTATAGCTTAACAAGGAAAAGTAAATTCATAATGAATAAGATTCTTCAAGTTGGCACGAATGGCCAGGTAGGTTGGGAGCTTTTGCGCACTTGCGCGCCCTTAGGCGAAGTGGTTGCCTTGGATTACCCGGATGTAGACCTTGCGGATTACCAGGGCCTGCGCCGTTTGGTTGCTGAAGTAAAACCCACTATTATTTTGAACGCTGCCGCCTATACCAATGTAGACAAAGCCGAAAGTGAGACCGAAAAAGCCCGTGCCATTAATGCAATAGGGCCGGGTGTACTGGCTGAAGAAGCCAAAAAATTCAACGCGGTGCTGGTGCATTACTCGACAGATTACGTTTTTGACGGCACAAAGGGCAGCCCTTATGTAGAAACGGATGCAACGAAACCGCTGAACGTTTATGGCCAAACCAAATTGGAGGGCGAGAAGGCAATTTCAGCTTCTGGATGCGCTAATCTGGTGCTGCGAACCAGTTGGGTTTATTCCATGCGCGAGGGTGGCTTTGTAACGAAAGTGCTGCACTGGGCCCGCACCCAAGAGATTATGAGAGTGGTTGACGACCAGATTAGTTCACCTACCTCAGCGAGAATGCTGGCGGAGGTTACTGCGCTCATACTTGCCCAGGGCAGGGATGATGTGCCGGGCTATCTTAAGGAAAAAGGCGGCCTTTACCACTGTGCAGGAGGAGGGGCTTGCAGCCGCTATGAATGGGCAAAGACTATTCTGGAGCTTGACCCTCATAAGGAAGAACAGGTTGTGAAGCAGCTGCTGCCCGCAAAAAGCAGCGACTTCCCAACGCCTGCGGTGAGGCCAATGGTGAGTGTGTTGGACTCATCTCTTTTGAGAAAAAATAATGTGCTAAAAGCTTTAGATTGGGAACACCATACTAAAATCGAAATAAATAGGTAGTATCTATGAACTTTGAGTTATTCAGTAATCCTAATAAACATGCTCGTAAAGCCGATTTTAAGATATTTGATCATGGTATGCTAGTTCATGGATATCAGGAGTTTAAAATAACTTCTGATAGCTTAACTCTTGACCCAATTGATGAATACCAAATTAAGAAAAAAGAAGCACTAAATAATGTATTTCAACCTAACAATTTTTTTAAGAGAACAGTTCTTGATCTTGGGGGAAATAGTGGCTTTTATAGTTTGTGGGCACTTAAAGTCGGAGCATCAAGTGCTTGTGTTAACGACATAGATGAGGAATATATCAAAATTCTTAATGCAATTAAGATGACCTTTAAAATCCAGAATCTTTCAACAAACAACCAAAATATTCAAGATATCACCATAAAAAGTGATGTTGTTATCGCTTTAGCTCTGATTCATTGGATTTATTCTTGTACTGCTTCACACGGAAATCTTAGCGATGCTATAGAACATCTTGCAAGTTTGTGCAACTATATGCTAATTATTGAGTGGATAGACCCCTTGGATCCTGCAATTTCTTTTTTCCATCATCTTGACTGGAATCAATCTTCTATTACTGGTCCATATAATCAGGAAGAATTTGAAAAAGCTCTATCTAAAAACTTCCCAAGGTGGAGGCGAGAATCAGATGTTACTGGCACTCGAAGCATTTATGTAGCATTTAAGCAGATCCATGAAATTGACTTATCATTTCCGTTACCATTATTAAGAGATGAAAAGTCTATTATTTCAAGCAGGATGCTAACTACTTCAGGTGGAATTAATTATTGGAGTATTGTTTATGATCTTGAGGGAACAATACTAAAACAAACCACGGGAAATTTGGCATATCGCGAAAGCATGATTTTAGATTTGATTTTAGAAAATAATGAATTTTTCCCGAGGGTCATAAAGCGAATAAATAATGATGATTATTCCACTATCGAAATTTCAAGATTTGATGGAAAAACGCTTAATACATTATCCCCGGATGAGATAGCGCAATGTATAGGAGAAGCTGTTTTTAAAAGTGCCATTTCAGCACTAATTGCACTTGAGAACTCGGGAATTGTACATCGAGATATAAGGCCCTCAAATATACTAGTTGATGGTAATGATATAAAAATTATTGATTTCGGTTGGGCTGTTTCAAAAGACATGCCTCAGAGTTCTCCACCTGGTTTAGGAGGTGTATTTAGACCATCAGATGGTACTTTTTCTGATATATTCTCTATGGCTCGATCACTTATTAGGTCAAACATTGAATTCAGCAAAAAAGAGATGCAACTTTTGAGGTATATGAGTATGGAAGATCAAGAGTTTCGTCTGCAAGACTTAGCAGAAATTGAAAAGCTCTTCAAACTTGAAGAAAAAGATGCGGCAAATTTTCCAAAAAATGATCTTGGATCGCAAGACAGGATTTCTATGTTAAATCTTTTAGAACAAATTGATATACGCGGTCAACGAATTTCATTGCTTGAAAAGGAATTGGAGTCAAAAAACAAAAAGTTGGATGAATTACAGGTAAAAGTAAATGAACATAAGTTAATTCAGCTGAAACTCAATTCTGAGTTGGCAGAACACGAACAAACCGTCCAAAAGCTTAAGTTTGACTTGACAGAACACGAACAAACCGTTCAAAAGCTTAAGTTTGACTTGGCAGAACAAGATAGCAAAAGCAAAAATTTACAATTTATTATTCAATCCAGAGAAGATGAGATAAAGCAATACTTAACAAGTACGAGCTGGAAGCTTACCTTACCACTTAGAAAAATTAGTTCTTTTTTTAGAGACTTAAGACGAAAATAATAAATGAATTGTTTTTCCAGTTGGGGAGTTTTTAATAATGAAAATCAATAACAATGATTCTAGTTACGCTCTGTTTTCTAAGTGGGTATTGATCGGTTTTGCTTTTTTATTTCTTCTGATCGGTGTGAGAATAGTCTTAATTAATCCGATAATTGGTCTGGCAAACAATGGTGATTTTTGGAGAAACATCTCTGAGGTAGGATTGTGGTTTTGTGACCGTGGAATCATGTCAGACTGTAGTATACCTTATGAGGAAATGTACTTTAAGTTTATAAGGAATGAATTGTAGTAGCCAAGACTTAATCTGACATTTATGAATCATCGTACAAGTTGATTGGTGTACAGAATGTCAGAATCTTGAGTTTCAGCCTCCTCTTTCACAAATAATGAATCAACCATCTTATTTTGGGCAATCGCCTTTGTCTCCAGAAAAGTTTGATAAAGTGTACGACCAAAGCAATACTTGCCAGAATGCGTTCTCTCCAGATTATAGTCCTTCATCCAAACGTCTAAGTCGGTTTGCAGCTCATCCAAGGAGCGGTAAAGCTTTTTTCTAAAAGCCACAGCGTAAAACGGTAATGTCAAGGATCTTTCGCACATTTAATAATCACTTGGTAAGTAATCCTCTATTAGCTCTATGTTCAAGTAGGTTTTCTGACCCCACTCGGACTGTTCCATATGCCTGAGCCTGGCACAAACAAGCATCAAGGCTGAT
>JAYFRD010000007.1:0-184889 GCA_034926255.1 Anaerolineaceae bacterium | reverse complement strand
GGCTAAAGTTTTGCACGGCTTGGCTGGCTTTACAACCCCTCGGCATGCAGAATAAGCTTTGCAATTCCCCTCATTTCTTCGTCACGCAGTATATCCTTTGGAAAACAAACGGCATCCCCCTCGTCATGCTAAGCTGTCCTTGCCCAAGCACCCAACCCCCTCGTCATGCTGAGGTGTTTTCCGAAGCATCTGGCTTTTGCCCTGGCTCAAAAGTTTAATAACGCCTTAATTTACTCGTCATGCTGACCAAAGGGAAGCATCTGGCCTTTTTCTGTTTTGGACCTTTAGCCAGGATGACTGCCACACCCTTCACTCCGCATCCTCCCCCCTCGTCATGCTGAGGTATTTTCCGAAGCATCTGGCCTTTTTGTTTTGGAGCTTTGGCCAGGATGACTGCCAGACCCTTCACTGCGTTCAGGGTGACGCGTTATTTGATGCAGGTTCACTGCCCACTATTTGGATGCAATTGCCCTGCTGCGCCACTGCCTTAAATAGCCAAAAACCCGTCACCTGCTATCCTTAGACATGCAGCCCGCTGCAAGCTTGGCCAATGCCTTAACCCCTTTATAGCGCCTTCAACAGCATACATTGCCGTCCCTAAGCCTAATTTAGATGCTCTTTTGCAAACTTCTTTCAAGCCTTGCGGTGCAAAAGAAGCAAACCTACCTGCTTTTCTTAGAAATTTCGGCTATATCATATAGAATTAAGCGCATGAATTTTGACCCCCACCTCACAACCTCTGCCGCCATCCTGGTTGCCCTTTTGGCCTCTTTCTTCTGGGGCTCATGGGCTATCATCCTCAAGTACACCAGCAAACTGCCGCTTGAGATCCTTTATTTCGCACTCATGAATGCCGCGCTGGTTTTTATCTGGGCCCTCGGCTTTGTTTTGGATGGGCCAGCCCTCCTTGGCAATATCCGCCAGATCTTTACAAGCGACTCCTCCAGGGTAACCCTGACCCTGCTGGGAGGCTTCGTGTATGTCTTTTCTAACTTCATCAGCCTCCGCGTCATGCAGTTGGTGGGGCTGGCATTGGCGCAGCCCATCAGCTCGTCAGTGGGGCTTATCTTTGGCACGCTTGTTTCTTACTTTATTGGCGGCATACCCGCTGGGATGAGCTTTTGGCGTCTGTTTATCGCCGGCATCCTTCTCATCGCTGCCATCTTTTTTTCTTTTTTGGCCGGTAATGCTCGCCCAGAAAATGCCGAAGAGGGCAAAGGCAAAGTAACCGTAAAAGTGATCGGCTTTGCGGTTATCTCCGCCTTCACCGGCATCATTTATTCCACTTCTATCTCTTATGGGCTTAGAAGCGTTACCCAGCCGAATGGCTTGGCAGTAATGCCCTACCTTTGCCTCTTTCTCAGCGGGGCCTGGCTTGGTGCCATGCTCTTTTGCGGCTACCAGATCACCAAGCGCAGGGAATGGCGGGCCGTAAAGGCAGTCAAACCTAAAATGCTTGCCCTTATTACGCTTTCTTCCTGGGTGCATTACGGGGGCAACGTGCTCCACGCGTATGCCACACGTCAGTTAAGTTCGGTGCTCAGTTGGCCTCTGGGCATGACGGCCAGCCTTTGGACGCAGCTTTGGGGCCTGGGCTATGGGGAGTTCAAAGGCGCCCCTAAAAAAGCCTATTGGCTGCTGGCGGGCGGCGTATTGTGCTATCTTGCAGGCGCCTTTGTAATCTCTAACTTATTTTAAGAAACAGGCATTGTTCTCAGGCTATCCTTGGGAAGTCTTTTCAACGGGCACCCACAGTTCCATTTTATAATCCGGGGCGTACATATCCCCGTCAAAATACACCTCAAAATCGGGCGAACCGGCATGGCGGTAGCCCTGCTGCGGAAAGAAACTGCCCATCACATAGCCCCAACCTTCCCGAATGCACCGGGGGATTGGGCCAGTAAGCTTCACTACAGCATAGGTGGCCGCAGGCACTTCCAGCACCTCCAGCCCCAGCGCCTGAGCTTTCTGCGTCTCTTTAAGATCAAAACCAGCCATATAAGAGAACTGCTCATCTGTGGTCATCTCGTAACAGGCGCCGTAACTTTGGCCGCTCCCCAGCGAAAGAAGTTCTTCCATCGTGTATTGGTTAAACAGGTCTCCCCACAATTTTGCAAAATCAGCGTTTGGCATTCCTTTTAAGATTAAACCGGCCATTTTAAAAGCCTCTTTCTTTTCCATACGTACTTCCATTTCACTTCCTCCTTGAATTTTTAATGAAAACCTGACAGGGGGTAAAACCCGGTAAGGCTCGCCTTTTTTGACCTCGGAAGGCCTTTTTCCATGAAAACGGCGGAACGCAGCAGAAAAAGCATCAACTGAATCGTAGCCATACTTAAGTGCCAGTTCAATCACTTTGGCATGGCTTTCCTGCAGCTCAGATGCGGCACGGCTTAACCTTCGCAAGCGGATATATTCGCTCAAAGGCATATCGCTTAGAACGGTAAAGATACGCCCAAACAAACTTGCGGGGCAGGCCGCTATTCTGCTTAGTTCTTCGTTGTCTACCCCTGTTTCTAAATGCAGTTCAATATACTTTAAGGCTTCATTGAAGTTTTTTAGCTCATTCACGCACCAAACCTCCTTTCCCTGTCCATTATCAGCAAATTTCCTTTAACCCACCCGAGAATGCGTGCGCAGGTTTTCACGGAAACACATTTTCGAAGGCTGTTTTTTTACAAGCCTTCCCATAATGAAGATTGTTCCTCTCTCACAGGGAAGGAATTCAGGTAACTGAAAATTTCCTCCTGGCGATGCATCAGCCCCCATTCAGCGCAGCGTTGATGGAAAATTTGCATTAAAGCTTCATGCTTTGGACTAAGACAAGAATAAGAATTGCCAAACTGCCGCATGTATCGTTGCTTTAAACCAGGGAAAAACTGGTCAAGCTTTTGATAAAAATATTCGCGGTTGCCCTCACGCAGGGTGAGGCCAAACCCAAAACAAAGCACCCCCTTCACCTGGGCATCACGGCAGTAGCCCAGTATTCCCAACAGATTTTCTTCCGTATCATTGATAAAAGGTAGCAGAGGGCAAAGCCAAACAACGCTCGGTATCCCAGCCTGCTTTAGGGCCAGCAAGGCCTCAAAACGATCTGCCGTTGTAGAAACATGGGGTTCCAGAATGCGGCAAAGGTCTTCATCGTATGTAGTCAGGGTCATTTGAACAACCGCCTTGGTTTGGGCATGAATGGCCTTAAGAAGCGCAAGGTCTCGCAAAACCCCTGCGCTTTTCGTTTGAAGGGCCACCCCAAACTTATATTTCAAAATCAAGGCAAGGCTCTGGCGGGTAAGTTCAAATTTGTTTTCAAGCGGAATGTATGGGTCGTACATTGCACCGGTTGCAATCATGCAAGGCTTGCGCTTGCGGCGTAGTTCCGCTTCCAATATCTGCGAGGCGCGGCGTTTCACCTGCACGTCTTCAAAATCATGCTTCATCTGGTAGCATGCGCTGCGGCTGTCGCAGTAAATGCAGCCATGCGTGCAGCCACGGTAAAGGTTCACCCCGTTTTTGGGCGAAAGGATCGTTTTATATTCCGCATAGTGCATACCTGATTTTTATCATATTTTTTCATCCAGGCTTGGCGTTTTTCGGCAGGCTTTAGCTGCTTCCCACCCTGAGCCAAACGCCAACTGCGGTATACTATGCCTACTATGGACGAGAAAAATCTGGTTTATTATATTGCCATCGAAGGGGTAATTGGCGTCGGCAAGACCACCCTGGCCCGCATGCTGCGTGAGGCCTTTCAGACCGAACTCCTTTTGGAAGTTTTTGAAGAAAACCCCTTCCTTTCAGATTTTTATTCCGACCGCGCCCGTTATGCCTTCCAAACCCAGATATTCTTCCTGCTTAGCCGCTATCACCAGCAAAGCAAGGTGATTCCACAGGCGCTGGCAGAGGGCAAAAACCTGATTTCAGACTACACCTTTGATAAAGACTCTCTTTTTGCCGGCATCAATATTACCGGCGATGAACTGGCAATGTACCACCGCGTTCATGAGGCCCTGGCTGAAAAAATTCCCCAGCCTGATTTGGTCGTTTTTCTGCGGGCCAGCCTTGAAACGCTCATGCAGCGCATCCGCGGCCGCGACAGATTCTATGAACGCAACATGCAAGAAGCCTACATCGCTGAGCTGGCAGAAGCTTACGACTCTTTCTTTGCCCGCCCGGAGTGGAAGCAAAGGCTGCTCATCGTCGAAACAGACCAACTTAACCCCATCACCAAGGCGGAAGACCTTAACTTTATTGTCAGCCGCATCCGGCAGGCGCTCCACCTAGAGCCTTACCAGCAAACCCTGCCGCTATAGAGGGCCTATGCAAGCAAACCAGGAAGTGCTTTATAAATTAGCCAGAGACTTTGTTGCCCGTAAAACAAGAAGCTCTAACGACTTGGTATCGGTATATCTGACGGGTTCCATCCTCCGTGAAGATCCTTTGTTGGGTGGCACCACTGATATTGATCTGGTAATGGTTCACAAAGAACCGCCCGCTCAGGATCGGGAAGTTCAACGTGTCAGTTATGAAGTGAGCTTCGATATCCAGCATCACCATCAGGCTTTTTATTCTTTCCACCGCCGCCTCAGGCTGAACCCTTGGCTTGGCGAAGCCCTTTGCAGCCACAATAGTGTTCTTTATGATACCGGCCACTGGTTTGATTTTATCCAGGCGGGGGTAAGCTCTCAGTATATGACGCCGGAAAACATCTATCGCCGAGCCCAGGCCTTTGCAGAAACTGCACGTCAGGAGTGGTTTGAACTGGATGACCCGCAGGAAATTTCCTTCAGTTCCTGGGTGGACCTTTATTTCAAAGCGGTGTATACCGCCGCCAATGCGGTTGCGGTTATTGCTGGGCCGGCCCTCACCACACGCCGTCTCTTGCTGGATTTTCCCGCACGCGCAGAAGCGCTGGGTCAGTTGCCCCTGGTGGGAGATTTAAACCGCCTTATTAGCGCCGATTCTGGCAATGAGGCCGTTTATAAAACCTGGCGCCCGGTCTGGGAAGGAGTTCTTAAAGCTGCTGCTCAGCACCCGCACTGCCCGCCTAATCTTTCCGCCTCTCGAAAAGCCTATTTCCTGGCAGCAGCAGACGACATGGCACAAAAAGGCCTGGCACACGCCTCTTTTTGGCCAATGCTCGAAACATGGCGCGGGGCAATGCATTTCTTGGGGGATCAGGAGACTTTTGAAAAAGATTGGCACGCTTTTTTGGCAGAAATTGAATTTCTCCCGGAAACCAAAGCCCATTGCTCAACCCAACTCGATCACTTTATAGACGCTGGAGAAAATGCCCTCGCGGAGTGGAAAGGGCGCTACGGCCTCTAACCTTTGTTGATAAAATCTTTGATTCTGTGGATAACTCCGCTTCCATGCTGTGGAAAATCACCAAAAAATCTCTTTTCTCTTGGGGATTTTTGATAAAAAAACTCCCTCTTTTATGTCTTCTCAGCACTTTTCCCCATGCAGCGCTGAATCTTCCTTCTTTTCCACTGGGCTTGTGGAAAAGAAGCAAAGGCAGAAACTGACTTTAAATCCCTTTCTTAAAATTTCTTGTGTCTTATTATCGAGGAGAAATAAAAAAGTCCATTAAAAAAAGAGTCCCTCTTAAATCTTTTGCGAAACTATTCCACATTTCCACAAGTTTTATGATGATGACTATTTTTTAATTAAGAAAAAAGAACGGTTAAGGATTACCTTAAGTCTTTAATTCAGTACTCCCTGTTAGCTTTTCCTGAACCATATCAACCACCACCTTCATATGTGCAGCACTGGAGACTAAATCCAAGTGATCGGTGGGAATGATGAGAACAGGGCACTGCTTAAAATGCGCAATCCAATCCTCATAAAGTAGATTCAGGCGGGCCAGATAATCCTGCGGAATCTCATTTTCAAAGTTTCGTCCGCGCCGGGCAATGCGCTCTGTAAGCACAGGCACAGATGTTTTAAGATAGATAATTAAATCCGGCGGGGGCAGCAAGGTGATTAGAATCTGAAAAAGGTCTTGATAAACCCCAAAATCACGCGGGCTGATATCGCCCTGAATAAAAAGATTCTTTGCAAAAATTTCTGCATCTTCATAAACAGAACGGTCCTGAATCACCGAACCCTGCACGTCCAGCAATTGACGGTGAATACGCAAGCGGCGGGTCAGGTAGAAAAGCTGCGAATGAAAAGCCCAGCGCTTCATGTTTTCATAAAAATCTGCCAAATAGGGGTTTTCGCTGACGGGCTCAAAAAATGGGGTTAAGGCCAGCTCTTTGCTAAGAAGATCCACCAGGGTGCTTTTGCCTGCGCCAATATTGCCTGCTACCACAATAAATTTATCCATCTTACGTCCTTTTGTTAAATTCTAATCGAAAGAGAGTATAAATCTGCCCTGTCCCTCTGGAATAAAGCTAAGTTTAGGCGTTTCGATACGGCAAATAAAAAAAGCATTGCCTTGGTTCTGCTTTGCATAAGGTAAACTCTTTTTTCTTTTTAATAAAGTCTATAATTAAATTACGCATAACAACTATTAAAAATAAAAAGGAGTCAAGATGAATTTTCTTTGGTGGATCATTGTAGGCGGTATTGCTGGCTGGCTTGCCAGCATGGTTGTCAAAAATGTTAATGTAAGTGTTTTAGGAGCCATCATTTCCGGCATTTTAGGTGGTGGTGTGGGCGGTTTTCTCTTTAGCCTTTTAGGTTTGGGTTCTAAAGGTCTTATTGGAGAAATTTTGGTTTCCTTTGTGGGCGCTATTGTGGTGCTGCTTATTTACCGCGCAATTCGCAAGTAATTTTCGTTTTTAAATTAAAAAAAGACTGAGCTTTCAAAAAGTTCAGTCTTTTTTAATGGTTGAAAGAGAGGCCTAAACACTCTTTTGATTGGATTTGTGCTGGAAGAAACGAAAAAACAGAATGGAGGCCAGGTTTAAAAGCACCGCAGTTGCGCAATTAAACCAAAACCCGGAGCGGTAGAGCGAAGGGCCAATGAGTGATCCGCCCATTCTGCCTAACGAAAAAGTAGCAATGGTAATGGCCATCACGGTTGCGCGGGCTGAGGGCATCAGTTCGCTCATATAGGTCATAAAGGCAATCAGGGCAATCTCAAAACTGATTGAGAAAAGGCTCAATGCCAGCAAGGCGATGCTAAAAAATTTTGCTCCAAAAGGAAGCACAAAAAGTGCCAGAATATTGAGAAACAGAGCTATAAAAATAGCGCGCGTCTTGCCCATCTTATCTAAAAACAAGGCTGAAAGAAATTCTGAAGCAAACTCCGAGCTTCCGATTACGATTGAAGCAATGGCCAGCGTTTCAAAGGCCAGTCCAAAGCTGTCTTTTATCCACTGCCCAAAAACCAAATTGACCACTTCGTTCGCAGAGGTAAAAAGAAAAGTAGTCAGAACGCCTGCTAGTACCGGCGCGTAACGCAGCACCTTGCTCAGGTTAGTGGTAAGCGCGTTTTTTTCTTGGGGCAAGGCTTTATCTTCTGGAATAAAAAACCAAAGAACCGCTATCAAAACCACGGCCAGAAAACTGAGGGCAATGAAAGGCGACCACCAATGATAGGTTTTAAGAAGGTAACCCAGAATGGGCACGCCAATGATAAAACCCAAAGACCACGAAAGCTCGGCTATGGAAAGCACTCGGCCCCGCTTTTCATAAGGTATCTTATCGCTTAAATAAGATTGCATGGAAGGGATGAAAACGCCGTTTGCAATCACAACCAGGGATGACCCTAAAATAAACCCCAGAAAATGAGGCATCAGCGAGCTTGTCAAACAGCCAGCCCCAAAAAGAACCAAGCCAAGCATCATCCCTTTCTTCCGTCCATGCGTATCTGCCAGGGTCGCCAAAAAAGGGCTAACCACCCCCAACACAGACCGAATGGAAAAAGCCAGCCCCATCTGGTTAAGGCTTACCCCCATGCCTGCTGCAAAGAGGGGCAAAAAAGGGTAGGGCAGGCGGTATGCTGAATTGATAACGGTTCGAATCAAGGTAAATAAAAACACCTCGGTTCTTATGCTGCGAGGTGCTTGCTCAATGCTTTGATGATCTAACTGGGCTTGCACAGATTCAGTTTATCATAGAAGGGGGCGTCTATTAATGAAAAGAGCTGGACTCTTTTTCAAACTCTCTGCAAAATCTGTAGGGTGGCTTGTCTCCATGCTAAAGGCTCTTGATGTAAGGGATTGCGCTCACCCAAAATTTAATGGTAGTTTAAGTCATTAAGCGCGGTAGATACGGGGCAGTTCTTCAGGCTTAATGAGGCCGGGCATTACAGTTTCTCGAATGAAGTGATTTTTCAGGCGAAAAACCGTTTCGTTGGTATTCATGTTATTTCTGCGCAGAAAGCAAATAAAATTAAAGAAAGACGTAATGAAGTAATAAAAGGCAAATGGGTGGTCAATTCCTTCTTTTAGACTGCCTCTTTTTTCAAGCCGGGTAAAGAAATCAAGGTAGCCCTTATAGATTCTTTCAGCATAACCCTGAAAATAATACTTGTATAAAACGGTTTCCGGCAAGCGATAGAAGGTTTCTCCAAAAGCCATTTCTTCCAGCGTCAGAATTTTTTGGGCATCCTTTACATCCTGAATCTCGCGCAGGTAATTATCCTCTTCCAAACTAAAAATATCCTGCTCTACTAAGCGCGTTTCAATTTCGGCAAACAAGTCCAGGTACATTTCGTCTTTGTCATCAAAATATCGGTAAAAACCACCTAAGGCTATACCCGCGGCATCCGTAATATCCCTTATGCCAATTTCTTCATAGCCTCGTGAAGCAAAAAGCTGGTAAACCGCGCTCTTAAAGCGTTTTTGTTTTTCAGGTTTTAGGTTGAGGAACGTCTGTTTTGCCATAAACCGCCCATCAAAAAAGCTTGTTGACCCTGCAAAAATTATACCTTATAATAACAAAAAGTGAACACGTTCACAAAAAGAGGTTCTTATGTGGAAATACATTCAAAAAAGGCTCGCCTCGGCTTTATTAGCAGTATTTATCGTGCTCACGCTCAACTTTGTTATCATCAGCATAGCTCCCGGCAACCCCATCAAAACCTTAATGGGCAAAGATGCTGACAATCCCACCCTGCGTGCCGCCCTTGAAAAGAAATATGGTTTGGACCAGCCCTTGATGGTGCGCTATTTCAAATATCTCGGCAACGTGGTAAGGGGCGATCTTGGAAAATCCATTATCTATAACGAATCTGTTGCAAAAATGATCCTCAGCAAAGTGGGGCCAACGGTCTTGCTTGTTCTTACCGCCTCCACTTTTTCTTTGCTTATAGGTACTGCACTTGGCATTCTTGCCGCCCGTAAAGAAGGCGGCGTGGTGGACGGGGTTATTTCAGGGATTAACTACATTCTGAATTCTCTGCCTTCTTTTTGGCTGGGCCTCATGCTCATCATTGTTTTTGCAACCCGCCTTAAATGGTTCCCCACCTATGGCATGGTTAACGCCCGTGCTGATCTGAAGGGCTGGGCTTACATAGTGGATGTTTTGCAGCACCTCTTTTTGCCCTTGCTCACCCTTGTGCTCATCGAATTGCCCATTTACTTCCGCATTGCCAAGTCCTCTGTGCTCCAGGTAACCGAAGAAGATTTTGTAACCACCTTCCGCGCTGCGGGCATGGATGAAAGAAAGCTCTTCCGAAAGTATATTTTCAAGAACGCTATTCTGCCTACCATTACCATTTTTGGCATTTCTCTGGCCTACCTGATTACCGGTGTGGCGCTCATCGAAATTGTTTTTGCCTGGCCGGGCACGGGCCGCTTGGTGCTTAATGCTATTAACCAGCGCGATTATCCCGTCATCATGGGCATGTACCTCATTACAAGCGTTTCCATTGCGCTCATGATGTTGTTTATTGATATTCTCTACGCAGTGGTAGACCCGCGCATCCGCTATTAGGAAGGGCTCTGATGCTAAAACGTATCTTAAATGACAAACAATTTACCGCCGGCATCATTGGCCTTCTTTTTCTGATTTTTATTATTATTTCCGCGCCCCTCATTGCCAGGTTTGACCCCTTTGACTATGGCAGTGATGTTTTGGTAAAACCTGGCGTCAACGGGCACCTTCTGGGTACCAACCATCTTGGCCAGGATATTCTGAGCATGGTCATTTATGGCACGCGCACCTCGCTTAAGGTGGCTGTCATCTCGTCCCTTATTTCCGGGGTAATTGGTGTGCTCATTGGTGCGGCCGCCGGTTACTTTGGCGGCAGTATCGACCATGTCGTCAGCGAAGTCATCAATATTTTTATGATGCTTCCCATCTTCTTTCTCATTTTGCTGATAATTGCCCTTTTTGGCAGCAGCATTCTCAATGTAATGATCGTCATTGGCCTCACTACCTGGCCAAGCAATGCTAAATTGATGCGCGCGCAAGCCCTTTCTTTAAGGGAGCGCACATACGTAAAAAGCGCCAAAGCGCTTGGAGAGAACAACGCCCAGATTCTTTTCAAATATATTATCCCCAATGGTATCTTCCCTGTGGTGGCAAACACAACGGTTGGCATGGCTAACGCCATCCTTACCGAAGCTGGTCTTTCCTTCCTGGGCTTGGGTGACCCGAACGTTATCAGTTGGGGCCAGATGATTTACGCTGGCAAATCCTACATTACTTCCGCTTGGTGGGTTGCCACTTTTGCGGGCGTGGCCATTGTTATTACGGTAACCATCTTTTATTTATTGGGCGACGGGCTTAACCATGTTCTGAACCCCAAACATTTCTATAAACGCGAGGGCTAATGGCAGCACTGCTTTCTCTTCGGGATGCAAATGTGACTTACTGCAACAAGCAGAAGCGCGTCTATGCAGCCAAACACATTGATCTCGACCTGGAAGAAGGCAGCTCGCTTGGCATTGTCGGTGAATCCGGCTCAGGCAAATCCACCCTGGCGATGGCGCTGCTCCGGCTTTTGCCTGAAAAGTCAACCGAAATCAGCGGTGAAGCGCTCTTTGAGGGCAAAAATCTTTTTACTTTGCCCTTGGAAGAATACCGTCAATTGCGCTGGAAAGAAATTGCGGCAGTGTTTCAAAAGTCTATGAACTCGCTTAGCCCGGTTCATCGCATCCGCGAACAAATTAGCGATATCTATCAAATCCATGAACTAAAGGCTTTACCGGCGGAAATTGAAGAACGCACCAAGGACCTTTTCAGCATGGTCAACCTTAACCCCAGGGTTTACAACCTCTACCCTCACGAACTTTCAGGCGGCATGCTGCAGCGCGTTTCTATTGCGATGAGCCTGCTTTTCAACCCCAAATTGCTTATTCTGGATGAAGCAACTACTGCGCTTGACGTAGTAACCCAAGGCCAGATTCTCAAAGAAATCGTGGCACTTGAAGGTCAATTCCGCATGTCGCGCATCATGATTACCCATGATATGAGTGTTGTAAGTAAATCCTGCGCTTATGTGGCGGTGATGTACGCCGGAGAACTGATGGAATGGGGCCTCACTGCAAAAGTGCTGGTTAGTCCTCACCACCCTTATACCCAAGGCTTGCTGGCTTCCTTCCCCGATTTGAAAAGTGAAAGCAAAGCGCTCAAGTCCATCCCCGGCTTTATTCCGGATCTTTCCCTCATTTACCCGGGCTGTGTTTTTGCTGAACGCTGCCCCTCTAAGATGGAAAAATGCCAAACCCAAAAACCGCGAATGCACACACTTGAAGGCGGCAAAGTTGCCTGCCATCTCTATGAGGTGGACCATGAATGATTTCTTTGAAGTAAGAGAGGTTTCTCGCTGGTATCCGGTAAAAGGCAAAAGCATCTTCACCAAATCAAAAAGCTTCGTAAAAGCGGTTGATCAGGTGCAGCTTTCCATCAGTGAAGGCGAAGTGTTGGGGGTCATTGGCGAAAGCGGCTGTGGCAAGTCAACCTTGGGTCGGGTGCTGGTGCGCCTGGAAGAACCCAGCTCCGGAGACGTGGTCTTAAACGGGGTGTCTCTTGGCGAATTGATCAAAAAAAGCAGCAAAAACTTCCGCAGAAACATTCAAATCGTATTCCAGAACCCCTACGACGCATTTACCCCGCGGGACACAATTGAAAAAATCTTGCTTCGTCCCTTAAGAATTCATGGAATCGGCAAGGATGATGCAGAGCGGCGTCAACTTTGCCTGCAGGAATTGCGCAAAGGCGGGCTGGTTCCTGCGGAGGACATCATGAAGCGCCTTCCCCACCAGCTTTCCGGCGGCCAGTTGCAGCGTATTTCCATTATTCGCGCCCTCATGCTTGGCCCCAAAGTGCTGATTGCCGATGAACCCGTTTCCATGCTGGATGTTTCAGTAAGGGCGGAAATTATCAACATGCTGCTCGCCTTAAGCAAAGAAAAAAACATCAGCATCCTTTTCATCAGCCATGATATTGCGCTCACCCGCTATATTTCAAACCATATCGCAGTGATGTACTTGGGCCGGGTGGTAGAATACGGCCCCACCGATGAGGTCTTGCTTTCGCCCCAGCACCCTTACACCCAAGTTTTGGTATCTAATTACGGCTCGTTGGACCCGCTTGATACAACCGGGCGAATCGTCGTTAAGGGGGAACCTCCAACCCCTATTGACCCGGGCCCGGGTTGCTATTTTGCCCCAAGATGTTTTAAAGCCGTTGAAGCCTGTTTCAAAAAGTACCCTGAAAGGCACCACCAGACCGAAAACCATTATGCGGTCTGCGACCAAATTTAAGTTAGGAGACTAAAGATGAAGAGCTTAAAAGCAATTGTCGTCCTGATTCTGGTAGCCAGTTTTTTGTTAGCTGGCTGCACGAACCCAGCAAGCCCGGCTGCGCCCGCTGATAACAAAGCGGCTACCGCTGCGCCGGCTGCCAACTCAGAAGCTCCGGCAGCGGCCAAACCCACCGAAGCGCCTGCCAACCCCCCTGCCACGGAAGCCCCGAAGGCCCTGGCCGCAAGCGGAGATGCTGTTCTCGTTGTTCGCGCCTATGGCGACCCGGTCAGCTTTACCCCGAACACCAAGGCGGATGATAACGGATACCCCATCATGCAGAATATTTACAACCGCTTGGTCAAACTGGATGCAGCCAAAGAGGTGATTCCTGACCTTGCAGAAAAATGGGAAATCAGCGAAGATGGAAAGCAGATTACCTTCCATCTGGTCAAGACGGCCAAATGGACGGATGGTAAACCGGTTACCAGTAAAGATGTCAAATACACCTTTGACACCATCAAAGCCAACCCCGAATATATTATTTCCGCCAATCTTCAAACGGTTGAAAGTATTGAAACCCCCGATGATTACACCGTGGTCTTTAAACTGTCAGAACCTAATGTTGCCCTTGTTGCCCACTTGGGCTGGTATGCCTGCTTTATCGTCCCCGAGCACATTTACAACAATGGCAAAAGCTGGGATGAAAATGAAGCAGGTAAAAATCCTGTTACCAGCGGACCCTTTAAACTTGGCGAATTCAAACAAGGCCAAAGTGTCACCCTCGTGCCCAACCCGGATTACTTTGCTGGTGCCCCCAAGCTGAGCAAGGTTATCTATACCATTATTCCTGATGATGCTACCGCCATTCAGTCCTTCTTGGCCGGTGAAATCGATGATTTGGGCTCAGTCCCTCCCGCCAATGTTGCGGAATTTAAAAATAATCCCCAAGTCAAGATGAATCTAAACGTATTCCCATCCCCAATGCGCATTATCTTCAATATGAAGAACGAAAAAGTTAAAGACTTGGCCGTGCGCAAGGCAATTGCTCTGGCAGTAGACCGGGATGAGATCTCGCAAAAAGTGTTTGCCGGCATTCAGCCGCCCGAGTACAGCATGTACCCCTCGGTAGTTAAGTGGGTTGCCAATACTGAAAATGCTTCACCCAAATTTAACATTGAAGAAGCCCGCAAAACACTGGAAGATGCAGGCTATAAAGCCGATAAAGACGGCTTCTACGTGCGCGGCCTGGAAATTGAATGCTTCCAGGATGGCAATTACCCGGATGCTGCCAAGTTGATGGCCGCCACCCTTGCTAAAGCCGGTATTGAAATGAAAGTGAACGTCAGCGAATTTAATGCCTGGGTTGCCAAGGTTGCAGAAAAGAAAGACTTTATAATGGAACTTCAAGGCGGCTTTATGGGCCCGGACCCGTCAGCTCTGAAGGCCAGATATTCTACTGACTCAAGCATGAACTGGGGTTCTTACTCCAATCCGAAATTTGATGAATTGGTGCTGAAAGGTGGCCAGGTTGGCGATCAGGCTGAACGCGCTTCCCTTTACAAAGAAGCTCAGAAGATATTGGCAGAAGATGTTCCCTACATCCCGATTGTAGGCTATGCCGCTTACGAGGCCTTTAGCGCCAATTTTACCAATATGCCTATCGAAGGCGCTGGTAAATGGGGTTGGCAGGAATATACCTATACGGAAAAGGTCAAATAAATGAAAGAAAAGATCGCAGACGCAGTCCGCCGGGTGCCGGATTATAAGGCTTTTCTGACGGTGGACGAACTTAATGAAAGCACCTTTCGCCTGGCCAAGGAACATGCCGACGTGGTCGAAACGTTTGAATTCGGTAAAACGCGCTCCGGGGATACGATTTGGGGGCTGAAAATAGGCAAGGGCAGCAAAAACGCGCTTGTGTTTGGCCTGCCGCATCCTAATGAGCCCGTCGGCACGATGACAATCGAGTTTCTGAGCAAACTGCTTGCGGAGGATAAAACCTTCAGAGAGCAGTTTGACTATACCTGGTACTTCGTTAAAGCCTGGGATTCTGATGGAGCCCGCCTTAACGAAAAATGGTTCAAAGGGCCTTTCACCCTCTATAACTACGCCCGCAACTTCTTCCGCCCTGCCGGCCACCAACAGGTTGATTGGACCTTCCCCATTGATTACAAAGACCTGCACTTTCACGCTACCATCTCTGAAACCAAAGCGATGATGGATCTGATAGACCGCATCAAACCGGCCTTTATCTACTCGCTGCACAATGCCGGTTTTGGAGGCGTGTATTGGTATCTCACCCGCGATATTCCGCAGATGTACCCTGCCATGAAAGAAGCGGCGCTTAAAAACGTGGTTCCCCTGCACTTGGGCGAACCTGAAGCACCCTTCTGCAAGGCAATGGCCCCGGCAGTCTATAAAGAACTGGGCATTCGGGATGAATACGACTATCTCTTGCAATACGGCTTGGAACATCCCGAAAAAGAGATTACCGCAGGAACCTGCAGTGCCGATTATGCCCATGGCAAGTACGGCACTTTTACCATGCTCACGGAGCTGCCCTATTTCTTTAATGAGGCCATTATTGATATGAGCCTCAGCAACAAGAAGCGGGGCGAGCTTTTCCTGGCAATGATGGACTATAAGGACGAACAGGAAAAATACATCCTGGAGAACCTCAAGAAGATTGAGGGCCAACTCTCTGCGGATAACCCCTTCCTTTTAGCCCTTAAAGCCTTTACCGGCCAGGTAAAGCAGGATGAAGTAGCCCGCAAGATGGCCAAAGAAGACCCCGACTACCAACGTCTTGGCACCAAGGCAGAAGAATTTGACATGCTCTGGATTGCCAAGTTTTATCAGTTGCTGAGCCTGGGGCTTTTGTTGCGCAGCGGCGAATGGGAAATTGAGCACGGCAACCCAACGGATAAAGACCTTTTGTTGAAAGTGCGCGATGATGCCGATAAACGTCTGAAGGAAAAGGCGGCTTACTTAAACGCCAACTTCACCACGACGGTGGTTGACATTAAACGGCTGGTCTCAATCCAGGCGGAATGCGGTTTGCTTGTTGCCGATTATTTATCGAAACAGAGTTGATCGCTTTTTAAGTAAAGAAGGGCCTCTTTTGAGGCCCTTCTGCGTTTAAAGGCGAACTATCTACCTTTTTCCATTAACCCCCAACGCTGTCAAAAAAATCTTTTGGAAAAAGCCATTTGCAACTTTGTTGGAAAAAACATTTACAAAATACACTTTACAGCAACTCACCCTTTTCATATCCTCTACCCCTCCTCGTCATATTGGGGCCGCTTTTGCTGAAACATCTGGCCTTTTTATTTTCCTCTACCCTTCCATCGCATCCTGCCGAATGGCTGAATTTGACTTACCTCAGCCCCTCGTCATGTTGAGGCCGCTTTTGCCGAAACATCTGGCCTTTTTATTTTCCTCTACCCTTCCATCGCATCCTGCCGAATGGTTGAATTTGACTCACCTCATCCCCTCGTCATGCTGACGCAAGGAAGCATCTGGCCTTTTTTATCAGACGGGCCCTGCTTCACAACTCTCTCAAAATCCTTGTTATGCTGAACTCTCAACTTGCCTCCACCGCCTCACCCCCTCGTCATGCTGACGTAAGGAAGCATCTGGTCTTTTACTGCATTCAAAGGCGCCACAAAAAGCCTGAAAAACAACAACGCTTAAAGAGGCTGCTCCGGCGCCAATTCTTCGTGCAGGCGGTTGCAATAGGCATTGAAAACCGGGCTGAACAGCATGGCTTCCAACCGCGGGCGGGGCAGTTCAATATGCAGGTCTTCCTTAATGCGCGCCGGCCTTGAAGAAAGCACCAAAACCCTGTCAGCAAGGTAAACTGCCTCGGGGATGGAATGGGTAACCATCAGTACCGTCTGCTGTTTTTCGTGCCAGATGCGCAGCAGCTCGCTGCCCATGCGCTCACGTGTAAAGGCATCCAGCTGCCCAAAAGGCTCATCCAGCAAAAGCAATTTGGGCCCGCGGATTAAAGCCCGGGCAATGGCAGCCCTTTGGGCCATTCCGCCGGAAAGTTCGTGCGGGTATTTTTTTTCAAAACCCTCCAGCCCAACCAGACTGATCAAGGGCTCAACCCTTTGCTGCAGTTCTGCCCCTTTCAGCCCATCCAGTTCCAGCGGAAGGCTGATGTTTTCTGCCAAGGTGCGCCAGGGCATCAAATTGGGTTTCTGAAAAACCATCCCTATTTCTGACTGTTCCGGGGTTTGCCTGTCAATTCTAATTTCACCCTCATTGGGTCTAATTAAACCGGCTATTGTGCGCAAAAGGGTGCTTTTACCTCCCCCCGAAGGGCCGATAACGCAGGTGAAGGAGCGTGCGGCCAACTCAAAACTAAGCCCATCCAACACTTCCAAACTTCCGTCATTTTCAGTGAAGTCTACATGTAAGCGCCTCACGCTTACCAGCGTTTCATTGAAGGAAGACATCAGTATAGGCCCCTTTCAGATCCACCGTTGTTTTGATAAGCCCGAGTTTCAAAAGCAGTTCCTGCATGTTTTGCCAGCTTTCTTCACTGCTCGCTTTTTCAGCAGGAAGCCTCCAAAGCTTAACAGACTCGGCTAGCACCTGTTTTTGAATGCCGGTCTCTGCGTTTTTTAAGTTTTCAACGTACTTCTCGCAAAGAGTAAACGCCTCTTCTTGGTTGGCGGCGGCCCATTCAATTCCTTTTTGAACCGCTCTTACAACTTTGCGCACCAATTCAGGGTTGTTTTTAATCGTTTGCTCATTTGTAATCAGGCCGTTTCCTACCAGGTTAACGTAATCCATCACCCTGATTACGTTCACTTCATAACCGCGCGCCTTAAGCTGCACCGGTTCGTTGGCCAAATAGATGACGGCTGCATCAATCTGGCCGGTTGCTAAGGCTTCCACCTGTGTAAAACCAATGGATTGCAGCTGATACGCGTCTTGCCTGAGGTCCGTTTTGCTGGCAAGCGCCTCAAAACCAATATAGTTGGCGCCGTAAAGCCCGGGCAGACCGATCTTTTTTCCTTTTAGGTCTTCCGGTTTGCTGATTCCGGAATTTTGCATGGCAACGACCCCAACAGGATAAACCTTATACCAATCCATCACGTCTATCACCGGCAGGCCCTGGCTGCGCGCCATAAGCACCTGCTCGCCGGAGGCAATCATAAATTTTTCTTTGTCTGCTCCTACCAGAGAAACCATGTCGGCTTCATTGCCGTAGGCCAGCTTTACTTCAAGGCCTTCATCCTTGAAAAAACCTTTCTCGATGGCTGCGTAAAACGGGACAAACTGCACATTGGGGATATAAGTAAGGTTCAACGTGATGCTCTGCAGAGGTGCTGATGATTTTGATTGACTGATATGGCAGGCGCTCACGCAGCTTAAAACCAGCAGAGACAGCACTAAAAGGCGTTTATTGATTTTCATTTATGCTTCCTTACGCCAGGTTTGCCAGGCGAGCACTTTGGATTCTAGCAGTAAAATCAGCCCGTAAAGGCTGGTTGCTAATAAGATGAGGGTAAAAACAGCCACAAAAACGAGGGCGGTATCATATTGCCCGCGCCCAACATTGATCAGAAAGCCCAGGCCCTGGTCTGAACCGACCAGCTCGCCTACGATGGCCCCGATGACCGAAAGCGTCGCCCCCACCCGCAGACCCCCCAAAATGACGGGCAGAGCGGCAGGCCATTCCAAATAGCGCAGGGTTTGGTGCGGACTGGCCCGCAGCGCACGCATTAACTCGTGCAGATCACGCGAAACTTCTCTAAAACCCACCAGCGTACTGATGAGGATAGGGAAAAAAACAGTCAGACCGCAAATGAAAATTTTGGTGCCCAGTCCGGGCCCAAGCCATATCACCAGCAAAGGCGCAACCGCAACAATCGGCACCGATTGGCTGCCCACTAAAAAGGGAGAAAGCAGCCGCTCAGCCACCGGCTTGTGCGAAAGCCAGTAGGCAAGCAATGTGGCCAAAAGGCTCCCAAGCAGCAGGCCCAGCACAACTTCCAGAAAGGTATACGAAAAATTGCGCCAGAGCACACCATTTTTAAGCACGTCAATCAGCTTATGCCAAACATCCGCAGGCTTGGGCAGAATGAAGGCGGGCAATTGGGTCAGGGCGGAAATCAGCATCCAAATGAAAATGGCGCAACCCCAGGCAATTAAAAACATCAAAAAACGGTTGCGTGTTAACCGACGAAAAGTGTATTCACTTTCACGGGTGTTTTTCGTTAGAATGGGTTCCATTGCTTTCTCTGCGCTTTGAGTATACCGAAATCAGGGAAGGGTTTCAATTATTCCCGGCTATAATTAGGAGAATGAAAAAATTGCAAAAAGGATTCAAGAAAATCCTCCTCTTACCTAATTCGGATATGCCCAAGGCTCTGCGTCTGGCGGATGACTTGCATGCCGCCCTTGCCCGGCAAGGCCTTAACAGCTATCAAATGCCTTTCGATTTTCGCCGCGAAAGCCTTTGCCCCAATCTTAAAGGCTATGACTTGGTAATAGCCTTTGGTGGCGATGGCACCCTGATTCGGGCGGGGCATTTTTCTGCACCTTTGGGCATTCCTCTCATTGGTGTGCAGGCAGGCCATCTTGGTTTTTTGGTAGAGCTCAATGAAGAAAATTGGCCCGAGCTATTGCCGCGCCTGGCTTCAGGTGAATTCCGCTTGGAAAAACGCATGATGCTGCGCGCAGAGCTAAAGCGGCAAGAGAAAATAACAGCCTCGTGGGATGTCATTAACGACCTGGTGATTGCCCGTGGCGTTCACATGCGTGCCATTGAAATTCGGGTGGACCTGCAAGAAGGCTACCTTACCTCTTACATTGCGGATGGGCTGATTGTAGCCACCGCTACCGGCTCAACAGCCTACGCCATGGCCGCCGGCGGCCCCATCTTGCCGCCGGAACTGCGTAATATGCTTTTGGTGCCCATTGCGCCGCACCTTTCCCTTGAAAGAGCGGTAGTGCTTGCTGAGGGCGCTGCTGTGATTTTACGAACCTCTTTTGATAAAGAAGCCGTTATTAGTGTGGATGGTTCTGAGCCTGTTCCCATTCTTCCCGGCGACAGCGTTAAAGTTTTTAGCAATCCCCAGTCGCTGACGATGGTGCGTTTCGGCGAACCCAACTACTTCTATCATAACCTTGCCAGGCTGCGTTATCGTAACCCGGCAGTAAAATTAGGCCCAGATGAATAACTTAAACCCCTTTACCCCCAATCAAGCGCAGAATGACCCGCAAGGCGAGCATCTTCCTGCGTCGGCACCCTCAAAGGAAGGGCTGTATCGAACGCAACTGCCGGGCTCTTCCTCCGCCGGCTGGACGGAAGAACCGCCAACCCTGCGCTGTAACCGCTGCAATAAGCCCATCACACCTGCAGAGGCTGTGCTTACCCCAACAGGTTATCGCTGCCGCGAATGCATCAACGCCCAGCAAAAAGTTTTTGACACCACAAAAGGTTTTGACCTTCCGCTGGCTTTCCTGCTTGCTGCGCTTGTTTCTTTTGCGGGTTCGTGGGTGGTTACTTATCTTGGCTTTCTCACGATTTTTCTGGCTTCAGGTTTGGGCTTGCTCATTTTTACGCTGGTCAATAGGCTCATCAAACACCGCCGCAATCGCAAACTGAAGTGGGTGCTTGGGGCAGGGACTCTGCTGGGTTCCTTGCCCCCGCTGCTGATCTTTGCGGGCAGCTTTATTGGGGTCGGGTTTAAGCCCAACCTTTCTCTTGCCCTCCTGCCGCTGGTTTGGCAGCTTGTTTATAGCCTGCTTATTGCCAGCACCTCTTTTGCCCAGGCTAAACTCTAAATTATGCTGCTTGATCTTTCCATCCGCAATTTTGCCATTATTCCGCAGCTGGATTTGGAATTTGACAAAGGCCTTACCGTTTTCACGGGTGAAACGGGTGCCGGAAAATCCATTATATTGGACGCGCTCAACCTTATTCTGGGCGGCAAAGCTGAAAGCGGTATGATTCGCAAAGGGGCAGAACGGGCCAGCGTAGAAGCTAGCTTTAGGGTAGAAGCCGCCGCCCAGGCCCTGCTTAACCCGCTGCTGGATGCGGAAGGTTTGCTGGAAGAACCCGGTTTTCTCACCCTGGCGCGTGAAATTCGTGCGGAAGGGCGCAGCATTGCCCGTGTGAACGGGCGGAGTGTAAGCCAGGGCCTGCAATCCGAAATCGGAGAAATCTTGGTGGATACCCACGGGCAGTCCGAACACCTTTCTCTTCTCAAAGTGCGCAGCCACTTAAGCCTGCTGGATCGCTTTGCGCATGATGATGAGGAGCTTAAGGCCTACCAGGCCCTTTATGCCCGCTACCAAACTCTCAGCCATAAGCTTGAAAAATTGCAGGCTCAGCAGCTAAATGCGGATCAGCGCCAGGATATGCTTCAATTCCAAATCAGGGAAATTGAAGAGGCCAAACTGAAACCCGGTGAAGAAGAAGCCTTGCGCGCTGAACGTACGCGCCTTGCCAATGCCGAAACGCTGAATAAATTAACAGCTGAAGCACTTTCTGCTCTGGATGAAGGCAGCCCCGAAACCAGTTCCGCCACCGACCTCTTGGGATTGGCCATCCACCACCTGACAGAGCTGAACCACATAGACCCTTCTTTATCGGGCCTTGCTGAACGCGTGGAAGGCGCCCTCACCACCCTTTCTGATGCTGCTTATGAGCTGCGGGCTTACCTTGAAGCTATTGAATTTAACCCCAAACGTCTGGACCAGATAGAAGAACGCCTCAACCTGATGGGTAATCTTAAGCGGAAATACGGAGGCAGTATTAAAGCCGTTATTGACCATTTGGCAAAAAATAAGTTTGAGTTAGACGAAGTAGTTAATTCTACAGAGCAGATACAGCAAGTAATAGATGAAATAAATGACTTAACTAAAGTGATGGCTGTAGCAGCTCTTGCACTTAGCCGTCAGCGCACGAAAGCTGCTGCCAAACTTTCTCAGGTTGTAGAAAACCATCTTGGCAGACTGCAAATGCACAAAGCCCGTTTTGAAGTACAGATGCGCACCCAAAAAAATGAAACAGGTTTGCCGCTTGCGGCTGATGGCGCGGAGGCAGAAGAAAAGATTGCTTTTGATGCAAACGGTATGGACCATGTGGAGTTTCTGATAGAAACCAACCCGGGCGAAGGGCTTAAGCCCCTGGCAAAGATAGCCTCGGGCGGAGAAACCTCGCGGCTGATGCTGGCCCTTAAAAATGCTTTGGCAGAAGCCGATCAAATCCCCACGCTGGTATTTGATGAAATTGATCAGGGAATTGGCGGCCGGGTGGGCCTCACAGTGGGTGAAATGCTTTGGCAGCTTGGGCGCAGTCATCAGGTGCTTTGTGTAACCCACTTGCCGCAATTAGCCGCCTTTGGCGACAGGCACTACAGTGTATCCAAATCAGAAATGGATGGTCGCACGGTTACGAAAGTAACCCCTCTGGAAGGCCGCGCCCGCACTCTGGAACTGGCTGCCATGATGGGCCAGGTAAGCGAAGCAACATTAAACTCCGCAGATGATTTATTAACTTCCATTCTGCAGATAAAGGGTAAAATTTAGCAAACAGCCACTCACCTCACTTGCTGTTGATTGCTAACAGTAGTTTTGTATCAGATCTTGATACTCCTTTTGGAGAGAAGGAAGTGCTTATGCCCAAAATGTCAGATGTCTTAGCCGTAATTCTGGGTGGGGGCCAAGGCAAGCGCCTGTACCCTCTGACCACACAGCGTTCAAAACCGGCTGTGCCGATTGCCGGTAAATACCGCTTGATAGATATTCCTATCAGTAACTGCCTGAATTCTGATATTTTCAAGATTGCCATTCTTACCCAGTTCAATTCCGTTTCTTTGCACCGCCATATCACCTCCACCTATAACTTTGACTCCTTCCATTCCGGTTGGGTGCAGGTTTGGGCGGCAGAGCAGACCATGGAGCATACCGATTGGTATCAGGGTACTGCCGATGCAGTCCGCAAGCAATTGATGCAAATTAAATCAGCCCGGGCCGATTATGTGCTCATTCTTGCCGGCGACCACCTTTATCGGATGGATTACGACAAGATGGCTGCTTTTCACTGGCAGAACGAAGCGGATATCACGGTGGCGGTGCAGCCTGTGCCTAAAGAGGAGGCCTATCGCTTTGGCATCCTGAAAGTGGATGAGGCTGGCAAAATTACGAACTTTGCTGAAAAACCTAAAGATCCCCAGCTTCTCGAAAGCCTTGTCAGCCGTGATGACCCTGAAAACCCATACCTCGGTTCAATGGGTATCTACTTCTTCAAAACCGATGTGCTGATTGACCTGCTTACCCATGCCCATTCTCAGGAACGGCTGGATGACTTCGGCGGAGATATCATCCCCTTTGCAATTAGCGATAAGATGACGGTCTGCGGCTATAACTTTGAGGGCTACTGGCGGGATATCGGAACCATCCGTACTTTTTACGACGCCAACCTGGAGCTGGCGGAAGATAAACCCTCCTTTAACTTCTTTGACCAGCGCAACCCTATTTATACCCATGCACGCTTCCTGCCCGGTTCACGCAGTCATACCTGCTGCATGAACAACGTTCTCCTGGCTGAGGGCTGCGAAATCTACGGAGATCGCATTGAACATTCCGTCATTGGCCTGCGTAGTATCATCGGTGAAGGCACCCTTATCAGCGACACGATTTTGATGGGCGCAGATTTTTACGGCAACACCAAAAGTGGTGCACCCATTGGCATTGGCAAGAATTGTCACATCCAGGGCGCGATTATTGATAAAAACGCCAGTATTGGGGATAACGTGATAATCAAACCCTTCCCGGAAGATGCCAGCGTTGATAACCCCCTTTATGTGGTGCGCGATGGCATTGTGATTATTCCTAAAAATGCTGTTATTCCCGCCGGCACAACCATCCAGCCTGAATAAGGCTTGGAAGACCCACCTGAAAAGAAGCTGAAAATTTGAATCAGACTCTTTTTTAAGGCGCATGCCAAAATAATCCAGATTGCAAAGGCTCTCAAAAACGGCGCGCGTTCAACTGCGTCCATTTTTTCAGAAGTTTTATTGCATTTCTCTTGAAAATAAAGTGGGTTTTGCCAGTCTCCGTAAGGGGCGGCGGTCTAATCGCCTCTGCCAAAGCGCAAATGGTAAGCCGCAATGCTGAACGCAGAAGCTACATTCAACGAGCCCTTCATCCCTATCATGGGCAGTTTAAGCACAACATGGGCAATGCCCACCAGGGCGGGGTCTACCCCCGCAACCTCATTGCCTGCAACCAGTACCAGTTTTTGCCACCCGGCCGGAATCTGCCACAAAAAAAGGTCATGTGCCTGCTCGCTGGCTTCAAGCACGGCCACCTTGAAACCTGCCTTTATGAGGGCGTTCGCTTCTTCAAAAGCATCTGGGGCATATTGCCAGGCCATATGCGCTTCGGAACCTAAGGCAGTTTTGGCTATACCAGTTTGTTCATCCGGTCGGGGCGTAAGCCCGCAAAGATGCAGGGCGCTGAAGCCTGCCCCATCCGCGCTCCTGAAAATGGCACCCACATTCTGTGCGGAGCGCAGGTTATCCAACAGGCCCGCCATTTGCCTTCCGGGTCTGCGTTTCACTGGTTCGTGTATATCCGCAGATTGAGGCACTCTTTCCGCCAGCTGGCGCAGCACAGCCCCGCACCTGGGGCAAAATTGACCACTGCTTTGAGCTAAATCCAGCGGGAAGCGTAAGCGGCATTGGCTGCAGCCTGCAAAAACCCAGTGAGACCTTTTCTCCATCGCTTTAGTGTACCAAGGTTCAGCGGATTCCTTGGTGTCTAAGGCAGCTATAATGCGCGAAAATGACCGTGATACAAAAGGGTGTGCTTTGTGCTTAAATGTTAGACGCCTGGGTGAGGGGGGCACCCAAGCGTCTAACAGCCATTAGTATACACAGTTATTTTAAAAAATCAAGAGATTTAATGGACATATTTACTTTTTAATATGCCCTGTTTTTGAAATTCATGTAACCCTTTAACACTCCCGGCAGAACCCCTGCGGAAAGAAAGCGCTTTTGCAATTAATGCCAGATAATCTGTCCGCTTTGGGTGCATAGCGGTTCAAAGCGGTAACCGGCCAGGGTTAGGTCGTGCAAAATCAAGCCCAGCCCCAGGATGGTGTTTTCGCGGTTTTCTCCGCCATCGTGCATCAGAACCACTTTGGTTGTTGCATTAAGGCGCTCTTTAAGATTTTTAAGGATTGTCTGAGGCGGGTAGCCTTTCCAATCTTCGGTGTCGATTGACCAGAACGCGGCCACAGAACCCACTTGGCCAATGTAGGAATAAACCTGCTGGTTGGCTGCCCCATAAGGAGGCCGAATGCACGGCGTTACCTGAGAAGAAAGGCCGTCTGTTCCTGCCAGCGCGTTACGGATCGCCCAATTGGTGTCCGCGATTTCTTTGTAGAAACCGTTGTAATCCAGTGTGGTTAAATCGGTATGGTTGTAACTGTGATTGCCGATGGTTTGCCCGCCTTCCGCTAAAGCCTTAACCACCTCAGGGAAGCTGGCAGCGCTGCGGCCAAGCTCAAAGAAAGTGCCAACAGCATGGTAGCGCTTCATCAGCTCCAGGATTTGCGGCGTCCACTTTGGGTCAGGGCCGTCATCAAAGGTCAGATAGATCACTTTTTCTGGGTCAGCAGGGGTCTGTAGGGTGGCTGTCTGCTCCTCAGAAGGGCGCGGCTGCGGCTCCACAGCCTTCGTCCATCCGGCGGCAAGCTGGTCAAAATTTGCTCCGGAACTCTGCGGCAAACTTTGCAACCTCCCGTTGGCGGCAGGCGTTTGGGCATGCACTTCCTTAAAAGGGGTCAGCAAAATCATAAAAAGACATACGCCTGTAAGGGCGCGTTTAAAAAAGTTTTTTCTGCTCATTTCCTTGCTCACCGGTCATTATACAACGAATCCCCGCTGCCTTTTTCGGCATACAAACTCTGCCTAAGTTCCTCAAGCTGGCTTGCCTTAAATAAAAAGGGCCATACCTGCCAGGTAAAAGGCGCTTCCGCTGTAGCAGCCTGCAGCGGCTATAATTTAACAGCTAAAACAGAAAGCTGACAATGAAACCTCATTTTATTCCGCTTACCGACCGGCTTACCCTGCACCAGGCTCAGTTTTTTCAAACCAACACGGGCATTATCCGGACACAGCAGGGCTCTTTTCTGGTGGACCCAGCCTTTACACAGATGGATTTTGAGCGCATTGCCCAATGGCTGGAGGGTCGGCCCGCCTTGGCTGGCTTTAGTACCCACGCCCATTACGACCATCTTTTTTGGGCCGACTGTCTTGGCCGGCTAAGCCCGCGCTACACTTCCTGTTCCACGCTGGAAAATTTGCCGCGTTACCGCGCAGACATTTTGCATGCCGTTGACGAGATGGAATCCCTTCACTTTAATGGCAAATCCCAATGGAATCGGGACTATTTCTTCCAACTAAGCGGATTGTCCAGCGGTTTACACGAAATAAGCGCGTTAACGTTTGAACTTATCGAAATTCCCGGGCACTTGCGCGGTCAGGCAGCCCTTTTCTTCCCGGCCCTTGGCGCCCTCTTTGCGGCGGATACCCTTTCTGATATCGAGCCTCCCTCTTTTGAAGAAAGCTGTGGCTCTATTCTGGATTACCTCTCTTCTCTGGATAAGCTGGCTGGCTTCATTCACAAGGCAGATTGGCTTATTCCCGGCCACGGCAGCCCTTGCGGCAAAAAAGAAGCTGAACGCCGCCTGGATATGGATCGACGTTATGGTGAAGCGCTTCTGTCCCTAAACCCTCCCGAAATTGCCCAAGACCTCAGCGGGTTGGCTGCTGCTCTGCTTTCAGAGATAAATGAAACGCGCGCAGCCTCGGCGGATGCCTGGCAAATTCACATCGCCAATTTGCAGGCGCTTGCTAAAGGGGCTTCTCAAACTTAAACAAAGGGGCCTTTGCAGCGCAGGGAATCTAGCCGGATAGGCAAAATGAATGCGAAGAAAGGGAGGAGCGTTTAAATAAAAAAGTGTCCTCGGCGCGAGTCGAACGCGCAACCTACTGCTCCGCAAGCAGGTGCTCTATCCATTAAGCTACGAGGACAATGGAGCGTGATTCTATCCTCTTTCCCGTTTCAGGTCAAGGTCATGAATGGGTTCAGGGGTAAAATATAAGCATGACACTATCAGACAAGAAATTGATGCAGCTTTTCGAAAAGTGGATCGAGATTTTACGCCTCAAGAATAACTGGGATATCAAGCTCGAACTTGTAGATTCGGATGATTTCAAGAAGACAGGTGACTTCAAGGTCGACCCAGATGTACGCACTGCTATTTTGATGCTTAACAAGCGCAATCCCAAGGAGGCTAATCTTGAGGAAGTGATTGCTCATGAGCTCCTTCACCTGAAGCTCTATCCTTTGGATCAAGTCACTGAAGGACTCATCGAAGCGCATTACTCAAAGGAAACTCCAGAGTATGAATTTGCGTATACTCAGTTCATGACCAGCTTGGAGCAAACTGTCAACGAACTTGCTAAGAGCTTTTTGGGCTACTATGGGGAAGACAAAGAAATCAGCTTTGGCAGATGCAAAGATATGCCGAGTTTTGATGAGCTGTTTAATGGATTGAAACCGCTCTAATCTTTCACTGGCAAGAGCATAGATTGTTTTTTTGCAAAAACTCACTAACCTTTGTTTAAGTATCAGTACACCTCAATATCAGGGTGCTAATTCAACAGGCGAGGTCAGCAAAGGCAATTCTTCAACGAAGCAGTCAACATCCTGAAAATCTTAGTCATTGCCCTTGGCGCAGGTCTCTCCGCCTGGGGTGTTATCAGCCTGCTGGAAGGCTATGGCAACGCTAATCCTGGTGCCAAAAGCCAGGGCATCAGACAGCTCATGGGCGGTGGCAGCATCGTCCTGATCGGCTCGGCATCAAACTGATTCCTCTTCTGGCTGGGCTCTTCGGATAATCCCAAGGCAAGGTCTTTTAGACAAGATCGAGCAGACTATCCGTGAGTCCTTCAGGGAAATTTCCAGAGGGCGTTCGAAATAGCAAAGCCGCTAAAAACAATAAAAGCCGCAAGAAAAGCAGGCCGTACTGATTGTTTTCTGTTTGCCCTTGTTGTGCGCACACCCCAATAAGCTTCGGCAGCTTTTTAGCGGAAGCATAAGCCAAAAATCCGTAAAAAAGAACAGATGTGCTGTAAAAGATACAGAACCCCTGTAAAGCCAGTGCAGGCAGCCTTTATCAGCGGGCATTAAACGGGCGATGTTTTTAGATGTCCGTTAGGCTGTGCAAATCTTTTTTATTTGAAACCTGTTCTTTGTCCATATACTTAATGCTCTGCCTGTACCGGTCAAAATTCAGCAAAAGGCTAAGGTCTTTGAGCCTAAATAGTTTGCTGGCAGGTTGGCCTTTTTCCCTGCCACAGAATGAACCCCTGCCAACGAAGTGATAAAACCCAGGAAGCTCACTCTCCCTCCTTGCATGTCAAAGATTTCTGCGCTGCATGCGCTATTCAAAAAAAGAGAGATTTGCTGTGCTGTTCTACCGTGTCAGAAGTTCTGGCCGCCCCTTTTCCGGCAGCCTGACCGTCCAAAAAAAGTTTCACGTGAAACAATATGCAGGCTGAAATGCCTTTAGCAAGCCAAGCATATGTTTCACGTGAAACAATGCGCAGCCCATCACTCTAAATTAGCTCAAAAACAAAGAAACCGGGAATCTATTTACTGGTAAAGTAGCACAGGGCTTTGCCGCTGCGGTCATCCATGGCCAGGCTAAGCGTGCCATTCGGGGAAAGTTCTTTGGCTTTCACCAGTCGCAGCACCTCGGCAATCTCTGGGTCGGCGTCAATCCATTCAAGAAGGTGGTTGGGGGCATTATCCAGCCTGGCTTGGTCAAAATGGTCCTCACCCGATTTAATCCCCAATGGGTAAATCTGCCCTTCCATTAAGTCTTGAAAGAAGTGCGTGCCTAAAGAGGGCTCGGTGCTCACTCCGTGCAGGCTGCCGGCCACTTCCACCAGTGCGCTGGTGTTAAAGATGTCCGCGTAATCCACATGGATTCCTAAGTCGGTGTTGCTCGTGCCCCAGCGGCCGGGGCCAATGCAGATGAAGGTTTCCTTATCCAAAGTGGCATTCAGGCGCCCAATAGTGCGCTCTAAGGCGTAGCGTTCTTTTTGTGTTTTCAACGAAAAGTATTTTTCTGCGGAGACACTTAAAATGTATTCAATAGGCTCAATGGTTCCGCCTGCCACCAGCGTGCTGGCGCTGAAGAGTATGTCTTCCAGGGCTACATCCTTGGGGATAACGCTGATTCCTTCCTTGATGGTGGTCAGCGGTCGGCACTGGATGAGCGTAATAAAAGGCTGCACGCCGCCGGGCTGGTCTTCCAGGCAGGCCGTAAATTCCAGGTCTACGGGCGTGCGGTATTCCGCCTCCAATGTCATCAGCATTTCGCGCATCAAATTCGGGAATTTGGTCTTGGCAAGTAGATCTTCAAAAGTGAGCACCAAATCAGAAGGGCTGCCATCAATGAGGTTGCTGTATAGGGAATGAATGTAGCCTTCGCTGTTCACTTGCGCCAGATATCTCAGGTGAGGCGTTTTGCTGCTCAGCACTTCGTGCACTGGCAGGGTTTCCATCACGTTTTTCTCCAGATTGATTAAGTCAATATATTGCTGGGCGTAGCGCAAAATGCTCTTCTGATTGCTGGAAGGGTTTAAAGTGGGGTGCGAGAGGGCAATCAGGCGCGGATAGTCATTCCCCACCCGATCCACCGAACGTGTGCCCAAACCCCACACCAAACGTAAAAAGCCGTCTTGTGCCCGAATCTGGGGCGACCAGCGATAGGTGTTGTGGCTGAAGCCAACGCCTGCCAGTTCTGGAAAATAATACGTGCCGTGCTCCTGGCCTTCTACCACCTGAATAAGCAGGGCCATCTGCTCATCATAGTCCTGCAGGCCGCGATTTTTTCTGTAAACCAGGGCCGAAGGGTGCAAAGCGGAGGCATAAATTTGAGCCATGGCCAACATTAATGCGCGTAGGTTATCCTCAGGTATGCCCTGATTGGGCAGAAAGATGCTTTCATACTTTCCGGCAAAGGCCGTGCCAAAGTTGTCTTCCAAAAGGCTTGAAGAGCGCACTATCAGCGGTTTGCCGCCCGTCATGGCAATAATGGTCTCCAGGTATTGCAAAATGGTCGGCGGGAAGGTGCCTGCCCCAAAATCCTCAAGAATGCGCGGGTAGTCCTCCCACATTTGCTTCTCGGTTTTGTATTTCTGGTCGCTCCAGTGAATGAGGTTATTAACGGACATGAAATTATAAAAAACGTCTGAACCGATATAATAAGAAGTAGGGGTGCGCAAGGCGGTTTTTAGTGCATCGCTGGCTTTTTCCTTCAGGATTCTGGCGGCCAGCAGCATGCCTGCCGCTTTGCCGCCGATGCGTCCTTCACCCAGCTTATGGCGCCGAATTTCGGCCAGGTCCTGCACCGTAAACCAGTCTTTAGCAATATTGACATAACGCAGCTGGTCACTGATCATTTTTCTTATCAGTACCACCTTAATTTCGGCAAGACGGGCTGCATGCGGCGCCACTTCTTCGGCGGAAAGCCCTTCAAGATAGATTCCTCTATTAAATAATAGCTCCGTAGGGGCAAATTCAGGGTTAAAGTCCAGGCTCAGATCTTCGGTAAGCACCCCGCGCTCGCTCAGAGACTGCTGGATGATGGCCGTAAGCGCCTCATAGTCAAAGTTTTCAGAGAAATAGGCATCCGTCAGTGAGTCGATTACCAGGCTTTTGCGCCTTTCCCAGTTTTCAGCGCTTTCCTGAAAAAGAGGGTCGTGCAGGCCTTCGCGCTCCTGCGATTGAATGGCAGACTGGATGGCCTCGTTATTAAGGGCCTGGATGCTGATAATGCCTTTTTCGGCCATCTTTGCCCGCATTAGCTGCCGGATTCTTCCGGCAAGCATGGGGTACTGCACAATGGCCATATACACACTCAGAAAACGGCTGCTGCGGCTGACGGGTAAAACCATAATCCTGATTATAAAAAAGTTTTTGTTTTTGCGCTATCCTGCTCCGCCGTGTCTCTTAACCCTTCCATTTTCTGCCTCTCGGGTTTTTGCGGGTAAAAGCTTCATTCTTCTAAAAACGCCGCAGCGGCACAGCCTCAAACAGAACAGTTCAATTATTCCGGTGATGAAAATCAAATAAACAATAAGCGCCTTGGTTTTGTCCCCCCCAAGCCCTTTCTTGCAGGTTCTGAGGCAGGGGGCTAAAACGTGAGATAGAAAAACATCCGCACAGCGGATGTTTTGGGAGTTATTTTTTACGTTTTAGCGAAAGGGGCAGCGCTTTTTTGTGCCTTATGTTACCGTTCCCCGCTTGGCCAAAGCCTTCTCAACGAGAAATGTTCATAGGCATGATGATGTGCTTGAAGCTTTCATCTCCCACCGGCCGCAGCATGCCCGGCGTGTTCGCTGCATTGGTTTCCAGGGACACGTTCGGGGTCTTGATAACTTCCAGTGCCTCGCGCAGGTAGCGGATGTTAAAGGAAATCAGCAGGGGCTGCCCATCCACTGAAGCGTCTACAATGACTTCAGAAGAGCCGGTTTGTTCGCTGGCCGCGGAAATTTGCAGCTGCGGGGCCTTTTCGCCGCTGGTTTCGGGTTCAATATCCAGCCGGGCAATAAAATTGCCTTCGCGGGCGATAATTTCGGTCTGGCGGCAGGCTTTAAGGAAGTTCGCGGTGGAAAGGATCGTCCTGGTTTTGAAAGAAGGCGGAATAATGGCCGTGTAATTGGGAAAGTTGCCCTCAATCAACTGCGAGACCAACTCAACATCGTTCAGATGGAAAATCACCTGCCCGCGTCCGGAGGGGAAGGCCATCAGCAGGGTTTCTTCGCCATCTGTGGCAACGCGTGAAAGCTCAGAAAGGGCCCGCGCCGGGATGAGCGCATCCAGTTTTTGGCTGGGTTTTTCCGCAATGGGGGAGCTGGCAATAGAAATACGGTAGCCGTCTGTGGCAGCCATCACCAGATTATCGGCCTCATAGGTCATGTGCACGCCGGTCAAGGAGGGCCGCGTATCTTCCGTAGAAGCCGCGAACACCACTTCCTGAATCATTTCCTTGAAGTTGGTCACATTCAGGGGCAGGCTGCTTTCCAGGTCTGGGCTGGGCATGGGCGGGAATTCATCTGCGGTGATCCCTTTGATGTCGCTGTTTAAGGTGCTGCAGCGCACATTAAGGGTCTGTGTACGCAGGTCCAGGCTTAGGGTTACTTCGTCATTGGGTAAATTACTGATTAAATCCGCAAAGGTTCTGGCAGGCACGGTAATGGCGCCTTCCTCGATAATTTTTGCGCCTATCCAGCAGCTTATCCCTAATTCAAGATTGGTGGCGGAGAGTCTCAACCGGCCTTCATCCGTCTTTACAAGGATGTTGGATAGGACGGGCAAAGTGCTGCGAGCGCTGACGGCACGGGCAACAACAGAGACGCCATGGCTCAGTTGCTGTTGTTGGACGGTTGCTTTCATCTAATTCCTCCGCGAAATGGCATACTTTATCGAATAAAGTATACCTTGAAGGGTGTATTTTTTCCAGAAAACCCCCTTGCCTCCAGGGCAATTGCATCTAAACAGTGGGCAGTGAACCTGCATCAAATAACGCGTCACCCTGAACGCAGTGAAGGATCTGGAAGTCATCCTGGCTAAAGCCAAAAGCTTAAAAGGCCGGATGCTTCCTTACGTCAGCATGAAGAGGGGTTGGGTGCTTCAAGCACTTTCATTGCTCTACTGCTGCTCATTCCCACACGTCACCCTGAACGCAGTGAAGGGTCTGGCAGTTTCTATTCGATAAAACACGAAGGCCAGATGCTTCGGAAAACACCTCAGCACGGGGAAAAGTGTAAGATGTGTAAAGCGGACTGCAAGCAAGTGAGAGGGACCTTTCCGCATGCGGAAAGGGGTATACGGAAAGGGGGGGTGCGTGCGGAAAGGTGAACGGCCAACGAAGAAAATGCTTAAAAAGAATATTTTTAACCGTGCAGAAAGAAGAGGAAAGGGAGAGGTTTTCCGTACTTGATATGGCGCATTGCGGAAAGGTCCCCAGTCAACGAGGAAAATGGGTAAAAAGATGCAATCGCCCTGCCTTGCCTCCCCCCGAAAAACCGCATTTTATTCCTCTCGGGTTCTCTGCCCTGCGTTTCGTATATCCGTTTGTTTTATAAAAAAACACGCAAAAAAGGGCGGAATCAGCCTCCTGAGGCCCACTTCTGCCCTCACACTATTTACTGACTGAAACGCAGGTCAATTGCCCCGTTCGAACTGTTGGCAACCAGTTTCTTCTCCCCGTGGCCAGTAATGCCCTCAAGGCTGTTGCTGCCGTTAGCGGAATGGCTCTCAATCGTAAAATCCTGTGCGGTACCGGCAATACTGCCTTCTATTCTTCCGTTCGAACTGCGACAATTAAGCTCTTTGCCCACCGCAGCTTTTTCCAATAGAATGCTGCCGTTTCTTGTTTCCAGGGTCATCACGGATTGAGTTTCTGTTTGTATGGCTTGAATGCTGCCATTGGAACTGTAAACTTGAATGGGCCCGCTTGTTTTTAATGCGTTGAGCACCACCGAGCCGTTCATGCTGCTTGCCCTCAGGCTGCCCGCCCCAACGCGCTCTGCACTAATGGAGCCGTTGCTGATTTTGCAGTCGATCAACCCCGAAAATCCTGAGGGCAATGCCAGTGTAATGTCGTATGCAGGGGTAGGGATCTCTATCCTAAACCCCAAAAAGGGTTTCACTTGCTGCCGTAAAGAAAGGTTTCCTTCCTCATTTTTCAGGGCATAAACAGCGGATGATGACTCGTACCAGCTCAGGTGAATCTGGTCATCGGATGAAGGCAAAATTTTGATGGATTGGTTCAGTCCCTCAATCGAAATGGTATTAAATGCTTCAGAGGTCTGAAAGGTTTTTTTCAGCCTGATTGCATCGTTACTTAAACGGGACAGATTAAAGTCAACCATAGCAAGCCCAACCCCGCCAATAATAAGACCGAACAAAACAAGCAAGGCGCCTGTCAGATAAAGAGTTTTAGTTTTCATCGTAAGTGCTCCTGTCAATGATGCTGCTTTTAATGCTTAAAGCCAGTTTAGCAGTTAGTTGGATGAGGGCCCTGCTGAAGCTCGTTAGAGGCTTCACCATAAAAAGGGTTACACCAGCCAGAATGGCCGAAATGCCAATGGAGGTGAGGCCCGTAGCAGTATAGGCAGTAAAAAGATACCAGATTCCGGTACACAGCATGCCAAAAACAGAAACGCCCAGAGCACCAAGCACAGCATACAGGGTTAAAACCAGCGCCCAAATAGCCAGGTAAATCGCAATAACACCTATCAGCAAGGCCCCCCAAATGGGAAAACCAATGATGGCCAAAGCTACCCAAAGGCCTTTATTTCCGGCCTTGCTTTTGCTGCTGTTTACGCGGGCTTTCAATAAAGTAGGGATAGGCATTTCAAGCATGCTATCTTCCACTATCTTATCCAGCCCGCCCAGCGCGGCAACGGCCTCCCTTTCGGGCAGGCCATCTTCTACCCTGTCTTGAATCATTTCATCATAGTAACCAAGCACACGGCCTTTATCGGCTTCAGGCAGAGCTGCCAGGCGCTGTGCCAATAGTTGCAGAAATTCAGTTCTGGTCATGTTTCAGCTCCTTCAGTGGGCTTTCAATAAAGTGATAAATGCGCATTATTTCTTTCCACTCATCCAAAAAGTTTTGTATGTGCCCTGCGCCGGTTTCCGTAATGCGATAATAATTGCGCAAACGGCCGTTATGCGCCACGGAATAGGTGTTCAGGCAGCCGCTAGCTTCCAGACGCTTCAGAATAGGGTACAAAGTAGATTCTGAAATCTCAATTGCTGTGCTCAGGTCTTTAATGATTTGGTAACCATACGAATCGCCCTGGCTGAGAACCTTCAACACGCATACTTCAAGTAAACCGCGTTTAAGTTGACTATCCATTAATACCGCCTTTCGCATAATACTATATACTGCATAGTATCATTTGTCAAGAGAATTTATTTACACGGGGCATTTGGCATTATCATTGAAGCAGGAGCAGAATCATGGAAAAAAACTTCCACAATTCAGCAGTTTTTAGCCTTCACCTGGCTGTACCGGCATTGCAGCTCGGGCATCCAAAGGCAAATGCCCGCCTGGTTGCTGAGCTTTTGCCCTCAACTAGAGGCACCGCCAACAGCCTTTATCTCTTCCCCGAGCTTTGCCTCACCGGTAAGACCTGCGGAGACCTCTTCTTCCAGCCCCTGCTCTTGGATTCTGCTGAAGAAGCGCTTGCTTCGCTTGAGGAACTTTGTCAGGAAAAAGCGCTCTACGCCGTATTAGGTTTACCCCTGCGCCTTGACGGCCTCTTATTCAACGCGGCTGCACTGCTTTCTCCGCAGGGCCTGCTCCGTTTCTCCCTACAATCCGATCCGGCTTCACAGGGCCTTGAACGCTGGTTTAAACCGGCTGATTCCTTCGCAAAGCTGCTTGCCCCTTGGCAGGGGCGCAGTGTCCCCGTCAGTGGCGATGCCAGCTTTCACCTGCCTGCACTTATGCCCGGTCTGATTCAACTGATTGTCGGCGAAGCCTCCCCTCCTTGTGTCAATCCGAGTGCGGCTCTGCTGCTCAACCCAACAGCCGCCATTTCAATAGCCTCTCCTCTTGAAGAAAAACCTTGGGCTTTGCGCTGCTCTGAAAATAGCCCCGCTTTTGTGGCTTCCAGTTCGGCCGGGCCCTGGGAATCCAGCACCGATGCCGTTTACAGCGGTCTCGCTTTGCTTTGCCGGAACGGTAAAACCCTCTGCCAAACAAAACCGCTTAACTTCAGCAGCCAAATCACCTCCTGTGATATCAAGATACAACCTTTCCAGGTTGGTCTATCTCAAAAAAATGCAGATGGCATTTCCTCTATCTCGCCGAAAATAAGAGCTCCTTTTATTAACTACTCTAATCAAAATAGCCAGTTCAAAAAAATATTGGATACGCAGGCGGCTGCTCTCACCCGCCGTTTGCTGCAAACCGCTCAAAAAAAGGTGATCCTGGGCATTTCGGGCGGGTCAGATTCCAGCCAGGCCCTCTTGGTCTGCCTTCACGCCTTCCGGCAATTAGCCTGTGACCCTCAGGATATTTTTGCGGTTTCCATGCCCGGCCCAGGCAGTTCCCTCAGTTCTAAGGCCCGCACGCAGGGCTTGGTGGGGCTGGCGGGGGTTACCGCCCTGCAAATACCCATCAGCGCCGCGCTGGAAGCGCATCTGAAAGACATCAGCCACCCTGCCGATCTTTTTGATACCACCTATGAAAATGCCCAGGCCAGAGAGCGCACCCAAATTCTGATGGATTTGGCCAACCAAAAAAATGCGCTCATGGTAGGCACAGGGGATATGTCTGAAGGGGCTTTAGGTTGGTCTACCTATAACGGCGACCATATGTCTTTTTATAACCCCAATGCCGGTCTGCCCAAAACTTTGCTGCTGCAAACCTTGGCCTGGGCGGGGCAGTACCTGCTGGGCGAAGAAGGTGGCAAGGCAGCCCGCGCTGTAGCTGAAGCCGCCATCTCACCGGAGCTTTTGCCCGCCGTGGATGGCCAAACCCAACACTCCACCGAGGAGATTCTGGGACCCTACCTGGTACATGATTACTATCTTTACCACGCTGTTTACCGCCACGAGAAGCCGCGGGCCCTCTTTGCGCAGGCCTGCCTGGCATTTGAAGGTCTTTACCCGCCCCAACTGCTGCTCAAGTGGATGCGCATATTCTTTAAGCGTTTCCTTAGCCAGCAATTTAAGCGCTCTGCCAGCGCAGACGGCCCTCAACTGGTAGAGTTCAGCCTCTCTCCGCGCGGCGGCCTGGTGCTGCCCAGTGATGCCTCTGCAGGGCTATGGCTGCAAGAGGTGGATGTGCTTGAAAAGGAGCTTTCGCTCTGAATGGAAGATAAAGCTTTTGTTCTGGTTTTTGGCACCTCCGCAGATCCCTTCCATGAGGGGCATAAAGCCCTTGTGCTTGAATCCGTCAAGGCCCTGGCCCGGCAGGGGCACAGCGTATGTGAAGTTCTCATTATGCCCGTTTACCGTCATCATAACCTTCAGGATGACGTTAAAGAATTTCTGCCCCTCAGCTATGAAGATCGCTTTGCAGTCTGCCAACTTGCCGCTCAGGAAATAGAAGCTGCTCTTAAACCTTTAGGAACTTCCGTTAAGGTAAGCCGTTTGGAAAAGGAACTGGCAGAGCGCAGCAACAAAGCAAACTTTACCTCAGAAACTCTTCAAGCCTTGCGTCAGAACTTGCCGCCAAACCTTCAGCTTGCTTTTCTGGTGGGCATTGACCCCTTTGCGGGTGAAGACCCTGCTTTTGGCCACTGGTACAAACCGGATGAGCTAATGGCTGCTGCGGATTTGGTGGTCAGCCCGCGCAAAGGTTTTGAAGCAAATGAATCTTTTATTCAAGCGCTGAAAGCGCGCGGGGCTCGCTTTATTTTTTTGAAGCAGCTCAATATTCCTGAAATTTCCTCTTCTATAATCCGACAGCGTGTCGAAAATGGAGAAGCCCCTTTCCTCTTGGCAGATGAAGGGCTGATAAGCCCTGCTACAGCCTCGTATATTCTCAGGTATAACCTAGCCGAAGCCTGGCGCCAGATTGACTCCAGCCGCTCGGATGAATCCCTAAACCTCGATCCTCATCCTTCTGAAGCGCTGGAAGCCAAAATAGGGGCAATGCTTTTTAAGTGCAAGCTTAACCTGGCCACAGCAGAAAGCTGCACCGGCGGGCTTATCGGCCATCGCATCACGCGCGTGCCGGGCGCCTCGGAATATTTTATGGGCGGCATTATTGCGTATGCCTATGAAGCAAAAGTCAATCTGCTGGGTGTAAAATGGCAAACGCTGCGAAAAGCCGGGGCCGTCAGCCGTGAAGTGGTGCTTGAAATGGCGAAAGGGGCGCGCCGGGCCTTAAACTGCGATCTTGCTCTTTCCGTCAGCGGAATTGCAGGCCCGGGCGGGGCTACCCCCAATAAGCCGGTTGGCACCAGTTGGGTGGGCCTTTCTGCGCCTGATGGCGCCTGGGCCTGGAAGCATGCCCTGCATAATGACCGCCTGGGCAACATGCAAGAGCTCAGTCAGATTGCCTTGCAGCATCTGTATAACTACCTCCTCCAAAAAACAAATTCTTCCTTGCCCTCTTAAAGCTTCTATGGATCAGTCCGGCAGTTCCCATCTGGAAAACCAAGTTTCTACCGGCCCTGCCTCTCGCCCCGCACCCCGTCAAATTTCCGCACAGAAGCCCTTGGAAGAAGCGCTTCCATCTAAAAACCAGCCCTCTGAAGGTAAGGGCGAAATTCGGATCCCGGCTATCAAGCCCTTTTTCTGGCTTGCGCTGGCAGCATTGCTGGGCCCTCTAGCCGCAGAGCAGCTTAAGTTAGACTGGGGGCCCTGGTTATTGCTTAGCTTCTTTGGCCTGCTCTTTGCCTTTCTTGAAAAAGGGCGCCGCCCGCGTTTGCTGCCTTCATACCGTCTGCCCTCGGGTTTGGCACTGGGGGCCTTCGCGCTTTCAGCGATGCTTTATGTGCTTAGCCTGCCGCCTTTTACCCCGCAGTTTGCGGCTTATTACAACGAAAAAGGGGACCTTGATTTGCAAGTCCTGGTGATCGAGCCTCCGGAATGGCGTGACGGTCGCCAGAATCTGATTGCAAAGATTGAGCGCATTGAACCCCTTTACATGGAAGCAGGCGCTGTGGATTACAGCAAAATCAGAGGGAAGGTTCTCATCCAGGCTGAACCTGGGCTGCTCTTCCGCTATGGCGACCGTCTTCGCGTGCGCGGAGAATTAAAAACGCCTGCTGAAGGCGCAGGCTTTGACTACCGCGCTTATCTGCGCCATCGGGGCATTACAAGCACCATCAGCTTTGCCCGCATCCAAAAGATTGCCGGCGGCCAGGGCAACCCAATCTTGCAGGCTGTCTACAGGCTTAAACTGCACGCTTCGGCCGCATTGGAGAAACTTTTCCCCCCGCGGGAAAGCGCCCTGCTGAAAGGTGTTCTCTTGGGCGATGCGAACTACCTTCCCGAAGATCTTAAAGCAGCCTACGCGCTGACGGGCACAGCCCATATTTATGCCATCTCCGGTTTTAATATGGTGGTTTTAGCCAGCTTGGTCACCCATTTATTTACCCGCAGGCGCACAAACTGGAAGACAGTGCTGGGCGTCATTGCAACGCTCTGCCTCTATACCATCCTTGTCGGAGGCTCTGCTTCGGTAGTTCGGGCAGCAATCATGGGGGCTTATGCGCTCGTTGGAGGCTTGATCGGCCGTAAAGGAAATTTGCTGAACACGCTGGGGTTCACGGTATTCCTGATGGTACTGCTCAACCCGCATCTTCCCTGGGATATCGGCTTTCAGTTGACGCTAATGGCTACCTTGGGGCTGGCACTTTTTTCAGCCCCGCTCATGACTCGCCTGCAAAACAGAATAAGTGATCGTTACGGTGAAGCAGCCGCCAACCGTTGGGGAGGTCTTGTCGGCGAATATTTTATTGTTACCTTAATAGCGCAGTTTTCTGTGCTTCCCCTTATTCTCTATCACTTCCGCCAGGTTTCAGCGCTCTTTTTGCTGGCCAATCCCTTGGTGCTGCCTGTTCAGCCGCTAGTGATGCTGCTGGGGTTGGCCGCGATACTTGGCGGGCTTATCAGCCTGCCGCTTGGAAGACTTTTGGCCTTTCTGGCGTGGCCTTTTGCAGCCTATACCAATGCGGTTGTGCGCTTTTTGGCAGCAAGGCTGCCAAAAGCCTTACGTCTGCCTCATTTGGATTTTGCCTGGGTGCTTGTTTTCTACGCCGCTTTTGCTTTTCTTGCCCTTGGCAAAAAGGAAAAATTTGCAAAAACGTGCTTAACACCTAATCTGCTGCTGGTTGTTACCGCCTTGGCCGCATTGATGGTCTGGGTTTTTGCTGCCGGCAAACCGCAGGGCAGCCTGAAGCTGCGCATCTTGCCCGCAGCCGGGCAGGTTAATCTGATCCTTAGTACCCCAGCCGGGCGCCATCTGCTCATTGGAGGGGCGGGTTCTGCCAATGAGCTTGTTTCAGCGCTCAGCGAGGCCCTGCCCATCACCCATTTAGAGCTCGACTGGCTCATCATTCCGCACTGCGGCCGTAGTGATGTAAGCGCCCTTTTCAGCTTGCCCGGCCAGGTGCGTATAACGAAAGTTCTGTGGCTTTGTAATTGGGAACGCATCCAGACCACCCAAAGCCTTTTTGACCGCTATGCTCAGCTTGGCATAAGCCAAAGAAAAGCCCTGCCAGAGGATAGCCTTCTCTTAGGAGCGCGGTCTTCGCTTTATCTTGACATCAAAAACGGTCTTTTACAAGGCGTTTTTCTGAATACTGACTCGTTTTCACTGGCAATGCCTGCAAAAGGCAATGAAAATACACCGTCCGCAAATCTGTTGATTCTTGAAAATAAGCTTGTGCTCAACAATCCGGCATCTTTTGCATGCGCCCTGGGCCAATCCTCTGCTTATGCTCCGCTTGATTTCAATAAATATCGCTGGCTGGAAATAAACAGTTCAAAAAAGGGCCTCTTTCTTAGCGGCCAGTTGCGTTAGGCCTTTCATCAGGTTCTTTTCAAAAGCGCTTTGCAGCCAAAAAGATGAGCACCTGCTAACCCTCCATTGCCGGCCCTGCTCTAAGTGGTTATGGCAACAAATCCGGTTTTATACCTAAAGAGACCACCGCATAATCACGGAGCCAAAAAACTGAACCGAAACGAAGAGGCTGAGTGCGCATATTAGAAGGCATTTATCTCAATTAATGTATACTTACAAACATATTAGCTGTGTTTTAAATCACAATCTATGATAAACTCTCATGTCTCGAGGGTAAGAAAAATTTATTTAAGGACGTCTTATGCCAATGCAGATAACCAACCAAGCTGATTACGCCCTTCGGGCCATGCTTTATATTGCGCGTCTTGGTCCAGGCCAACACGCCCCTTCAAACATCATTGCCGATAAAATGGATATGTCTCGCATGTTTCTTTCGCGTATTAATGCCCAGCTAAGCAATGCTGGTCTCATCACTACGCGCAGGGGGGCGCTGGGTGGTATTATGCTGGCTAAAGATCCTGCTGAAATTAGCATCTACGATATTGTTACTGCCATTGACGGCCCGGTAAACATGATCCGTTGCACAAAAGACCCTGGCTGCTGCTCCCTGGGCGAAAACTGCCCCCTGCGCACTTTTTGGCAAGACACAGAACAGATGATGATTAAGCAGCTTAAAAATACTACCCTCCAGGCACTGATCGCAGAAAGCCGCTAACTTACTTTATACGTCACTTACTGCATTTGTTTAATATGCATGGGTCCTGGTTGCCAGTGTATCATCCGCACGCAACAAATTTTTTTATGAAGGTAAAGGGGCTTTCCTTTTATGGGGCAGAAAGCGCTATGCTGGAATTTCTGTCCGCGAGTAGAATTAGAGAATGCAAACCCCCAATACCGCTTTAAAAACATACAAACAGGGCGTTTTAGCCTTCAGCCTTTTCTTTGCGCTTTTTTACGGCGCAATTGGTATCATTCTTCCCTTTCTCAACATCCACTTCCGTCAGATTGGTTTTTCAGGGGTGCAGATTAGCAGCCTTTTGGTTCTGGGTTTGATCATTCAGATTTCAATGGTCTCTCAGCTTGGCTTCTGGTTTGATAACAGCCCCCGTAAGCGTATCATCCTCACCTTTGCGGTTCTGGCATTGGCCCTCACCATGGCTTTTTTGCCGATCGCCCGGCACTACCTGCCCATTCTGATTCTTTATGTGATGAATTACACCATCGGCATGATTACCGGTTCGGTAGCTGTTAATCTCAGTTATCAGGCTGGAACTCACCCTTCGGGGGGAACCAATCGTTTTGGCAGCATGCGCTTGTGGGGTTCTGTGGGTTTTTCGGTGATGGCTCTTCTTGGCGGCATTCTCATGGAGAAAAAAGGCATTCTGCTGAACGATTTTATTTATATTTTGCTACAGCTCTCTTTGGCGGCCGTCATCTTTTGGGTAATTCCTCAGCAAAGCTTTGCCCACGAAGGAGCTGCTGATTCCCCAGATTCCCCTTCCGGCTTTAAGCAGGTCATCAAAATGGTCTTCAATAACCGCTATCTCTGGATGACAGTGCTTGCCCTGGCAATGACGGATACGCTTAACGATGGCATTAGGGCTTTTGAACCTGTTTTCATGAAAGAGCTTGGTATCAGTACTGCTGTGATAGGGCTTGTTTCCACTTTAGGCGCCCTTGTAGAGATACCCGTGCTTTTCTGGGGCGGTAGAATCCTTGAAAAACTGGGCACAAACAAACTGGTGATTGCGGTAATTGCTTTTGACTTGATAAGGCGTTTTTTTGTGTGGCTCCTTCCCATGCCTGGTGTCGTAATGGCTGCCTCTATCCTTAATGCAGTCAGCTTTCCGGTGCGTTTGCTGGTTACCATTTATTTGGTTAACACCTTTATTCCTAAACGTTTTACTACAACAGCCAATGGTTTTATCAGTGTAGCCTTGTACGGGCTGGGTTATATTTTCAGCAATGCCGTCTGCGGCCTCATTTACGACTACTTTGGCCCGCGTCAAAATTACCTTTTTTGGTCGGCTTTGGCTTTTCTTGCGCTCTTGCTTGCCGTTACTGCCGGCAAGCCTCCCCAAAAACAAGGCTTAGAGCACAGTCTGCACCCTGCGGCGGAGCTTTAAACGAAGGAAGATGAGAAAATGAACCCCGGCGTACTTCTCAAAAAGATTTTCTTTTTGGCTTTTGCCGTCTTTTTTTGCCTTGCCTGTCCCCACCATGCGGCTATGGCGGAAAGTGCTTCACGTGAACATGCGAAAAAACCACTCTTTTGTGCCACGCCCAGTAGCATCATGCTGCATTCGCGCGATGGGGTCTATGGTATGCGCTGGCTGGCCAATGCAATCGAAAAAAACGGCCTGCAAACCATGACCTATCGCCAGGTTTCTCAGCTCTGGCAAGGCGGCCATTGCCCGCCGGAAAATGCCATTCTGGTTTCCTTGGATGATCTGGGCAGCAGTTGGCTGAGCCGCGAGTTTAAGAATATGATCAGCGTTTTTACGGATAAGGGTTATGTGCTTACGCTCGCTGTAGTAACCGGAGGGGACGAAAAACAGCAAAACGCTGAAATTTGGGACTATTTGAAAGCACTTGATGCCCAGGGGCTTGAAATTGCTTCTCACTCTGCCTGGCACAGCCTTTTGGAATCGCGTAAGGACAAGAGCATCCAACAAGAAGCAGACCTTTCTTACCAATTAATTTGTGAACATCTCGGTCGCTGCCCGGTTACATTTGTCCTGCCTTTTGGCCGCGGGCTTGAATCAGAGCGCGTGATGCGTATTTTGCAAAAAAGATATACCAACATTGTCAGTATTCCGGGACCCTTTCTTTTTTATAAGAAACCTTTCCTCTTCAAGCGTATTCCGCTGGTACGCAGCGAAGAAAACCCCAGCCAGCCCAAACTTGGGGCACCTTTTTTCATAAGGATTAAAGAAAATGGCTTCAACCCGCACCCGGCATGGCGCTTGCCCAATCAGCAGGCCCAATAGCTCTGGCTACGTAACTTCATCCGGCGCCAAAAAAGCCCCATTTCATGAACCTAACCCCAGCTTCTCCAGCATTTAATCTCTTTTAAATACCCCAATGAACCTTGCTTTGTAAATGGACATATAACCAATAATAGACAATAGTCTTGTAATTAATGATAAACCTCATTATCATTGGTGAATTCTGCAATTATTGTGAGGTGTTTATGATTAAAATTATTACTGACAGTACAGCCGACCTGCCCGAAGTGCTTCGCAGGCAATATGATATTGAGGCGGTGCCTTTATACGTGGTCTGGGGCGATATGCAATACCGCGACCGCGTCAACATCACTACGCAGGAATTCTTCAGCAAACTTCCGCTGGATCCTGCCCACCCTACCACGTCCCAACCTTCCCCCGAAGACTTTGCTGCGGCCTTTAAAAAGGCTAAAGAGGAAGGCTATGATGAAATAGTTTGTCTCACTATTGCCAAAGAGCTTTCCGGCACCTATCAGTCTGCCAGTACTGCCGCGAAAGACTCAGACCTAAAAGTTCATCTGGTGGATTCTGTTGCAACCACAATGGGCTTGGGCTGGCAGGTTTTGGCTGTAGCGCGTACCCTGGAGTCGGGCGCTTCCCTTGCTCATGCTTTGCAGGCTGCTCAAAAGGTGCGCGATAACCTGGTCACCCTGGTGGGCTTACAAACCATCGAATATATCGTAAGGGGCGGCCGTTTGGGCGGCGCCTTCAAATGGCTTGGCTCAGCCCTTTCTCTGAAACCCTTGGCCACCCTTGACCATAAACTGGGCAAAATCAGCATGGTGAAAATGCAAAGAACCCAATCTTCACTGATGAACGAATTGATTAAGGAATTTGATAAACGTTTGAAAAGCCACCAAAACCTTCACCTGGCGGTCTGCTATGGAGGCAGCGAAGCCATCGGCAAAGAAATGGCAGCCAAAGTGGAAGAAGTCTTTCACCCGGCAGAAATTATGCTGGTGGAATACGGTCCGGTGCTTGGCGTTCATTCCGGGCCGGGCGGCTTTGCTCTGTCCGGTTATGGCGAGTAGCTTTCAAGGCTTCTTTTAAGAAATAAAACGGCTCAATGATATAATCCGGCGAACAAACCTTCGCCGGATTATATGTTGTAATTGGGGCAAAGGAATTCTCAGCCAGCCTGACGGTGGGTGAAAAACACACTTCATGATTGAAATTACGCGCAGAAAGGCCGTCAAAAAAATGCCAAAAAAACTATTTTGTCATCATCTTGATAAGCCTCAAGCAAAACCGGTCTGCCATGCGGGCTCTCCTTCCCCTTTCCAAGCCGATAAAAATCAAAAAAACTTGGCTCTCATCGCTCTCATTTTTGTGGCTTTTATCGCTTTGGGTCTCCCGGATGGCCTTTTAGGCGTGGGCTGGCCCTCCATTCGTACGGATTTTAAACAGCCGTTGGATGCGCTCGGTATGCTTCTTTTTGCCAGTATGACCGGATACCTCATTTCCAGTTTTTTCAGCGGTGCCATTGAGCGCCGCTTGGGGGTTGGCCGTGTTCTGGTTTTCTCCTGCATGGTGACCGGGCTGGGCTTGATAGGCTACACCCTCATTCCCTTTTGGTGGATGATGGTTCTTTTGGGTCTGGCTGCTGGGCTGGGTGCGGGCGGCATTGATTCCAACCTCAATGCTTACGTTGCCAAATATCATGGTCCCGGCCTGATGCAGTGGCTGCATGCCAGTTATGGCATTGGTGTCACCGTCGGCCCCTTGCTGATGACCTATTTTCTGAGCCATTTTGGCCAATGGCGTATGGGCTATCGCGTAGTGGGTGGCTTTCAGTTGGCCCTGGCCCTTATTTTTACGCTCACATTGCCCCTTTGGCGCAGGCCAGGGCAGCAAAGCCCGGCACCCCGGTCACAGCATAATGAAGCTGCCGGGCAGCCTCAGCCCAGCCTCTGGCAGACCTTGAAGCATGGCAGCACAGCCATTGGGCTTTTGCAGTTCTTTATCTATACAGGCTGTGAAGTCACTCTGGGTATCTGGGCTTATTCTCTGCTGACGGAAGGGCGCGGTATTCCCGCCGCCACGGCTGGGCTGGTTTCAGGTTCTTTCTGGGGCCTTTTTGCCGTTGGAAGGGTGCTGGCGGGCTTGATGGCTTCTAAAATCAATATGCAAAAACTGGTGATCACAGCGCTTGGCTTTGCCTTGCTGGGCGCATTGGTTCTGGCATGGAACCCTTCCCCGCTGCTATCACTGCTGGCAGTAGGCCTCATTGGGTTTTCCTACGCACCAATATTCCCCGGGTTGGTCAGTGCAACCGAAGCAAGGGTGGGCAGTCTCCATCTCGGTAATGCGGTAGGCATGCAAACGGCTGCGGCGGGCCTGGGTGGTACCAGTCTGGCTTCTCTGGCGGGGGTTTTGGCTCGGCATTTTGGCCTTAATATGGTTGCCTTTGTACTGCTGGGGCTCATTGCACTCCTGATGCTTGTGGTCATTGCGGCGTATAAAATGCGCCCGGAAGGATAAAAAAGCATTGAAATAAGTGGAATGCAGAAAGAAGGTTTCAACATGATTTGTTACTTGCGCGCATCAGAAACACAAAATGCCTTGCTTCATCAGGCCTTCCTTAAAAGTTTTGCAGATTACCTCGTGCCCATGGCTATGGACCAGGCAGCTTTTACAGAACTTTTCTTTGGCCCGGAGGGGAATGCACCCGAGCATTCTTTTCTGGCCATGCGTGGTGAGGAACCGGTAGGTCTCTGCCTGGGTGGTATTCGCCATTTTGATGGGCTGCGCACTCTGCGCTGCGGCGCTTTGGCTGTTGTTCCTGACTTGCGAGGGAGTGGGGTAAGCCGGGAACTGATGCGCTTGCACAAAGAGGAAGGTCTTGCGCAAGGCTGCCGGCAGCTTTTTCTTGAGGTAATTGCTGATAATCGACGTGCCCTCAATTTTTATCAGGGTCTGGGCTACTTTAAAGCCTATGAGCTAAAGTTTTACGCCATCGAAAGGCAGAACTGGCTAAGTAAGTCCTTAACTGAGGAGTTTACTGTGGAAGAAATTCCCTTTAAACAAATTGCGGAAAAGCGCAGGCTTTTGAAGGGCCAGCATATTAACTGGCAAAATGAAATTGAAGCGCTGGAACGCGTGCACGAAAAACACTGTCTGGGCATTCTCCGCAAAGGCAAACTGGTGGCTTGTGCGCTGTTGGGCGCCAAAGGAAAACTTCATTTTCTTTGGGTAAAAGAAGCTATGCGTTGCAAAGGGCTGGCAACGGCCTTAGTTTCAGCTCTTTTTGAGGGTTTTCAGCCGCAGCAGATTACCCTTTCTTTTTCCAATAATGCAGCTTTGGAAGGCTTTGCCCGCAAAACAGGCTGGACGCAAAAAGATTTATTCGAATATGAAATGTGCTTGCCGCTTCAGGCAGTTTGGAATGAAATCACAGTTCACTAAAAAGAAACGCTAAAACATAAAATAAAAGTGAGGCCAACCTTTCTTTTGGGTCAGCCTCTCTTGGAAATACAATCTTAAGGCTTGCGGACGATAAAATTATCAAACTGATAAACCCCAAAGCCCTCATCAAAAGTGCCGCCATAGAGGCCTACGTTGCCTGTATTTTGAAGTTCACTTGAATTGCCGCTGATAGCAATTTTTCCATTAACGCTCAAGCTCATTTGTCCGTCGATGCAGCTTGCTATCAAGTGATACTGATTTGACGGGCTAAAGGCATTTTCTTTGGAAAATAGTACTTTATACTTACCGTCTACATACCGGATGATTTCAGCATATCCGTCATTGGCAATGGCCAGTATGTGAAAATTGTCATTATCCTTGTAACCGCAGATAATCCCAAAATCACCCTTGTCCGGTCCGCTCAGTTTTCGGGCATCCACTTCAATCACTGCATTTCCAATGGAATCCATAGCGTTGGGGTTTGCCCACTGGGCATAGTTGGAGGTATTTACGGCAATTTCATAAAGGCCGTCTTTATACGCGCTAGTCGAATCACTGGTGGACGCTTCATCCCAGTTACCTGATTTGTTGGAGAAATCGTCTGAAAAAATAATATCGCCGTCATTGTTAATGGAGTCTTCAACCGCAGGCTTGGGCACATTGCTGGACTGGCCGCTTTGTGTGGCTTTGAAATTATCAAAATAATAAGTAACATCGCTGTTTTCAAAAGCGCCCCCATAGAAACCCACCCCGCCATCCGCGGTCAATTTTGGGTCGCTGTAGTCAATGATTTGCTGACCGTTCACACTCAGCGTGTAATGACCGCTCTGGCATTTTGCGCTCAAATGATATTGGTCTGATGGGGTAAAAACATTTTCTTTCCAATACAGAGAGCTTTCTTTTCCCTGAGCATACATGAAAATGGTGGCGCTGCCCTGGGAGGTAATACCCATTCCCAAAAAATTATCCTTGTCTTGATGCGCGCATACAAAACCAAAGTCACCATCATCCGGCCCGGAGGCTTTTTTTGCATCCATTTCCAGCGTTGCATTGCCTCTTCCTGCATAATCTTCAAGGGTGGTAAAGCGGATGTATTTGGTTGTGTTCACGCTGATTTTGTAAAAGCCATTCTCATAGCCGCTCGAACTCTTTTCATCCGAAAAAACGGCCCACCCGGAATGGGGGTCTGAAAAATCATCATCAATACTGGTGGGGCTGCCCGCTGCATTGCCCTGGGGCAGCGCAGTTGGAAAATCAGGTACCTTGGTGGCGGGTGCGCTGGTGGGGAAGTCTGCAGCCTTGGTAGGGTTAGGTGCAACGGTGGCCAGTTTATTGAGGCTGCCGGGGGTTGCGGTTGGTTTTGCAGAAGGTTTTGGCCCGCAGGCTAACACGGCTAAAACTAAAGCGGCTAAAACCAGAACAACAGACATCTTTTTGAACTTCATCATGACTTTCCTCACATTCTAAAATTACTTTTTTGCATAAAGACGACCTAAGTTTGATAATGGTCTGCATAACCTGAAATGATGAACCTGAGTTTACCCGAACTTTCTTGAAAAGCAAAGTTGCCGCCAAACGCAGTTGCTTTAAACCTTCCACTTAAGCTTGGTTCTGCATGTGCTTAATTTCTACGCCCGCTGATTCACTGGCATTATAATCAGCGCAGAGAACTCACCTAAAAAAGAGGAGCATATGACCGAGAAACTTGCCTGGATTGATGAAGAATTAAAAAGCCTGAAAGAGGGCGGCTTTTACAACACCATTCGCACCTTGGATTCTGCCCAGGGGGCGCATTTGGTGGTGGATGGCAGCAAGGTGCTCAATTTCTGCTCAAACAACTATCTTGGCCTGGCCGATAACTCTAAAATGATAGCCGCCGCCAAGGCTGCAATGGATAAATATGGCATAGGCCCGGGTGCGGTGCGTTCCATTGCAGGCACCATGAGCCTGCACATTGAGCTTGAAAAACGCATGGCTGAGTTCAAGCACGTAGAAGCGGCAGTTACCTTGCAGTCTGGTTTTACTGCTAACGGCGCTGCCATCCCGGCCCTGGTAAGTAAAGAAGATGTCATTTTCTCTGATGAGCTCAACCATGCCTCCATCATTGATGGCTCGCGGCTCTCCGGTGCCAAAATTATCCGCTTTGAACATGCTAACCCCCAGGCGCTTCAAGATGCTATCAGCCATGCACCTGCGTATCGCCGTGCATTAATGATTACGGATGGCGTTTTCTCCATGGATGGCGATATTGCCCCCTTGGATAAGTTGGTTGAAATCTGCGAACAGCATGGCATTATGACCATGGTGGATGATGCCCATGGCGAAGGTGTCTTGGGCCAGGGTGGGCGTGGAATTGTAGACCACTTTGGTTTGCATGGCCGCGTGGATGTGGAAGTAGGCACTTTCAGTAAAGCCTTCGGTGTGATGGGTGGCATAGTGGCTGGCAATGCCAAAATTGTAGACTGGCTGCGCCAGCGCGGGCGGCCTTTCCTCTTTTCTTCCGCGGTCACCGTGCCGGATACCGCGGCTTGTCTGGCTGCTGTGGACCTCCTCGAAGGCTCCACAGAACTGGTAGATCGCCTTTGGAAAAACGCCAAATTCTTCCAGCAGGAGATGCGTAATTTAGGTTTTGATACGGGTGTAACCCAAACCCCAATCACTCCCGTGATGATCGGGGATCTTACTCTGGCTCGCCAGTTCAGCCGCAGCCTCTTCGAGCAGGGTATTTTTGCGATGGCGCTGGGCTATCCCACCGTTCCCCTGGGCAAGGCCCGCATCCGCGTCATGCTTTCCGCTTCACACAGCCAGCAGGACTTGGAAGAAGCCCTGGATACCTTCGATAAAGTGGGCAAGGAACTGGGCGTGAAGTAAAGTAAGCGTTTGGATAAAGCAGAAACCAAAAAGAACCCTCTCAAAAAAAGAGGGCTCTTTTGCTTTAAAGAAAGCGGCTTTTTAATCCTCAGCCGGCCTTACGATAAGGTTATCAAAATAAAATTCTGCTTTGCCCTCATCAAAACTGCCTGCAATCAGGCCAATATCCCCGCCCGGAAGGTAAGGGTCGCTTGCTTGGGCAACTTGGTTCTTATTCACAAAAAGGGTCAACCTTTGCCCCTTGCAGATGGCTGTCAGGTGATTGCCCTTTTCTTTAATGTTGGGGTTTCCTGTTTCTGAATAAAGGCTGGTACGTTCTCCGTTGAGCCGCTTGAAAATTTCCACCCAGCCATCCGGGCCAATGGTAAGCGCAAAATAGTTGTTGGAGTCCACATACCCGCAAATAACCCCATAGTCACTGCGCGTGGGGCCTTTGCTGAACTTCACATCTACCTCAATCTTAATGCCGTCTGGGAACCATTTGCCGGGGTTGGCCCAAATTTCTTGGTTGGGGGTTGCCACAAAAATTCGGTATTGTCCGTCTGCGTAGTCCGTCGTGCTTTCATGGCTTGTATTACGGTCCCAGCCGCTTAATAAATCCGAAAAATCTTCATGCAGCAAAGATCCGTCATTCGGGGTTGGTCGGGGGGTGTGCGGTATGGCGGTGGCAGTTAGCACAGGGGTAGAGGTGAAGGCTTCTGCTCCGATAGTCTTGGTGATGTCCGGTATAACCGCAATCGGTGTAGAAGCAGACGTGGTTGGGGTTTTGGTAAAAAAGGGGTTAGGCGTTGCTTCCCCGGCCGCGTCCTTAAGGGCAGGCTTAGGGGTGTTGACTGCCGGCTCCTTCAGTGTGGGTGAAAGTGCACAACCCGTCAGGGCCAGGCCAATCAGAAGCATAAGAGAGTGTTTTAGCTTCAAGTTTTCTCCATTCAGGGCGCAAAAAATGCACTGCAAAAAATGATAATAGATAATACCCTATGTTTCAAATCCTGACATGAAAACCAAGTCCCCCCTTCGTCAGTAGAGTCTTGGTCTGTATTAAAACTCCGTTTTGGGGTATCCTTAGCAATCATTTAACCTGCAATGGGAGGACCCGATGATCAAAGACTTAATCGAAACCGCTGAAAGCCGCATGGATTCAGCCCTCGATGCCCTTAGCTCTGACCTGATTGGCATCCGCACCGGCCGCGCAAGCCCCGCCCTGGTGGAAAAACTGCAGGTAGAGTATTACGGCTCAAACCTGCCGCTTATCCAGTTAGCGAATATCAGCGTGCCTGAGGCTCGCCAATTGCTTATCAAACCTTTTGATGCCTCTTCGCTGAAGGCCATCGAGCGCGCTATCCTGGCCTCGGAACTGGGCCTTACCCCCAATAACGATGGCAAACAGATTCGCCTTAATCTGCCCCCCCTTACCGAAGAACGCCGCCGTGACTTGGTAAAGCTGGTCAATACCCGTCTTGAAGAGTGCAAAGTAGCCATGCGCAACATCCGCCGGGATATTCTCAAAGATATGCGTGACTTTGAAAAGGAAAAACTTATTTCAGAGGATGACCTGAAAACAGGTGAAGAGAAACTTCAAAAGGTGGTTGACGAAAAAATAGCCGAAATTGAAGCTGTCGGTCACCGTAAAGAAAAAGAAATCATGGAAGTTTAAGCATGGCAAAACCGCAGCATTTCAACAAGATCCCCATTCATATGGGGATTATTTTAGATGGTAATGGCCGTTGGGCCAAAGCCCGCGGTCTAGAAAGGATGGAAGGCCACCGCAAAGGTTTTATGCTCCTCAAGCCTGTTATTCTGGCTTGCCGCGCAAGAGGGATTCAATACCTCACCTTTTACGCCTTCTCTACTGAAAACTGGAATCGCCCCCGCCCTGAAGTGGACGGCCTCATGGAAATGATGGCCTTTTTCTTTGACCATGAAGTGACTGAACTGCACGCTGAAAATATCCGCCTCCTGCATGCTGGCAAATTGGATGAAAAAGTGCCCGAGATTCTTAAGACCAAAATGGCAAATGCCCTTGAGCTTACCAAAAATAATAGCAGCATGACGGTTATCCTCGGTTTTAACTACGGCGGGCGGGATGAAATTGTAAGGGCTGTACGCAAAATGCTTGCCGGCGGAACGAAATCGGAAGAAATCACGGAAGCTGCTCTTGGCGCTTACATGGATAACCCAACCGTTCCCGACCCGGACCTGATTGTGCGCACCTCGGGTGAACATCGCACCAGCAACTTCCTCACCTGGGAGGCTGCCTATGCGGAATGGGCCTTCCCTCAAATACTCTGGCCGGATTTTACCGAGCAGGTCTTGGACCAGGTGCTGGAAGACTATGCCGGCCGCGAACGGCGTTTTGGAGGGGTAACCGCTAAATAATGCTGCGAACCCGAGCGCTCTCTGCGGCGGTCTTTGTGCCGCTTATCTTGCTGCTTGCCTATATTGGCGGCCTCTTTTCGGATATCTTCTTTCTCTTGATGCTGGCTATTGGGGCCTGGGAACTGTGCAGGCTGCTTAAAGGTATGGGTTATTATGTTTTTTCACCGTTAATTATTGGCGGTGTCATTGCCCTTATTCTGCAAAGGATGATCTTTCCCAATTTTGAATATTCCGATCTTATCCTTGTCTTGCTCATTGTGACCTCTTCCATCTTGGCACTGCTGCGTTATGAGCACGGCGATGTGCAGGCTTCGCTTACTTTTGCCCTGCACCTGGCCTCTACGCTCTATCTGGGTTGGTTGGGTGCTTATTTTGTTTCTATGGCCCACTTGCCAGATGGTCGCTGGTGGCTGATCATTACCATGATATTGATTTGGTTCGCGGATATGGGAGCTTATTTCATAGGCAAGCCTTTCGGTAAACATAAAATGGCCCCGCGCCTTAGCCCCAACAAAACTTGGGAAGGCTACTTTGGCGGCATTGCCTTCGCCCTGGCTATCAGCATTGTTCTTTCACTGCTCTTAAGCGCAACCGGCTTGTTTAAACTGAACCTCTTCCACGCCATCATGCTGTCTGTCTTGGTCAGCGCAGTTACCATCTTTGGGGATGTCTTTATCAGTATGCTCAAACGGGTTGCCGGCCTCAAGGATAGCGGCCACCTGATCCCCGGGCACGGCGGCATTTTGGACCGTTTTGACACCTGGATCTGGGCAGTAACCATTGCCTTTTACTTTGTAAAACTGATTCTCTAAAACGCCTACACCCCGTTTGATAAACGCGCTTTTCTAAAACGCACACAGCCTGATTGATAAACCTGCTTCCTGAAAAGCTGCTATCTTTGGCTGCCCGTAATAACCCCACTTTATCCTGCCTCGCCCTTCAGCCCACCCTCCCTTCCCTCGTCATCCTGAGCTCTTTTGCGAAGGATCTTCTCTTTTATTGCTAAGGCTTAATGCCCCTTACCCCTTCAGGGCCTCATCCACAATTTCTCTTGCCTCGGTCTGAATCAGTTCCAGATGTTCCTGACTGCAAAGGGATTCCGCATAAATTTTATAAACGTTCTCTGTTCCGGAAGGCCGGGCGGCAAACCATCCATAATTAGTGCTCACTTTCAAGCCGCCAAAAGCAGCTCCGTTGCCGGGCGCTTGCGTCAGTTTGGCTGTGATTCTATCCCCCGCCAGAGAACCTGCCTTCACCAGTGCAGGGTTCATATTGGACAGAATGGCTTTCTCCTTGGAGCCGGTTGGGGCATCTACCCGGGCATACCAGCTTTTCCCCAGTTCAGCTTCCAGGCGCGCATAGTGCTGCCCCGGTTCTTTGCCGGTCACCGCCAGAATTTCTGCGGCCAGCAGGTCTAAAATAATGCCGTCTTTATCCGTGGTCCAGGTGCCGGCATTCTTGCGCAAAAAGGAAGCCCCGGCGCTTTCTTCCCCGCCGAAGCCCAGCCATCCTTCCAGCAGGCCGGGTACAAACCACTTGAAGCCAACCGGCACTTCATAAAGCTGTCTGCCGATAAGCTGGCTCACCTTATCAATCATGTTGGAAGAAACCATCGTCTTGCCTACTTTGGCACTCTTACTCCACTGCGGCCGGTTTTGGTAGAGATACCAAATGGCTGCTGCCAGATAATGGTTTGGCGGCACCAGGCCCACGCTGGGGGTTACAATGCCATGCCGGTCATAATCTGCATCGTTGCCAAAAGCGATATCATACTGGTCTTTAAGCGCCACCAGATTAGCCATCGCATAGGGGCTAGAGCAATCCATGCGAATCTTTCCATCCCAATCCAGCGGCATAAAAGAAAATGAGGGGTCTACACGTTTATTAACTACCTCCAGGTTAAGCCCATAGCGTTCAGCAATCGGCTCCCAGTAGTACAATCCGGATCCGCCCAGCGGGTCAACGCCAATGCGAATGCCGGAAGCGGCAATCGCCTGCATATCCACCACCTCGCTTAGGTCGTTCACATAGGGGTTTACAAGGTCTGCTTCATGAATACAACCCGAATGCAGCGCTTTTTCATAAGGCAGGCGGCGCACTTCTTTCGGACCGTTTTTCAGCATTTCGTTGGCCCGGTTTTGAATCCATTGGGTGGTGGCGGTATCCGCGGGGCCGCCGTTGGTAGGGTCATACTTAAAACCGCCGTCCGAGGGTGGGTTATGCGAGGGCGAAATCACTACCCCATCCGCCAGACCTTCTGCGCGCCCGGCATTGTAGTTGAGAATGGCGTGCGAAACAACGGGCGTGGGGGTGTACCCCATTCCTTTCTGCACAATCACCTGCATGCCGTTGCCGGCAAAAACTTCAATGGCGCTGGCGTGGGCAGGTTCCGAAAGGGCGTGCGTATCCATGCCCATAATCAGCGGGCCGGTAATGCCCTGCCCTTTGCGGTATTCATAGATAGCCTGACAAATCGCCAATACGTGGTTTTCATTAAAACTTCCCTTGGAAGAAGAACCGCGGTGGCCTGAGGTGCCAAAAGCAACCGCCTGCTGAGGATCTTCAGCGTTGGGGTGAATCAGGTAATAATCTGCTACCAATCGTGGCACATTGACCAAAACGTCAAAGGGGGCGGGTTTTCCGGCGTCAGGGTGAATAGGCATGGGCTTCCTTTTCTACTTTTTGGGGCTTGGCGTGCCCCTGTGAACAAAATCTTTTAAAGGCTTGCGGTCAGAAGGAACTTCACGGGCCTGAAGTTTTTCTGAAAGGTTTTCTATTTCCCCAAAATGGCCTACAGCAATCATCGCTGCTACCTCATAGCCCTCGGGCAGGTTCAAGCCCTTTGCCGCGTTTTCAGCGTTAAAACCAAGCATAGGGTGGGCAACAAGGTTCATTGCCCGGGCTTGCAGCAGCAAATTTTCAACCGAAAGGCCCAGGTTAAAACGATGGCTCATTACCGGCTTGCCATCGTCGTTCAAAGTCTGGTCAATGGCTGCAATCAAGGCCCCGGCCTGCCTGCACCATTCCTGGTTTCCGGCGGCAAGAAAAGAAAAGAACAGGTCAAACTCCGCGCTGGGCTTCAGCGCATAGCAGTAATGCCAGTTTTGCACATTCATGGGTGAAGGGGCCCAGCGGGCGGCTTCAAAAAGCGTCATTAAATCTTTTTCCGCCACGGCTTCGCCGCTCATGGCCCGTGCAGACCAGCGTTCGAGAAAAAGAGGCTCCAAGGGGTATTCAGCTTTGCGGTAATCACTGGGGCGAATCTCAGAACTTTTCATAAGCACCTCTCCTTAATCATTTTATCATTTCTCGGCCTCACCAAAAGCATGCTTAAGTATTTAAAACACAACCCTGGAACTTAGGGATTCCAGGGTGTGTGTTGCTGCCCGGGGGGAGCCGGGCCCCTTGCTTAGTTGATGGCGTAAATGAGGTTGGCGCTGAAGGTGATAACAATCTGGCCTGCTGAAACCGGAACGGATTCGTCCATGCTCTTTGCCATTGTTGCACCGCCGGCTCCGCCGTAGCCTTGGGTAAAGGGCTGCACATAGCTTGAGTCGCTCACATTAATAACCTGCACCTGCCCCAACGCAACATTGCTCACTTTGGCAACTTCCACTGCCTTTTCCTGGGCGTCTTTGATGGCCAGATTGCGTGCCGTATTAACGGCGGCCTGGCGGTCTTTAATGTCAAAGCTGATGCCGTAAATCTGGTTGGCGCCGGCCTGGATGGCCGTATCCAGCAGGCTGCCAAGCTGTTTCAGGTCGCGCACGGTCACATAAACCGTGTTATCCACCGAGTAACCGGCTGGGGTTGAACTGCCCGTTTGCGGGTCATAGTTTGTCTTGGGGTAAATGTTAAAATTGGCTGTCTGAATGTCCTTCTGCTCCACACCCGAAGCAACAAGGGCATCTGCAATCTTTTTAGCCAATTCGTTGTTCTGCTTAAGTGCAGAGCTTACATCTTCGGCTTCGCTGTGCACGCCAATATTGATGTAGGCAATATCCGGCACCAGGGTTACCTTCCCGTTTCCGGTAACTGAAAGGGTGCGGATGGGGCCTGAACTTGTCTGCGGGGTTGCCGCACTCTCGGGCGTGGCAGTTTGGGCCTTAACCGGCAGTTGCGCACAGGCTGTTAGAACAGTAGCGCCAACAAGCAGGGTTGCAAGCAGGGCGGTAATGGTTTTCTTATTCATCGTAGTCTCCTTGGTTTGTTTCATTTACCTACAAGACGAAGATGTTTCAAGTTTTGTTCCAGTTCCCATGAATCTATCTCTCTCAAAGAAAAACAGCTTTCATTTCAGGCGCTCAATCAAATCGAGCACTTCTTGCGGTGGGGCGGGAATGACTTCCGGTACCTGCTCAATATTTGTATAGAGGATAAGCGTTGCTTTATTCTCAAAACGATACTCCATCTCTTGCCTTAATACCCAACCAGACTCAGGGTCAAGCCAGATCCGACCGGTAGACCCGATAACAGGCAGCGTAAAACCCGGCATTTGCATTGCCAAATGGCTGCTGCTGTAGCTTATCAACCAAAGGGGCTTACCATCTGCTTCCACCTCTTTTTTCTCAACCACATACTGATCGCCAAGATAGGCTAAGAAAGAGGCTAAATTGCTTTTTGGGTAGGGCTCTTCTGTAATGCTCCAGGCTTTTCCTGTTACAAAATTTGTTGTTTCAGTCCCAAGGCTTGCGGTTTGGCTAAACAATTTGCCGTTTGCATCCGTCAGCGTTGTAACAGATTTGCCGATCTTTGCATTCTCATCAATAAAATACCATGCCTCAGAGTAAAGATGCCTGGGATGTTCTTCAACCCCATCCTGATATAGGTCTGTGCGCTCGGTTCTGATAAACTCACCTTTTATGTGGATCCAACCCGGCTTGCTGAAAAAAGCTTGATAACCCTTTTCCAACACCGCATCAACCTCATGGGCAATCATGATTTTAGGCGAGCCCTCTTTGCCTGGGGTAACAGCAGGAATAGTTGGAACGCTGCGCGTCGCTAAGGGTGCTGGTGTGTTCATGGGAACAGGAAGTTTACCTGCGTTTAAAGGCACATCCTCCGTTTGCCAACTGACACGCCATGGGCCTTCAACCTGATAGTACAGGGAATAAAGGCTAACCTCAAAAGGGCTTTCCGGCACTTTTCTTAGTTCCAAGGCAGGGTCGGTTTTTTTTGCTTCAGCACCAAAATCCCCGCCTTTCGAGCCCATGCAGAGTTCAGCATCGCAGCTCAGCATCCAAGAAAATACAGCGGGGTTGTCTGCCTCTGCGCTGAAACTTAAGTTTCTGCCATGTTCATCTAGGTTAAGGCCGTTAATGCGAATCTGTGTATCTTCTGTCTCCAGCACTTGCTTGAAAGCTTTGCTGCTCCCCGGCACCGGCAAGTCTTCTGGGCGCAGGGTGAATTTAGGCGCACCGGGCACCTGATAATAATCGCTGATAAGCATCATCTTACTGATGCTTAGACTCATAACTGCGTTTTTCGGCAAGGGTCTTGTGCGCAGAACCATACTTCTTCCGCTGCTGCCCCAGCTTCCCACCATTTCAAGCGGATAGATTTTGTCATTTTGGTCCCTTAACGAAGCGTTTTCCCACCAGGGGCCTAATGGCATCTTAAGCAAAGGGGTCTGGATGCGCACTGTATAAAAAGTGCTCTCAGCAGTGTAGGTAACCTGCAAAAGCTCAACAGCAACTCCGTTGGTAGGGTTGCTCTGCAAAGGCCGCAAGTCTGCCTCGGGCAGCACATCCTTTTCGTTGAGAGGCCGTAATGCTGGCATAAAGGTAAAAAGAGCAGTGTTTTCAGAAGCAGGTACGGTCACCACCAGGCTCACCCTTCCCGAACTCGGTTTTTCCGAAACAGCAAAAAGCGCTTCTACAAAAACGGCCTCACTGATGTAAAGTTCGGACCGCAATGTTGAAAAGCTTGGCCCGTCACCTAATTTCAGGGTAATTTCGGGATGATAAGAAAAACTTTCAGAAACTTTTCTCTGGTCAATAGAAAGCCCCTCTAATTTGAAGCGCGCCCAGCAGCTTTCTGGGCCGAGCACCAGATTTTCAAGCGTTACTTTTATCTCGCCCCTGTTCTGACAGATTTTCTCTCTAAGAACAAGTACCTCCGCAGGGTTTTCAAGCGGGCCAAACCCGGGAATGAACCAGCCTCTAATCTGTGCCCAAACCTGCCTGGGCCCAATGCTCATAATCCCTATACTTGCTAAAACCAATAAAGTCAGCAAGGCCCAGCGCAAATAAAGGCTAAAAGCGCTAACGGTCTTTTGTTTCTCAGTTTCTTCAATTTTTAGCCACAGTTTCTCAACAAATGCTTTTTCGGCATAAGGGCAGGCTAACCCTTTTTCCAAAACACCTTCCGGATTTATATTAGAACTTGTTTTCATCTTTTTCCATCCTTTCAGCTAAGCGGGCCAGCAAGCGGCTATGTGCCTTGCGGATGGCCTCTTCGGATTTTCCTAATATATTCCCTATCGTTTGGTAATTTAATTTGGCGCTGTATCTAAGGCCCAGCAGTTCTCGGTTTTCCGCTGTAAGGTCTCGCAGGTAGACAGCCAAAACATCATGCGCTTCAAGCGCTTTGCCCATTTCATCCCCTTCAGAAATCTCATGAATTTCATCAAATGCAACAATGCTGGGAATCTTTTTACGCCAATGGTCACGCAGTTTATTCCGCGCGATCTTGAAAAGCCAGGCAGCAGCCTTGCCTTGCTCACGGTAGCGCCCAAAGCTCTGGCAGGCCGCAAGAAAAACCTGGGAAGTTAAATCCTCCGCGTCTTCCTGGTTGCCCACCTGTCCGTAAAAGTATCGGTAAACGGGCTGCAACCAATTCTCATAAAGGTCGTGAAACGCTTCTTCCTGCCTTAACTTTTCTTGTGTTCTCTGTTTCTTCTGCAAAAGAGACTCCTTGCTCTAATAAATTGATGCTACCCCAAAATCGTCACGCTATTAAAAAGAACGTAAAATCAACAAAAAGCGGACGGAACCTGCCGTAACCCCCATTAAAATTGGGTAAGCGCCAAATGGAAGCAAGGTTTAAAGGGCGATTCTTTCAGCAGGCTTGGTTATAATTCTCACATGCCCATCAACTACGCCCAGGTTCAAAGCAGCCTTCAGAACTTCACCCAAAAGGTGCGCCGGCATCAGGATGATCTTAAGCAGGCGCAAGACTCCCTTTGGCAGAAATTGGCAGATCGTTCTAACGAAGTCAATTCCATCCGCCAGCGCGTTGAAGAAGCCAGCCGCCTTGCCATAAACACCTTTTGCGCCAAGCCTGTCAGCGAACCCCTGCTTTTCCATAAAGGGCTCCCTGGCTTGCCCGGCCGCTACACGCTCATTGCCGCAGATGGTTCTCAAATTGCCCCCAACCGCCATAAGGCCATAGAATACTGCGTCATTAATGTCGGCCTCATCTCTGCGGAAATGGGCAGCGCCAAAGAACCTGATTTTGAAATCCAGTCTGACCTGCTGGATTACGACCGGCTTATCACCCCGCAAGGCTTCCTCATTGGCGAACAGGAAGTCTCCCTCTTGCGCGACCTGGCTGAACGGCGCGCCTTGCTCTCCTTTGCTGCGCAGCGGCAAGGCCCCGTCATCGCCATGACGGATGGCCTGCTGGATATCTACCAGCGCCTGGAAGGCCCTCAGCAAAACCTTAACCTGCAGCAGGAACTGCTTGCCATGCACCGCTGCATGCAATCCCAGCAGATGATCAATCTGGGCTACATTGACAAACCCGGTTCAGAACTTCTTAGCCGCCTTTTTGACATCCTGGAACGTTCCGATGAGCAGCTTTCGGCATACAGCGACAAAGACCGCACCCTGCGTGGCGTCAGCGATGCCCATCTTCTCACGCGCCTGCTGCAAACCCCCGGCGAGCGTTCCGCTGTTTTTGAAGTGGTTAACCAAAGCCGCGGCAAAACAAGGCCTGCCTTGCAAGTCCATTTCTTCTATCTCAACGTCGGCGAGCCCGAAAGCCCCTATCTGGCCCGCGTGGAATTCCCGGCTTGGGTAAGTGCCAACCCGCAACAGGTAGACCTGCTGCACGCAGCCGTCTATAGAGATACGCAAGTCTTTGAAGGCCATCCCTATCCTTACCTGCTCTTGCGTGCGCACGAACTGGCTATCATCAACTTTGCCGAACACGAAGAGGTAGAAGCCATGCTCCATCAAAAGTTCGCAGAAGAGGGCATGCCGCTCACCCAGGTTTCACACAAACAATTCGGAAAAAACAACCTTAATAGGAGCGGCCATGCCGGATGACATCAAAATTCCCATCGGAAAACTGCTTAGAGCCAACCTTGGCTCTTTTGTAGCCGGTTGTCGGGTGCACGAGCTGCAGACCCCGGCTCTGGGTGCACTGGTCAAGGTAAAGCTGCATGATGGCTCAGAAATTTATGGGCTCATCAGCAATATCACCATTCAGGATGACGGCCTCGTCAGACAGATAGCCTCCCGCAGCCTGCTGCCTGCGGAATACGAAGCGGATAACCGTTTCAACCGTAACCTGCCCGTCGAAATAGACGTGCTTACCCTGGGTTACCGCCAGCAAGACCGTCTTTACCGCCATCTGCCTCCGCGTCCGCCCTTCAGCCTGGATGCGCTCTGGCTCTGCGATGCTCAGGAACTCTGCGAATTTACTGAAAACCTCAGCTACCTGCGCCACATCCTCAGGGTGCAAAACCAACCCCTTGAAGAATTGCTGGTAAGCCACTTTTCTCAGGCACGGGCCATCCATCAGGCTCAGGGGCAGACAGGCTGGTACCTCAAGGCCTGTCAGGCCCTTATTTCCCAACTGCGGGACGATTACGAACAATTGGCCAAAGTGCTCAGCGCGCTTGGCGAACTGGAGGCGGAATGAGTGACCTTCCCACCAACCCAAATAAAGAAAACCCGCTCATAGGCTATGTAACAGGCGGCGGGCTGGAAGCAAACCTGCAGGTGCGTCTGGAAGTGCCTGCGCATGAAGTGCAGGAAGGCGCCTTTGTAGTCACCGATAGCGGCCCTTGGCGCTTTTATGGCTTGGTAACCGATTTGCAATTGGCCGCTGCCGATGAACGCTTTGCGGCCGAAATGGCAGAAAAACGTTTTACCCCCATTCTTTCAAAGCTTCTCCGCCAAGAAACGCTCTTTACCCGTCTGATGATGATGCCTGCCCTCATGCTTGAACGCGGCCCCGACCTCAACTCGCCGGAATATCCTATCTGGCGCGAACTCCATAAAGATCAGCGCAAACCCATTCCGGTCAAAACGGTGCCCGCCCATCATGCACCGGTGCGCCTGGCGGATGCAGCCGATATCACTGAAATTTTCGGGGAAGAAAATAATAAAGAAATGTTCCGAGTGGGCGAAACGCGCGAGCAGGCCCATCCCATCTGCATCAACCTCAAAAAGTTTGTGCAGCGCTCATCCGGCATTTTTGGCACAACCGGTTCGGGCAAGTCCTTTCTTACCCGCATGATTCTGGCGGGGCTCATCCACGCGGACCATGCTTCCACCCTCATTTTTGACATGCACAATGAGTACGGGCCGGATAGTACTTCCTCGGATACCGGCGCGCCGGTGCCCGGCCTGCGCGGTAAATTCCCGGGGGAACTGCGTTTGGTGGGCTTGGGCGCAGGCACCGCTTTTGGGCAGCTTCCCGCAGATTTCAATCTTGAAATTCCTTACAGCGAACTCACCCCGGAAGATATTCTCTTGCTCGGCCAGGTGCTAAACCTGCGTGAAACCACCGCTCAAACCCTCAGTGCCTTGCACAGTCAGTTCGGTCAGCATTGGTTCCGCGAGTTTATGGCTCTCAAACTGAACCTAACCCAAATCAATGACGAAGGCAAAAAAGTGCCTGCTCCCGGCAGCGTGGCTTATTGGGCTGAAAGCGCCAATATTAATGTTCTGGCTGCTGAAGCCCTGCATGGTAAACTGCAGCCTCTGGTGCGCAAAGCATATCTGGCCCAAACCCCGGCAGAAAACGCCTTGCAAAAACTTGTCGAAGCCCTAAAGGCGGGCAAGCATGTCGTACTTTCTTTTGGCAACTTTGACTCGGATTTGGATTACCTGCTGGTAACCAATCTGATTACCCGCAAAATCCGCGATACCTGGGAAGCCTGGACCAACGAATACCATCGCACCAAAACAAATGAACCCCGCCCCTTGGTGGTTGCTGTTGAAGAGGCGCACAAACTGCTCAACCGCGAAATGGCCACCCAAACCATCTTCAGCACCATCGCTCGCGAGTTGCGCAAATATTATGTTACCCTGCTCATCATCGACCAGCGCCCCTCTCAAATCTACGATGAGGTCATGTCTCAACTTGGCACGCGCATTTCCGGCGCACTAGGGGATGAAAGCGATATTGAAGCGGTTCTTTCCGGTTTGGCCGGCCGGCAGTCTTTACGTGGCATGCTGGCAAAGCTGCAGCCCAAAGAAGAAGTGCTCATGCTTGGCTGGGGCGTTCCCATGCCCATTCCTATCCGTTCCCGGCGGTATGACGAAAAATTCTGGAAAGAACTGCTCTCTGCAAACAAAACCGATAAGCAGCTGAAAGCAGCCAAATCCATGATAGGGCTCAGTGATGATTCCGATTAAACTGACCCTGGAAGGCTTTACGTCTTACCGAAGGCTGCAAAGTATTGATTTTACTGATTTTGATGTGGCCTGCATTTCCGGGCAGAATGGTGCGGGCAAAAGCTCGCTGCTGGATGCGATTACCTTTGCGCTTTACGGCAAAGCCCGCAAAAACGATGAGGCCATCATCAATACTGCCAGCAAAAAAGCTTCGGTCACCTTGGATTTTGACTATGAACAAACCCGCTACCGTGTGCTGCGCTCTATCACCCGCGGCAAAGGCGGCCAGGTTGATTTTCTGATTCTCAGCCCGGATGGCGAAACTTGGAAAACGCTTTCAGAACGCACTGCAACAGAAACAAATGCCAAAATTGAACGCACTCTGCGTCTGGATTACGAAACTTTTATTAATGCTTCATTTTTCCTGCAGGGCAAGGCCGATTCTTTTGCGATGAAAAAGCCCTCCGAGCGCAAGCAGATCTTGGCCAGCATTCTGGGCTTGGATGAGTGGGAACGCTACCGCGAATTGGCCCGTGAAAAGCGCGCCCAAAAAGAAACTGAACTTGCAGCCAATAAAAGCAAGTTCGATGAATGCCAGAAGGAAATAGACCAGGAACCTAAACGCCAGCAGGAGTTGAGCGAACTTGAAAAAGAGAAGGCTCTGGTGCATGCTCGCCTGGTTGAACTCCAGTTAATCCGCCAGAAGCAGCAGTCCGAAGAGGCCCGGCTCAAAGGCTTGCAGGAAAATCTTGAACGCCTTAAACTCCAGCTTCAAAAAGCCAAAAAGGAAGAGGCCGAAACACAAAGCCTGATTGCCAAAAGGCAGCAGCAGCTCAATGTTTGCCAGCAGGAGCTGGAAAACGCCGATCGCATCAAAGCGGAATTGGATGCCTATAAGGCTACACGCAGTAAACAGGAGGCCTTTGATGCCCTTCAAGCTCAGGTACGCCCCTTGGAAGACCGGCGTAAAGACCTTCTGGCCATGCTTGAAAAAGAAAAAGCGCTTCTTGACAGCCAGTTGCAGTCCCTCCGTCAGGAAAAGACCCGCATGGATGCGGATTCCGCTCAAATAAAGGAGCTTGAAGCCCAAGCCGCGGCCTTGGAAGCAGAACTTCAAGCGCTGCAGAAACAAACGCAGCCCAAACCGGCCCGCGAGGCGGAACTGGGCGCGCTGCAAGAAAAGGCGGGTTCTCTTCAGGCAGAGATGAAGCAAATGGAATCCAGGGGTCTTGAGCTTAACGAGCGTATGGCCCGGCTGGATCAGGTTCAAGAGGCCCATTGCCCCTTGTGTGGGCAGCCGCTTTCCGGGCAGGATAGACAGGCACTCATCCAGGATTTGGAATCTGAGCGCAATACTTCCCGCGGTCTGTATGCTGGCAAAAAGAACGAATGCATGCAAGCACTGCGTTCTATGGATGATTTACGTACTGAAATCCAAAGCCTTAATCGTCTGGAAGAAAAATTGAATAATGGCAGGGTGCAGTTTGCGGGCCTCAGCCGCCGCCTTGAAATTCTGCTGCAAAACCAGTCTGAATGGCAAACCACCAAAGCCAGGCAATTGCAGGCTCTTGAGAGGCAGTTGAGCGAAGAATCCTTCCTGCCTGAACTGAAGGCGCAGTTAACTGCATTGGAACAAGAGCTGGCAAAATCCGGCTATGACCCTCTGCTTCATGCATCGCTCAGACAGCAAGTGAAAGAGGGCGCAGCTATTCAAACCCAGGTGAATCATCTTGAACTGGCTGCAAACGAAGCAAAAAATCATCGGCAAACCTTGGCGGAACTTGAGTCCCGCTTGACAAAGCAGCAGGAAGAAAGCCAAAAGATCACCCAGGAGCATGATCTGCTTGCAACCAAACTGGCGGCGGAAAGTGCGGGCTTGGCTGATGGCCGTCAAACCGAGCAGGAACTGCGCCTTACGCAGGAAGAAGAGGCCAGAGTACTCCGTTTTCTGGGGGGCGCTCAGCAGCGCCTCAAAGCCATTGAGTGTCAGCGTGAATATCAGAAGAAGTTGACTGCGCAGGCCGAAGAAATGCGCAAAGAAATTGACCGCTTCAAACAGTTGGAAAAAGCCTTTGGCAAAGATGGTGTGCCTGCTTTGCTCATTGAACAAGCTCTGCCCGAACTGCAGGAAAATGCGGATGGCATCCTCAAGCGTCTCACCAACGATGCCATGACAGTCTTCTTTGTAACCCAAAAAGAATACAAGGATAACAAGCGTAAAGACAGGCAAGACACATTGGATATCCTCATCAGCGATGGCGGCAGCACGCGCGATTATGAAACCTATTCCGGCGGAGAGGCTTTTCGCGTTAACTTTGCCATTCGCTTGGCCCTTTCGCATGTTTTGGCCCATCGTGCTGGGGCCCGCCTCCAAACCCTGGTGATTGACGAAGGTTTCGGCAATCAGGATGCGGAAGGCCGCGATAAATTAGTCCAGGCCCTCAACGAAGTCAGCCGCGACTTTGCCAAAGTGCTGGTGATTACACACATTGATGAACTGAAGGATATTTTCAGCACCCGTATCGAGGTTGGCAAAACGCCTGAAGGCTCAGTGCTTGAGGTAATTCATTCCTGAAAGCTGCTTATTTCTCTGGCAAGCTGAAGGCAAAAAGGGCCCAGGGCTTCAGGGTAGCCCTTGGCTGTTGCCTTGCCTGTCAGATAATTCTGTGCTAAATTTTCCAGCTCGGTGGGCAGTGCGCTTTCAGGCTTTGCCTGCCTATAGGCTTCCGTAAGCGCACTTTTATGGTAAACAAGCCTGTTTCGCCGGATGGCCAGCCAGTAGCGCAGGGCTAAAAACAAAAATTTGGCGCCCAGAGCCGCTTCTGTGGCCGGCAGAGTTTCCAGTCTTTCAAACGCTGGGCCAAATTCTTTCACAAACTCAGCCCGAAAATCTTTAGGCCCAGGCATCCGCAGCGCTTGCGCGTCAAAACTTCCATCCAAAAGCTTTGCTTGCACCTTTAAGCGTGCTATCAGGTCTGCATGGGCATAAAGCCCGCTCTTGGGGTCTGCGGCCAGGTCACTATCGTAGCGGGGCAATATTTCTACCTCTTCATGGCTAGGTAAATCGGCAATCATGTCTTGCAGTTCTTTTGTCTGGCGCAGGGTTTCCGCCTCATCCGGCTGCTTGCCGCTGAAAAGCACCACCAAGTCAAGGTCACTCCGTCCCGCAACAAAACTCCCGCCGGCAAAAGAACCGATGCAAATCAGGGCGCGGTATCCGGGCAGGGCAGATGCCTTAAAGCGCCGGCTGATTTCTGTAAGCAGCATCTGGGCTGCTTCTTGGCTGGCCAGGGCACACATCATCCGGCTTTGGCTTCTTCCCCTTTAATTTGCGTGAGCGCCAGTGTGGAGAACAGGAACATCAGGCCGTACAGAGACATGAGCAAGGTAAATCCGCCGGCATCGCCAATCGGCCCGCCTAAGTAGGCCCCAACAGCTCCGGCGCCGGCGCCGGCCAGGTTGGAAAGGCCCAGGTAACGCCCGGCCTCTTCTTTGGGCACCAGGCTGACGCCCATGGCCCAATTCGCAGCGTAGAAAAAGCCCATTGCCAAACCACAGATGAAGCCGCCTGCTACCATCACGGGTAGGGTGGGGGCAAACACAACGACGGCAGAACCGCAGGCTCCCATCAGTCCGCTGATCAGAATCAGCCGTTTGATGCCCGTCCAGGCCATCATCTTGGTGGCCAGGGCAGAAGCGATCAGCAGGGCAATGGCCAGCACGCCCATCAGCATCATTACCGGGCTGACGGCCGCAGCGCCTTTGGCTGAAGCAAAACGTTCCTGTACAAAATACAGTAAAAAGCTGGAAAGGTTGGTTACGCCAACAATAAAAGCCAGGCGGTTGATCACCCACCAGGTAAAGTTTTTTTGTTTCTTGGCTTCCTGGCCTAAGCTGATGCGCAGGCTTACGAAAACGCCCAGAATAACAGCAATAAGCATCACGCTGATGCCTAACGCGCCCATCAGAAAGAGGTCAGAAAGCTTTCGGCCGGGAATGAGGGGCAGTGCCCATTTGACGGCCAGACCAAGTAGAAAAATAATGGCGGCAAAGGCCGCGGTCATGCCCACGATGCGCCAAATTGCGCCGCTGTCCAGGGGTTTTGCGGTCTTCTGAGGCCTCTCTTTGACCAGCATGGTCAAAATTGTACACACCGCATACACCCCAATCAAGATGAAAAGCGCTGCCCAGTACTGCTGATCTTCAATTTGCCCTTTGATAACCAAAAAGACGAAGATGATCGGTAAGGGCACCTCCAGCAATGACTTGACGGCTGAAAAAAGCGCATATTTGGATTTGGGTGCCATATCCGGTATGAGGCCTTGGGCAGCCCCGTGGCCCAGATTGGAAGCAATCATCGAAAGCACCACCACCATCAGCAGCACCCAGTAAGCGTTCATTCCGCTCATGCGCGTGGCAATAAAACCTATTGCAATAAAGCTGAGAATGTCCAGCAGATTACCTGCCAGAATAAAGGGGCGCCTGCGGCCAAGCTTGCTGGTGCTGCGGTCTGAAAGCATCCCTGCGATGGCCTGTACCATCAGGGCCATCATCAGCGTGCAAAGCCGCAAAATTCCAAAGTAGCTGCCCTTTTGGGCTTCCCCTACAAAGCTTTGCACCAGCAGGGGCAGCAACAGCGGGGTCATCATGTTGCTGCGCGTGGAAAAAGCAAAAAACATGCTGCTGGTCAGGAAGGGCTCATACCAGGCCACCTTCCTTTCCGCGGTCTTACCCGGGCCTCCCTCCAAAATGGCCATATCGTTTGGGTTTTCAAGGGCGGTGGGGTTTAATGCTTCAGCAAGCGTTTCCGGAGACTTTTGGGTTGCCATACTTGTCCTTTCCGTCAGGCAGTGGTGACATGCGAAAGAATTATAGCAGGTCAGAGGGGTCCGGCATCACTTTCCAGCCCCTCAACGGCAGCGTATTCAGCAGAGGCAGTGGGTCGGCAGCTCTCAGCAGCATCTGAAAGCGATACTCGCCTCCCAGGCGGGGAATGTAGGCTGGCAGGGGTTCAGAAATCTCAAAACCGAACATATTGCGCGCAGCTATTTCTTCTCGGATAATCCGGTAAAGCGCTTCAGCATGTTCGCGGCTTTTTTCTTCTCTCAAGTGGCGGTACTCCAGCTTCGTTAAACGGCTGAAGGGCGGGTAAGCCAGCATCTTGCGGTACTCCAGTTCCTTCTCGTAAAAACCGCGATAATCATGGTTGGCTGCAAGTTGAATAACGGTGGAATCGGGTTGGTAGGTCTGCATAATCACTTGGCCGCCCAAAGGGCCCCGCCCGGCACGTCCGCTTACCTGGGTAAGCACCTGAAAGCTGCGTTCCGCCGCCCGGTAATCCGGCAGGTTCAGGCCCACTTCAGCCAGCAATACCCCCACCAGGGTAACCAGCGGCAAATCCAGCCCCTTGGCCAGCATCTGCGTGCCGATCAGAATGTCGGCGCGGTGGGCGCTGAAGTGAGAAAGGATCAGTTCATGAGATCCTTTTTCGGTTGTGGTCTCGCCGTCCCAGCGCAGAATGCGCGCCGCAGGGAAGGCCTCTTGCACCAGGCTTTCAAGTTTTTCGGTGCCAAGCCCCAGGCTGCGGATGGCTTTGCTGCCGCAGTTCGGGCATTTTGATGGCATCCTGCGCGTATAGCCGCAAACATGGCAAAGCAAACCTTCTCGCCCGCTGTGATAAACCAGTGCTTTTCCGTCCCGCGGGCAGCGCAGGGCTTCGCCGCAGTCCCGGCAGAAAATATAAGTGGAGCTGCCTTTGCGGTTGAGAAAAAGAACAGCTTGCTCCTGCCGCTGCAGGGTTTCTTCAAGCGCTTTTTGAAGGCTGCGCGAAAAAACAGAAAGATTGCCGCTTTTCAATTCCTGGCGCATGTCCACCACTTGCACAGGCGGCAGTTCGGCGTGGCTTTGCAAAGGATTGCAGGGATCAATCCGGTGCGGCAGCTCAAGCAGCTTCCATTCTCCGCGCCGGGCCTGATAAAACTGGCTGACGCGTGGCGTTGCTGAGCCCAAAAGCAGGCGGGCCTCAGAAAAACGGGCCAGCGCCTCCGCGGTTTCCGGGGCGTGGTAAAACGGCTCACGCTGCTCTTCATCATACGAGTCATTATCGCATTCATCGATAATGATCAGCCCCAGCTTTGGGTAGGGCAAAAATAGTGCGCTGCGCGGCCCAACCACCACCTTCAGATCACCGGATCGTGCCCGCCGCCAGGTGTCGTAGCGTTCCCCTTCCGAAAGTTTGTGATGAAAAAGACCCACCTGGTTGGGGAACCTGCCCATAAAACGGCGCACAGCCTGAGGCGTCATCGAAATTTCCGGCACCAGCACCAGCGCCTGCTGCCCGGCTTGCAGGGCTTTTTCTACAGCCCGCAGGTAGATTTCGGTCTTGCCCGAGCCGGTTACCCCGAAAAGCAGGCATGGCTTGGCATCGCGCTTTTCCAGCGCAGCTTCAAGGGTCTGCCAGATTTTCTTCTGGTCCGGGGTTAACTGCGGGGGCAAATTGGGGCCGGGGCGCACTGCCTCAAGCGGGTCGCGCCAGACCTCGGTTTCATTAAAGTGGATTAAACCCGCTTCCGCAAGCGCCTTGAGGTCTGCATAATTGCTTCCGCTCTGGGCATAAATCCACGAAAAATCCACCGGAAAGGGATCTGCAGCCAGCAGTTCAAGCACCCGCTTGCGCCTTTGGATCACTTCTTCGGATTGCCGCGCAGATCTGCGTTCGAGCGGCTGCACCTCCTGCGGAGCTATGGAAAGCTGAGCGGTGCGCACCGTTTTCGGGCTGATCACCGGGGGCGGCAGAAAATTGCGGCTGCTGGCTAAGCCCGCTGCCTGCAGTTCTTTAAGCGCCTGGCGCCAGTTCATCTTGGGCAAAGCCCGATCTAATTGGCCGGCTGTGAGCGTTCCGCGGCTCTTCAGCAAATGTACCAGCCGGATCTGGCTGGGGCTGAGTGCCTCCGGAATGTCCATCCCTTCATTCAGCCAAACTTGCATGCTTGCCCGCCGCGAAAGCCCATCCGGAATCATCAGCTTGATGCAAGCGCCAAGAGGGGCAAAGGTCGCCTCTGCCAGCCAGGCGGCCAGCTGCATTTGCTGGGGGGTAAGCAGCGTGCCCGCCGAAAGCAGGGCGGTGATGGGCAGTGGGTCGGGCACTTCGGGCGAATCAAGCAATGCCAGCACCACACCCTGCGCCGCTTGCTTCCCAAAGGGAACCTCTACCAGACAGCCCGGCTGCACTTCATCTGCCAGTTCAGGCGGCACGCGGTAATCATAGGCTCGCGAAATTTTGGCATGATTGATGCTGACGGAGGCAAACGGCTTCATGGGCGCACCACCACCAAATTGTCTGCTGCAAAATTAATCGGGCTTTCCATGTTTTTTGGCAGCTCGGAGCCCTTCAGTAAAACGTCTGCCCACAGGTCTGCGCTCTCGCTCTGGCCTTCAACAATCTTAAAATCATTCACTCTGAAAAGCCAATGAAAGCGTGCCGCTTGCGAGCTCACCGTATCCATGTTCAGTTTCACCTGATGCCAGCTGTCCGGCGGCAAAAGCAGCGGGCTTTCAGCCAGAATAAGCGATTTTTGCGGTAGCTTTTCAAGAATGCTTTCAAGTTCGGTCAAAGAAATCGTGCGGTAAATGGGGGCACGTTTGGCCAGCCCGCTTTGCCAGGGGCTGTGCATGGCTTTTGGGTCAAAAACGCCGCTGGCTTTGAGTTCTGCAAAACTGATATAAGCAGAGCCATCCGCTCCTGCCTCATTAAAGGGCACGTTGATTCCCCATAAGCCGGTCAAAATCAGCCTTACTTCCCGCTCCTCCTCACCAAAACAGTGCCGTACCCGCAGCCAGTACAGGCTAAGCGGTTTATCCATAAGCTTGATGGTTTCGCGGTAGATGCCCCTATCCACAAGCTCAAACGCTGCAAAACCTGAAAGCGAAAGAATGCTTCCGTTTGGCCGCGCTTGAATATCAGAAACTGCGGAGTAGGCATAATCCACAAGCTTGCCCTGCTTATCCTGGTAAGCAAACGGAGTGGCATAAAAAGGAGCAAGCGGAGTGCCTGTTGCCTGAGGGGTAGCCGTATCAAACGGCGTATTCGAAGGCTTGGGTGTGGTTGTAAGGGTGGGGGTAGAGCTGGGCGGAGGGGTGGCGGTTGCGGTCAGCGTGGGTACCTGCGTGGTGGGCCACTGCGGGGTATGCCCTTGCGTAGGCCTGCCCTGCGCCGTACTTTGGCAGGCGGCTCCTGCCAGAATGCAAAAAGCTGAAACGAAGCAAAGCGCTTTCATGCGGGAACCGTGCAATGCCATGGCCTTGCTCACTCGCCGCTCAAAACAGCGGAAGTGTAGCCAACCACGCTGGAGCGATCTCCGCTCACTTCTGCGGAATTGCGATGGTCACAAAGGGTAAGCTCAACCCTGCCCAACGCACGGCAGGTCAGCAGCAGTGCCGCCATCGGCCCAAGCCCGCAGGCTTCCCCTTTGCCTTCGGCATCCAGCCGGTAAAGCAGGTCAAGGTCCTGCGCTTTAAGGGCATCCATCACCCGCCGGTCCATGGCCTCTGCCACGAGCTCACTGTAAAAATGACTTTGGTCGCTTGAAGCAAGAAAGAGCACGCTTTCACCTTGGGGCAGGCCTGCCCGCCATTGGCTCAGCGCTTTTGCAAGCGCTTCGGCAATCGGGCGGCGCTGGTCAGCCATCATCATGGGCACCAGGCTGAAAGACTCTCCCAGTAAAACCTGCAAAAAGGGCAGTTGGATTTCCAGCGAATGTTCCCGGTCGTTGTGTACAGCGGCAAGGCTGAGCCCGGCAACGTTTAAGGCTTTCTTGATTTCTTCAAGCGCCTTAACGTCTATGCGCAAGTCGCCCAGAGGGGTGGTGTAGGCTTCGTGCCCGCTTGTCAGCAGGGCTTCAAGGTAAGAGGTGTGCGAGGGTGCAAGCACCACAACTTTTGTAAAACGGATGCCTTCCAGGGCCTTAAAGGCACACGCGGCCGTATATCCTGAGTATATGTAACCAGCGTGGGGCACAATAAGGCCTCGCACTTTTCCTTTAAAGTCTGCTTTGGGGGCTTTGGCTAAAAAACCTTCAATCATCGCGCGCAGCGCTTTAGGCTGGCTGGGGTACCACGAGCCAGCGATGGGCGAAGGCCTTCGGTCTATAGCGTTTTGCGCTGTCATAAGGCTATTTTAACACCGCTAAGCTGGATTGGCAGAAGACCCTTTTTAGATTTCTATTTCCAATCCGTCAAAAGCGGGCTGGTAACCCAGGGCCCGGCAGCGTTCAGCCAGCGCTTCGTGATACGCATTCCCCTCGTGAGAAATGTGCGTTATAAAAATTTGTGTGTTCGGGGTAACGGCCTTGCTCTCATGCAGGCCCTCCAATTGCTTCAGCAGTCCGTCCTCATTCATGTGGCTCTCGCTTTCAAAACCCCTGCCGAAAGTTTGCTCATACACCAGCAAATCCAAGGCCTGCCCCTGCAAAAGCGCAGAAGCAGCAGGGGATAGGGCAGGCGAATCAACCGCATAGAGAATCTTTTTTGCCCCCTCCTGGATGAGGTAAATCTGCGAACCCGTCTGTGGATCGTGCAGCGATTCCAGCGCCAAAACCCTGTAGCGCCCCAGCCTGGCCTCATGCCCGTGTTCGAGTGCCATCATTTCTAAGAGCATATCTTCCTGACATCTTTTTTCAAAAAGGGTATAGCCTTCAATGGCATTAATTCCCTCGCTCATCAGGTTCAGGCAGGTTTGTGATGCCGTTATTGTCAGAGCTTGCCTGAGGATGCAGCCGTAAGCGCGCGAGCGCGTAACCAGGTGCCCTGCATCAAAATGATCGGAATGCGCATGCGTTTGCAGCAGATAGCGAATCCGGGGAATTTCCTTGCCAAAGCGCAGCGTGGCGCTCGCAAAGTCTGGGCCCATGTCAATCAGTAAGTCTTCGTTCACCAGCAGTGATGAGCGCATGCGCAAGCTTTTGCCGCCATGCTGCCTGGCCTGCCTGCAGTTCGCGCAGTCACAGAAGGGCAGCGGGTAACTGGTGGCTGCTCCGGTTCCAAGAAAGCAAATCTGCATTCTTAACCTACTTTAGATAGTTTTTGGGGTTTACCCGCCCCAGGTTGTCGCTGCGCAGTTCAAAATGCAGGTGCCCGCCCTGGGCCATGCCTGTATCCCCTATGCTGCCGATTTTATCCCCGGAGTAAACTTCCTGGCCGCATTTAACATCAATCTTTTCCAGATGTGCATAAAGCGACTGCCAACCCTCGCCGTGGTCAATTACCACCATCAGGCCGTAGCCCCAGTCGTTCAGCCCGGCATAAACCACCACTCCGTTATCCGCTGCTTTCACCTTTTCCCCTATCTCACCGGCAATATCAATGCCGTAGTGGTTGGAGCCGGGGTCATAGTCATACCCCGAAAGGTAGTGCTTTTCGGTAGGCCAAATAAAATTCCCGCTGCCAACCACGCCGTCGTAACTGCCTTCGCAGGCTCCGGGGCCTACATTTTTGGCCGTGGCTGGGTCTTTGCGCGTAATGCGCGGCGTGCGCCAATCCGGAAAGTCGGCATATCCCCCCGGGATGATAAGCAGCGTGCCGGGTTTGATCTGCGGGTTGGAAAAATCCCCCACGCTTTTGGGGTCCAGATGGTTGCCGGGGTAATTGATAATATCTTCAGGCTTAACATGAAAGTGCTCTGAAACGGCATTAAGCCCTTCGCCCGCGCTCCACTTGTGCAGGGTGCCGTCTACCGGCAATATTGTTAATTGCTGCCCGGGGTAAATGGTATGCGGGTCATCGCCGATGGTGTAAAGGTTGCCCCACAGCAGCGTTTCAGTGCGCAGGTTAAACTTCTGCGCAATGGAAAAAAGCGTATCTCCCGGTTCAACGGTATAGCTGCTCAGTTCAAAGCGCCCGTATGAGGGCAAAATGGTGTGCAGGGTGGCATCTCTGGCCAGGCCAAGCCCCGCCTGCTGGGAAAGGGCGCCCCCGATGGCAGGCAGCATGGCCTCTTCTGTTGCCTTGGCGGAAAGGCTTTGGGCGGGTGCCAAAATTACCGCTGTTTTGGTCCCGCGCACGCTGGTGTAAAAGCGGTTCATTACCCACATAAAAACAAGAATGAGGCAGCAGGTAAAGAGTACCCCCGCAAAACGCATCAGTCCGGAGCTAAGGTCCAGGTCTTCAAGCCTGGCCCAGGCCTTCTGCCAAAAATTGCCCTCCTCGGTCAGGCTCTGCAAAGGGTCCGGCTGTTCGCCCAGGCCCTCAGAGCTTATTTCTTTTCTTTGCTCAATCACACTTGGATAATATCACAAATCGGGTCGTGCCTTCTCAGCCCTTGCTGCGTCAAAAAGCCCTCCGTGAGATGCCTTAAAGCCCTGCCCCGCGTGAAACAACGCTGGGCGGGGTGGCCATTTCCTTCTGCACGGTCTGATACAGCGTTTCGCCTTTCAGATCTTCCATGGTGTAGCAAACAGCGCCCATTTTATCCGCCAGATCTTTGGCAAGGCCCTGGTCAAAAATCTTGTGCTCCATATTAATGACCACACTGTGGATTTTTTCAGCGTTAAAAAGCCCCGCTAACTCGTCAACCTCAACCTGAACTGGCCGCTTGCCAAGGGGAACATTACCGGCTCCATCAGTCAGCACAATCAGCAGGGGCTGCACATCCGGGTGCAATGTTTTTTCGCGCTTGATCACTTCATACGCCATCTGCAAGCCGGCTGCCAAAGGTGTTTTGCCCCCCACTGGAATGCTGGCCAAAGCGCGCTGGGCCAGCAGCACAGAATTGGTGGGCGCCAGTACAAGCGTGGCGCGGTCCTTTTGAAAAACCACCAGCCCCACGCGGTCACGCCGCTGGTAAGCATCCGTCAGCAGGGAAAGTATGGCGCCCTTTGTGGCTTGCATGCGTTCAGAAACGGCCATACTCCACGAGCCATCCACCAGAAACAGAATCAGATTGGCGGTCTTTTTAACGCGCACCTTTTTCTGAAAATCCTCTTTGCGGATGGCAAAGGCCACATTATTTTCTTTTTTCAGGTCTTCGCGGGTGGCTTGATAAGGCGCGGCGGCGCGCAGGGTGGCATCAAAGGCCAGATCGCTGGCATCCTCTGGGGAGGGTTTAGACTGCACATAACGCCCGCGCTTATTCTTGGATTTCGTCTGCGAGCGTCTTCCGCCCTGCTTGCGCACCATTTCATCAAGCGGCGTATCCAGTGAGCGCGGCTCAAAGGTTTCGCTGGCCTGTACCACCTTGCCCCCATCCCACCAGCGCGCGTTCAGTGTGGTAAAAATCTGCTGCTGTGCCTCACCAACCAAGGCTTCCTGTTCCTGGTCACCCTCATTCTGGTCTTCTACCGTGGGGCTTTTTTTTTATCGTCTTCTTCTCCGGCTTCTTCGGTGCTTGAGGCTTCACTCGGCACAGATTGCATCTTAAGCTGGTCAATGTGCTCCTGCAGGGCTTCTGCGCCCATCTCACTCTTGCGGAAAGGCCCTGCCTTCACGCGGTGCGGCAAAGCCAGCTCTGCGGCAACGGCGATATCGCGCGGGGTTATGCGGCTGCGCCCGTCAAGGGCGGCTTGGGCGCGCGCACCCTTCAGAATTACCAAATCCGCGCGGTGGCCGTCCACTTCCATAGAAGAGGTCAACTCGGCAATGGTCAGCAGGTCTTGCGAGGTGTAAGCCACTTCATCAATCAGGGCACGGGCTGCGCCAATCTGTTCAGAAAGTGCTTTTTCCTTCGGCAGCCACTCTGCAATGAAGGCGTTGGGGTTGTTTTCAAAAGCCAGATTGCGGCGCATAATTTCAACACGGTTGCGCTTATCCAGAATGCCGCGGATCTCAACCGAAAATGCAAAGCGATCCAAAAGCTGCGGGCGAAGGTCGCCTTCTTCAGGGTTCATCGTGCCCACCAGAATGAATCGGGCCGGATGCCTGAAGGAGATTCCCTCACGTTCCACCGTATTCATGCCCATCGCGGCCGAATCCAGCAGAATGTCTACCACATGGTCATCTAGCAGGTTCACTTCATCAATGTACAGCAAACCCCGGTTGGCAGCCGCCAGCACCCCGGGTTCAAAGGCGCGTTCACCCTTGCGGATGGCTTTTTCAATATCCAGGGTGCCTACCACGCGGTCTTCCGTAGCTGAAACGGGCAGGTCAATAAAGGGTGTGGGCTTCATCACCCAGGGCAGTTTGCCTTGGCTTGCTTCCGCGCGTTCCTGGCACTCGCTGCACCAGCTGGCAGGGCTGTCAGGGTCGCAGCCAAAACGGCAGTCTTTTACCGTTTTCACTTCGGGCAGCAAGGCCGCCAGGGCCCTGGCCGCGGTGGATTTGGCTGTGCCGCGTTCGCCGCGGATGAGCACCCCCCCGATTCTGGGGTCTACCGCGTTGAGCGTTAAGGCACGCATCATGCGTTCTTGGCCTACAATGGCGCTGAATGGAAATATCTGTCTTTTGGTCATGGCTGCTCCCTGTGCAAGATAGGATTTTACCATGCCGCCTCGCGATGTGGCCTATCCCTCCCGCAGAAATTGCCGCCAAAGCGTATGCTGGCGCAGCATCCCCCCAGCCAGCGCTTTGTATTGTAGCCTTGGATTAAACGTCTTGCTGTGATAAAGGGGATGGAATGTGTACGGGGAGAAGTAGGTTGCTGCTGGCCCACCCTTCCGTATGCGCAAAGTGCTATTCTCGTCATCCTGAATGCAATGAAGGGTCTTGCCTTTTCTTTTCCGCAGGCCAACCCCTTACTTACTATCCCAAACGCCCATCCCCTACTCGTCATCCTGAATGCAATGAAGCCTGCTTTCTTCTCACAACCATGACACATTCAGGAATTTTCATAACTCTCCCTGTCTATTCTCACAGGCCCCTCCTCGTACGCCTCATCGATATGTGAATGATTTAACCTTTCCAATATTTCGTCCATTAACATTTTGTCTTCGTTTTTTGCCTTGCTGTTCTCCATAATCCTGTCAGCCTGTAGCAAACGTACGTCTGCCATTAACTTTTTGCTGTAAAGGTCCAGCGCCGCACCCTCCCCATATTCTTCGACAAGGCTGTCATAAAAAGCCCGGATGGGTTCTCTCAGGCGGTAATACTTAAAGTTTTTGTCTCCGCTCTCCACAACCACGTCGCTGTCTTTCCGAAGTAAAGCAAATGCCTCGGCGAAAGCGCGTTTTCCGGCGGTACACACCTGCTTTTTTGTCTTCTCCATAAGTTCTGCCCGGCAAAAATTGGTGCGTGGCGTCTTTCGCATCACCTGCTTAATGCGCATTTTCACCAGTTCCGCCAAAGTTGAAGGGGCTTGCAGTTCATTGATCATTATTCTTCCAAAAACAAGGCATAAACTTTTTTCTCCGTCATGGCTTATTTCGTCCACAATATTGAAATCTCTGATCCAATCAGCCTGCCCCAGCCGGTTTTTTGCCAGATTAATCTCATTATTCAGGCTTTGCTTCCGTACTAAAAAAGTGGCATCACATGCGCTCACTACTTCAATGCTTCCTCTCACCTGTTCCGTTCCGTCCGAAACTGGCCTGCCCCACTTATCCGGCCCTTTCTTTTGTTGTTTATTAAAACCTTGCACCAAAACAATGCTTACTCCAGTCCGGTTGCACAGTTCACGCATCGTTTGCAGTCCAATGCTTGTGCCGCGCGTGCTGTTATCGTTCATCCAGGGTAGATAACGGCTCAGCGGATCCACAATAAGCAATTGATACCCTTCCCGTCTGATTGTTTTCAAAAGCCCTTCGGCTTGCTCATCGTTAAAAACGCGCCTGTCGAAATCAAACCGCAAATCCTTGGGCACGGCGCATGCATATCCCTTGCAAAGCTCGCTCACGCGTCTTCCTGCTTCCCCTTCGTTGGCATCGCTGCACCAAAAACCTACCTTGCCTTTTACTCCGCACTTCATCCCCCAGGCAATTCCTCGCTGCGCAACGCCGATAGCCAGTTCCAATGCTAATAAGCTCTTTCCGGAGCTGGTTTGCCCTGCAAGCAGGGTAATCCCCCTTGCTGGCATAATTCCCTCAAGCAGCCACTCTGCCTTCCTGCTTTTCTGAGCTACCAAAGTCTCTGCATCATATTTCAAGCTCTCACACGCCCTCCTTGATATAATAGAATATATGTGCTATTATAGGCTAATGCTTTATCTTTTTCAAGCTTTTCCCCCGGTCAGTTGCTGCTTTGCAAATACACCTGTTAACATGCCTTTTCACGCGTTAAAGGAGGCTCTTTCACCCAAAATTTGGGTAAATGGGGTAAATGCTTTTTTGTCCTCGTCCCTTCCCTTGGAAAACCTTAAAACAGGCTCTCATTTTCAAGGTAAATGGGGTAAATGCTTTTCGTTGCCGCACAAGAAGAAAGCACTGTTTGGTCGTCACTCTTCACCTGTCTCCTTTGGTTCACCGCATTCCTTCAACCCTGCCGCATGCTTCTTTTTGCGTGCATTCCCGTTCTCTCAAGCCCCCAAGAAAGGCCATTATTGTATAATCAGCCTGTCACAATGACTCACCTTAGATGACGGAGGAAAGAAGTATGTCTGAACCGCGCGTCGTGCACGCCCCAACGGGGACCGAACTCACTTGTAAAAACTGGCTGATTGAAGCGGCCTACCGTATGATCCAAAACAATCTGGATCCCGCTGTGGCCGAACGGCCGGAAGACCTGGTGGTTTACGGCGGCAGGGGGCAGGCTGCCCGCTCCTGGGAAGCCTACGATTCTATCCTCAATTCCCTCAAAAACCTGGAGCCCGATGAAACCCTTTTGGTGCAGTCCGGCAAGCCGGTAGGTATTTTTAAGACTCACGAAGATGCGCCCAGAGTACTGATTGCCAACAGCAACCTGGTGCCCCATTGGGCAACGCAGGAACATTTTGACGAGCTTGCCGCCAGGGGTCTGATGATGTACGGCCAGATGACGGCAGGAAGCTGGATCTACATTGGCACACAAGGTATTCTGCAGGGCACCTATGAAACCCTGGCCGCCCTTGCCAAGCAGCGCGGATGGCCCTCCCTGAAAGGAAAGTTTGTACTTACGGCCGGGCTTGGCGGTATGGGCGGCGCCCAACCCTTGGCCATCACCATGAACGACGGGGTAGGCCTGGTAATTGAGGCCGACCCCACCCGGGCTCAGAAGCGCCTTGAAATCGGCTATGTGGATGCCGTGGTGGATACCCTTGAAGAGGCGATGACCATGGTTGAAGAGGCTGTACACGAAGGGCGCCCGCTTTCCGTGGGCCTCATCGGCAATGCGGCCGAAATTGAACCCGAACTGCTGCTGCGCGGTGTCATCCCCGATGTAGTTACAGATCAAACCAGCGCGCATGACCTGCTTTCTTACATCCCTGCTGGCCTTTCCGCGGCAGAAGCTGCCGAGCTGCGCTTTTCAAACCCCGAAGAATACATCAAACGTTCGCAGGAATCCATGGCCCATCACGTGCAGGCCATGCTGGATTTCCAGCGCAAGGGTGCGGAGGTGTTTGACTACGGCAACAACCTGCGCCAGAGAGCCTACGACTGGGGTGTTAAGGATGCCTTCGAATTCCCGGGTTTTGTGCCGGCTTATATTCGTCCCCTTTTCTGCGAAGGCAAAGGCCCCTTCCGCTGGGTGGCGCTTTCCGGCGACCCGCAGGATATCTACCGCACCGATGAGTGCCTTCTGCAGCTCTTCCCTGAAGATGAACACCTGCAGCGCTGGCTTAAGATGGCAAAAGAAAAGGTGCCCTTCCAGGGCTTGCCTGCTCGTATTTGCTGGCTGGGCTATGGCGAGCGCCATAAGGCTGGCTTGGCCTTTAACGAGCTGGTAGCCAAGGGCATTGTAAAAGCCCCTATCGTGATCGGGCGCGATCATTTGGATAGTGGTTCAGTGGCCTCACCCAACCGCGAAACGGAAAGCATGTGCGATGGCACCGATGCCGTCAGCGACTGGCCTATCCTCAATGCCTTGCTCAATACAGCCAACGGAGCCACCTGGGTCTCTTTCCATCACGGCGGCGGTGTAGGTATTGGTTTCAGCCAGCACGCCGGGCAGGTGATTGTCGCTGATGGTACGCTGCAGGCTGCCAAACGCCTGGAGCGCACCCTTACCGGAGACCCCGGCATGGGCGTCATCCGTCATGCGGATGCCGGTTATGATGAGGCCATTTCCTTCGCCAAGGAAAAAGGGGTCAAAATCCCCATGCTTAAGTAGACAGATAGGCTTGGAGTGCAGACGCCCTGGGTTTCCGGGGCGCTTTTTCTGGAACGCTGGAAGGCTGAAAAGGCAAGCGTTGCTTTTAAATCAGAAAGCGGCCTAGAAGGAAAAAAAGGATCATGGAAATGACGTAGAAAATGATGAACCTGGTCATTTCATGTTTGCTGGGAATTTCTTTCATGGGCCTCCTTAATGGAACGATGCCATTAATTATAAATGCTCCAAGGCCAGCATGCCGGCCGCATAGAAGGTATGCCCTCAGCAAGCCTTGATTAAATGCGGCAGGTATGCCATACTTTTTATCTGCGAGTAAAAAGGAGTTTAAACTGAAGAACCAACGTCTTTTGTTATTCTTCCTGATGATCCTCTTGGGGGCTGGGGTTGGCATAGCCATCGGCTGGTTTGTTTTTCCGCCTCAGGCTCCTGAAAATGCTAAAATCTACCAGCTGCGTGCGGATTTCAAAGCGGATTTTGCTCTCATGGCCTCGGAACAATACGCTATTAAGCATGACCCTAAGGCCGCTCTGGATGAACTGGCAAAGCTTGACTCTGCGGACCCCATCAACTATCTTGTAAGCGCCATCAAATTTGCGGAAGGGGCTGGCTATCCGGCTCAGGATTTGGGCAAAATGCGCCAGCTTTTTAACGGGATTGATGCGAAAACCCTGCAGGAGTGGAAGGCAGGAGGCTCCGGTGGAAACTGAAAAAAGGTCTAACCTTTATTTGCTCACCGGGCTTATTTTTGGCTTGGCTATTGGCTTGGTAATATCGCTGATGATTGTGCCGGCCATCAACCGCGATGCCGCCCCGGCGCATTTGAGCGCTCAAAGCAAAAATGAATACCGCCTGATGATTGCCAAAACTTTTGCCAGTGATTACAACCTGGCCCGCGCCCAAAGCCGTTTGGCCTTGCTGCAAGAGCCCAGCACAAGTGTTGCGCTTTCCGAGCAAATTCAAAGCCAGCCTTCTGGCAGCCCTAAAGAGGATGATGAAGTGCTGAAAATACTGATGGATGCCTTAGGGGCGGCGAATGCCCCTGCACCGCTTGAAAGCCCGACCCCATAGCATCTGAGGAACTGGGGCCCCTGCTCAAACGCAACCCCGGGTGCTCCCTGCACTCAGCACGATGCGGAGAAGGAGTGTTGTAAATAAAAATGAGAGCCCTGGTACGGGGCTCTCATGGGTTTATGGAATAATTTTTTGCTGCTTGTTAATGCATGGGGTTAGAGGCAACCCAATCATCCCCAAAATCAATGTAGAGGTCAACCTCACTGCCGGGTGTGTAATTAAATTTTACCTGGCCGGGATTAGTGATATTGAAAATCTTTGTCAGGTTCTTGAGTGCGTGAGGGGTTGGGCCGATAATCGTAACAGATGAGTAAGTTTGGTAGGTTGTTGAACCCTGCTGAACCACATTCAAACCCTGTGACTTAAGATATTCAGCCGTCTTCACCTCAAAACCGGGGGTGTTAGAAGCGTTGCGCACAAAAATTCGGGCGTTTTCCTGCTGCAGCAGTTCCGCAAGGTCAGCCTCACGGTTCAGACTTTGGCCACCGAAGACCTCATCGCGCAGTTCCCGAATTTTCTCAGGGATGGGGCGCAGCATATCCTGATCTGCTGTTTTGCCGAGCATGACGTATTCATTGTCGATGACTTTGTTTACGTAATTTTCTCGTGGAATTTGCAGCACCTTTTGGGCAAAGCTTAAGAGAAGCGGCAAATCCATATTGGTGTGAATGCCTTGTGAAAGGTCTGCATAAAGCTGCGGCGCGCGGGAAACCAGCATAGGGAACATTTTAAAAGTGACGATGCGATCACGCACGGCCAAAATCACTTCCTGCTGGCGGTTGGCACGGTCAAAATCTGCCATGGCCGTGCTGCGGTTACGCACGTAAGCCAGGGCGAGCTCTCCGGGCAGGGTAACAATTCCGGGTTCTACATGCACAACATCCTGGGTGTAAAGAATGTCAAGGTCAATGGGCTCTTTAATATCGAGGCGCACACCGTCAATATCATCAATAAACTTTACAAAAGCTTTGAAGTCAATCTGGGTATAGTACTGAATGGGTACGCCCAAAAGATTTTCCACAGCTTTGCGGGCATTTTCCGGGCCGCCGCCGGGGAGCTGCCTTTGTTCTCCTATACGGTAGGCCGTATTGATTTTGCCGTAATCCGCGTTGGGAATCTTGACCCATAGGTCCCGCGGGATGGATATCATCCCTGCCGTGTTATTAAGCGGGTCCATGGTGAAGAGAATCATCGAGTCGGTGCGCGGCGCATCTGTTTCCTGGTCGCGAATGTCAAGCCCCATAATCAAGATGTTAATGCGGGTTTTACCATCCCATTCCGGCGGCATCTGAATGAGATCCGGCGGGGGCAAGGTGGGGGTTGGCAAAGAAATATCCAGGGTACTGCCTTGGAGGTTCTGGGTTGGTTTTTCAACCACGTCAATCCCCGGCACGTTGAAGGGGTTTCTGCGGGCAACCACATTGCTGACAAGATTGCTAAGCAAAACTGCCGCAACAATGCCCAACGCTACCACAACGATGAAAAAAGTGCGGGTTCCTTTGCCTTTAGGCAGGACTTTAGAAAAGAAATTTGTTTTTTCAGACATATTAACCTTGTGAACTCAGGCCTGTTTTAGCAGCGTTTAAAGCGCCTATTCCGGTTTTGGAGCAGGAATGGGAAGCGCTTCTTTAGCAGTGTTCTTCCATTTATCCCCTTCGTCGATCAACATTACCGGGATATCCTGCCAGACAGGATATTTCCTGCCGCAATCTGCACAAATCAGCCAGTTATCTTTGTAATATTCAAGCAGCCCTTTTTCTTCTTTGACACAAACTGGGCAGCGTAAAAGCTCCAATAATTCTTGATTAATCACATAACCTCCACAGGGTAGAACTTTCGGTATTTTACCATAGGAGCCAGAGCTCATTATCTGGCGGGTTTTACCCCATCAGGCAGCTCGGTGCCAGGCCCAAAATCAAAGGCATCGGGCCAGGGCTGGTAATTGGTGTGTATCGTATCCGAAAAGTAGGGCGCCCCATCTTTATAAACTGTGCGATATACGTCTACACTGGCGCCTTCCACTGCCCAGTCCATCTGTTTGATGGTGTCTTTGGGCAATTCCGGGTTTTCGCGGTAGATGGGCTCGGGGGGTGGCTGAATGTTCATAATTCCGGTGCTGGAAACATCTACGGTGCGGCCATCTTTGGTAGACCAGATCTTCCATGTGAGAGAGTAATCTCCCATTTCTGTATCCATCACCATCCAATAGGGTGTGTCATTTTTGAATTTGAGGTCTACAAGCGGAAGATAAACAGTGGCATCCAGGCCGGCCCGATTAGGATCAGCATAGCCGCGGGCATCCTGCTCGTAATAGCCCACGCGGTAAGCGTGCGGGTGACGTTCTACAATGGGAAAGCCAGCCAAAAAGACATTGCGGAAAAGGGTAGTGCTTACCTGGCAGACGCCGCCGCCAACGCCCTTTACGGTCTGATTGCCGTAGATAATAAGGCCTTCGGCATATCCGTTTTCAAGGCTAATATCGGTGAGGTAGTCGCCCATTGAGAAAACGCTGTTAGGGGGAACAAAAACACCTTTAAAGCTTGCCGCGGCCGCGGCAATGTTTTGCAGGCGTTCACGGGAGGAACCATAAAAATAAGAAGTGTTCTCCGCCACCAGCTCGGTAATGCCTAAAGAGGCGGGATCGGTACTGTCGCTGACACTAGGGTGGTCTACTTTAAAGACCAGTGTGCTCTCATGATTGCCTGCCAGAACTGCTTTCGTGATTGATTGGATGCTTGCATCCAGGTCAAGAGAATAGCCGGTGACGGAAGGCTGCAAAATTTCCAGCTTGCGCGTTTCTTCGTTGAAGATGGCGCGTGCATTCTTTGCCGTGAGCTGAACATTTGGGGCAAGGCTGCTGAGATAATTACGCAGCAGATCCGGATTGAGCACAAGGGCATAGACAGTCTTACCGTTTTCTTTGGAAAGGGCAATGGTAAGCAGTTTTGCCATGGTTTCAGGTTCAATGCGCCAGGGCTCTGCTTTTGGCCCATCCTCAGGCATTTTAAGAGTGGTAGCCATACTAAGCACCTTACGGGCCAGATCTGCACTGGGGCCAACCTCCATCATGGCTGGGGGCGTTTCTTTTACTACCAGCGGTATGGAGCCTTCCTTAACGTTAAGGATGAGGGAGCTAAGCAGTTTAAGGCTGGCAGAGATATCTAACTGCCGCCCGATTTGCCCTGAAGTGGTGGTGACTTCTGTGTTATTAAGGCTGAAGCCTGCTTCAAGCGTAGGTTTATCAATGACTTCGGCAACGTGCTGCAAATTTTCATAAGCCTGTTTTTGGTCAAACAGGAGGCTTGGAGCCAGTGTATAAGGCTTGCTGTGTGCTGCTATTTGGCGCCCAAGGTTAGTTAACAGGTTACCTTCTCTCCCAAAACGATAAGCTGCATTGGCTGTTGCCAGTGCATCGAGGCTTAAACCCATCTGGGATGGGTTATACATCCATTTGTTATCTTTGTCGCTGAAAAGGAGCCTTCCAGATTCGGTGTATGTAAATTCCTGTTTTAGCTTTAGGGCTGCTTCACCCTCTGTGAGGTTGGAAAGATCTATGCCGGCTACACTCACCCCGGGGTAGATTCTGCCGTTGTATTTATTTTCATAGGCATAAACCCAGGCAGTACCAACAATAGCAGCAAGTAAAATGCCGAAAATAAGCACAAATGCAAGCTGCATTTTGGGGTTGACCGTGTTTTGCATGCTTTTAGTGTTCATAGAAACCGATTATAGCAAAGCTTGACAAGCCCGCAAGAAAACGCAAAACCTTCCTTAAAGACGCTGCGAGGCCCTTTATGTTCCCATATGCTCCAGAATTTGAAGGCGATAATTTTCGTGACTGCTTTAAAGGCTTATAATGCAAGAAAGCTTGAGAAGCCGCAGTCAGTAAGACATAATGAGAAAAAAGACAGAAATGGCAATCCTTTTGGGATTCTTTATGATTCCCTGGCTTTTTGGTTTGGGCATAAGCAATGCAAAAGCCAGCAAGCAGGAAGAAGCTTTACGCCAGGAAACTGCCCAAACCCCTAGCCCAACCAACACAGCGGGTGTTCCCGGGTTTATCACCTCAACCCCCAATGCAGATGGGAGTGTGCATCATATCGTCCGCGAAGGAGATTTCCCTTATACAATTGCAGATGCCTATGGCATTCGTTTTCAGGAGTTACTTTCACTCAATAATTTAGACCCAAGCCCCATTCTGCAAGTAGGCCAGGACTTGCTTATTAAAAAACCTGGTTCTGTTGAAATGCCCACCGCGACATTAGACCCTGCTGAAGAAGCCATGCTGGCTACGGCAAGTGCTGTTCCGCCTACTCCGGACGTTCAGGCCTTAGTTGCCGGAACGGCCACGGCTCAGATTGCAACGCAATTTGCCGGCCAGATTGGCCCCGGAACCCCATATCCCTCAGCCACTCCCACTCATGGACCGGGTATTTTTGCCAGGATATTCTCCACGCAGGCGCGTTACCTGGGGTTGGGGGTCATCGGTATTGTGATTTTTGGTTTGGTGCTTTTGATGGTGAGCGCAAAGAAAATGCAGCAGTAAAGGAACGAATGATGGCTAAGTTGATTACTCCCCTTCAACGCATTGAAAAGGCACGCCAATGCATTCAAATGGCCCGAGAGCTGCAAGCACCACAATCTGCCGGGTGGGAAAGTCTGAGCTATGTTGCTCAGGTGAAGGAAAAACTGCGCGAAGCATTTGAGCTGGTAAAACTGATTCCATTTTCTCCCAGCGCTGCGGATGAAGTTAAGCGTGCAGCTAAAGAGCTTATTGAAGAGGCAAAAAAAGCAGAAGGCCAGATTTTACGACCGGAAAAGAAAAGTGATGCCAGTTGAGCTGCGAAACCCCATTGGCCAAAAGGTAGAAGTTACTGTAGACCGTCCGTTGGGCTCATGCCATCCGGAGTATCCCAGTTTGATTTATCCCATCAATTATGGGTTTATAGAAGGGGTAATGGCAGCTGACGGTGAAGGGCAGGATGCGTATATTCTTGGTGCTCATGAACCTTTGGTGCAGTTCAGTGGTGTTGTGATTGCGGTTATTCACCGCAAGGATGACATCGAGAATAAGTGGGTGGTGGCAGCCGAGGGGATGCATTATGAAGCGGCAGAAATTGGCCGCCAAACGGCGTTTCAGGAAAAGTTTTACACAGGGTGGATTGAAACTTAGGAAATTTCTTTTTAGTGGATGAGACCGAGCTTTCGGTAGATTTCTGAAATTAAGACACCTTTTTCTTCCAGATATCCATCAATATCGTGGGGATGATGAGCAGCAGCCTGTTTTTTAAGCTTAGCGTAGGCCTGCCTTTCGCTGGGGTGCCGGCGCAGAAAATCACGAAATTGAAGGTGGCGTGCAAGTTCCGGGCTGTCTTGCGCGCAAACGTAGAGGTGATGCTTCATGAGATCGGGAAGGTTACGGTAACTGAAAGACTCACGGTCGGGGACGCCCTTATTTCCATCATACGTGTAACCAAGCTTGGAAAGAGCCAGACAGATGTTTTCAAACATCGTCATCGATGGGATAACAATGTCAATATCGATGATAGGTTTTGCTGCCAGGTTGGGTACGGAAGTGCTGCCAACATGCTCAATGGCAATGGCACCTGCGGCAAGAACAGGCTGCAGCCTGGTGCGAATTGCTTCGAAAGCCTGAGGCCATGCAGCGTTATAGTCGCAAACTTGAATGGTCTCTGTTGCATAAGGGTTGCGCGGCCGACCACTGAAGCATAGGCTTTGGTTGGCGATATTGAGAACTCCATTTTGGGCATAACGCGCAAAGAGGGCTTTGAGAGCGTGGTGAAATTCATTAAATTGAGGATCACCTTGCAGCAAAGCATATGAGCTGGAGGCGACCCCTGTTAGAAAGTTATTGAGGTTTTTGGTGATGGGGTGATCAAAACGGTGTACTTCAGGCTCCCCCTCAAAAAAGAGGCGTATTTCATCCAAGCGCGCCAGAATACCGCCCCCAAAGCCTTTAAAGTTTGGACAAAATTGGTTCAGCAAGGCAGCATAGTCCTGCACGAATGGGGTAGATTCATCTTTCATGTTCCAGATAAGCGCAACTTGCCCATCGAACTTGAGAATGCGGTGTGCTTCTTTGGCAAAACGGGTTGAATCAAACCAGTGAAAAGCCTCGGCAGCGCAGATAAGGTCAAAAGCATGTTCGGGCAGAGAGCTTGCCTCCGCGGAGCTGTGAACAGAAATGAAGTGTGGGAAGCCGCTTAAGTTTTGTTCGGCTATGGAACGCATCTCTGCGTTGGGTTCCACTGCGTAAATCGTGGCGCCCGTTCGCAGGAGTTCCAGGGTAAGGATGCCTGTGCCTGAGCCTAAATCTGCAACTGTTTTACCCGGCTCCAGGCAATAGCTTTCTTTCAGCCAGGTCAACAAGGCTGGCGCGTAACCGGGCCGGGCTTTGGCATAGGAAGCTGCCCTGCCGCTAAATTTCTGGGAATTGTCTGCCATGCACTTATTATATCTTGCAGACTTGGTGCTGGATTTGACAAAAAATATACCGTTCGGTATACTGGGGCTGTGGTAAATAAAAGGGAACTTATTCTGGAAATTGCAATGCGCTTGTTTACCGGCTATGGCTACGAAGCCACCGGTGTACAGGAGATTTGTGAAGCTGCAGAGGTTACCAAGCCTACCCTTTATCACTACTTTAAAAGCAAGCAAGGGCTTCTTGAAACGCTGCTGCAAGAAAAGCAAGTGGGTTTTCAGGATACTTTGCGCCAGGCCTGCGAATACAAAAACGACCTGACTGGAAATATCAGTTCCGTGATGCGCAGGTATTTTTGCTTTACCAAGGATGAACCTGTTTTTTACCGCTTGCGTCTTACGTTGAGCTACGCACCTACTAAGTCCGGAGCTTATCGTGCTATCCTTCCTTGGCTGATCGAAGAACACAAACTTTTAGCTGCCTTGTTCAAGGCAGCAGCCGAAGATCATGGGAACATGCGTGAAAGAGATGAGACCTGTGCGCTCAGCCTGCTTGGAACCATTAATGTTTATGCATTAGAGATTCTCAACGGAAGGCTTATGCTGGATGAAGGACTGATTTACCGCGCGCAACATCAGTTTATGCATGGTATTTTCTCATAAAAAATTTTACCTATAGTGATATACCGTTTGGTATATCAAGGAGAATCAATGACAAAAATTGACACAAAAAGTATTTTCTATCATATCTTTCCTCTGGGAGCTTGTGGCTGCCCCAAGCATAACGATTTTGTGAGCGCACCGGAGAGCAGAATTTTACAAATTACTGAGCATTTAGACCGGATCCAACGTCTGGGTTGCAATGCCGTTTTGCTTGGCCCTGTCTTTGAAAGCAGCACGCACGGTTACGACACGGCCAATTATGATGAGGTGGACCGCCGATTGGGCAGCAATGCAGACTTGGCTGAACTTTCCAAGGAGATTCATAAGCGCGGCATGGCTCTGGTTTTGGATGGCGTATTTAACCATGTAGGCAGGAACTTTTGGGCCTTCAAGGATGTGCAAAATCATGGGGTACATTCCGCTTATAAGGATTGGTTTTCGGGCCTTAAGTTTGAGGGGCAAAGCCCTTACGGGGACCCTTTCCAATATGATTGCTGGCAGGGTTATTATGAATTGGTGAAGTTGAACCTTTATTGGCCGGAGGTGCGAGCACATCTTTTTGAAGCGGTCAGAATGTGGAAAGAGGTTTTTCAGGTTGATGGGTTACGCCTGGACGCGGCGGACGCACTTAACAAGGAATTTATTAAAGCTCTGCGGGGTTTCTGTGGTGAACTTGATGCTGACTTTTGGCTAATGGGAGAGCTGATTCACGGAGACTATCGCGAGTGGGTGAACCCGGAAATGGCACACGCAAGCACCGCCTATGAACTTTACAAAAGCGCATGGTCTTCTTTTAATGAACACAATTTTTTTGAACTTAGCTACAGCTTAAACCGCCAATTCGGCGAAGGTGGTATTTACAGAAACCTGACGACCCAATATAACTTTGTGGATAACCATGATTTGAGCCGCATTGCCAGCATTTTGAAAAACCCAAAGAACCTTGAAGCTTTACACCTCTTACTTTTTTGTGAGCCGGGGATTCCTTCAATTTATTACGGTAGTGAGTTTGCTTTGCAGGCAAATAAAACCCAAAACGATTGGGAATTGCGGCCGGCATTTGCACTGGAACAATGGTGTGAAGATGAAAATGGTCAGGCACTTTGCCCATCTATTACCAAATTTTCTGCCCTGAGGCAGCGTTTGCCTGCGCTACAAAACGGAGAGTACTGCACGCGCTTTAGCAGTTTGGGGCAGTTGGCTTTTACGCGCAGCAGCCTGGAACAGGTTGTTTTGATAGCCTTGAACAACATGGAAGAATCTGCAGCAATTAAGGTGCCTATGCAAAATATGGCAGGCTGGAAGTTTCGCAATGCACTCGATGAGACCAAAGACTGTTTTGTGGGAACAGAAGGTTGGTTGGAACTTAAGCTTGAACCGAACGAAGGGCAAATTTGGGTTTCGAGTTACTGAGAGTCGCGTTTCTCTACAACCCAGAAATGGGAAAGGCCAAACACCTGTAAAAATGAACCTTCTAAGCCTTGAAGTACTGCGCGCAGTATGCGGCCGAACCTGGGCTTGCGCTCAATAATGTTATCGTAAGCGCCAAAGACAACTGAACGGTGCACAAATTTAACAGGAAGACCTTCAAAAAGTTTTTCCAGGTCGCGCTTTGTATAGGCGCGCACATGCGGGCAGAGTTTATTACGCAGAGGTCGAGGCAGATAGTTGATGAAAAGCTTGTTGCCAAAATGATATTTGCCCTTCCAGTAAAGGCCGTGCGTTTCAAAGGGATACCAGCGATTAGGACAAAAAAAGATAATTCGACCGCCTGGTTTTACCGTACGAACCATTTCGGCAACGGCTTTGCGGTCATCCTGCACGTGTTCGATAACCTCGTTATTAAAAATGAGATCCATGCTGTTTGCGGGCATGGGTAAGGCTTCGCCGGCAGCGCAAAAAATTTTCTCAGAAAAATGGCGCGCTTCCTGGCAGCGCGGCCATTCGATGTCCATGCCGGTAAGGTGGCTGCCAGCCTGAACAAAACGCTTCACATAGGCGCCTACGCCGCAACCATCCTCAAAAACCTGCCCCTGCATGCGTTCGTCTGCCCATTTTTCTATCATCTTAAAACGGCGTTCCTGCCCGCTGCGCCAAACATGGGAAGGTTCGCCACGCTGGGCGGCCTTGGCAAGGTTTTCAGGAATTAATGGAGGCATGGGTTTTATTTTACCCGCAAAGGCAAGGTGAATATAAATTTTTTATTTAGACCAGTCAAAACCCATTTGTTTTTTGCCGCGGATGTATTTCTGGGCGGCGATTCCGGCAATGGCGCCGTCAGAAGCAGCAATGATTGCTTGCTTGATATGGGAACAGAGAACATCTCCGATGGCAAAAACACCTGGGATGGCTGTTTCATACTCCTCGTTAACGCACACAAAGCCTTCCGGACTCAACTCAAGCTGACCAAGCAGAAAATCAGTAATGGGAACACCCCCCTGAAGATAAATGAAGGCGCCATTGACTTTCAGATCCTGTTCACCTCGGCCACGCATAATATATTTAACCCCTTCCACTTTGCCATTGCCATAAATTTCCAGTAGGGCAGCGCCAAGGACGAGGCTAATGTTTTGTTTGGCTTCCAATGCTTTGATAAAAGCCTCCGAAGCATGCAATTCAGGTATGGGGCTAAGCAGGTATACCTGCCCTACAATATCCGCAAGGTAAAGCGCTTCTTCTGCAGCCTCATCACTTGAGCCAGCAACCATCACAGGCTGGTTTTTAAAAAAGGCTCCATCACAAATTGCGCAGTAGGACACGCCTTTGCCTAAAAGTTCCGCTTCCCCTTTCACCAGATCTTTGCGGCCCATTGAACCGGTGGCAATAATGATTGTTTTGGCCTGATAAACAGCTCTGTTCCCAAAAACAAGTTTGGGATCAGACTTTAGGTCAGTACCGACTGCTTTATCTTCGATAAACAATACGCCAAATTGTTCAGCCTGACGACGCATGGTGCCAAGCAAGTCTGCACCGCTTACTTCGCCTTCGATGCCGGGGTAGTTGGCAATTTTGCGGGTAATGGCCAAGGCCCCGCTGGTGAGGCCGCGGTCCAAAACAGCGACACTGAGCCCTGCCCTCGCCGCATAAATTCCTGCGCTGGTGCCGGCAGGTCCACCCCCAATAATCACTGTGTCATAGACCATTAAATTCTCTCTTGAATCCATAAGTTCCTTTCAAGGCGAGTATACAGGACAAAGAAGGCAAAATCCAATTAATGCATAGAAAACATGATATTAATCAACCATCATCTCAAATAAGCGGTTTCGACAAAACTTTTTTTAATGCAATCAGTTTTATCTGGGCTAGCCTGTTTTGCAGTGAAATACCGTTCTTTTAAGTTGCTCGGAAGTAAAAAGACAACTGATAGTTTTTTAGAGACAGAAAAGGGTATAAAGCAATCATGCTTATAGAAAACAGGTCTTTTGATGAAAAAAGGTTTAGAGGAATGTCTGTGAAGGAGAGACTTTCTAACCTGACTGAAATTGCAAACCTGACTTCTGAGGAACTTACCTCTTATTCAGCAGAGGGCGGGCTGAGTGTGGAACAAGCAGAAGGCATGATTGAAAATACAATAGGGGTTTACGGTTTACCGATAGGTGTTGCCCAAAATTTTCTGATTAACGGCCGTATGATCCCTATACCTATGGTGACCGAAGAACCCTCTGTGGTGGCAGCGGCTTCGCTGGCAGCAAAGTTAGCCATTGCGGGACATGGTTTTAAGGCCTCCATGACTGAAAGCGAAATGATAGGACAGATACAGATCAGCAGACTGCCAGACTGGGATAAGGCAATTGAGAATTTACAAGTGCATAAAGATGCGCTGATTGAAATTGCACAAAAGGCTAACCCACAAATTTGCGGCAGAGGTGGGGGGCCACGTGATATTGAAGTGCGCGAATTTTCAGAATCCCCGATGGGGCCTTTTTTGGTACTACATCTGATTTATGACGTGTGCGATTCCATGGGTGCTAATATGATCAACTCCATTATGGAAGCTTTGGCAACGCCGGTGGAGCAACTCACTCATGGTCGCATTGGCCTAAGAATTCTATCCAACCTTGCAGATCGTAGGTTGGCCAGAGCATCATGCATAATACCTGCCCAATCATTAAGGTTTGATAACTTTAAAGGCAGACAAGTTATTGATTCAATTGTTGATGCATGGGCTTTTGCTTCCGTAGACCCTTATCGGGCAGTGACTCATAATAAAGGAATTATGAATGGAATTGATGCGGTAGTAATGGCCACAGGCAATGACTGGCGCTCTGTAGAAGCCGGCGCACACGCTTACGCTGCCAGAAATGGAAAGTATACCAGTCTGACTACCTGGAAAAAAGGACCAAAGGATGAGTTAATGGGCTTTATTGAATTGCCCATGGCTATTGGCATCGTTGGAGGGGCCACGCGTGTGCACCCAACCGCCAAGGCAAATCTGAAATTAATGGATGTGCATTCAGCAAGAGAACTTGGCGCCATTATTGCGGCAGTGGGCTTAGCCCAAAACCTGGCCGCATTGCGCGCACTGGCCACGGAAGGCATTCAGCGTGGCCATATGAACTTGCATGCCCGCCAAATTGCCATTTCTGTAGGCGCCAAAGGTAAGGAAGTAAAGCTTTTAGCAGCGCAGCTGATTCAGGAAAACGATATCCGCCATTCCAGGGCGCAGGAAATAATTGACACTTGGAGAAAGAATGATTGAAATACATAAAACGGGCCATAACCCCGAGTTGGAAAATACTAAAACCTTTTCTGAAAGTCAGAAAAGCCTCTTACTCAAACCTAATCGTAAGGTAGGTATTGTCGGTTACGGCGCTTATGTGCCCATGTACCGCCTTCCTGCCAAGGAAGTCGCCAGGGTGTGGGGTGCTAATGATGAAGGTTTACCTATCGTTGAAAAGGCGGTGGCTGGTCTGGATGAAGATGTGATTACCATGTCTATTGAAGCTGCCCGTAATGCGCTGGCCAGGGCGGCTCTTGACCCATTCCGTTTGCGGGCAGTATGGGTTGGAAGCGAATCGCACCCCTATGCTGTAAAGCCCAGCGGTACCGTAGTGGCTGAGGCTATAGGTGCTTCAAAGAACATTTCTGCGGGGGATTGGGAGTTTGCCTGTAAGGCGGGAACAGAGGCACTTGTGGCGGCCATGGCGCTTGTTGGTTCAGAAATGGGTGAGTATGCGCTTGCCATCGGGATGGATACAGCCCAAGGGAAGCCTGGGGACGCTTTGGAATACACGGCAGCCTGTGGCGGGGCTGCTTACATCTTGGGCCCAGCAGAAGATTCTTTGGCGCGGATTGAGGCTGCATACTCTTTTGTAGACGATACGCCGGATTTTTGGCGGCGGCAGCATGCCGTATACCCTGAACACGGGCAGCGTTTTACGGGAGAACCTGCCTATTTTGAGCACGTAGGCAGCGCCGCACGAATGATGATGGAAGAAACAGGCCTGAGGGCGAGCGATTTTGACTATGCCGTTTTCCATCAGCCTAATGCCAAGTTCCCACAGCGTATTGGCAAGGAGCTTGGTTTTACAACAGAACAAATTAAGACCGGTTTGCTTTCACCGGTTATCGGTAATACGTATTCTGGAGCGGCAATGATTGGCCTGACGGCCACTTTGGATGTTGCCCAGCCCGGCCAGCAGATACTGATGGTTTCTTATGGTTCAGGTGCAGGGTCAGACGCATTTGTGCTGAAAACAACAGATGCTCTGAAGGAACGCCAAAAACTAGCCAGAACTACGCAGGAATATATTGCGCGGCGAATAGAAATTGATTACGCCTTGTATACGCGCTACCGCGGGGAGATCGTTACCCAATGAGAGGGCCGCAAAGAAGCGAGGCAGTCATTGTTGGCGTGGGTGCCATTCCAGTGGGCTATCATTTTGAACTGTCGCTTAGAAATATGGCTGTGCAGGCTATTTTGCAAGCCAGGGCTGAGGCACCTGAACTGGAACCGCAGGCTGTGTTTGTGGGGAATATGCTGGCAAGCGGGATAAGCCATCAGGCTAATTTGGGAGCTTTGATCTGTGAATATGCAAATCTCAAGGGTTGTGAAGGCGTTACGGTCGAGGCAGCGGAGGCGGGAGGGGCGGCCGCGCTATACCAGGCGGTAATGGCAATCCGTTCCGGATATATTGATACTGCTCTGGTACTTGGCATAGAAAAGGTAAGCGATAACATAGACGCAGAGTTGGAAATGATGCTTGCGCGAACATTGGACGCGGACTATGAATCTGAAACCAGCATGACCCTGAATGCCCAAGCAGCTCTTCTAATGCAGCGCTACCTATATGAGAACAATGTGCCGCGAGAGGCTTTAGCTGGTTTTCCTCTTCTAGCCCATAAAAACGCGGTGGGTAACCCTTTGGCGATGTATCGCAAGAAAGTGAGCGAGGAAAGCTATGCTAAATCTGCTTTAGTAGCTGAACCTCTTAACCTTTTTGATGTAGCGCCCTACGCAGATGGGGCAGCCGCTCTTTTAATTAGCCGGGCTGATCTGCTTTCCGAGCGGATAAAGCAAGGGGCTATCAGAATTTCTGGCTCCAGCCTAATAAGTGGCAGGCTGGCCTTGCATGACCGCAAGGATCCACTCTTCTTTGAACCGGCGGCTGTCTCAGTGCAGAAGGCTTGTGAAAAGGCCAGGGTTTCAGTAGCTGATCTGGACTTTTTTGAATTTCAGGATGCCACTACTCTGCATGCCTTGCTTTCTCTGGAGGCGGCGGGGTTTGCCCATCGTGGGGAAGCCTGGAAGCTTGCCCGTGACGGAGAATTAGAAAAAAACGGCGCTTTGCCATGTCAAACGATGGGCGGCTGCAAGGCCAGGGGCTTTCCGCTGGCGGCAAATGGGGTTTACCAGGCTTATGAAGCAGCCTTGCAGTTACGCGGGCAGGCCAAAGAATGTCAGGTGAGTGGTGCCAGGATTGGAATGATTCAGGCATTGGGCGGCAATTCTGCTACGGCAGTAACCACTGTACTTGAAAGATTAACCTAAGTGAGGCCTGAAGGCTAGATTCTGATGACCTATGTTTCACTGCTATAATCTGCAGTGATTACCATGCGTATTGACGTACATTCCACTATTATTATGCTTAGCACATTGGCTGTTTTTGTAGGGCTTTGGGCATTTTTAAGCGCTGTTAAGGCAATTCGCAGCAGTAAAAGAATTCCGTTTTATTTCAAACGCAGGCATCTTTTTGAAAAAGGGCTAATGTTTTTTGTGGCGGCAGGTTTGCTGGGCGGGTTTGCATATACCAATTTACGTTGGGGTGAAAAGATTGCTTATCAGGTTTTTCCGCCTTCTTTGACTCCATCCCTTACGCCAACGATAACCCTTACGCCCACTATTACCCTTACCTCTACCATTACACAAACACCTACGATGACTTTTACACCCTCCATTACAGACACTCCCTTTGTTCCGCAGGCTTTAGCCACAGCGTTCACTTCCTTAGTAACACCGAACCCTAATCTTGTTTTCAGCGCACTTGTTTTTGCCACCAAAGCAGATAAGGACTATCAACCGGTAGACCCTGCCAAAACTTTTGAACCCCCCCTTGAAAAGGTGATTGCTTTCTATTCCTATAACAATATGGACCCGGGGGTGCAGTGGTCTGAAATCTGGATGCGGGATGGTCAGGTTGTTAAGGAAGTGACAAGTAAGTGGGAGGGTGGCACGGGAGGTTACGGCCTATCCACACTGGAATTACCAGCCGAAGAATGGCTTCCAGGCAATTATGAACTAAGGCTTTTTGTAGGTGAACAGTGGCTGATGACAGGCTACTTTGCGGTTAGCGGTGCAGCACCTTTACCTTCCATAACGCCAACGGTAACAAGAACTTCTACGCCTACGCGCACCTTAATTCCAAGTATTACTCCTGTGCCTACGCGGACACCGCAAGTGACAAACATGCCTTAGAAATTGAGAAAATGCTGCTGGCTATTAAATAAACCCTCTCCAGTCATTAGGGTTTGGCTAGTTCAATGGTTGGAAGCGGGCCGAAACAAGTCAGGCCAATGGGTGTTTTAGGGTCTTCATAATTATCGATATCTATATAAATAATGCTTTTTTTGCCTTTGGAAGTAAATTCCCAGGGATAAAGCGTTTGGCTGCCTGAAGTAATAGGGTCTAAGGACACAATACTCAATACAGCGGAAGTTTGCGGGTCAAGAAGGTTGTTGATGAAAACTTCCATCTGGGTATGTCCGCTTTGTGAAGCTCCGCCTACTTTTATCGGTTTTTCAGGTTTGTAACCATATTCAATTTCTTTAGCCATGTCACATGGTGTGAACTGGCCCGTTTCGGTTTTAGGGTCAAAGTCAATAGAACGCACAATCTGCTGAAAACGCATTTTTCCGTCCTTTTCCCAATCCTGCCCGGGTTTGACCAGCATTTGCATACCGAAAACAAAAAGATAGGAATGATCCGAAGGGATAATAGCCAGTGCTTCACCTTTAAGAGGCGCCTTATCAATCTCAATGGATAGCTTGATGATGCGGGTCTTATAGCCTGAGAAGCTTATCTCATCGCCTTGACTAACCTGGACCTTTCCGGGGTCTATACCAATTTCGTTAAGAATACCTAGATCAACTGCGCTTAGAGGGTCCACCGCTTCAACCGTATGGGCACGGTAGGCGATGCCCACCATCAGATTAAGATTATCCCAGGTGGCAGTTGCGTGAGGGCCCATCACAGATATTTGAGCATCTGTTGGGGCCAGGAAGGTGAAATGACCAGTGGGTACAGTAACCTTGAAGAATTCACTGGGGGTAATCTGCACGCTGGGTAAGTTCGGGGTGCTTTCAGAAGCTGCTAAAGAGGGTTTTGCGGCGGAATTAACTGACTGTGAAATGGGGGCTTCTGAGGGAGCCGACTGTGCGTTTTTAATAGGAGCGCTACAGCCGGAAAGAAGGAATGCAAAAATCATTATGATAGCAAAAGGGCGAATCAATTTCATGGGTTTCAGTATCCTTTATTTTAGGGTTCAACAAGCGAGAATTCACCGAAACCTTGCAGCCCAGAGGGAGCGTAGAGTTGGGTGTAACTTGTAAAGTCAAAGTGGAGGGTACTCTGCTTGCCGCTCAAGTCAAGCATACCACCGCCAGACTCTGTGGTGTTATGGGAGCTGTGCCCTAAACCACGGTAACTGAGAAGCTGGTTGTTTTGGAAAGTGAAGTTATTGAAGCAGATAGACTTTTGTGATAAAGCCAGCGCAGAACTGCTCTTAATGGCAAAGGCGGTATGAAAAGCATAAGCACATTTGGAAGAAATGGGGCAGGTATTGCCTTCTTTGAATGTTGAATTGGGTAAAACCGGTAACTTGGCCATTAATTTAGACAATCCCTGAGATTTTTTCTTTGAGATTTGTTGTTTGGATTTCTAAATCTTTGAGTGTGTTGGCGTTGGCTTCCACTCGTTTCTGCTCTGCGTGAACGTACTGTGTGTAAGGCGATATATTATCCCGCAAACGCAAAACAGCGAGCTCGAACTCCTTATTGAAGGCGCTACGCAAGGTTTTCATCAGTGAATCGCGTAGATCAGCCATCTTTTGCTTAAAGTTTTCTTTGGCCTTGCTTTTCTTATAGGGAATAACGAAGAAGCCAAGAACTGCAAGCGCACCCGCAGCCACAATACCGGTTAGATCCAGCGCACGGGTGGTAATGATGGTTGCTACCAAGGCCCCAATGCCAAGCGCACCGACCTCAAAGAGGGCGGTTTGGGACACAGCATCCGTAACCATTACACCCACTTGTTCAGCCTCTTTCTGACGATCGTAACCGGCAACGATAGATTTAATGGTTTGGCCGACGCTAGCTATCAGTTCGGCTCGTTTACTGTTTTGCACAGAGCCTGCTGAAGGCAATTCACGCTGACTGGCGGCTTGACGGCGCTCTAATGCGCCTGCCACCTGATACCAGGTGCGTAAATCTTTATCGACCAGCCAGTCAATCAGGGCATGTACTTTTTCATCAATTTCCTGAGAAACATCCGCAACCACCTCATGTTCAAATTTGGCTTTAACTTTTTCGCTGTTGGTCAAGGTGCGAATATTTGCCAAACGGAAAGTATTGTCAAAAAATTCCTGACCGCGCAACTCAAAACGTTGCAATACGGATTCTACTTCTGCTAAACGGGATGGAACCTCTGCTTTGAGCTCTTTTTCGTAGCTACTGATTGTGGATTCAAGATTCACTGCCAGGATGCTATCTTGTGAGAGATCCTCGCTTTGGATGAGGTTGGCAGCCATTGCTTGATGCTGAATGTTTTCAAGTACGCCCAAGGGGCTTTGCAATTTGAGCCTGAGGCGGGTTTTATCATCAAGTGTGTTTTGAATGTAGGCTTCAAGCACATCAAAGCCGGATGCTTCACGGAGATGGGCTTTTTGGTCAGGACGCGATTCAAGTTGAGCTTTTTGGGCCATTTTGGCTGAAATTACAAAAAGTTCAGGTTGAGACCCTAAAATTTTGGCGGCATTTTCCAGCACGAAGGCTTTGACTTCTTCAACCGCTTCGTGGCTCTCGAGGATGTCCATTTTATTAACGATAAAAACCACTTTTTTACCCCAGCTAAGAATTTTCTGCAGAAACAAACGCTCGCTTTCAGTCATTGGACGATCTGCAGAAGTGGCAAAAAGAACCAGGTCTGAGCGCGGTATAAAGTCATTTGTAAGTTTTTCATGTTCACGGATGATGGCATTGGTGCCGGGCGAGTCCACAATGTTGAGATGTTTGAGCAAGGGCAGGGGGTAGGTGTAGACACTGAAACCCTCATCAATAATTTGTTCGGCAGGAAATTCGCCAAAGCGAACCAGGGTTACGCGGGCAGTAGTTGGAGTAACCCCTTCTTTGAGGGCAGGAGTTCCCAGCAAGGCATTAATAAGCGCGCTTTTACCGGCGTTGAATTCGCCCACGATAACGAGCAAAAAAAGCTCATCCAGTTGTGCGAGGGCATGTTGCAGGGTACGGATAGAATCTGCAGGCAGGTTAAGCTCAGTCAGCTTGAGCAAAGAATCGTGAAGCAGTCTTTTTTCTGCTTGAATGAAAAGATATTGGTCATTGTTTAGCAAATTATCGCGCATCGTTTAACTCCGTACCTATGGGAATGGAAGGAAACTTAATTATACCTTTGGGTAAAAATCCTGAAACAGCAAGTATGCATTTTACATCTTACTGCCAGAAGCAATTTCTTATCTTATGCTTCCATGGGTTCTTGCTCACGAATGAAAACCTGAAACATTAAGATATTCCTCACTTTTGGTGATGAAGCATTCAGGAAAGCTATAACAAAAAACAGGTGAAAATTAACATTTGCTAACCTTTCTTCCATTTACGAATAATCAAGCAAATTGCCATAAGTGAGCATCTGGCAGGTTTGTGCGTAGAGATGAAAAAGGTCGAGGATCTGGCAGCGCTATTTCTGGAGTCTAAAATGACTTACCCAAGCCTGCCAGGTCACAATGATAAAAGCTTCTTCCTGAAATTGGTGATTAACAGGGCGTCGTCACAGAGAAAAGTAGTGAATGTGCACCATTCTGCGGAAATAGCCATTGGTAGCAGGGTGATAACTATATTTTTAGGTATAAAAGAAAAATAAGGGATATCTTCATAACACTTTCATAAAAGCCTAACGCTTTATTTGGATAGGAAATGACGCAACCCATATAATTGAGGGAATGATTTTTCTGATTATTTTAGGAGCAATCTTATTGTTTGTTACGGTCAATTTGAAGGATATTAATTATCTTTCACTGATTCTTGATTATGCTCCGAAAAAAGAGACAAACATCCAAATATTCTATGGAAGACTTTTGGGTGGTGCCGTTATTCTTGGAAGTGCTTTTCTTCTGGCTAATCTGAAACGGGATTATTCATATGAAATCTGGGTTTTTCTGACGGTACTGATACTGATCTTTTTTGCTTTTTTTGAAGGTCTAGGTAAAAGCGCTATAGAAACACGTGAAGAAGTGCTATCCTTCTATAAGGAGCTTGAAAGCACTCGACCGAATCAAGTTGTTTTTTTGGTTGCAAGGCATATGATTTATCGGGGTTTAGAAAGATTTGTTGTCTATTTCTCGTTTATGCATTTATTGTCTCTTGAGCAATCATTTTTGGTGCTCTTTATTCTTGAATTGGCGGTTGGTGGTTTAGTGCTGCTTTTGGACTGGCGAAAGAAAAGAGGAAAGCGAATTTTTATCTCCATGTATTTTACCCGCGTACTTTTACCGCTTGTTTTTGTTTCGCTGGCGCTTCTTTTGATGAACTTTTATAACATTCAACCAGTAATCAAGGGAATGGTTTTTGGAAATTGAAAACTTGGCGCAGATAAAAGTATTACTTGCACTTAAATATAGAGACTGGAACGAAAGTGCACCAGTCTCTTTTTTTGCGGAGATAGATAAAATAAGCTAAAAATCTACTTCAATCGAGCAAAAAGCACCCAAAGAAGCATACCAAAGCTGAGAAGGAACATGATGAGGGGGAAAATCTGAAGAGGGGTTTTCCTTAGGCTGGCTTTGGGCAGTTTGGTAAGTGCGAACTGACGGAAAGCTTCAGCCTCCTGCGGATCAGCAAAATTACGCTTTGGCAAAACCTGATAAGCGCCTCTGTTGGCAGCCGACATCAGCAAATAAGAACGGTTGGTTTCGAACATATCCTTGAAAATAGTCCACGGTATGGGTTTACCGGTAGCGCTTTTAGAATCCAACATGCCACTATCATCAATGACAAGAGTTCCCGGGGCTGAGACAATGGGGTCTGAAGCTAACTTACCTGCCAGTCGTTGGGGGTTGATAAAAAGTCCATTTATCAGCATAAAGAGGGCAACCAGAATGAGACCCACAGACCAAAGCGTATTCGTGCTTGACTGCGAGGCAGCACCTGACATAGACATGAGCAAAACAACTGCCATGATGACAATAAACATTCCCATTGTTGCCCATGTCATCCAATTAATTTTGTTGATGTGCTTCAGAGCATCCAAATAGTCTTCTTTTGTGGAACCTGTTTTCACTAAAAAGTTTTTGCCATTTGCCGGTTCCAAACCTTTCTGCTGAACAGATTCAGAATTCTCCACAATAGACTCAAGCGGTTCGCGAGCTTCATTTTGGATAGGCGTTTTTTCCATATTTATTTCTCCTTAAGGCAATTATCTCATAATCGTGCTTCGTTAGGCCTGAAACTTATGAATCTTTTCTATCACGAACGAAAGGTCATTATCGGAAAGATCATAAAAAAGCGGGAGGCGCACCAATCTGTCGCTGATTTCTTCGGTAACAGGGCAATCGCCTGTTTTACCGCCGATTGCAAGGCCCATGTCCGAAAGGTGCAAAGGCAGATAGTGAAAGACGCAAAGGATGTTGTGGGATTTCATGTGCTGAATAAAGCGAGTGCGGGTTTCCAAGTTAGGCATGAGTAGATAAAACATGTGAGAAGGCTCTTCACAGTATTCAGGAACATAGGGTAAGCGTGCGCCAACCTTTTCTGCCCAAACGGGAAGCTGCTGGCGATAAGCATCGCAGATGGCCTTTCGGCGAGCCTGAATTTTTGCTCCCGCTTCGAGCTGTGCACATAATAAAGACGCAATAAGCTCTGAAGGCAAATAGCTTGAACCTATATCCACCCAGGTGTATTTATCTACCTGGCCGCGGAAGAAACGGCTGCGGTTGGTGCCTTTTTCGCGGATGATTTCTGCTCGGTCGTTGTAAGAGGAGTCGTTGATAAGCAGGGCGCCGCCCTCACCACAACTGACATTTTTGGTTTCGTGGAAGCTTTGGGTGGCCATTACGCCAAGTGTGCCCAAGTTCCTGCCTTTGTATTTTCCAAAAAGGCCGTGGGCATTATCTTCAACTACAGGCAAATGGTTTTTTTTCGCAACCTCATTGATGGCGTCCATTTCGCAGGCAACGCCGGCATAATGAACGACGAAAATAGCGCGGGTGCGCGGGCTTATCAGCGCTTCCAGCTTGGTTTCATCAACATTGAGCGTATCAGAGCGAATATCAATAAAAATCGGTTTAGCTCCGCGCAGAACGATGGCATTAACTGTTGAAACAAAGGTGAAGGAAGGCACAATAACTTCATCACCCGGCTTTAAATCCAGCAGGATGCCAGCCATTTCCAAAGCGTGGGTGCAATTGGTGGTGAGTAAGGTTTTTTGTGCGCCTGTAATTTCATGCAACAGCGTGTGGCAACGCTTGGTGAAAGACCCGTCACCTGAAAGATGGCCGGACTTAAGCGCTTCGCTGACGTAAGCTTCAGATTCAGGGATATAGGCGGGTTTGTTAAAGGGAATTAATGTTTGGGTCATGGTTACCTCATTTGTACCACTTATGAAACCAGGTTTCGATTGATTTTATTTTAAATCCGTTTTTCTCGTAAAATTGGATGGCTTTTATGTTGCTCCCTTGAGTGACTACCTCTGCTTTTGCAGAACCTTCTTCTTCAAGCCCGGCAAGAGCCCGCTGGAGAAGTTTGGAACCGATGCCCTTCCCCTGACAAACAGGTGCAATGCCAACCAAGCCTACTACACTATGATTTTCAGTACAATAGGTTGAGATGTAGCCAAGCGCTTCCCTCTCTGGTTTATAGATATAGACTTTCTGCCCGGGGTCTCTGACGGATTTTTCAATCCAGGTGGCATAGAGTTCGTCACAGCGTGCGCGTTCAAAATGCGTGTCTGTATAAAAACGGGTATCGCTATGATTCATTGAAGCAATATGCCGCAGAGATGCAATATCGCTTGAGGAAGCAATGCTAAAACCAGTTTGAACACTTACCCTCGGTTTCGCTGAATTTAGAACAGCTTGAAGGGTAATACGGATATCCATCATCAAATAACCGGACTGGGTTATCAGGAAAATTTGCTCTCCGCCAGAACTGGCGCTTAAAAAATAGAGGCAATCCATTCCTTCTGATTTTGACCAGTTGTCAATTTCTTCTATTTCCGCGGGAGATAGATGTTTTGGTAGAACCCTTCCAATGCGCTTGCCGAAGAAGGCTGAATCCCAATCCAGGAATTTAACGAGACCTGGTAAATCAGTCATTGAAACCTGATTTAGTATCTATGGTGTAGCTAGGCTTATCCATCAGACGGTAATGCATACGTGCAAGATATTCGCCGATAATGCCCAGTGCAAAAAGCTGCGCTCCGGAAAAAATAGCGATAAGCGAAGCCAGAAAAGTAAAACCAGGCACCAGACCGCCATAAATAAGATAACGAATAAAGGCATATAGAAAAACAGCGATGCCAAAGAGAGTAAATAAAAAGCCAATCCCACTGGAGATACGAAGAGGCAGCGTGCTATAACCCGTCATCATATTGCTGGCATGTTGGATAAGTGTTTTAAATGTGTAATTGGACGTGCCATGGGTTCTTGGCCTATGTGCAACTTTTATTACCCCAAATTTTGTTGTTGACCAGCTTAATAACACATCCAGGGCAACGTTTGAGCTGTTAAATGAGGAAAATGCTTGGCGCAAGTGTGTATAAAATGCCCGAAAAGCGCTTACGTTACGGGCGCTTTCGGCGTTCATCGCGTTCTTTAGGGCAATTTTAGTCATGATAGATGCAATATTTCTGAAAAAACCATGTTTTTCTTCGGTAGGCGCGCCGTAGACAACATCATAACCTTCCGAAAGCCGTTCAACGAGCAATGGAATTGCAGAGGCGGGGTGCTGCAGGTCATCATCCATGGTGATGCAGATTTCGTTTTTTGCTTCGCGGATTCCGCAAAGCAAAGCGTTATGCTGACCATAATTACGCATGAGGTTGATGCCACGAATGAGGCCTTTATTTTCATTTACAAGGCCTTGCACAGTTTGCCAACTATGATCGCGACTACCGTCGTTAACGAGAATTATTTCGTAGTTAAACTGCCGAGGTTCCATCACTGTACGGACTTCGCTTACAAGTTGCTTAAGTGTGTTTTCACTGTTGTAAACAGGAACAATGATTGATATGGTTTTATTTTCAGTCATGGTTTATCCATTCACACTGCAAAGTTTGCATTATTTTGTTAGCGTCTTCTTTTATTGTGCTGTTATCTGTACGTGCTGCTTCACCTGACCAGAAGGAGCATAATTCCGACTTTGTAAAAGAATCTTCATTCTGGAGTGCCAGACTAAGGTTTAAGGCTGTTTCAAATTTACCGTTTTTATAAAGTGCGCGAATAAAAGGCAGATACTCAAAAGAATTTTCCGGCTTAAAACTCAAGGACTGAGCCTCTTCAAATAATGCAATACTTTCCGACCAGTTATTGTTTTGGTTAGCCAATTCTGCTTTTTCGTAAAAATAACACCAGGTTTGTTCATTTATTGAGCCGAAATATTGGGAAGGTAATTCAACCTGAGACATTGTGCTTTCAATACGAGTAAAGTTTGAAAGGGGTAGGATTTTTTTCCAAAGCTCAGCATATTTTTCTTTTTTCAAAGAAGCGGGGTTAGTTTTTGGGCTTAGAAGCTGTAAACAGCCTTTTTCTGGGACGCGGATGACAAGCATATCTGAAGTGTTTCCTTCAAAAGCGAATACTCGAAAGCCGGTAGATATTTTTTGATCAGGTATTAGGGCGGGTAAAAGAGAGCCTTCATTACTGGCGGCAAGTATCATCTGATAGGGGAGGGGATTGCTGTGATTCTCGGGAGCATATATCAGATTAAGAGGGGCGGTTAATGAGGTGCCAGAAAAGTAAGTTGAAAATTGCATCAATGGAGTCAATAAGGTCGTTTCAGGTTTCATTTGTGGGATACGCCAGAGCATTTGAGAGAAAAAATCGGTTTGTTTTTGCCAGGCAAGTTTATATTCTCTCGCATTGAGGTAGTTACCAAAGACACAAGACCCAACCACAAGAGCCAAAATAACTTTTTTTTGGGTTTGAGTCCGAAAAAGCTGATCTACAGCAGTTACGATAAAGAGACACGCCCCAAATGAGAGGGGAAGCATGAAACGATTATTTGGAAAATCAAGGTTGATTTGAAAGCCGGCAAAGACAAAGGGGATCATTGCGACTAGAACACAATAGACAGCCAAAATCACCAATAGGCCAGAACTGCGTTTTTCTTCTGCCTTTTTAACGTGTAAGGAAGTAAATAGAAGGTAACTAATCAAGAAGGACGCTGCTATCAAGCCAAAGCGCAGCGATGCAGCACGGCTATCCCCGGACTCGGCCAAAACGGACAGAAAATCACCCCATGCTTTAAAGCACGAATCAAACATACCCTTCAGAAGAGTTGTAAGAAGGCTGATTATTGTACTAAGAGGAGAACTATGCAAATCTGAAAGGAGATTAATTTTATAAGAATATTGCTTGCCTGCAAGTATTCTATAGGCTGTATAACCGAAGAAAACAAAGGCATAAGGAGCCCAGGCTTGGAATGTTTTCTTAAAATTCTTCCAGTAAGTTTGTTCCTTATCTGAAACAAGCAAGTACACAATAACAGGCCGAACAAGTTCCAGCCCAAAGAAGTATTCCATAGGGGCGAGACCAATAAGCTGACAAAGAAGCGCGAATAGCATTAATATCCACAGGTGTTTTTTTGCACGGAAAGATAAGAGCATGAGAATATAAGAGACAATGTAGAAAGCCATCATCATATACGTCTGGCTGTACATAATGACAAAATAGTGGAATTTGAAGCCGGGATAAATACCAAAAAGCATGGCTGTCGCATAAGGAAGAAGTTTTTTGTCAGGGAAAAGCAGTTTCAGCAGGACCCAAAAGGCCAATGCAGCCAGCCATTTTGAAAAAATGGCGAAGATTTGCCAGGCGGGTATGGAATCCTTAAATATGGGCATGAAAAGAAGATAGACATACGAAAGTAATGGACGGTCGCCCCGGAAATATCCAATAAAGCCACTGGCTCCAAAAGTGCGGTAAGTGGAGACAATATACCAATCGTCAAGAAAATAACCCATCTTTGACGCTAAAAGCCCGTAGGATAGGAGTGATATTAATAATAGACCTAATGCTAGAATCAGTTTCTCTAACCAAGGTTGCGGAATTCTCAGTTTTATCATTTACCTAAAACCAAATTATAAAATATAAGGCATAAATGAATAAGGCCAAAGCCAGAATGAGGCAAAAACTTATCTGACAGGCCCTGCTTGTACAATAGAAAGGATGGTATAAACAATGCCAGAGACCAAATGCAGGCTTAAGCTCCCAAGCAGGAGAGACTTTTTCCAGAAATGTTTTTTTAACTCACTATAATTCAGAATTAAATGATTGATACAAACCACAAATAAAATAAAAACGGCCATCACTGCTCCCCATGAGAAATTGAGCATGGCAATGTGAGGAAGTTCCGTAAAAAGCAAAAATGTGAGTAAAGCGATTGCAAAATTCAGACAGGCTAATTGAAAACCAGAATCTTTAATAATGGACTTCCAATCCAGCAGTGTTAATAAAACAGGAAACGTAATGGATAAAAAAAGCAAAAGCATAAGAAAGTGTATGTTGCCAGCGTAATATAGAGCAGAAACCAGTGGGGCAAAGAAAAAACGGCTTTCAGTAGGATATAGGGTCATAAACCAGTATTCATAGAATAAACCCAATAATGAGGGAATAAGCAGCGGTGCAATAAGACTCCAATTCCAGCTTTTGAAAAGCCTCTTTTTCAAAGAATAAAAAATGGCGAGGGCAGGAATGATAGATAAGGTGAAATTCGGTTTTGCAAAAACAAGCAAATAACTTATAAAAGCAATAAGCAAGGACTGTTTTACATTTAATTTTTTATCCCAATAGTCCAAAATAAAGAAGAAAAGCCAGAGAGCAAAAGGGCGCATAAGCACATAGGTGGGGTTGTGCCATACATTTGCCGGTATATAACCCAGAATCAGCCTGTCTTTTAGTGTAAAAAGAAGAATTGGGTTAAGGAGAAGGAGCCCAATTGCAGCTAACCAGGCATAAAAATAAACTTTTTTACCATACATTTTTTGCCAGTTTTGGTAGAAGCGGTTCTTTAGAATAAGAACAGTAACTAAGTAGGATGCAAGCGTGATAAGTATGGCACAAGCAGTAAAGGAATGATCATAAAGATATTGCCAAATACCTGATTGATCCTGCAGAACTCTAAACGGGAGAATTGCTCGAAGAATAATAATGAGTTTTTGGAAAAGGGCATGGGGAACAGGAACTGGATTATCCTCAGCCATGGCCTTTGCGAAAGCAATATGAGGCTTATAGTCACCAACCTGAATTTGCGGGAGCGTGGGAATAAGGCAGATAAGCAATGCAAGAAAAGTGAAAAATAAATCCACAATCAATTTTTTGTGAGTGATTTTTTTCATCTCATTTTGCATATATGCACTATTCTATCTTATTCAGTTCTTAATACACGATAGTTAAACTTTCCAGACAGATAGCGGGCAATATGCCATAGAAGTCAAAGCAAACGGCAGTATCGAGATTACGCTGTTTATTACAATGCAGAAAATGCTTTTTAGGAGTTGATAAATCTCACATTATTCTTGTTCGAGATATTTTTTCTCTAACTCAAGCAAATCCTTTTTGCGCGGTTTTACAGCCTTGGCTGGAACGCCCGTATAAATCATCCATGGTTCGGTGTCATGAACAACCATGGCTAAAGCACCCACTGAGCAGCCTTCTTCAAGGATCACACCCGGGAAAATCAGACTGTTTGTACCAACAATCACATGTCTTTTGATATGGATTGCTGCTTTTTTTTCCATCTTGAACTGATCCGGTACAGTAGGGTTGGTAAGAGAAATCCCAGTGTAATCATCCGATTGGGTGAAAACATGGCATCCATAGGCTAAACCAGAAAAATCATCCATGGTGATGCCTTTCTCTCCACCGGCAAGATTGTTGAATACAGCAATATGAACATTCCGCCCAATGGTAATTTTGCCAGATAAAACACAAAAGTCATCAATTCTTGAATAATCGCCAATGGAAATTTGATCTGCATTATAGATGCTGGCTAAGCAACTGATTTTCACTTGCTTTCCTAAATATTTAAAGCGCCTGGCTTTAAGTTCTTGATCAGACAGAAATGGCATTGAATACCTCCGTATTCAGTTACTTTTTGAATTTTACAAGCGCATCACCCATGAGAACGGTTTGTGACTGTTGGTTGACGCATTGAAAACCGAGCTTGACCTTATATTTTTCAGAGTTAAGCTCTTTGACGGTAATTGTGGTTGTAATGATATTACCAGCGTAAACAGGGAGCAAAAAACTAAAGTTTTCCTGAAGCAAGATGGAACCTTCTCCCGGAAGTTTAGTGCCGAGCAAGCGGGAAACTTCAGCCTGGCATATCAGCCCGTGAGCGATTCTGCGCTCAAAACCGGCTTTGATAGCCGCTGAATCATCTAAATGGATAGGATTAAAATCTCCTGTAATCTAGGCAAAGCGGTCAATCAGTTCAGTAGAGATTTCAATCGTTTCAGAAATAAATTGGTTTATTTTCAAGTCTGAAAAAATCATTTAAACACTCCTGCATAAATAGAATTTATCGTTGATTTACTAAAAATCAAAACTTTTCTAAAAACATATATATTATTCTACTCGCAACCGCAAAAATCTTACCTATACCCTTCTGCTTGAAGGTTAAAAAGCTTAGCATAGGGGCCATCATTTGCCATTAACTGTGCATGACTGCCAAATTCGGATATGTGGCCTTCTGAAAGCACAAGAATGCGATCAGCCATACGGACTGTTGAGAAACGGTGCGAAATAAGCACTGCAATGCGATCCTGCATCAGTTCGCCAAAGTGCTCAAAAACTTCATACTCCGCTTGGGCATCCAACGCAGAGGTGGGTTCATCCAAAATCATGACTTCGGCATTGCGCATGAAGGCGCGCGCCAAGGCTATTTTTTGCCACTGACCGCCTGAAAGCTCTGCGCCTTTTTCCCAACGTCTTCCTAATGTGGTTTCATAAGCTTCAGGCAGCGTTTGAATGAAGCTGTCTGCCCCACTTCGTTCAGCAGCTTCTTTTATTTGTTTCAGATTGTGTTCTTTTTCAATTTGCCCGAAGGCAATATTTTCCCGAACAGAAAACTGGTAGCGCACAAAATCCTGAAAGATTACCCCAAAACGCTGATGCAAGGTTTTGAGATCAAATTGGCGAAGGTCTATTCCGTCAATAAAAATCTGGCCTTCAGTGGGATCATAAAGCCTGGTAAGCAGCTTGATGAGTGTAGTTTTTCCAGCTCCATTTAACCCTACCAGAGCAATACGCTCCCGGGGAGCAATAGTGAAGTTGATGTCCTTCAAGACAAGAGCATCTGAGCCGGGATACTTAAATGACACATGACGGAACTCAATGCCGCTTTCAATTTTTGTTGGAGCAATAAGTCCTTTCGGGGGCTGCATAAGACTTGGTTCGAGATTGAGGTAGGTCATTAAGTTATCAAGATAGAGATTGCTTTCATAAAGCTGACTAAAACTGGAAAGCAGACGCATCACTGAAGATTGGGATTGGCGGAAAATGGATAAAAACATGGTCATATCGCCCAGAGTGAATATTTTGGCTATTGTTTTAAGAATGACCCAGGCATAACTGGCATAATAAGCTGCCGTGCCAAGCAGGCCCCAGACCAAACTACTCAGTGTACTTTTGCGGTTGATGGCCTTATCTTCTTCAAAGAATTTGGTAAAAAGTTGCTCATATCGGTTAAGCAGTGGTTCGCCTAGACCAAAAAGCTTTATTTCTTTGACGGATTCATTTCCTGTAAGGAGCTGTTCAAGATAGCTGAGTAAACGTGCTTCAGGTGCACGACGGGAAATAATCCGGAATGATTTTTCCGCATAAAGTGTAGTTGAAATAAAGTTTGGGATAGCTGCTGCCAATACTACCAGGGCTAACCAGGGGCTGTAACGCAAAAGGATAACAAGAACCGATATAAGCGTAATTATTTGCTGGGCAACTTGGAGAATGGCATTAACAATGGAGAGCGCGGCGCGATCTGCCTGGCGGCGGGCATTTTGCAGAAGGTCATAGAATACTGGATCTTCAAAGAATTGCAGCTCAAGCTGGTTGGCCTTTGCAATGATAAGGGTGTTGACATAATTGCTGAGCATCAAGGAGAGATTTTGGTTAGCAAGGCTGCCTAACTGGTTAAGTACTGAACTGAGCAGTACCAGGCCTAATTCCATAGCCAAAAATGGCAGCACCATTTGAAAGCCAGCTGAAACAGGAAGTCTTTGATTGGCAGCATCAAGAATTCTATCCACGATTAATTTACCAACCCAAGCCTGCGCGGCGGGGATGAGAGCCATCAGCGGCGTGAGGCCAAAAGCAAGCAGCGCTTGACCTCTGTCAGCTTTCCAGACCAAGCGAAAGGCTTCGGGTGTATTCCGAAGGGAGCGTTTGAAATCCTGCCATTGTTTTGACAGTGAACCTCTCTGACGGTTAGGGTCTATGGGAAAGGGAAATAACATCGATTCATCCTGTTAAATGTATAGATGGATTTCAACAGTTCACTTCATGAATAAAATGGTCAATCCAGAAAAGATGGAATGGGCCTTGGGTAGTGACAGGTATAGCCATTAGGGTTGTGTTGAAGGTAATCCTGGTGGTAGGCTTCTGCTGGCCAAAATTGGGTAAGCGGCTCAAGCGTGGTCACAACTGGCGCAGTCCAGACATGGCTTGCATCCACTCGTTCAATCATGGCTTCAGCTAACTTTTTCTGCTCTGCGCTCGCATAAAATATGGCCGAGCGATATGAGGTGCCAATGTCATTTCCTTGCCGGTTCAGATGGGTGGGGTCGTGCATGCGAAAGAAAAAATCCAACAGGTGGTTGAGGTCTGTCTTTTGGGGATCAAAAGATATAAGTAGGGCTTCTGCATGACCGGGATGGTTTTGGTAAGTAGGATTCTCATTTTTACCGCCGGTGTAACCGCACTCTGTTTCCATGACGCCAGGGAGGTGACGGAAGAGCTCTTCCATACCCCAAAAGCATCCTCCGGCCAGTACGATTGATTCGCTCATTTTCTCTCCTTCTGTTTTTTGGCAGATACCATGTTCCAAGCTTTTGCAAGTATTTTTGCTAAAAGCTTAGTTGAGTATACTATTCCTATGGTTAAGAAACAAAACACAGGGCTAACGCCTGAGCAAGAGGCTGTTCTTTTCAAAAAGGCAACGGAACCCGCCTTCACGGGTAGTTATCTGCGCCACCATGCCGATGGCACTTATATCTGTGCAAACTGTGGCGCAAGGCTCTTCATCAGCGAGCGGAAGTATGATTCACATTGCGGATGGCCGAGTTTTGACCAATGCATTGAAGGTGCAATTGAGTATATTGAAGACCATTCCTTTGGAATGAAGCGTATTGAAGTGGTTTGCGCCGCTTGCGGCGGGCATTTGGGCCATGTTTTCCCTGACGGGCCGAGTGAAACTACCGGCCAGCGCTATTGTATTAACTCTCTTTCTTTGGAATTTAAAGCAGAAAAATAGTTTTTCCCGAGCACCAAAAGATTGGGCTTGCCCTTGCTATTTGTATGTACATCCTTATTTTGCTTGCTAAAATTTGCTGAAAAGTTTTATCAGCATGAGACGATCCCCTGGTTTATTTATGGACATCTTTTTAAGAAGGGTGGAAACCTCTTTTCAGTCTGATGAAAGGGTTTAATGAGGGCGATTTTTGCTTATATCCTTACTTTGAATAATAGGGTCGCATTTAGGGCAATGCTTTGGTTATGAGAAAAAGCGCAGGTTAACGGCATGCCCCTGAATATGCTGAACCAGATCCCATCGGTTACCGTATAAATCTTTAAATACTGCCACCGTTCCATATTCTGTCTGGAGGAGGTCACGGATAAACTTGACCCCCTTTTGAACCATCTCGTGATAATTTCTCCAGAAATCATCTGTGCTTAGAAAGAGAAACACTCTTCCGCCGGATTGATTACCGATAGACTTTTCCTCTTGGGGAGTGGAAGCTTTTGCAAGGAGCAATGTAGTGCCTTGCCGACCGCAGGGAAGCATGACCAGAGTGGAGGATGTGGAGTGATGGGTCTGGGCAGTCACCTTGGCTAAATCCTTAAAACACAAAAGGCCAGATGCTTCGGCAAGCTCGCCTTGGCATGATGAAAAATGTAAGACGTGTAAAGCGGGCTGCAAGCAAGTGAGAGGGACCTTTCCGCATGCGGAAAGGGGTATACGGAAAGGGGGGGTACGTGCGGAAAGGTCAGTAGTCAACGAGGAAAATGGATAAAAAAGATGCACGGCAGCGCAGAAAACTGGCAAAAGCAGAAAGGCTTTCCGCCTTCGTCATACAAAGGTTTACGCTGTGACATTTCCAACGATTATTTACTCCATGTCCTCTCCCAATAAGATGCAATTGCCCTGGAAAGGCTCCATTAAAAAATAATGAAAAGCTAAAACGAAATTATAATAACTATGCCGCCCTGAGCAACTAGGGTTCCGCTGCAAGAGCAGGACTGGACCAAGCGTTGCAAAAGCGAATGCGCGTAGCACCGAATCGGATAAAAACCGGGAGGGGTTAGGTAGGCAGTTTTATTGCCTTACCTAAAAATGAAGGAGCTGCCATGCGCATTTCACCCCGAATTCAAGCTATTCTTCAGGCACTGCTGGTTACCTTTTTATGGGCCAGTTCATGGGTGCTCATCAAAAACAATATTGAGGCGATTCCGCCGCTGACTTTTGCAGGTTTGCGTTACACGATTGCCTCACTTTTGTTTTTGCCGGGTTTACTTCAGCAAAAAGAAGCTCTTGAAAAGCTGGAAAGGAAAGATTTTATCAGCCTGGCAGCTCTTGGTCTGGTTTTATATGCAATGACACAAGGGGGCCAGTTCCTTACCCTAAAGTATTTAGACGCAATACCTTTCAGCCTGATTTTGAATTTTACCTCTCCCCTTGTGGCGTTTTACGCTGCTTTTATGGGGCAGGAAAAACCCACCCTATGGCAATGGAGGGGTATTGCTAGTTTTTTGGTTGGTGTGCTACTTTATTTTTTACCAAAGCTTCAAGGCAATAGCAATCCAGCGGGTTACGCACTGGCTGTCTTAACAGTTTTTGCTAATGCTGTCTCTTCCTTGTTGGGAAGAAAAACCAACCGTGGCGGAAGGATTTCACCATTTGTTGTGACATCCATTAGCATGGGGATTGGCGGAGTTGTTCTGCTGGTAATGGGTTTGATTTTGCAAGGATTGCCCACGCTTAGTTTAAAAGCATGGCTAACCATTCTTTGGTTAGCAAGCGTCAATACTGCTTTTGCATTTTGGCTGTGGAATAAGAGCTTACAGGCCTTAACTGCTGTAGAATCAAGCACAATCAATAGCACGATGATGGTTCAGATTGCTATTCTTGCAAGGATCTTTTTAGGGGAGAGATTGGATTTTGCAGAAACTCTGGGCTTAGGGATTGCCTTAATAGGGATTTTGCTGGTAAGTCTTAAACCTTCAAAGAAGCACGAAAGCCGCGTGAACTATAATAAGAATCGGCACTATTGTGATAAGTAAAGATACGCCCATAGCGGCAGTCACCGAAAATGGCGCCCCCAAGCCTGCGAATTTCTGCGGGGGTTAAAAGCCAACTGGAAGTTTTGGTATCAAAAGGGCCTCGTTTTTGAAGGCAGCGATATTCCTCTTCTGAAAGCAAGCTCACTCCCATCGCAGAGGCAAGGTCCATTACGCTGTTAGATGGTTTGGCGGTTTTGCGTGAGTCCAAAGCTTGACGGTCATAGCAAAGGCTGCGGCGCCCAAGAGGGCTTTCTGCTGCACAATCCATAAAAATGAGGGCACCACTCTCTTCATCAAGGCCTGTCAAGTCGGGCTCTCCACCAGTTTTTTCCATTTCGTTGAGAGACCAAAGCTTTTGGGGATTCTCTTCTAATCTGGCCTGAACCTGGGACCATTCCAAATTCTTATGGCGGCTCAGGTTTTTCTCAAATCGGGTTTTAAGTATTTTAAGAATTTGCTGACTTTCTTCGAGAGAAAGTTTTTGTAAAAACCGGGCATTTTGTTGCATGGATTGATAGTATCCGCATCACAGGATTGAGTCAATTTTAAATAAAAGCTTTCATGAGCTTTATATCTAAAGACCTGCCTAAACCGTTATTTTGCAAAAGTTTTTAATTTTTCAACCAGATAATTTAACTGGCGGGGTTCGGTGTATTGGTCTACAGGAAGCGTTAATATCTTACTAGCCATGGAATGTACTTGCGTGTTGTGCATGAGCACAGGGTGGGTAAGGATGTCATCCCAATGAATAGTGAGGCCGATGCTATTTTCCCCCAAGTAGTCGTTTAGCTCATCGCGTGGGATGCCGTTAACATAAACCGGCAAACCTAGGGGCATCGCATCTGCCTGCAGGTTCGGAAAAATGGGCTGTAAATAATTAATAGGGGCAATGAGCTGAAGAAGCTCATGATAGTTTTGCCTGCGTTTTGTTTTAATGGCGTCCCAGTCAAGTCTTTCAATTTGCCAACGTTCCTGTTCATCCCCTAAAATGATGGAATCTTCTACGTAATAGGTTTCTGCCATCTCAAATAAGCTTTGCAGTTCTTCAAAAGAGCCTTTTTCACTAAAAAGATAATCCCGCAGTTTGCGGCGATATTCCCTAATGATGGGTAAGCGCCTGTTAGGAGTGCTCCGGGAGGGTGAAAGGTAAGGCTGAAGGTCAAAGCGGGTTTGCAAGTAACCCCCATCCTGAGGGCAGAGCTTACGCATGCTGTTCAACACAAAATGGCCTGTTGTCTGTGATAAAAAGCCCAGCTGAGCATTATCTTCAATCAACAGCACATTGCTATGCTTAAGGGCATTCATGAAAATCAAAGAGGATGGGTTATGCGTGAAACCAAAGTAATTGATAAAGTAAAAGGCCTGATGCTCTTTAAGAGAAGATAGAATGCTTTGGAGGTTCATGGAAAAATCGGGATTAATCGCGTAAAAATCCCAACTTAATCCGCAGGCTTCGAAGGTGTTTAAGATGCTTGGGCAAAGGTACGAGGGCAAAAGAATCCGGCTGATGCCATGATCACGAAGGAAGGCGGCGGTAACCATCAGGCAGGCCCTGCCCCCGCTCAAAAACGTCATGCCGTCTGTTGCAAGTGTTTTGCGGTCTGTCTGCCAGCGGTTGTCAGCATAAAATTCGCCTCCAACAAAAAGAGGGTATGGTTCTTTTTCCATGCCGGTTTTTTTGCTCTTTCCAAGAAGCGGCGCAAATCCAAACTGAGATGAAGCTCAAAGCTTGGTTTTGATTCCGCTCTTTCTTAGCCTAATTATAGTGAAGATGGAGGGTTTTCATAAAAGGAGGCACAGTTTAATCATTTATCAAAACCGATTTTTGATTTCCAAGATTCCGGCATCATTTCCTTTTGTCATGTCTTGCTGGAGAAAGTGCATATTGACCATCACGGCAAATAAACATTACAAACTTATGATTTGATTACTCTCAATAACACTGTAGTTTCTTGTATTTAAAAATTTTAATTTTGTAATACCATGGCATGCTTGGAATACAGCCAGATTAAACGAATCTACGAAACTCATTTTTTTCGCGTTTTCAACTCATCTGTTAAATAAGTCAATATTTTCGATTTTTGATGGAGATAAATCATGACGATTCCTCCTGCAGATGAGGCGATTTGGCGCTTTTGTGAAGTTTTATCATAAATAATCGGTTATGAAGAGCATTACGCTTGAACGCTCTTTAATCCATTTTGTGCAGCACTGCTGAAACATTTTTTATGAAGATCAGGGATTTTCCGTTAAATTAAAAAATAATATTTTGAATGAAAAAGCGCTCTCTGAAATTTGAGAGCGCTTAATTTTCCAAGAATTTTAGGCTACTGCTAACCAGCCATTAATGGCCGGAATTTATACCCATAGACAATCATGCTTCGTTGATCACCATCATTTTTGATTTTACGGGTAACCATTTCTACCGGCATGCCGATGCGCACTTTCTCTTTACCCAAGTCGGTAAGTTGAGCGGCGACTACTGGCCCTTCGTCAAGTTTAATTAAGGCCAGGGTGTAAGGCGACTGCTCTTCAAAACCCGTGGGTGCCGCACTCATGTGCGTATAAGAATAAACTTCGCCTTTTCCGCTGAACACAAAAGGTGTTTTGGCCTCGCCGCCGCATTCGGGGCAGATATCGCGCGGGGGGAAGATTTTAATACTGCAATGCGGGCAGGTTTCCCCTTGTAATGCATAACGCTGTTTCTTCAAACGCCAATAGCGTGGTACTTCCATCTTAAAAACTCCTAAAACTTAGTTTCAAGCTAGAAGTTTACGGAGGAGGAACTCTCAAAGCCTATCAGGAACAGCTTGTTTATGCTTAAAAGGGCAGAATTAGTGTGCCAAAAACTATCAATGTTGGGGTTATTCGACCATGCGTGCTAAAATTAGGGGATGAATGAGCTCCCGCAAATTTCACTGCAACAAGCCCGCTTAATTATGCTGAACACACTTGGGCTGGCTTATAAGGCACGAGGCAGAGCCAGAAAAGAAGACCTCTTAAAGACTATTCGTTACATTAACTTTCTGCAATTGGATACAATCAGCGTGGTTGCCAGGGCGCATTTACACATACTCTATTCGCGTCTGGGCGCTTATCAAACAAAATGGCTTGAAGAACTGCATGCGGAAGGTCGACTTTTTGAATATTTTGCCCATGCCATGTGTTTTTTGCCCATTGAAGATTTTTCTTTGTATTGGCCGGATATGCTAAGGCGACGCGAATCGGATTTCTTTGGCGGCTGGGCTCTTGAAAGGCAGGAAAAACTTGAGGCTATGCTGGCTGCTATCCGGGAACGTGGCCCGATGATGTCATCTGACTTCAAAGGTGAGCGCACAGGGCCCTGGTGGGGCTGGAAAGAAGAAAAAGGCTTGCTTGAAGCCCTTTTCTATAGGGGCGAGCTGATGATTGCCCGACGGGAAGGGTTTAAGCGCGTTTATGACTTGCGGGAAAGGGTATTGCCAAACTGGCAACCTTCTGAAGGTTTAAGCCTGGAAGAATCTGTGCGCTTACGCTATCTACAGGCGGCAAAATTGCTTGGGGTAAGCACAGATACCTGGCTTTCTAAGCAAACTTATTTGCCCAACGCCCGCACCGTGGTTAAGGAGCTTGTTGCAGAAAAGCGGCTTATCACCGCAAGCATTAAAGGTTTTGCCAAGCCTATTTACGTTCATCCAGAAAACCTGCCAGTTTACGAGCGTGGGCTGGAAGGTAAGCTTTCTGCCCCCAGCACCAAGATTCTTTCCATGTTTGATCCCTTAATGGTGGATAGGGACAGGGTAAAAGCACTGTTTGGTTTTGATTACAAAATTCAAGTGTATGTGCCCAAAGCCCAACGCGATAAAGGTTACTACCTTTTGCCCATTCTGCATCAGGGCAAGCTGGTGGGCAGGTTAGACGCAAAGGCCTTTCGCAAAGAAGGCTTTTTGCAGGTTTTGGCGATCCATCTTGAACCGGGTGTAAAGCCGAGCCAAGCTCTGGCGAAAGGCCTTGCAGATGAATTAAAGGCTTATGGCAGCTGGATGGGTTTAAATACGGTAAAAGTTGAACTATGCATTCCCCAAGCACTTAAAGAGAGACTTCTGAAGCATTTATAAAAAAGCTTAAAATGCTTTTTAGGCAGAGAAAACCAAACCTTCCCCAAATTGGAAGCGATAAATAAGTGAGGCACGAAAATCATTTTCTTGATTGAGGATGACAAAATTGTCGGTTTGAAAAACCCAATCAACGGCTTGTTTGTTGAGAGACTCCAACACCTCTTTTATCAAGTTATCCGAAAGGTCCTGATGTACGATGGTGATGTGCGGAACCCAGTTTTGTGGAATGTAGAGAAGGTTTGGGCTATGCGCAAAGGGTTTTAGAAGCTCGCAGAGGTTCTGATGCAGATTGCTGAGAGTGGCACTTTTAATGACCTTCAGGTAAAGGGTTGAACCTGGAAAAGAGGCAGCCCCTTTTACGTTGACCTGCAGCGGCCTAAGGAGTTTACAGAAAGAATCCAATTTGGGAATGAGACGTTCCATATCGTAATTTTGCATGGCAAGATGCCAGGTAATGTGGGGGATTAGGGCTGTCTGTGCGAATTTTGCCTCGTAAAGGCGCTCCATCTGTTCCCAAATGGTCAAAACTTTTTGTTCATAAGGCTGTGGCAAAGCTGAGACAATTCCTTGCATGGGTTCTCCTTGACAGAATTATACGGGAAGCATAGCCCGTGGGAAAGAGTATTAAGAGACAGAGACAGTGTTCAGAGGAGCCTCACTTGACGTATATCATGGATACTTCTATAATTCAGAAATTGATTTATGGAAACTGAACTAAGTGCGGAAGAGTCCCAACGGGACCTTACGCTATTAAACAGCATTGAGCAAAATCCTGATATCAGCCAGGCAACACTGGCAGCTACGCTTGGCGTAGCTGTTGGCACTATTAACTGGCATCTCAAACGCATGGTTGCAAAGGGATATGTAAAAGTTAAGCGTATGCAACGCAAAAAGCTGCGTTATATCCTGACTCCGGAAGGCATTGCCCTGCGCGCAAATCTTACCGTAGAATACATTCAAAACTCGTTTTCTCTTTATAACCTTATTCGTCAGAGAACAAAAAAGGTTCTGGAAGAATTGGACGCATTTGGCTTTAAAACCGTTAGAATTGAGGGAGAGGGCGAAGTTACTGAAGTTTGCCTGCTCACCTGCCTTGAACAGGGCATTGAAGTCTGCCAAAATACAGACGCCCCGATTATTAGGATAGACGGATTAAAACTTGCGCTAAAATTGCCCAGCAAAAATACAGCAGCTCTGATAAAGCAGGAAGAAAGCATGGATTCCAATGGAAAGCAGAATTGACCTTTCAAAAAAGAGGATTTGCATTACAGGCGGTGCCGGGTTCTTAGGTACCCATTTACAAAAGAAATTAAAAGAACACGGCGCCAAGAATTTCTTTATTCCTACCTATCCGGAATATGATCTGGTAAAAGGAGAAGATATTGCACGCATGTATGATGAAGCCAAGCCGGATATTGTCATTCATCTTGCAGCCAAGGTAGGTGGAATTGGCGCAAACCGCGAAAAGCCCGGAGAATTCTTCTATGATAATCTGATGATGGGCGTGCAATTGATTCATCAGGCCTGGCAGCGTGGTATTGAAAAGTTTGTAGCTATTGGCACCATCTGCGCTTACCCCAAATATACGCCCATCCCTTTTAAAGAAGAAGACTTATGGAATGGATATCCCGAAGAAACCAACGCTCCTTATGGTTTGGCCAAGAAAATGCTGCTGGTGCAATCACAGGGGTATCGCCAACAATATGGCTACAACTCAATTTATTTGCTTCCGGTGAATCTTTATGGCCCTGGCGATAATTTTGACCCGGCATCTTCGCATGTTATTCCAGCTCTTATTAAGAAATGCGTGGATGCTCGTGAAGAAGGAGTTAATGAAATTGTGGCTTGGGGTGACGGGTCGCCCACACGTGAATTTATTTATGTGGAAGATGCCGCAGAAGGCATTGTGTTGGCAACTGAACAGTACAATGAATCTGAACCTGTTAATATTGGCTCTTGTTTTGAAATCAGCATTAAAGAACTCACCGAACTGATAGCCAAACTTACCGGTTTTGAGGGTAAGATTCATTGGGATACTTCTAAACCCAATGGCCAGCCCCGCCGCAAACTGGATACCGAACGTGCTAAAAAATATTTTGGGTTTTCGGCACAAACAAACTTTGAAGAAGGCCTTAGGCGTACCATTGCCTGGTATGAGGCAGACAGAAAAAAGTGAAAGAAAGTACAGCTTCCAATAGCCAAACAGTTGTGCTGAAGCCTAAAAAAGGCTGGATGGGCATTGATTTAAAGGAGATCTGGCGCTACAAAGAGTTGATTTACTTTCTTACCTGGCGTGATATTAAAGTGCGCTATAAGCAGGCAGTGCTGGGCTTTTCCTGGGCAGTGTTGCAACCAGTCATTACAGCGCTGGTAACGACCTTTGTATTCTCACAAACCCTTAATGTGAAAACGCCTATTCCATACCCGCTCTTTATGATGGCTGCCTATCTGCCCTGGCACTTATTTTCAAATTCCATGACTCGCTCCAGCACGAGCCTGGTAGCAAATGCCAACCTTCTGACAAAGGTATACTTCCCCAGGGTGATTATCCCGCTGGCTTCAGTGCTGGCTGCCCTGGTGGATTTTGTCATTTCTTTTCTGATTTTACTGGGCCTGATGGTTTACTATAAGGTTCCGTTGACGCTCAACATTTTATGGATTCTGCCTTTTACCTTTTTGGCTATGTTGGCAGCCTTAACAGCTGGCCTTTGGTTTGGAGCCCTGAATGTGCAATTCCGTGATGTTCAACAAATGGTGCCTTTCATCGCCCAGGTTTGGCAATTTCTAACCCCAGTGCTTTACCCTATTACGATCCATGATCCTATAAAAAACTTTATATACAATCTCAATCCGATGGTAGGAGTGGTGAATGGTTTTCGTTGGGCTATTACCGGCGGAACGCCACCGGATCTTTCTGTAATAATCTCAATGGCGATGGTGCTTGTGCTTTTTGTAACCGGATTAATGTTCTTCCATAAGATGGAAAAAACCTTCGCGGATGTGGTGTAACAAATGGATAAAGATTTTTCCATCAGAGTGGCAGGCCTTGGCAAGTGTTACCGTATTGGTGTAGCACAGCGTTCAGACACCCTACGGGATGTGATTACGAGCAGCACCGCCAAACTTGGCCAGGCCTTGACGAAAAAACGCTCACCAAAACTAACGAAGCAGTTTGTTTGGGCATTGAAGGATGTGAGTTTTGATGTTCACAAAGGGACTGCCCTGGGAATTATTGGGCGTAACGGCGCCGGAAAGAGCACCCTCCTTAAGGTGCTTTCGCGGGTTACCGACCCCACCGAAGGTTATGGAGAAATGCGGGGCAGGGTTGGCTCTCTGCTTGAAGTTGGCACAGGTTTTCACCCTGAACTCTCAGGGCGGGAAAATATCTACCTAAATGGCGCTATTTTGGGGATGACAAGGAAGGAAATCGAAGCGCGCTTTGATGAAATTGTAGACTTTTCTGAGGTGGGCCAATTTATCGATACCCCGGTGAAGCGTTACTCTTCAGGCATGTACCTTAGACTGGCTTTTGCGGTTGCCGCGCACCTTGAGCCTGAGATACTGGTGGTGGATGAGGTGCTGGCGGTAGGAGATGCAGATTTCCAGCGTAAATGCATTGGCAAGATGAGCGATGTGGCTGGAGAAGGCCGCACCGTGCTCTTTGTAAGCCACAACATGAGTGCCATCCAGCGCCTTACTCAGGAAAGCATTGTATTGGATAAGGGTAAAGTGCTTATGCGCGCTCCTTCCAGCGAGGCTGTAGACTTTTACCTGAATAGGGGCCTTTCCAAAGTGGGAGAACGATTTTGGGAAGAAGATGAAGTGCCCCTCAGTGCCAAGCCCTTTATGCCCCTGGCCTTGCGTGTGCTGGATAAGGATGGCAGAATCTCAGATTCCGTGCGCAGTATAGACCCCATCAAAATTGAAATAGAATATCGCTTGCTTGAACCTATCACCGGTTTGCGGGTGGGTTATTATCTTTATACGCCACGCGGGGAAGCTGTTTTTACCAGTTTTGATACTGACAAAAGCGAGGATTTTAAACTATATCCAGCCCGCTCCTCAGGAGTTTGGGTAAGCAGCTGCACAATTCCGCCTCATACCCTCAATGAAGGTCGTTTTATTTTGGGAATTAATGCCAGTTCATATGGCATCAGGCGCTATTTTCAGGACGACCAGGCCCTAAGCTTTAACGTAGATGTTTCGGGCGGGGCAGGCACGCATTGGCCGGAACCTCGGCCGGGTGCAGTTCGACCGGTGTTAGATTGGCATATAGAGAAGAATGAATAAATGAAAAATAAAGAAATCCGTAGTAACCCATTGAAAAATTCGGCATTAGCCGCCCAGCTTTATTGGAATATCAAGGGTAAGAACAAAACCTGGTCTTCGCACTTTAAGTTGGAATCCATTGCCCAGATTTTGCCTGGAGCCATCAAAGATGTGCAACAATTGGCTGAGCCCAACCCAAATGCCAAGAATGTATTCATCTTTGCCACCCTACACTATTGGATTGAGCAAGCTGTTTTAATTGCTTTGGCACTAGCCGGGCAGGGGCACCAGGTTACTTTTGCTTACTTGCCTTACGCCGAATGGGACCGCGAAATTACGCCGTTTGATCTGAAGCGCCAAGACCTTTATGCTCAGGGTATTTTGGAGCCATTAAAAAAAGTAATAAAAATTCTCCCTTTGCTGGATCAAACGAATGAGCAAGTTGCCTGGAACGCTTACCCTCCTGAAGTACTGGAAGCCGTAAGGCAGGTAGCTCTTTATGACACCATGTATACCCGGCAGGTTGAAGAGATACGTGAGGGCGACCCGCTTTACAGCCTTCGATTGCAGCGGAATTCAATGACTGGCGCAGCCATCTACACCTGCTTACAGCGCAGCAAACCAGATGTATTAATTGTACCCAACGGGAGCATCCTTGAAATGGGTGTGGCCTACCGCATGGCAAGGCTATTGGGGATTCGGGCTGTTACTTTTGAGTTTGCTGACCAAAGGGAACGCATTTGGCTGGCTCAGGATGATGAAATTATGACCCACGACACCCGCGACCTTTGGGAATCATTGGGAAATGAACCTCTACCTTCTGAGGCAAAAATAGCGCTTACTGACCTTCTTGATTCACGCAAGGGCGCACATACATGGGGCAACTTTGCACGCAAGTGGCAGGCCGCTCCATCACAAGGGGCGGCTGCGGTGGCAAAAGAACTGGGCTTAGATAAACGGCCTGTGGTACTTCTGCCCACGAATGTGCTGGGTGATAGCCTTACCCTTGGCCGTCAGAAGATTACGGGTTCCATGGCTGAATGGATTGTGGATACAATTCGCTATTTTCTGCAGAAACCCAATGCCCAGCTTGTCATCCGAGTGCATCCAGGTGAATTGAAAACCCATGGAACTTCTATGGTTGAAGTAATAGAAGACCATTTTGCCAGACTGCCGGAAAATATCCATTTGGTAAGGCCGGAAGACCCCATAAACACTTATGACTTGATTGAGTTAGCTTCCGTGGGACTTGTCTATACCACAACCGTAGGCCTTGAGATGGCCATGGCGGGTTTGCCAGTACTTGTTGCTGGCCGTACCCATTATGCCCAGAAGGGCTTTACTTATGACCCTGTAGACTGGCTGGCTTATCAAAACATGCTGGACAAAATTTTGTCAAAACCAAAGGAAGCCAGGCTTAGCCCCAAGCAAACAGAACAGGCTTGGTTGTACGCCTATCTCTTTTTCTTTGAATTTTCTTTGCCTTTTCCCTGGCATTTGCTTTGGCTGGCGGAAGATTTTAAGGCCCGTCCATTACGACTTGTGCTTAACCCTCAAGGGCAGGCGCGTTACACTCAAACTTTCCAGTACCTGACAGGTGAGGCTTTAGATTGGAAAAAGCGCGGTCTGCTCAGATTAGAAGAAATTAAGAGCCGGGAGGGCAAGCCAAATGCCTGAAAATATTAAACACAAAATTGGACATTTTTATAACGAAGTGGGCTGGCAGCAAGAAGCCAGCGGCCTTTACCAGAATGCCCAATATGAAGACTTAAGACCAGTCAGTGCAGATTACATTGCCCGTGGACACGCTCGGGTAGGAGAACATTTGGCCAAAGAAGGTAAGTACTTGTTAGACGCAGGTTCTGGACCAGTGCAATACGATGCTTATCTTCAATATTCCAAAGGCTATGTAAAAAGAGTGTGTTTTGATCTTTCACATGTGGCCCTTGCGGAAGCGCGTAAGAGGCTGGGCGAGAAGGGCTTTTACGTAGTCGGCGATATTTCGCATCTCCCTTTTAAAAAAGAAGTTTTTGATGGAATTGTGTCTTTGCATACCATTCATCACTTGCCTATGGAAGAAAAGCAGGCTTGTTATCTGAGTCTCTATGAACGATTGAAGCCGGGCCGTTCGATGGTGACGGTAGATGGTTGGAGTGAATATAAGCTCAAAAAACTTTGCAGGCGCATAGAGAATGTAAAAATTCGTTTCAACAAAGAATTTGAGCTTAAAAATTCAAATAATTCTGAAAAAAGCAATTTTAACTCTTTGAATACCGGCAAAAAAAGTGGGCCTGCTGGAACTTTTGTGAAACAGTCCAATGCAGAATGGTTTAAACACACTTTTAATGGGGTTTTGTCCTATAAAATATTGAGCTGGCGGAGTGTAAGTGTGCGCTTCTTAAGAACAGTTATCCAGTCTGATAATAGGGGATATCGAACACTTAAGATACTCTCCTGGCTGGAAGATCGCTTTCCTCGTTTTTTTGGCGAAAATGGCCAGTATCCATTAATTGTTATTAATAAGCCTGCTGTAAAATCAGACAAGGCTTAAGGAGTTTTGTATGGATTGGACAAATAAAATTATTCTTGTCACCGGTGGAACAGGTTCATTTGGTAAGAAATTCATTCGCACTATGTTGGACGAATACCACCCGTCCAAGATTATCATCTATAGCCGAGATGAGCTAAAACAACACGAAATGCGCACGACCGGTGGCTTTAATGACCCCCGTATCCGTTATTTTATCGGAGATGTACGCGATAAGGAACGCCTTACCCTGGCCACCTATGGTGTAGATGTTGTTGTTCATGCGGCGGCGCTCAAACAAGTGCCGGCATGTGAGTACAATCCTAGCGAAGCCATTAAAACGAACATTTTAGGTTCACAAAACGTCATAGATGCTGCTATTGCCAACAAGGTTGAGAAGGTGTTAGCCCTTTCAACGGATAAGGCTGTAAACCCGATCAATCTTTATGGTGCCACCAAACTGGCTGCTGAAAAGCTATTTGTGCAAAGCAACGCTTATGCTGGAGGCCGCAACACCCGTATTTCCTGCGTGCGTTATGGGAATGTTGTTGGCTCCAGGGGCTCTGTGGTGCCGCTGTTTATTAAGCAGCGCGCTAGCGGAATTGTAACCATCACTGATGAACGGATGACGCGTTTCTGGATTTCACTGGAGCAAGGCGTGCGTTTTGTCATTCGCTGTATCGAGCAGATGCAGGGCGGGGAAGTTTTTGTGCCGAAAATCCCCTCAATGAAAATGACAGATCTGGCTGGAGCGGTTGCTCCACAGGCAGAAATTAAAATAATAGGCATTCGTTCAGGCGAAAAATTGCATGAAAGCCTAATTGGTGAAGATGAGGCTCGCACAACGGTAGAAATGTCGGATATGTATGTGGTGCAACCGAGCAATGCGCTTTGGTTTGGTCATGCTTGGGAGGATAAGGGCAAGCCCCTTCCGAATGGTTTTACCTATACCAGCGATAATAATACAGATTGGTTGGATCTTGAAAGCATTAAGAAAATAATTGATCCAATTGAACATGAGCTTGCTAAGGAAAAATAAATGAAAAAAATATTAATAACAGGCGCAAGCGGGTTGCTTGGACTCAACCTGGGCATTTACGCGCAGCGCCAGGGTTTTGAAGTGTGTGGATGGACTAAAAGCAACCCGCTGATTAATGCTCCATTTACCACCCAAGAATTTGATTTGACGGATATTAAAGCGATACGTCCTCGTTTAGAAACGCTTGTCCCAGATTATGTAATCCATACCGCTGCTTTGGCAAGCATAGAAGATTGCGAAAAGAACCCAGAGTTGGCTTATAAATTGAACGCCGAAGTGCCCGGAGAACTGGCCTGGAGCTTGAAAGGGATGGGCATTCCCATGATTCATATCTCCACTGATGCTGTTTTTGACGGCACAAAAGGCGATTATACAGAAAATGATATGCCCAACCCTATCAACACCTATGCTCACAGCAAGCTTAAAGGTGAGGATAACGTCCAGAGCGAATATAAAGAAGCGATCATTGCCCGTGTTGTTTTTTACGGCTGGTCACTCAATGGCAGGCGCTCTCTTGCAGAATTTTTCTACAACCGTCTGAAGCAGGAAGAAACTGCCAGTGGCTTTACGAATATGACTTTTACCCCGCTTTACGTTGAGCATCTTGCAAACCTTCTACTTAAGGCACTTGAGCATGAACTGCATGGGGTCTATCACTTTTTTGGCAACCAGTCGGTGAGTAAGTATGCTTTTGGGGTGAGCCTTGCCCGTGAGTTTGGCTTTGACGAAACGTTGATAAGCCCTATTGCTGTGGAAGACTCTGAACTGACGGTTCGGCGTTCTTTGAACCTAAGCATGAATACCAATAAGCTGCAAGCTGCATTGAGTTGTAAACTGCCTGGTATCACGGAAGGGTTGCAGGCTCTGCATCTGGCAGATGACATGGGTTTGAGGAAAAGATTACAGACTTTTAAGGCGGATTAGGAGAAAAATGGAAATCAAAATTGGCAGGCATACCATCGGACCTAAACACCCCACTTACTTTGTGGCGGATATTGCTGCCAACCATGACGGCAGCCTTGAAAGAGCTTTGCAGCTTATCCGATTGGCTGCTGAGGCAGGTGCAGATGCTGCCAAATTCCAAAACTTCCGCGGGCCAAAAATAGTCTCTGATTATGGCTTCACACACATGAATGCTCAGGTTTCTCACCAGGCTAAATGGAAAAAAAGCGTAGTGGAAGTTTATGACGCAGCTTCTATTCCTTTTGAATGGACGCAACATTTAGGCGAAGCCTGCGATGAGCTTGGCATCGATTTTTTTTCTGCACCTTATGATTTTGAAGCAACCGATATGCTGGAAAGCTTTGTTCCAGCGTACAAGATTGGCTCAGGGGATATTACCTGGATTGAATCTTGCGAGCGCATGGCCCGTAAGGGTAAACCTGTTCTTCTCGCTACAGGGGCGGCCTCTATTGGGGATGTTCAGCGGGCGGTTGAGGCAATTTTAACCATCAACGCTGAACTAGTGCTGATGCAATGCAACACCAACTATACGGCTGACCCTGGAAATTATGATCACATCCATCTAAATGTGCTCAAAACTTATCACGAAATGTGGCCGGAATTGGTGTTAGGCCTGAGCGATCATACACATGGGCACGCGACTGTACTGGGCGCGGTTGCTCTCGGCGCGCGCGTAGTTGAAAAACACTTTACGGACGATAACTTTCGTGAAGGTCCCGACCATGCCTTTGCTATGAACCCGCAAAGCTGGGCAGACATGGTGCAAAACACGCGTCAACTGGAACGCGCTTTGGGCTCCGGCGCCAAGTTTGTGGCAGCCAATGAGCAGGATACAGTTATTGTACAGCGGCGCTGCCTGCGCGCGGCCAGAGCTATTCAAGCCGGCGAAACCCTTAATCGAGAGATGATTGATGTGCTGCGCCCGGCTACCCCAGGTGCTATTGAACCATACGAGATCGAAAAAGTAGTTGGCCTTAGAGCTTGGATAAACATCGAAAAGGGACAGGATTTACGCTGGACTCAACTGGTATGAAAAAGATTCTGTACATCACTATTGCGGATTCAGTGCATGACCAGCGTTTTATGCATATGCTGGTTGAAGGTGGATTTGAAGGCTATGCCTTGCGCGTTAGCAGTGGTGATTGGCCAACCCCGGCAGGCGTGAACCCCCTTGAGCCAATGGGATTTAAATTCCCCCTCATGCAAGACCAGATACCCCGATTTACGCAAAAGCTATCAGGGATTTTACGCTCACTTCAGCCTGACTTGGTGCAGGCAGGCCCTTTGCATGATTTAGCCTATCTGGCGGTGCTGGCAGGTGCAAAGCCTCTACTGGCGCAAAGCTGGGGTTTTGATTTGATGCATGACAGTTTTGCAAACCCTGAAAACTTAAAACGAACTAATTTTGTACTCTCCCATTCCCAGGGACTCATTGTGGATGCGCACAGCAGCGCAAAAAAGGCTGTTGAGCTTGGCTTTATGCTGGAACATATTTATGACTTCCCTTGGGGGGTCGATCTGGCACTCTTCAATAAAGAAAAATGGCATGAGAGCGGATTGGAATATCGAAAGCAACTTGGCTGGGAAAAGAACAAAGTCTTATTTTGTCTGCGTTCTTGGGAAGAAAAGTATGGGGTACTTCAACTTTGTCAGTCTTTTACTGAAGCCGCGGGTGTATTGCCAAACTTGAGACTGCTGCTGGCAGGAGGCGGTTCTCAGGAAGAGGAAATTAAAGCGATTCTCAGAAAAGGGAAAGTCGAAAATAAGGCCATTCTGCCTGGCCGCATTCCCAACAGGGAATTGCCGCAAGTCTTTGCCGCTGCGGATATCTACGTAAGCCCATCCCATGTAGACGGTTCTTCAGTTTCTTTGATGGAGGCACTGGCCTCATCACTTCCTGCTCTGGTTTCGGATATTCCTGCAAACCTTGAATGGGTACAGGAAGGCATTAACGGCTGGGTTTACCCAGATGGCGAGATGGACGACCTCACAGAATGTATTTTGGCAGCCTCGCAGGCTCAGCTTGCACCCATGCAGGCAGCAGCCCGACGTACTGCGGAACAAAAGGCTGACTGGCAAATAAATAAGAAAGTTTTAATGAGGGCCTGGAAAGACCTTCTACAAAAGGAAGAAGTATGAACAAAAAAATCCTTGCCGTTTTCTGCGTTTTGCTGGCAGTTACCATGGCATGCAACCTACCCACTGTGGCAGGGTTGCTTGGTACATCTCCAACTGCTACGCCAACCCCGGAAATGGGTTTAGTGAGGCTGCAAGGGGCAGGCATGTCTATTATGCTCTCCAATACCTATATTGGCGCAGATATCACCCAGGATTTACCGGGAATCGTACAGGCAATCAAGAGTTTTTTTGGCGAAGACAGCGAAATCTACACTAAGTTGGCAGAAGGTATTGAAGATAATATTGCCTGGTGGGGGTATGACTCTGCCACGCCTGAACCGACAAAACTGCTGGCTTTCAAAAATGGTCAGTTTAGTTTTATGCCTCTGACGATGCTTAATCTGGCAATCCAAACGATAATCCAAAAGCAGGATAGCGGCATAGAATCTCGACAAATTAAGATGAATGGGCGCGAAATGATTCGTCTGAATTACAGCAAAGACAATAACGCTTGGGTTGCGTACCTTTTTAAAGAAGAAGGGCTTCTTTGGGGCTTTTTATGGATGACTAGCCCGGCTACTATGCAGATTTCTCAAAATATGTACGATACCTATATGGGCACTGTCATTATTGACCCCGTCTCGCAGGGAAAGTAGCGGATGGATAGAACAATTGCAATCATTCAGGCAAGGATGGGCTCCAGCCGTTTACCCGGAAAGGTGCTGCAAGACCTTGGGGGCAAACCTATGCTTCTGCGGGTAATAAAGCGCGCAGGCAGGGCTAAGGGACTGGATGATGTTGTAGTGGCAACCACGGGTGAGGCATCTGACGATGCGTTGGCGGCTTTTTGCCAAAATGTTGGTGTTGCCTGTTTTCGCGGCAGCACTTACGACGTTTTGGATCGCTATTATCAAATTGCCAAAGCGGTAAAGGCCACAACCGTGGTGCGCATTACAGCGGACTGCCCCTGCATTGCTCCGGAAGAAATTGAGCGGGTACTGAAGGTTTTTAAACAGGGTGCATATGACTTTGTGGCTAACCGCTTACCCCCACCCCTGAAGCGTACCAGCCCAATTGGGATGGATACGGAAATAGTTTCTTTTGTTAATTTGCAGCGGGCCTGGCTGGAAGCAAAAGAACCTTTTGAGCGCGAGCATGTCATGCCCTATTTCTATGACAGCTCGGGTCGTTTCAGAGTCAAACTGGTGAACCGCAGTCCAAAGCTCGGGCACTTGCGCTTTACGGTTGATACCCCAGAAGATCTGAAGCAGGCGCGTTCAATTTATAATTTTTTTGATAACAAAGATGATTTTTCTTTGGAAGAGTTGTTGACCGCCAACGCCAAACACCCAGAATGGCAGACCAACGTAAGTATGGTGAAACATAAGACTTTCAAAGACCTGGATGAACGGATGCACACCGATGGCGGAGAAGCCTATGGACACAGCTAATGTTTTTAGTTGTCCTCTTTGCGGCGCAAAAGAGCACAGGCAGTTCCATCAACTAGTTTCTTTTGGCGTAAAAGTTAACTATTATCAATGTAAAACCTGCGGATTCGTTTTCCAAAACTCAGCTGAGAGTCAGGCAGGCGACCCGGCTTTTTATGCCCAAACTTATCGCAAAATCTATCAAAAAACAGAACTGCCAACCGCTAAAGACCTAAGGCAACAGCGCCTGAGGGCGGAAGAAGGTATGCGTTTTTTGAAAGAGAACGGGGTTACGAAACTGAGCAGAACATTGGATATCGGTGCATCTTCCGGTCTTTTCTTGGAGTATTTGCAAAGCGCTTTTGGTGCAGAGCCCATAGGTGTAGAAATGGGACAGGCCTACCGCGATGAAGCAGCCAGTAAAGGGATTACCATGTTTGCCAATCTGGAAGCGCTTAAGGCAAGCACCTTTTCTGCATTTGAACTGGTGAGCCTTATGCATGTTTTGGAACATCTGAATGATCCTATTGGAAATCTAATCGAGATTCGCCAGCATTTTTTAAGTGCGGATGGTTATTTGCTTGTTGAAGTGCCTAATCTCTACGCGCATGATTCCTTTGAGTTGGCGCACTTAAGTTGTTTTACACCCCATACACTTAAGCAAAGTTTAGCTAAAAGCGGCTATGAACTCATCCGACTTAAAGCACATGGATACCCGCGCTCAAAAACCCTTAAACTCTTTTTAACTGCCTTGGCCAGGCCAAAGCCGCAAAATGACGCGCCTTTCCATTTTGTCTATGAAAAGAACGTTGCTACAAAAAGACAGATGGGCTTCTTGTGGCGCAAGTTAATCACCAAGGTTTGCCCCAAACAAACCTGGCTGCCTCTGGAGGATAAGTGAGCAAAGAAGTTCTGCTGACGCTTTTTACAGCCCCCAAACCTTTTAAGAATGCGCATATTTCACTGATTCAGGAAAATGCTATCAAAAGCTGGCAGCAACTCGGTCAGCGTATTCAGATTGTGGTAGTTGGCAGCGAGGATGGTTTACGCGAGGCTTGTGAACGCCTTGGTGTATTGCACTTGCCAGGAGTTGCCCGCAGCGTGTACGGTACACCACTGGTTTCTTCCATTTTCAGTTTGGCAAGAGGTGTCAATAGCAGCCCTTTTTTAGCGTATTTGAACGCGGATATCATTCTTTTTCCGGATTTTCTGGAAAAACTTTTGCAGGTGAGCAACCAGACGGAAAAGTTTTTAATGGTTGGTCAGCGCTATGATCTTGCAGTTTCGGAGTCAATAGATTTTTCTGAGGGATGGGAAGCAAATTTGCGCCAGAAGATGAAAACCAATGGCAGATTACATCCCAAAACTGGCAGCGATTATTTTGCTTATCCCCGTTCCACTTTTGATCAAATTCCTGAATTTGCGGTAGGAAGGGCAGGTTGGGATAACTGGATGATTTACCGCGCACGCCGCATGCATTGGAGTGTAGTGGATGCAAGCGCTTCAGTGGATATTATTCATCAGGATCACGATTATGCGCATTTGCCCGGCGGGCAGCCCCATTACCGCCTTCCTGAAACAGGGGAAAATATTATTTTGGCTGGGGGGAGGCGTGCCATTTTTGACCTGAATGATGCCACTGATGTACTGGTAGACGGAAGGTTAGTGCCTATAAAAGGAAGCTGGACGCGTTTTTGGCGAGAGCTTGAAATTGCCCCTCTTCTTAAACGTGGCAACTACAAACTTACCCAATTTCTTTTTATGCTTTTCCACCCATTGAAGGCATGGAAGGAAAAACGTAAAGAAAAGGAAATGAAGGCCAAATTACTGGCTTCACGCCGGAGGGCAAAATAATGCCAAGGGTTGGACAAAATCCTGCAAAAAGCATTCAAACAGTTGCTAAACCCGAGAGAATTACGGTTGCAATACTGAACTACATTCCATTTCTCAGTGGTTTTTATGCCAATCTTTTAGAGGTTCTAAAAGTATGCCTGACAAGTATTTGGGAAAATACGGATTTGCCTTATGACCTTTTGGTTTTTGATAATGGTTCTTGCAAAGAGGTAAGAGAATATCTTTCCCAGCTTCAGTTTGAAGGTAAGATTCAGTACCTTATTCTTTCTGAGAAAAACTTGGGTAAAGGTGGCGCATGGAATATTATTTTAGATGGTGCGCCAGGTGATATTATCGCTTACAGTGATAATGACTGTTATTTTTACCCAGGTTGGTTATCAAACTCTTTAAAAGTCTTAGAGAACTTCCCTAATGTTGGTATGGTTACTTCACGACCTCTAGCGAATGATCGAATCTATAACACGGCTACAATCAAATGGGCAGAAGAAACGGCTGAAGTTAAATTGGAAAAAAGTCGCTTTCTTGACTGGGAAACCTTCCGTTCTTTTACAATGAGTTTGGGGCATACAGAGCAAGAAACCCAGGAACTTTATCAGAACCATGAAGATCTTAGGGTAACCTTTCATGGAGTGCGTGCGCACATAGGTGCCATCCACTATCAGTTTTTGGCATATAAAAAAGTCCTCAAAGAATTTCTGCCTTTTAATATGGAAAGGCCCATGGGGCAAGTACGTCAATTGGATGTAAATGTTAACAAGGCAGGTTATCTGCGATTAATGACCGCAGAACCTTATATGCAGAACATGAGCAATGAGGTTCCTGAAGAGTTTAAGCAGCAAGGAAAAGCAAAAACTCCTTTAAAAATGGATTCTTCTCGTTCAAAGCTTAGAAAAATTAAGGAATTGAAGATTATTAAAGCACCTTTGATGCGTATGTATAATTGGATCTTTAATATCTACTGGAAAGACAAATAAATAATGCAAAACGAAAAATGTGTTTTTATCTGCGCGGATCATGGCTTGGCTATTATTTACTTTCTTAAAAGCCAAGTTGTAAACTGCTTGTTGGCACAGGGAGTGAAGGTAGTGTTATTAACCCAAGATGAACTGGTTGAAGGGATTACAGAGAATTATCAACAATCAGGGCTGACTGTTGTTGGATTAAGATATGACGAATGTGAAAATTATGCGCGAAGCTATCACGCGAGTGTTCAATGGTGGTTAAATTTTCTCAGAAGAGTGGGAACTTCTGATCGAATTAATACTGAAGCAATGGATAGCCATGTTCGACAGGTTGAGGCCGAACTGCAAGGTAAGCAACGCTTAGTCTTGCCATTCGCAAAAAGCTGCATTAGGATTTTGCGAAAATCGAAAGCTGTTCGAAAGAAATTAATTGAAATGCAGATGAAGTTTGTACCTTCTATTTACAGTGATTTGTTTGCGAAATATCACCCTGATTTGGTTGTTTCAAGTACCTATGGCTGGAGGAATGATAAATACCTTCTTCGTGAAGCAAAAAAACATCATGTAAAAGCAGGAACTGTTATTGTCGGTTGGGATAATCCTTCGAGCTATGGGCTTCCATCCGCTCCGCTGGACTTTGCAATCTGCTGGTCTGAAATACAAAAGAGAGAACTTGTGGAGGGGTCTGACTGGGAACCTGAAAAAATTAAAATAGGAGGAATTCCCTCCTATGATGGTTACTACAGCCGCGAATGGCTTATTCCTCAAGAAGCATATTATAAACTTCATGGTTTAGACCCTAAACGCAAACTTATTGCTTACGCTTGCAGTTTTGTTACATTTTCCCCAAATTTGCAGAATGTTGTGGCATTGGCCAATGCGGTAAATTCTGGCAAGTTGAAAACACCAGCACAACTATTGGTAAGACTACATCCAAATCATTTTTTAGCTGATCCGTTATATACCAGAGAGCGGGAAGAAATCCTGGATTTAGCAAGTAAGATGCCGTTCATTCATGTAGTAGAACCAGTTGCACTTGGCGGAAACCTGGGAAATTATTCTGGGGAGGACATGGAAGAAAAAACTTCGATGATGGCTCATGCGGATGTTTTTACAACAGTTTATTCAACGATGTGTGTTGAATGTGCCATCCATGACAAACCTATTTTGAGTGTTTGCATGGATACCCCTGGAGGGTGGAATAAAGCGCACAAGTTTTCTCTTGCGCTTTCCGAGATTGGCAAATGGCCTACCCATTCACGCTTCATTAATTCCAAAGCAGGGCGAGTGGTTTTCGACGGTGAAAAATTGATTGATACCCTAAATCTTTACCTTTCTGACCCATCTCTTGATTGTGCGGAACGTGAAAAGTTTGTGCAGAATGAAATCACTTTTATTGATGGCAATGCAAGCAAGCATACCGCCTCTCATATTTTGGATTTATTAAAATAGGTTTGCGAAGGAAAACAATGAAAACGCTTATTTGCGGCTTAGGCTCCATCGGCAGGCGCCACTTGCGCAATCTTGTGCAGCTGGGGCAGCACGACATTTTGCTTTACCGAACCGGGAAATCCACCCTGCCTGAAGAGGAGCTTGAGGCTTTTAAAACATATGGTGATTTGGATGAGGCGCTTGCCCAAAAGCCGGAGGCCGTAGTTATTTCAAACCCCAGCGCTTTTCATATTCCAGTGGCTTTGGCTGCTGCTCGTGCTGGAGCAAACTTGATGATTGAAAAACCCATCTCCAATACCCTTGAGGGATTAAAAGAGCTTGATGAGATTTTGCATACCCAAAATAAACAAGCTTTGGTTGGCTTTCACTTTCGATATCATCCAGTTCTTCAGCAGATAAAAGCGGAACTGGAATCAGGCAACTTGGGTAGAACACTTTCCGCACAGGCCCATTGGGGGGAATATCTCCCTGCCTGGCACCCTTATGAGGATTACCGTAAAACGTATGCCGGCCGCTTGGATTTGGGCGGCGGAGTAACACTTACACTCTCACACCCAATTGACTACCTGCGCTGGATGTTTGGGGAAGTAGAAGGCGTTTCAGCGAGTTTAGCTAAACTATCTGACTTAGAAATAGATGTAGAAGACAATGCGGAAATCACTCTGCACTTCAAAGAGGGTGCCATTGCTCACCTGCATCTGGACTATTATCAGCAGCCACCAATCCACAGCTTGCAAATTCTTTGTTCGCAGGGCGTGGTTCAGTGGGAAAACAGCAGCGGCGCAGCAAAAATTTATTCATGCAAGGATGGGCAGTGGCGTTCCTTTATGCTGCCTTATGGATTTGAGCGTAATGATCTCTTTCTTGCAGAAATGAAGCATTTTATGGAAGTTTGTGAAGGGGCAAAGCCTATTTGCACTTTGCAGGACGGCGCGGCTGCTTTGCAGGTAGCATTGATGGCCCACGACTCGTCACACCATCTTTCAAGAATGGTGCAGATGGAATCTGCCTGGCGCCTGGATGGTAAAATCAGTAGCAAATCTTGTGCAGAGGAGCGTTATGACCTCAAGCGTTCTTGATAAATACAAAATGGAAGGCAGTACTGCCATCATTACGGGCGGGGCAGGTCTTTTAGGCAAACAATTTGCTTTGGCGCTTGCTCAGGCAGGGGCTAAAGTGCTTTTGGCGGATATGGCAATAGAAGGGGCCGCCCTTCAGGCGGAGGCTATTTGCAGAGATGGTTTGGTTGCAGATGCTGTGCTGGTCGATGTAACAGATCCTCAATCTGTACAGCAGATGGTCTCATTTGCCCTGAAAAAATTTGGGCGTGTAGACGTATTGGTTAATTCTGCTGCACTTGACCCCAAATTTGACCCAGCCCATAAGGACGCCCAAGGAGCAAACGCATTTGAAAATTACAGTCTTGAAAACTGGCGGAAGGCTTTGGATGTAAACCTCACGGGAATGTTTTTGGCTTCTCAGGCGGTTGTGGAGCCTATGCTGCGTCAAGGCTCCGGGGCAATCGTGAATATCTGCTCAACCTATGGCCTGAATGGTCCAGACCAGCGTCTGTATGAGCGCAAAGACGGTTCACGTTCTTTTAAGCCGGTTTATTATTCGGTTACAAAAAGTGGAGTGCTTGGTTTTACCAAGTATCTGGCGGCGTATTACGCGGGCAAAGGTATTCGCGTGAATGCCCTTACCCCTGGGGGAGTTTACAATGGGCATGATGATGAATTTACCCGGGCATATTCTGCTAAAGCCATTTTGGGACGCATGGCAAAACCGGATGAGATGAGCGCCGCCATGCTCTTTTTATGTTCAGAGGCCTCTTCTTATATGACCGGTTCTAATTTGGTGGTAGATGGGGGATGGACTGCATGGTAGAACATCCGGAGGTACTTGCTATCATCCCTGCCCGTGGCGGCTCTAAAGGCATACCGCGCAAAAACATCAAACTTTTTGCCGGAGCACCTCTGCTGGCTTGGTCTATTCAGGCTGCTAAGGAATCAAAACTGGTTACCCGTTGTATTGTTTCTACCGATGATGAAGAAATTGCAGAAATTGCGCAAAATTGGGGGGCAGAAGTGCCTTTTTTGCGACCGGCTGAATTAGCCGCGGATTCTTCACCTGACCTGCCGCTTTTCACACATGCTCTGGAATGGCTGAACGTTCATGAACATTATGAGCCTGATCTGCTGGTGCAGTTACGGCCAACTTCCCCTGTGCGCCCGGCCGGTCTTGTGGATGATGCTATAACGCTAATCATAGAGAACCCTCAGGCAGATTGCGTACGTGGGATAGTTCCTTCGGGGCAAAATCCCTATAAAATGTGGCAAATTGATGAAGCCAGCGGGCAGATGCAACCGCTGCTTTCTATGCCTGATTTGGCAGAACCTTATAATGCTGCCCGTCAAGCCTTGCCCAAAACATATTGGCAAACCGGACACATTGATGTGATCCGCACCCGTAGTGTACTTGAAAAACATTCGCTTACAGGCAGTTTTATTCTGCCGGTGATGATTGATCCGTGCTACACGGTGGATATCGATCAGCCTTCAGACTGGGAAAAATACGAAGCACTGGTAAGGGATGAGAAACTTATAATAGTAGACCCTCTGAAGGGGCGTAGGCATTTCCCCGAATATGTAAGCATGCTCATCATGGATTTTGACGGCGTCTTTACCGATGACAAAGTCTATCTGGATGAAGAAGGGCATGAGTTTGCATGCTGCGACCGGGGGGATGGTATGGGTATGAGCCTGCTAAAAACCCAAACGGATATTTCAGTGTTGGTTATGTCGCGCGATACCAGTAAAATTTCACACGCCCGGGCAAAGAAGCTGAAAATAGAAGCTTTCAGTTCTGTGATGGATAAGGGTAAAGCTATTGAAAGCCTTGTCACAGAACGTGGGTTGAAACCGGAAGAATTAATATTTATGGGTAATGACTTGCCGGATCTGGATACGTACCCTTATGTAGGATTTTTTGTTTGTCCTGCAGATGCCCAACCTGAGGTGCGCAGAAGGGCAGACCTTGTATTGCAGCACCGTGGCGGAAACGGGGCAATCCGCGAACTGACGGATATCTTAATAGAAAAATTCAATAAAAAAGGCTAAGGAGACTTATGACCCGAGAAGTAAGGATTGGAAACAGGTTTTTAGGGGATGGTCATCCCGCTTATATCATTGGCGAAATCGGCATCAATCACAACGGTAGCTTGGACAATGCCAAAAAATTGATCAGTAAAGCAAAAGAAGCTGGAATGGATGCGGTTAAATTCCAAAAACGCACGCCAGAAATTTGTGTGCCGGAACACCAGCGCAACCTCATGCGCGAAACTCCCTGGGGTATGATGACTTATTTAGAATACCGCTACAGAGTGGAATTTGATAAAGAAGAGTATCAGGAAATCGATCGCTACTGCAAAGAATTGGGTATGGATTGGTTTGCTTCTTCATGGGATATCCCTTCGTTGGAGTTCATTGATAGTTTTAATCCTGTAACGCATAAACTTCCTTCAGCCTTGTTGACTGACCACGCATTAATAAGGGCTTATCGGGCTACAGGGAAACCACTGATTGTTTCAACCGGCATGTCTACTATTGAAGAAATTAAAGATGCTATGGCAGTTTTGGGGGATGAGAACCTCATTCTATGCCATACAACTTCTTCTTATCCATGCCCTCCTGAAGAATTGAACCTCCAGATGATTAACACATTAAAAGCGATGTACCAATGCCCAATTGGCTACAGCGGGCACGAGGTGGGTTTGGTTCCTTCGGCTGTAGCTGTAGCTTTAGGCGCCTGCCTGGTTGAGCGGCACATTACGTTGGATCGAGCTATGTGGGGTTCAGACCAGGCTGCCTCGGTAGAACCGCAGGGCATGGAAAAGCTTGTAAAGTATATTCGCGTGACAGAAGCGGGCATGGGAGATGGGGTGAAAAAGGTGTATGAGAGTGAGAAATCCTCTCTTAAGAAATTGCGCCGATATACTGATTGATGAACCTTTCGCAGCTTATTGAAAAAGCCCGCAGACATTTTGCGGTGGAAAGCGCGCACAAAAGAAGTAATGAGAAAATGCGTGCAAGAGCCAGTGAAGTGGCTTTTCATGCATGCAGTAAAAATCAGGCAGCAGTATTGTTTTTTGAAACATCTACCCGTCTGACCGGCCTCAGCCTGAACGCAGCCTATAGCCTGCTTAGTTCCTGGTCCTTAAGCCTGCAGGGTGTGCCTGTGATTCATCTTTTTTGCGACCGGGCCATGCGCAGTTGTGTGCTGGGAACCAGCCGCAAGGAAAATCCTTCACCACCACCATGCAATGCTTGTATGGCCCAATCTGACACACTTTATGCAGAAGCCGAAGCTTTGCGGATTCAATATCATGAAGATGAAACATTGGAAAAAACTTTGGCACCACTGGCATTGGATGGGTGCTTGGCTTTCACCTATCAAGGAGTTCCTCTTGGAGAATTAATTACCCCATCCTTGCGTTGGATTTTACGCAGGCACAATTTAGAAAAAGAACCTGTTACGCTGCGAATTGCCAAAGACTATATTCGTTCCGCTTGGTCGCTTACCCGCCAGGTGGGTCATGTTATTGATGCACTCAAGCCACAAGCCCTGGTGGTCTTTAACGGCATGCAGTATCCGGAAGCCAGCGCTAAATTCATCGCCAGACAAAAAGGGGTAAAAGTAGTCAGCCACGAAGTGGGTTTGCAGCCTTTTTCGGCCTTCTTTACTGAGGGAGATGCCACAGCTTACCCATTGGATTTGCCCGACGATTTTCAATTGAACGATGCCCAAAACGCTCGGTTGGATGAAACACTAAGTTGCCGATTTAACGGTAAATTCAGCATGGCGGGTGTGCGATTCTGGCCGGAAATGAGCAGGCTTGAAACAACCATGCTTGATGATATCGCTCAATTTAAACAACTGGTTTCTGTATTTACCAACGTTATTTTTGATACTTCCCAACCACATGCAAATGTGATTTTCCGGGATATGTTCGACTGGCTGGACAGCTTGCTTGAACTTGCAAAGGCTCACCCTGAAACTCTTTTTATCATTCGGGCGCACCCAGATGAATCCCGTAAGGGCAAAGCCAGCGAAGAAAGTGTAAGTGCTTGGGCACAAAAACGCGAAATTGGCAAAATCTGGAATATGCGTTTTATACCTCCTGAGCAGTTTTTAAGTTCGTATGAGTTGATTGACCGCTCCAAATTTGTGATTGTATATAACTCGACCATTGGCATGGAAGCTTCCATCATGGGAAAAATGGTTCTGGCTGGTGGCAAGTCGCGCTATTCCCCTTATCATACCTGCCTCTTACCGCCATCACGTTCCGCTTATATTCAGACTTTCAAAGATTTACTGGAAGCCAAAGCCATTAAGGTGCCCGCAAACTATGCTGAAAATGCAAGGCGCTTTCTTTACTATCAACTTTACCGTGCCTCTCTGCCTTTTGAAGTGTTTATTGAGGAGGATGGCATCTGGAACGGTTACGTAAAATTGAGAGATTTTGAGTGGCAAGCTCTGATGCCGGAAAACTCCCCGACAATGCGAGCTATTTCGGAGGGTATTTTGGCTAACGGCGATTTTATGCTGAACGATGGTGAACGCTAATGAACTTTGAGAAAATAGCAGCTTTTGTGCCCATGCGGCATGAATCCATACGCGTGCCCGGTAAAAATTACCGCCTGATTGCTGGCAAACCTCTTTATGCCTGGATTATTGAAACCTTGCTAAGCTGCCCGGAAATCAGCCATGTGATGGTGGACACCGATTCAGAGCTTATTCTTGATGGCTTGGCAAAGCATTACCCTGCGGTCAAAACCGTTCTGCGCCCGGAAGCTCTGCGGGCAGATACGGTACCCATGAATGAAATTTTGCTTTATGATACCGCTCAAATGGAAGCTGAACTCTATCTGCAAACGCATAGCACCAACCCCTTGCTGCGGCCGGAAACTATTTCTAAAGCTATTAGGATTTTTAAGGATGGTTGGCCTGGCCATGATTCCCTTTTTGGGGTTACACGTTGGCAAACCCGGTTGTATGATTCTGAGGGCAAGGCCATTAACCACGATCCCAATATTTTGCTGCGCACGCAGGATCTGCCCCCCGTGTATGAAGAAAACTCGACCCTTTATCTTTTCACAAGGCAAAATCTTATAGAGCGGCATAACCGCATTGGGGCTAGACCGCTGCTTTTCGAGGTTCCGCCACTTGAGGCAGTGGATATTGATGAAGAATCTGATTTTCTTATTGCTCAGGCTCTGCTTGAGCATGTTAAAAAAGGTTGATATGGAAAAAATTTTAGTTACCTGCCCTTACATGCTGCCTTTTATGGATCGTTTTCGCCCTATTCTGAAGACATTTGGTTACGAAACCATTGAGCCTGAGGTTCATGAGCGCTTTGAGGCTGAAGACATTCTGCAGTTTGCCCATCAGTTTGTGGGCACACTTTGCGGGGATGACCGCTACACACGTGAAGTTCAAGAAGCTTGCTTGCCGGAATTGAAGGTAATCTCTAAGTGGGGCACCGGCATTGATTCCATTGACCAGCAAGCTGCGAAGGATTTAGGAATTCTTATCGGCAATACCCCGGGCGCATTTACCGTTCCGGTGACGGAAAGCGTACTGGCCTACATGCTGGCCTTTGCAAGAAAACAACCCTGGATGGATAAGGCTATGAAGGCTGGGCAGTGGCAGAAGATTCCGGGCAAAACACTTTCTGAATCAAGTTTGGGGGTAATTGGGGTAGGCAATATTGGCAAAAATGTGCTCAGGGTTGCCAAAGCTTTTGGCATGAAGCTCTATGGCAACGATATTGTCAAAATTGATCCAGTTTTTATTGAGGAAATCGGCGTTGAGATGCTGCCTTTGGATGAGCTGCTGGTAAAGGCGGATTTTATCAGCCTGAATTGCACGCTTAACCTCAGTTCTAAACATTTGATTAATGCTGAAACACTGAAGCATTGCAAACCGGAAGCTGTACTCATTAATACATGCCGCGGCCCGGTAGTGCATGAAGCTGCACTGGTAGAAGCCTTACAGACTGGCAAGTTGGCCGGAGCCGCTTTAGACGTCTTTGAAGAAGAACCGCTCCCGCATGAGAGTGCGCTTTTGGGCATGGATAATGTCATGATTGCACCGCATAACACTAACTCAAGCCCCTATTATTGGGAACGCGTGCACTGGAACACGCTGCGCAACCTGCTGACAGGGTTGGGCAAAATGGTTGATATGGATACATTGAAGGCCATGGAAGAAAAGCCCTATTTTGCCGGATTGGAGAGATAATGAATAACCATAAAAACAGACAAGCTGTAGTGCTTATTACGGGGGCAGCTGGCGGGGTGGGCCGGGCAACGGTAAAGTATTTTAAAGAAAAGGGTTGGAAAGTAATTGGCACGGATCTCAAAGAGCGTTATGCAGAGTTCCCGGAGGATGGGCTTTTTATTCAAGCTGATATTTCAATTCCTGCAAATCTGGACCTGATCTACAACCAGGCTGCGGATTTTTCGCCCACCCTGGATGCGGTGGTTAATAATGCTGGATACCAGATCAGTAAGCCTCTTATTGAGACCTCCGCCGAGGAATGGGATAGGGTAATTGCTTCAAACCTGCGTTCCGTCTTTTTAGGTGCAAAGATAGCTTATCCTTTATTAAAAGCGGAAGGTGGCGGCGCTATCGTCAACGTCTCTTCTGTGCACGCGGTGGCTACCAGTGCTAATATTGCTGCCTATGCTGCCAGTAAGGGCGGTTTACTGGCCCTTACGCGCGCAATGGCAATTGAATTTGCTCCTGATAATATCCGCGTTAACACGGTTCTGCCGGGTGCGGTGGATACCCCCATGCTTCGAGCTGGTTTTCATCGTGGGCGCGCGGGTGAACTGCCAGAGGATGAACAAATGGCGGCACTTGCCAGAAAAACTGTAAACGGAAGGGTAGGCCAGCCCGATGAGATTGCATCAGTAATTTATTTTCTTTCTGATCATGCACAATCTAGTTTTATGACGGGCCAGGCCATCATTGCAGACGGCGGAGCAACCTGCCGGCTTTCGACGGAGTAAGATGGCTGAAACGAAGTGTTATAAAGAAATATCGCCGCTGGGCAAGTTTGCCCGGCAGGTTTACGATGGCCTAAGACGCATTCCGGAACTGCCGGAGGCCACGCTGCACCCTTGGCGCAGAGAATCTGTGCGCCGGTTGAAGGCTCTCAAAAACAGCCACCAGGGCGAACGCTGCTTTGTTGTCGGTAACGGTCCCAGCCTGAAGGTAACAGATCTTTCCAAGCTGCAAGGCGAGTTCTCCATAGGGTTTAACCGTATTTTCTTAGCAGCAGAAGAGCTTGGTTTTACCCCCTCGTGCCTGGTTTCCATCAATGACCTTGTTATAGAGCAGAGCGTTAAGGAATTTAGCCAGGCTGCCTTGCCAAAGTTTTTTGCCTGGCGTGCACGCAAGTGGCTGGGAATGGATGAGAATACCCACTTTTTGTACACTACCTATACTGGCCCAAAATTCAGCAAGGATGTTTGCGGCAGGGTTTGGGAAGGCGCCACGGTAACCAATGTGGGGCTGCAATTGGCTTATCACATGGGTTTTAGCCAGGTTTATCTGATAGGGGTTGACCATAACTTTGTGGATAAGGGTAAGCCAAATACCACCGTTGAGAGCAGTGGAGCAGACCAGAATCACTTTTCAGGAGCGTATTTTGGCAAGGGTTTTCGCTGGCAATTGCCCGACCTGGAGGTTTCTGAACAGGGTTACCGCATGGCACGCAAGGTATATGAAGAAACAGGGCGTGAAGTTTATGACGCTACTATCGGCGGTAAATTGCAGGTGTTTAAGAAAATAAACTATCACGAACTCTTCTAAGTTTTGCAGATCAAGTTAAATAACTGAGCACTTTGTTAAAAAATAAAAGGCCTTACGTAAGGCCTTTTAGATTTAATATTTATTTAGTTCAGGCTTTACGGTTGCGCCACATGTAGTAGCCTAGGCCAAGCCCAGCAATCAGCATAAGCGCACCCAAAATACCAAGCAAAGGTGATTTCTGTCCAGCAGGGGCAACGGGGCCGGTAATGGGCTGGGGGGCCTTTTCCTGGGCGCCAAAATCAACCGTGGCTACATCTCCCACTTTTACCGAAATGGGATAGTTCATGGCTGTGGTGGGGTTAAAGTCATCAGGGATGGCCATGGTGAGGTTATAAGACCCTTCAGGCACATCATTAAAACAGAAGGGTGTGGTTTTAGCGGGATCACCCGCTATTGTTTTACCGGTAAGGCTTACCTTGCCAATGCTATCATTAAGGCCAACAACGCCGCCATAAAGATAAGTTTCGCCATCCCCGCGCCTGCCGTTCCCATCCAGGTCATTAAAAAGAACAATGCAAACAGTTGCGGCGCCGCCTGAAGGGGTTGGCCCGGGTGTAATCAAGGCTGGGTCTGGAGTAGCGGTAGGTACTTTGGTAGGCGTGTTCACCACCGGGCTAACCATGGCAATGATGAGGTTGTTGCCCTCAAAAATGGGGCAGTCCTGGCGCAGGCCGTTGAAACTGATGATATCTTGAACTGTGACACCTACTTTTTTGGCAATGGCTGAGCAGTTATCCCCAGGTTGAACCTTATAGTAAATTTTGCCTAAAGAATCAGGAGTGTTGGTTGGAACTGTATCCTGAGCAGAAACGACGTGTGTAGTGAGCGTTAAAAACAAGGCAACGAGCCCTGCGAATAGCAAAAGGCTTAAAAGCAAAAAACGAAATCTTTTTGTCGGTTGCATATTTTCCTCTGGCGCGATTATATCATCAAGTCTTTCAACACATATTTAGGCAAAAGCGTTAGAGTAATGTCTGAAAACGGCCGCGTTTCTTGCCGTTGGAGGGTCGCTGTACTATAATCGGTGGGAATTAAAGGAAGCCTGCAAAATGCCGATTTATGTTTATCATTGTTCTAATTGCGATCATCAGTTTGATCAATATCAACACTTTACGGATGATCCGCTTACGGTGTGCCCTGCTTGCGACAGACCTGCTCTGCACAAAGTCTACCAACCAGTAGGCATTGTATTTAAGGGCAAGGGCTTTTATGCAACAGATAATCGTTCTACCTCCGGTTTGGCGAGTGGCCATTCCAAAGATGAAAGCTCCGAACCAGCTGAAAGCAAAACTGGAACTGGCGAAGAATCTAAAAAAGAATCAAAAACTGAAGACGTCAAACCCGAGGCTAAAAAATCTTCCGAATCCAAAAAAGCTAAGGAAAATAAGGCCTCCGCTCCGGTTGCCAACCCATAAACCAGAAAATGATGTTAAAAAGCGCTGCAAAAGCGCTGGGTTTATTTTCTTCTTCTCTTTGACAGAAAAAAGCGCCTTTACAATAAGGCGCTTTGCTGAATTTATGCTAATTTGAAAATTTTAAGGACTTAAGAAGTGTAGGCCACTGTTGCAAAAACAATCGGCTGACGGTGAGTTTGGTCGTAAACCGTATTGCGGGCGGCATTGAAAAGTTCGCGCTGCAGGTTATTGCTGGGTGAGATCAATATTTTACGCACCCTTTCTTTGAGGGCAGCCAGAAGATCTGCTTCTTCTTCAGTACCTATAAACCCACGGCTTTGCATTTGCAAGTCCCAGACTGATGGATCTTTTGGGTCAAGCAGAAGGTTTACCACCAGAACACCTTCATTGCTCAATTGCTCACGCTCGCGGATGGTTTCACGGTCAATATCGCCCACCATGGTGCCATCCACAAAGACGTAACCACCTGGGATGCGCTCGCCCAATTTCATCTTGCGGTTTGTAAACTCGATGACCCGCCCATTTTCCACGATAGCGATATCTTCTTCTTTCATGCCCACTTCCAGGCCTAATTTAGCCTGCATGCGCAGCATGCGCAGTTCGCCGTGGACGGGAATAAGGTAGCGTGGTCTGGTGAGGTGCAGCAGAAGTTTAATTTCTTCCTGACTGGGATGGCCGGAAACATGCACAGGGGCTACCGCACCGTAAATTACTTCCGCGCCTCGTTCCATGAGCTTGTTGATAGCATGATAAACAGGCTCTTCATTTCCCGGGATTGGGTAAGAAGAAAGAATGACGGTATCGCTGGGTTTGATGCCGAATTTTTTATTGGTACCGTTGGCAAGGCGCCCAAGGATAGAAAGGGGCTCACCCTGAGAACCTGTTACCACAAGCAGAACTTTGGAATCAGGCATGGTAAGTGCTGTGTCCATGGATACGATAACACTGGGGTCAAATTTCACGTAGCCCAATTCCTGAGCAATACTAATGTTATCCAGCATGGAGGTTCCGCCAAAGGCTACTTTGCGGCCGTAACGCACTGCACAGTCATACGCCTGCTGAACCCGTGAAATAAGGGAGGCGAAAGTGGCGATGATGATGCGCCCTTTTGCTTTGGCAAAAGCTTTATCAAAAGCGGCATCAATCACTTTTTCGCTTGGGGTCCATCCGGGCCTTTCGGCATTGGTGGAGTCGGAAAGCAGTGCCAGCACGCCCTTTTGGGCAAATTCAGCCAGGGCAGCGTAATCAGTTGGCCAGCCATCCACGGGGGTATGGTCAAATTTATAATCTCCCGTCTGAACAATAAGTCCGGCGGGGGTTTCAATGCCAAGACCAACGCAGTCAGGCATGGAGTGGCAGACATGGAAAAGCTTGACCTTAAAAGGGCCAATTTGAATACTTTCCCCAGCGTTTACGGTTTGCAGTTTTGGCTCGTGTGCAGGTTTACGGCGGTTGAGTTTAGACTTGATGAGCCCTATTGTAAGCGCAGTGCCATAGACAGGGGCATCAACCGCATCCAGCAGATAACTGATAGCCCCGATGTGATCTTCGTGGCCGTGGGTGATGACGATCCCGCAAACCTGATTAGCATGCGCTTTGACGTATTCAAAGTCGGGGATAATGTAATCTACCCCAATCATATTGTTATTAGGGAACATCATTCCCGCGTCTACGATGAGAAGTTGACCGTTATATTCATAGACAGTCATATTCTTCCCCACCTCGCCAAGACCTCCGAGGGGAATTACCTTTAATGTTTTTGATTTCATAAACTTCCTTACAAAATGAACCGGCATTATGCCGGAATGGATTCAGATTTTTAACAACTATGAGTATAGCATACTGGCTTATCACTGTTGCGAAAATCTAAAGATTCTTATGTGAATCCGATAGCTTGCTGACAAAAATCTGATGAACCAGCGCTAAGTTTAAGGCAATCAATAAAATATTTTGGAGGTAAAAATGGCTTACATGATTAGACGAAACACAGATTTTGATTCTTTCCGCAATTTGGCAAGATTTGTGAATAACTTCATGGCCGAACCTGAATTTGACCGCGAATTGATGGGCTTTCCCCTTGATGTCATTGAAAATGATAAAGAATATTTAGTGAAAGCAAGCATCGCCGGTTTTGACCCTGAGAAGTTGGAAATAACCTACGATAATAACGTGCTTTCCATTAAGGGAGAAGTTAATGAAGAATACGAAGATGCCGAAGAAGGTAAGTACCATGTGCGAGAAATTCGTTCCGGATCCTTCTTCCGCAGTATTTCCATGCCTCAGCAGGTTGATCAGGCTGCCATTTCCGCGGATACCGAAAATGGGGTTCTGACCGTTCATCTTCCTAAAAAACCGGAAGTGCAGCCTCGCAAGGTAGAGGTAAAGGCCAAAGCCCACAAGGTAGCTACCGGTAAAAAAGTGGTTGATGCTGAAAAACCGGACAAATAAGATAAGTTCTATTAAGAAGCCTCACTGAAATTTCAGCGAGGCTTCTTTGATCTTAAATATTTTTCACAATAGGTTTAGGGACTGAAACGTTTACATATTTTTGCTTAGTAGCGTGAAATCTTCAGCAGAATGGCTGAAACCCAATTTGTCAAACACAGCCATGGAAGATTGGTTTGCAGGGCGCACAATGGCTGTAACACATTCCAGGCCTTCTTCTTTGGCAATTTGCATGGCCAGACGAGTCAGTTCGGTGGCGATGCCTTGCCTGCGATATTGCGGCCGGGTGGCCAAAAGGTCGACCCAAAGCCCATCATAGTGCGGTGTGCTGGCGTACATTAACCCCATAAAACCTGTGGCTTTATCTTCCCGATAGTCAATAAAGACGCGGTAAGTGCCCCTACGCTTCAATACTTTTTGCAAACCTTGTGCGTCAAGATGGATTTCGTTAAAGGCTTCCTTATCAATGTTCAGTATTTCCTGGCAATTTTGCAGGCTACCATCATATTCTTTAATCATGAAAGCTCCCTTATTAAGGTCTTAGCCTATTTTACTAACAGCAGCAAAGTGCCAGCCACAATGCAAAGCAGACCAAAGGCAGAACGTCTATCCAACTTCTCTTTGAAAACGAAGTAAGAAAAAGCGATGGTGACGAGGATGCTCAATTTGTCAATAGGCACCACCACGCTAGCCTGACCGTCTTTAAGGGCGCGATAATAGCAAAGCCATGACCCGCCTGTGGCAAAGCCTGAAAGGATGATGAAAAACCAACTGCGTTTATCTATTGTTTTAATTTCTTTTTGCTTGCCTGTGATAAAAACCATCATCCAAGCCATGAGCAAAACAACAATAGTGCGCAAGGCAGTACCCAGGTTCGATTCCACACCACTGATGCCTACTTTGCCCAAAATTGCCGTCAATGCGGCAAAGATTGCTGAAGCAAAGGCATAGAGCATCCAAAGTTCTTTTGTTTTGGGGTTATTTTCCTCCTGATTTTTGGGAGTCGCTTTATGGGTACTTTTTTTCACCATGAACCAAGTGCCCGCGCTGATAAGCAGAATGGCTGCCAGCTTGATCCAACTGAAGGGTTCATCCAAAACGAGAATTGCCAATACCATTGTCAGCACGGTGCTGGATTTATCAATAGGGGTGACCTTTTGTATTTCGCCTAATTGAAGTGCTTTAAAATAACAAAGCCAAGAAGCACCAGTTGCAAACCCCGAAAGTGCCAGAAAAAGATAAGTTCTTGGACTAATCTGGCTAAGCTGGCCCTGTGAGCCAACAATGAAAACCATCATCCAGGTAAAAAGCAAGACAACAACTGTACGGATGGCGGTGGCCAATGTTGAATCAGTTTTTTTGATACCAATCTTGGCAAGAATGGCCGTAATGCCCGCAAAAAAAGCAGAGCCGAAAGCAAAGAGAATCCACATGGTCTAAAAGCTTCTTTCAGATGAATTATTGCTGCTGATTCTAATGCCATTCAGCCCAAAGATAAAAAGTAAGGGCTTGTTTATTCGGAAAGACATAAAAGAATGAGGCTGGCATTATGCCAGCCTCATGGAAAGAGCAAATTATTTGCTTAATCTCCGCATTTACTATCCATATGGAGGCCCTCGCCGTAAATAACGCTGGCGCCCACTTGGGATTGGAACAATTGAGAAAGATCACCCAAGTTAAGACCAAAGGCCTTATCCACCACGGCAACCCCTTCTTTGTAGAGAACTATCTGCGGGATGACATTGCCATTTACTTTGTTACTCAGCACACCCTTATTCCAGCAAATTGTCAGGTCTTTAATTTCCCCGGTGGTTAAAATGGCAGCCGCTTCAGCGGGTATGATGGAACCCGTGTTGAAACCCTCTACTTTAACCGCACCGTCTTTGCTGATATCCACATTAACAAGGGTTGCCATATCCAGTACCAAGGGTTTGCTCAGTTCTGAGCTCTTGCGGATGACAAGCTGCAGGTCCGCTTTTTCAAGCCATTCTTCTGCGCGCTTCTGGTCCATGGGGGGCATTTGGCTGAAGTTATCAATCAGCCCGTAAATCCAAGCTCGTGAATTTTTATCCCAATTGATGGTGGCCAATTTGGCATCCCCTGCATTTACTGCCAAGGCAGAACCATCTATTTTCAGGCTCAACTGCTCCAAACTTCCCAGTGCCATCCATACTTCCCCTGGCAGTTCGGGGAAGCCCATCTCTTTCAACTGTGCCTCCGTAAAACCGCCCAGGGTGTAGGTTTTAGCCTTGGGGTCATAGGTCACATCCACAAAAAGATGATTAGTAGGGGCATCTTCTGAATACGGGGCCGCAATGACCCGTGTGGTTTCCGGCATAAATGCGAAAACCGAAATAATAAGGATTGTCATAAGAAGGCATATTTTTTTATATTTGTCCATTTCTTCCTCGTTTTCAATAAATAGTCAGTTCACTTGACAAAGCAAAGCTTTTTAGGTGCCTATGAGCACGGTGAGGCGCAGGCGCAAAATGTTATAAAGCAAAGATGCCAGTGATTGAAGGGGTTTATTTACCTGGGCATTAAAGGTTTCCGGATTTTTACCCATAAATTTGCCGGCTATTGCGAGCGCGTTGCCAAGTGTTTTGGGTGTGTATTGAATGGATGCCAAACGGTCACCATCGGAACTTACATCAATTTGGCCATCCGTTACCACTGTCAGTTTTAATTCACCGGACTTTGTGGCTCTTACAATGTTGTAAAGAGGGGTATCCGGGCTTGCTTTATAACGAAACGCGGGAACAGGCAATGCGGGGCGGCCAACAAGGTAGTAAATTCCATAAATCAGCAGGATAATACCAAGCGTGATTAATAGTATTTTTAGTACTCTATGCACTGGGTGCTTCTCCTTTCGAGTTTATGATTGAATTGATTCTTAGTTTGTCTATTTGCCTCACTGCTTAATAGTTAAATTGTAACCGCAAACAAATCCAAAGCATAGTTATGTAGAGGAATCTGACGGCTAATCCCCTTTTGTTACCAGGGCTTTGCCCCTTTTCTTGCAAGTGCCATTTATCAAGGTTAAACTTAGGTTATGGCAGGCTTAAGCAGCACAGAACTCAGGGAACTTTGCACGCTTCATCATGTGCTGGCGGCGCTTTACCTGCAACCACAGATGCCGCTTAGTTGGCTTGGAACCCTTAACCAGCAGGATTACGCTCATTTACTGCTGCTTGCGCAGGCTCAAACCACAACTGAGGCAAGGCTCCATATTGATTTGATTGCGTTCCACCATGGCCCGATGCTGGTGCATACAAGCTTACTTGCGCATGGCACTCTTTGTATGCTGGTTTACCCATTTGACACCAAGCTGCAAACTGTAGACCATTTGGCTGATGCTTTCTATCAGGATTTAGAATCAAAAAGGGCTGGGTCTATTTCTGCGGGCCTTCTGGATGGCCTTAGACCACGCCAAAACATGGCAATCAACTCACAAGAGGAAGACTTGCTGGCCCTGTTTTCAGCCATGCCCGAGGCCGATCCTTCCAATGAAGCTACGCAACCCTTCAGCCTGCAAAGCTTGGAACTGGCTACAGTTCAGAAAAACCCTGCTCACTGGGAACAAATTTTTTAAAGCTTGAGAGGTACTTATGCCAAAAATTTTATACCTGCTTGACGGCCATGCCTTAGCTTATCGCGCTTATTTTGCGCTGACCGCCGGCGGTGGCACACGTTGGTCTACCAGCTCAGGAGAGCCTACAGCAGGTATCTACGGCTTTGCCAGCATTCTTTTGCGTATTTTTGAAACCGAAATGCCAGACTACATGGCCATTTCTTTCGACCCCAAACGTACCTTTCGGCACGATATGTATGACGGCTACAAGGCTACACGCGCAAAAATGCCTGAAGACCTGCGCCCGCAAATAGAACGCATCCGTGAAATGGTGGACTGCTTTAACATTCCGCGTGTTGAAGTGGAAAATTTTGAAGCAGATGATGTGATTGGCAGTCTTTCTAAATGGGCAGTTGACAAAGAAGCTTTGGGGGTCAAAATCATCACCGGCGACCGCGACCTTTTTCAGTTGGTTAATGATCGGGTGGTGGTGCAGCTTCCGGGTACTAAACCGGGTGTGAATGAAGATTACTTTCCTGAAGATGTTTTTAAGCGCATGGGGGTGCGCCCGGACCAAATAGTGGACTATAAAGCTTTGGTTGGAGATAGTTCTGATAATATCCCGGGCGTAAGAGGCATTGGCGAAAAAACGGCAACCGGCTTGCTGGCCCAATACCAGACTTTGGATAATATTTATGCTCATTTGGATGAAATAAGCGGGCGGGCCGGCACGGCACTGGGGGCAGGCAAAGCGGATGCCTACCTTAGCCAGGATTTGGCCCAGATTCGCACTGACTTGGCCGTCAAGCTGGATTTGAAGCAGGCAGACATAAAATGTTTTGAGCCGGCGGCGGTGGAAGAACTTTTTAGAGCGCTTGAATTTCGTACCCTTACCCAGCGTCTGCAAGCTTTAATCAAAAGAATCAACCCAGCTGTTCTCAAGCCGTCTTTCAGCAGCCAGGCCTCTTTGTTTGGTGAGGAAGTTGACGAAATGAATACGGAAGAAGCAACTAGCACAACGGAAACAACACAGGACTTTGAAACTGTGATTGTGGATAGCGAAGCAAAACTTGAGACCTGCCTCAGAGAACTAAGCGGCGCAAAACGTCTGGCATTGGATACGGAAACTACTTCAACCAACCCAATGCAGGCTGAATTGGTGGGAATCTCGCTGGCGGGCTCTGCCGAAAAAGGATATTACATCCCGCTTGCCCATCAAAGCGGGCGGCAGCTTGCTTTAGAAACAGTGCGAAAAGCGTTACAACCTTTATTCGAAGACCCAAAGATCGGCAAGGTTGGTCATCATGCCAAATATGATTTCGTTGTACTGGAACAGCACGGCGTGAGCGTAGCACCGCTGGTTTTTGATACGATGATTGCGGAGTGGCTGGTTAACCCAGATTCGCACAATTTAGGATTGAAGGCGCAGGCCTGGCTGCGCCTTGGCGTGGACATGACCCATATTGAAGAATTGATAGGCAAGGGCAAGAATCAATTGCGCATGGATCAGGTGCCTATTGCTAAAGCGGCCCCTTATGCCGCGGCAGATGCAGTGATGACCTGGCGGTTGGTGGAGCCTTTGCAAAAAGATCTTGAAAGCCATAAGGCTGAGCATTTGAACCGGGATATTGAAATAAAACTGATACCGGTACTGACCAGAATGGAAGAAAATGGCATTTTGCTGGACAAAGCGCTTTTTGCCAATTTCGGTGCGGAACTGAGCGGGCATATTGCAAGGCTTGAAGAACAAATTTATCTTGAATCCGGCCAGCGTTTTAATATCGGCTCTACCGCTCAGGTTTCGGATGTGCTTTTTAAACACCTTAACCTGGAACCGCCAGACCGTTCAAAAAAGACCGCCAGCGGCAAGTTCAGCACCGCAGCGGGAGTTTTGGAAGATATGCGCGGCAGCCATGCCGTGGTGGATCATATTTTGGAATGGCGCGAGCTGACCAAACTGCAATCCACCTATGTAGAAACCCTGCCTTTGCAAGTGAACCCCAAAACAGGAAGGGTACACACCTCTTTTAACCAGTGCGGCACAGTAACCGGGCGCATTGCCTCGCAGAACCCCAATCTTCAAAACATTCCCACGCGTACCGACCTTGGCCGCAGGGTGCGCCAGGGTTTTATTGCGCCGAAAGGGTCCAAACTGGTGGCGCTGGATTACTCTCAGGTTGAACTGCGTATTATGGCGGATATGTCCGGTGATGAGGAAATGCGCGGCGCTTTTCTGCGCGGGGAGGATATTCACACTGCTACGGCAGCCGCTATTTTAGGCATTAATCTGAATGCCGTCAGCAAGGCCCAGCGCAGGCATGCCAAGGCGATTAACTTCGGCCTGATTTATGGCATGAGCCCCTTTGGGCTTACCCGCACCACCGACCTGACCCTGGCGGAGGCTGAAAATTTTGTAAAAGCCTATTTTGCACACTATCCCAAGGTGAAGGCCTGGCTTGACCACACGCGCATGGAGGCTACGCAGCAAGGTTATGTGGAAACCAAATTGGGGAGAAGGCGATACTTCCCTAATTTGCAGGCGGGCACCAATTATATGATGCGCCAACGGGAAGAGCGTGAAGCGATTAATGCCCCCATTCAGGGCACGGCTGCCGATATTATCAAGATTGCCATGATTGGCTTGCCGGAAGCGCTTTTAGAGGCCAAATTGCAGTCTAAAATGCTGCTGCAAGTGCATGATGAGCTCATTTTTGAATCTCCGGAGGAGGAAGTTGAAAAGCTGATTCATGTGGCTAAAGGGGTTATGGAGGCTGCGATGAGTTTGGCAGTTCCCTTAATTGCGGATGCCAAGGTAGGCAGCAACTGGGCAGAGCTTGAGCCGGTGGATGACTTGTATGTGGAAGTGTTTGAAGAGTAAAGCAGCGTATTGATTGCATTTCTCCCATCATTGAAGACTTCGCTACCCTGAAGGGCTGTGAAGGAATTGAGCGCTTTCTTTGCAAAAAGAAAAAGCCAGAAGCTTCCCTGCGTTCAGCATGAAGAGGATATGGTTGGGGTGCATATTGAAGCAAGATGCAGGGGACCTTTCCGCATGCGGAAAGGGGTATACGGAAAGGGGGGGTACGTGCGGAAAGGTCAGTAGTCAACGAGGAAAATGGGTGAGGAAAGCGCAAAGCAAGACAAAAAAACAGAAAGGCAAGATGCTTCCCTGCGGTCAGCATGACGAGGGTGGATGATTAAACTCAACCAGCCTCATGACCACCCTTCATCCTGAATGAAATGAAAGATCTGGCAGTTTCCCAGACAAGAACCAAGCTGGAATGATTACCCTGCGGCAGGTGTGAGGAGGAAACAAAGTGAGCAGAGCACAAAGGCCAGATGCTTTCCTGCTGTCAGCATGACAAGTGTGCAGGTGGGTTGCAAGCATGAGAGGATTTTGCCCTAAGCAAGATGCTTTGTTGAGGTTGGCTTGGTATCGAAAATAAGTGAGATGAACGAAGCAATCAGGCGCGGTATAACTGTTCGCGCAGTTGGCTTACCTGCCGGCGCAGTTTGTCATCACGCTCCATTAATTCGGCCACTTTTTCACAGGCGTACATCACGGTGGTGTGATCCCGTCCGCCCAGTTCCTGCCCGATGCGCGGCAAGGAAACGCCGTTTTCTTCACGGAGCAGATACATGGCCACCTGACGGGGTAAAACGATTTCTTTGCTGCGGCATTTGCCGGTGAGATCTGCACGGTTGATACCAAAAAAATGAGAAACCGCGGTCACAATTTCTGATGGGCTGCGTTCCTGGCGGGCGGGCAAAAAGTCTGCCAGGGCATTTTCAACCAGCTCCATCGTCAGAGGACTGCCGGAGAGATCCGCAAAGGCCATGCAGCGATTCCAGGCACCTTCCAGTTCACGAATGTTATTGCTGGCTTCCCTGGCAATCAACTCCATGATTTCAGCGGGAACTTTGCGCTTTTCCTGCCCGGCCTTGCTTGCCAAAATGGCATAACGCGTTTCATAATCCGGGGCCTGCATATCCACAATGAGCCCCCAGGTAAAGCGAGAGCGCATGCGCTCTTCCAATGTGCTCATTTCTTTGGGCGGCCGGTCAGAAGTAAGGATGATTTGTTTGCCTTCATGATGGAGGGTGTTAAAGGTGTGAAAGAACTCTTCCTGCGTGCGCTCTTTGCCAGCCAAAAACTGAACGTCATCCACCAGCAAAACATCCACCTCACGATATTTCCCGCGCACATCGCGGAAGGCGGTCTGGTTTTTGCGAAGAATGGCATCAACCACATCATTGGTGAATTCCTCAGCGGTCACGTAGAGCACTTTTTGGCCGGTTTTTACAATCTCGTTGCCGATGGCATGCAAAAGATGTGTTTTGCCAAGGCCGACGCCGCTGTAGATGAGCAGGGGGTTATAAGCGGTAGCAGGCGCACCGGCAACGGCAAGGCTGGCTGCCTGAGCCAGGCGGTTGCAGGAACCCACAATGAAATTGTCAAAGCGGTAGCGGGGGTTAAGGTGCGAATCAAGCGGTGCAGCCTGAGTGGGTTCAACGTTGAGGCTGGGGGCCGGTTGGTTTTCTTCAGCAGCTGTTTTATTTTCTGTCTCTGGAGCTTCCACTTCCGCAGAAGCTAATTTGAAAATAACCTGCACCGGAGAGGCCATCAGGCCGGTGAGTTTATTGGCAATGGTACTCTTAAGGCGGTCATTCAGCCAATCACAAGCAAAGGCATTGCGGGCACTCAAGGTAAACAATGCATTCGATTCCTCAAAAGACAGAAATTCACTCTGCTTTACCCAGGTATCGTACTGTGCCTTGGAAAGTTCCATTTTCAATTGTGCCTTGACTGCTTGCCAAGCTTGATGAGCTTTCATTGCTCTGACCTCGATGATGGTTTGGGCTGCAAGGAATATTGAACAGAGCGAGCGGATCATTCAATTACTCGCTGAGTAAAATTCTTTACTTGCAGACTTGCTTAGGTGTCCAGAATTCTAACATCAGCGGTGGAGCGGGGCAATAATGATTCGGGCTTCAAGCTTAAAACAAAGGGATTCTTTAAGATTCGGCGAATCTTAAAGAAAGCTTCTGAGTTATGTAATTTTAAGGAAGAAAACCGGAGCTTTGCTTCTTTCCTACTTGCAAGGAATAAGGAGCGTTGTACACCCCCATATATAGGGGTTTAGTGTAAAAACAGCTAATCTGTTCCATGGGTGGTACTAATAAAAAAGGCAGCAATAATGCTTTGCTGCTGCCTTTTGAAACTGGATAGTGATTCATCTTTCTGAATCAGCAAAAATAGAATCGTTAAACTACACGACCCGTACCTCTATTTACCCAGCATGAGTCGCGCTGCTCTTCTGCCTATTTCCACTGCAAAATTCGTGCCACGATCCCATGGGTAGACCTGACTCATACTGGCAAAATAAAGGCCTTCAACAGGAGTTTGAATGGCGGGAATGTTTTGAGAGTGGTTAAGCAGCGGGATTGGCTGGGCATAGGCTGTTTTGCTTACCCAGACTTTCTTAACCCAGGATTCATCAAAAGCGGGGTTGATTTTCTTGAGATAAGGCAGAAACTCCGCTTTCAATTCCTCATCGGTTTTTTGAAAGTTGGGGTGATCTGTTTCAAGATAGTCGCCAATGTACAGAATATGATCACCGCCGAAATATTCGGGTTTGAGATAATTGGTGTGCTCAACCAGTGCCAGGAAGGGGAAACCGGCCTTTTTGGGAATGGAATACCAATAGTAGGCTTCGGGTGAAAGCTGCTGATTGAGGGAAAGGGTCATTACCACCGCTCCCATGGAATGCAGAGAAAGCAAGCCTTGCAGATAGTCCGAGGGTAATTCCGGCGCCATTTTGGCCATCAGCGCAGGGGAAAGGGTAACAAGCACCTGGTCAAAGATTTCTTTACGACCGTCTTTAAAACCAAGTTCCAGCCTGCCATCATACTGTTTTTGAATACTGTTGACCGCGCTTTGATAGCTGATTTGCACGCCTTGTTGCGCAAGGTATTCAGCAAATTGGTCAGCAAAACGCTGGAACCCGCCTTTAAAGGTACCAAGCTTCGTGGTGCGTGCGTGCAGGCGGGCCCACATCCAGGCCATATTGACCTTTTTAGCCCACTTTTCACCAAACTTGCCGATCATCATCGGCTCCCACATGGTTTCGTATACCTTATTGCCTGCTTTGGCACGCATCCATTTTTCGGTGGTGTATTTTTCGAGCGCGCGCCAGTTATTGGTAAGGCGCAGGTAAACCCCAACCAAACCAAAACGAATCTTGTTGATGCCAAAACCGAGACCGGGGTAAAGCAGGGCTGATTTGATTGAGTCAAAGGGGTAGAACTTGCCCCGGTGGTACATCACCGTAACAGGGGTAGGGAAAACGACCTGATCAGACCAGCCAAGCTCTGCAATGAGGCCCAAGATGTGTTTATCGGAGGCAAACCAATGATGGTAGTAACGCTCTACGGACCAATCCCAATGCGGCTCTTTGAAACCTTCAGCCAGGCCACCGGCATGGTCTGAGGCTTCAAAAAGACGTACTTTCTGCCCGGCTTTATTGAGGTCATAGGCCGCGCTGAGGCCGCCAATACCAGCACCAATGATGGCAATATTTTTGGGTGAATGGGTCATAAAACTCCTTTGTTGCTTGTTTTCTGCTTCTTGAGGTGAAATTTCAGCAAGGGCAGCCGGTTCCTGCGCTTTGTATTCTTTTTGGAGGGCGTTGAGATCAGTTGAAAGTGAAAAACCTTCCCGGAAGAAGAGTACCGCGCCCAGGAGAGTGATGGGTACCCAGAGGGCGACCCGCAACAGCAAGGCATAACCAAGCGCTAAATTAGAAGAAACGCCAAAGAGCTCCAACATGGCCTTTGCGGCGGCATCAAAAGTGCCCAGGCCACCCGGTGCTGCCGGAATAAGAAGCACCAGATTCACAATGCCTTCTATGAGCAAAAGCTGAATAAAGCTTAGGTTCAAACCCAGCGCTTTCATCACGCCCCAGTAAAGCCCAGCTTCGGCAAGCCAAATGAGGCAGGAGAAGAGGAGCACTTTTAAAGCTTCAAGGGGAGAGCGCAGAGCGCCCAGGCCGAGGATGAACTTACGGATGATGGACATTGCTGCCGGCCGCAGTTTGGCAGGCACAATGAGGTTGATGAACCAACCGAAAAATTGTGTGGCTGGTACGGGCAGGAAAACCATCGCCAGAAAAACGAGCAGCATGAGGCCGAACACAGCTGAGCCAATGACAGCCAGTTTGGAAACCCAGGCCAGGCCTTCTTTTTGAGCGAATTGACCTAAATTGAGCAGCACCAGACCCAGAATGGTGATGGCATCAAAAAGGCGTTCAACTACGATGGTAGCCAGTGAGGCGGAAATATCCACATTGTCTTTTTGTTTTAAAAGAACGGAACGCAATACTTCACCCGCCCGGGCAGGGTAAACGTTGTTGCCCATATAACCAATGCAGATAACAGGGAAAAGCCTTTTGATTGGCAGCTGTTTAACGGGGTTAAGCAGAACCTGCCAGCGCAGGCTGCGCAGAAAAACGCCGATAAAATAAATGCCCAAACCAAAAAGCACCCAGGCCCATTTAGCTTGTTTAAGATAGTGCCATACCTGGGCAAAGTCTACTTTTCGGAAAGCCAGAAAAAGAAAAACGGCGCTGATAAGCACGCCAAGCCAGAGATGCCATCGTTTAATCTTCATATTTTGAATTCTATCATCGCGGGTAAATTTAGGGGCAGGCGCAAAGCGTTTGAAAGAAGCAAAAAAACTGTAGAAGAACCAAAAAGGGATACTTAGACCTTGCAAGAAGATTTCCTTCCATTAAGGCTTTTACTGCAAGAATTTGGAAAAAACTGATATTTTAAAACGGGCTGCTCTTGAACGTCAAATGCCCCATTTTTCTTTCTGTCGTGAACTGCATTTGCCCTGAGGAGATTTGTTAAGCGGGAACCACAAGCAGGCTGCCGCTGGTATACTTTTTGCCATGCCGCTAATGACTGCCACCAAACTGGGTAAATCTTATGACCCTGTAGATATTTTTGAGGATATCACCCTATCCATTCCCCATCGTGCACGCATTGCTATTGTTGGGGCTAATGGTGTAGGCAAAACGACCTTGCTGCGCATTTTGGCCGGCGAAGATGAGCCAAGCAGCGGGGCTGTGCACCGCGCCAGGGGTTTGCGCCTTGGCTATCTGCCTCAGGAAGCCATTCAGATTCAGGAAGGCACCTTATGGTTGAGCTGTCTGGGCGCATTTGAGGCTCTTTTGGCAAAAGCCGATGAATTGCACGCTATGGAGAGAGCCATGCAGCTGCCGGATTGCGACCGTCAATTGCTGGAGCGTTATGGACGCATGCAGGCTGAATTTGAAAGTGCCGGCGGCTATACCCTGCATAACCGCATTGAGCAGACCCTAACGGGCCTGGGGTTTGAGAAGGCGGATTACGAGCGCCCTCTGGCGCAGCTTTCCGGCGGGCAGCGCACCCGCGCAAGGCTGGCACGCCTTCTGCTTGAAAACCCGGATCTGCTTCTGTTGGATGAGCCCAGCAACCATTTGGACATTCAGGCAGTGGAATGGCTGGAAGCCTATCTGAAAGACTGGGATGGCGCGGCGGTTATTGTGAGCCATGACCGTTATTTTCTTGACCAGGTTGCTAACCATATTCTTGAAATGACTCCCTCCATTGAGGAATACCGGGGCAATTACAGCGCTTATCTGCGGCAGCGCGAAGAACGTTATCTGCGGCGAATGCAGGAATTTGAAGCCCAGAATGAATACATTGCCAAGCAGGAAGATTACATTAAAAAGAACATTGGCACTCAAAATAATGCCCAGGCTAAAGGCCGTCTGCGCCGCCTTGAAAGGCTGCTGGCTGAATCCCGCTTGAGCGCCCCGAGCAAACATCAACGCCCGATGCACCTGCGTTTTAACCTGGCGGGTAGATCCGGCAATATCATTCTGCGCAGTTATGATTTGGCGGTGGGTTACGAAGATGAAGGCAAAGCGCTTTTTAAAGCGCCGGACCTGGTGTTGGAACGTACCGAGTGCGTGGCCATCATCGGCCCCAATGGAGCCGGAAAAACCACGTTTCTCAAAACCATTTTGGGAATTCTGCCTCCTTATTCAGGCAGCATTGAATTAGGCGCGGCCCTTAGAGTAGGTTACTTTGCCCAAACCCACGAGGGGCTTACCCCCAATAATAACCTTGTAGAAGAAGTGAATACGGTTGCACCCAGCATGCTGCCCGGTGAGGTGCGCAATTATCTGGGGCGCTATGGCTTTCAGGGTGATGATGTTTTTAACCCAGTTTCCACCCTTTCTGGCGGAGAAAGAGGGCGGCTGGCTTTGGCAAAACTGGCCCTTTCTGATGCCAATTTGCTTATTCTGGATGAGCCTACCAACCATCTGGACCTGCCCACGCAGGAAGTGCTGCAGCAGGTGCTGGCTGAATACCCCGGAACCATCCTGCTGGTTTCGCATGACCGCTATCTGATTGATGCCCTGGCTACCCAAATCTGGGAGATGAACCCGGAAAAGGAAGCATTGGATGTTTTTAAAGGAAGTTATTCTGAATTTAAAGAGGCAAAAGAAAAGCGGTTAAGCAGGCAGGCTGTAGAACAGCAGGCAAGTTCTTACAATACTTCTGCGCCAGTACAGGAAAAAGAAGACGGTAAAAAAGCAAGCCCGCGACTTTCGCTTTCCCGTAACCAAAAGCAGCAGCTGCACAAAAAACTTAGCATGGTAGAAGCGAAGATTCACCGCGCAGAAGCGGAGAAAAACCGCTTTGAAGGGCTGCTTTCTAACCCTCCGGCTGATGCGGCCGCTGTTGCGCAGTTGGCCATGGATTACGAAGAGGCTCAGCATCAGGTTGAGGTGTTGATGAAAGAGTGGGAAAACCTGGCCTGGACGCTTGAAGAAGCCGGCTGGGATGAAAAGTGAGAGATTTGACCCATCTTTCAGAGGCCATCAATGGCGTGTGTATCAGCAAAGCCAGTTGGAAAGACCTTAATCAGGTTTGGGAGCTTGAGAAGAAGTGCTTCTCCAAACAGGATGCCTGGCCTTACCTTGACCTGTTGGCCGCGCTCAGCTTTCCGGGATTGGTGCGTTATAAAGCCTGTGATGGGCAGAATTTAGTAGGCTTTGTGGGGGCGGAAGTGAAAGAAGGGCTGGGTTGGATTACCACCATTGAAGTGGACCCTGCCTATTGCGGCAAGGGCATAGGCAGAGCCTTACTTGGGCAGGCTGAAGCGGCCCTGCAAAAAGAACAGGTGCGGCTTATTACCCGGCAAAGCAATCTGCATGCCATCCACCTTTATGAAGGGGCGGGTTACCAGGCCATTGGCGTCTGGCCTGCGTATTACGTGGGGGGTGAAGACGGTCTGGTTTTTGAGAAAAGCCTGTATTTGCCTTAAAGATAAAGAATAATAACGCCAATTACGGTGATGAACGCGCCAAACGCTTCACGGCTTTGGATTTTTTCTTTAAAGACGATGCGATTAAAAGGCAGGATAAGCACGGGCATAATGGACATAATAGCTGCGGCAACCGCCGCCTGAGCGTGCTGCACGGCGATCAATGAAAAACTTACACCCAGGAAAGGACCAAAAAAGGCTCCGAAAAAGGTATAACCCAATGCCTTTGGGTCTTGCCTGAATTTTTTAAGTTTAGGGAACCAGGCAAAAATGATAAAAAGCAAGGTCCAGCCCAGCGTACCGGTAATCAGACGGATCTGTGTGGATGCAAAAGCGTCATAGTTACCCATTCCCAACTTGCTGCAAATGAGACCAACAGACTGGCCAACCGCGCCAAGAATCGCGTAGATCAAGCCTTTAGGCTGGACGGAAAGCTTGAGTTTTTGGCCCTGACCTTTCATCAGTACCACCAGCATAATACCGGTAATGATGAGAAGAATGCCCAAGATACTGAGCAAACTGGGAATCTCACGAAAAACAAGAAAACCCAGAATGCCGGTGATGATGGGCGAAAGACTCATAATAAGCAGAGCAATGCGCGTGCCGATGAGTATGTAAGATTCAAAGAGGAAGTAATCCCCCAGCACAAAACCAGCCAGACCTGAGATGGAAAGCCAAAGCCAGGCTTTTGGGCTGGCATCCAAGGGGATGGGACTGCCGCGACGCAGCCAGAGGAAGATACCCATGACCAGCATGGCCATGACGATGCGCATGTAATTGACTGCCACAGAGCCAACGCGCTTGCCACCCAGCTCAAAGGCTGTTCCGGTAAGAACCCAAAGCATGGCGGTAATGAGGGCGGAGATTTCTCCGAGGCGGCTGGCGATCATAGGATTATCTGGATTATGGGGTGAACCAACAAGGCCTTATTGTATCAGATAGAACGGGAAATAAAGGCAGATTGAAGGGCTGCTGCGCCGGGCAAAATTCCTTATCAGAAACTTACGGCTATTGGGTCATTTCGGTGCAGTCTTAATCAAATAAGGCTGGCGCTTCAGGGTGCTCAAGCTGGGTAAACATCATACGGATAATTTCCGGCGTGGTGCGTTCAAGCGAAAGTTTTGGGCTGTCTTGCGGGCCGAACCAGGCTACACCCCCGGTTTCAAGGCTGGTGCCTGGTTTGCCCCCTGTCAGTTCGCATTGGAAAAAGAGCTTGAAAATATGAAAAAAATAGGGCGGGTAGCCATGCAGGCGGTGGTCCAGAACGGCAAGCAGGCGAGTGGCTTTTGCAGTGTAACCGGATTCTTCCCAAACTTCACGCTCTGCGGCGAAAGAAGGGCGGTCACCGGCATCCACCCAGCCTCCAGGCAAGGTCCATCCACCATCGGCAAGCTCTTTGACGAAGAGCATCTTGCCCTCTTTAACTACAACGGCGCGCACGTCTACCTTGGGGGTTTGATAGCCGCGCTCGTCTGCCAGCAGGCCCTCTATTTTTTGGATGGGCGTGGCGCTGCCTTCTGCAAGGATTTCAGCCGCCAGGGCCTGAATCTGGCTGAAACGCTGAAGGTCATACTGGTTTTGGGAATAAGTAAGGCCGGCTTGGGCGATCAGTTGCAAACGCTCAGCCCAGCTTGCCCAAGGGGGGAGATTGGTCATTGCAAAACCTCGGATTTTGTTTTTTTAAGGAATACTGCATTGGATAAGCTAAACAAAAGCAGCAAGTTAAAATTTCAACTCCATGGCAGGGTGACTTGGCTGGGTTTCTGTAAACCCGCAGGATTTATAAAGATTATAGCCATCCTGAGTGGCATTGAGGATAAGTTTATCCAGGCCGAGCTCACGGCCGAGATTGATAATGCCCTCAAAAACTAAGCGGCCATAGCCTTTACCCCGAGAGTCAGGCTCGGTGAATAAGTTGAGCACCTCTCCCACTTTGCCTTTTTGCGCAAAAGGGTGGTAAGGTCTTTCTTGCACCAGCAAGATTCCGGCCGAGACAAGCCTGCCTTCGTTTTCCGCAAGAATTCCAAAAAGATGCTGCCCGAGGTGCTGCTGCAAAAACAGAACTGTTTGGGTTAAGCAGCTTTCTTCATCCACGCTATAGGCCAATTCACGAAGAAAACGCAGCCTGAACTCTGCCATGGCATGAATATCTTTGGTTTCAATGGGCCGAATTTGCAATGTTTCCACTATTCTGATGGGAATCATACCGCATTTGCACTTACTTATTACGACAGACTTAGGATAAAATCTAAAGACAATGGATATTTCAAAACTTTTTCAGCATAAAAAAGTAGTCTACTCGTTGGAAATTTTTCCTCCGAAAAAGGAAAGCCCCTACACGGCTATCTATAATACCCTGCTTAAGCTGCGTGGTTTGCCGGTCGATTTTATTTCAGTAACCTATGGACAGGGGGGCACCAAAGCCCAGCAGGATAAAACGGTTGAAATTGCCTCGCTGATTCTGGAAACCTACCATATTGAACCTGTTGCACATCTGACCTGCCTCTATTCAGAAAGGGCGGATATTGAATCCGCTTTGGAAAAATTCAGGCAAAACAAAGTTGGGAATATTATGGTTCTGCGCGGTGACCTTATGCCGGGTGTTCCTGCGAAGGAGGAATTTCTGCATGCCAGCGATTTGGCTCAATTTATTCGGGAACGAGATAAAGGTTTCAACCTTATGGGCGCTTGTTACCCGGAAGGGCATAATCAAAGCGAATCGCTGGACCAGGATATTGAGAACCTGAAATATAAGCTGGACAGCGGCGTTACCCATTTGGTCACCCAGCTTTTCTTTGATAATGAAGTTTTTTACCGCTTTATGGACAAGGTTGCTGCAGCAGGCATTACGGTGCCCATCGCGGCGGGCATTATGCCCATTACCAACAGCCGCCAAATAGAGCGCACGGTTGCCCTCAGCGGCGCCAGTGTGCCCCATAAAATGGCAAGGTTCTTCAGCCGCTATGCCAATAACGCAGAAGCGCTAAAAGATGCCGGTTTGCACTATGCCACCGAACAGATTATTGATTTGATTGATCACGATGTGCGCGGAGTGCATCTGTATACCATGAACAATGTGGAAACTGCAAGCAGGATTAGCGAAGCCATTCAAAACCTGCTGGATTCTGAAAATTCTCTGACGCCTGCTCCTGCCACGATGTAAGACGGGCATGAGGAATTCAGGCTTATTAATAGGGCAGTAATTCACTTGTTTTTGGTTGACGTAAGATATATCTTATCTTATAATCTTGAAAATTTGTCTTGATAGATTTCAGCCCAAATGTGAGGGAGCGCATGAAGTTTTGTGTGTATGGTGCAGGAAATACAGGTCATGCCCTTTCGGCATATCTGGCTTCAAAAGGCGCTGACTTTGTTTTGTACACAAGGGATCCGCAGAAGGCTGAAACGCTGAGGCAACATGGGCTTGAATCAGCGGGGGCCATAGCAGGCCACTTTGCGATTGAAGCTTCTGCGGATCTTGAAAAGCTTATTCCTGAAGTTGATTATATATTGGTGATGACCACCGCCAACGCCCATAAGGATGCAGCTGCCCGTCTGAAGCCCTTGCTTCGGCAAGGCCAGAAAGTGCTTATTTTTAACAGTAATTGGGGTGCTTTTGAATTCATGCAGATTTTGGGGCAAGATGTTCGGAGCAAGCAGTTGACAGTTGCAGAAACGGCCGCCCAGCTTTTTGTGGGCAATCTTACAGAGCCGGGCAAAGTAACGATGAATGTTAAAAGCAGCGTTTCTATTAGTGCCACTGAACCCAGCAAAACCGCCGGGCTTATAGATGCGCTAAGGAACGTCTTCCCTCAATTTTTACCTGCGGAATCCATTATTGCGACAACACTAAGCAGTACGAACCCCGTCATTCATGTGCCTATTTCCATTCTCAATTTGGTGCGTATTGAAAACAGACAGCCTTTTCTTTTTTACGGGGAGGGTGTTTCAGGCAAAGCGGTTGAGAACATTCTGCATATTGATGCTGAAAGGGTTGCTCTGGGCAGGGCATTGGGCTGCCATGTGGATGACGTTCTGACGGCCATCAACAGTTTTTGGGAAGTAAAACATGATAATCTTTTTGACGCGTTAACCAAAAATACTACTTATCTTAAAACACAGGGGCCGGCTTCGCTAAGCCATCGCTATTTTACGGAAGATGTTCCGTATGGGATTGCACCTATTGCAAAAATAGGGAAACTTTTTGGTCTGGCAACCCCTTATACCGACAGGCTGTTGGACTACTTGAAATCATTAATGGGAGGTAAACTGGAATTAGATGCCATGTATTTTGCAAAAGAAGATTTTGCATCACTTGTTCCATAATTTTGCCGTTTGTTTATTCAAGAAAAGGAGATTTTATTCATGCAAGCTAACGCTACCGGAAAAAAAGTAACAGTCAGCAATAAAAAGTTCACCGCGGTTGACTTGATTACCGTGGTGGTTTTTGCAGCCCTTGTGCGCGTTTTGTGGATTGTGTTTAAGGCTGCAGGCGTCATTTTCCCCTTCAATCATTCTTTTTTACATTTTTTTAGCGCGTTCTGACTTGTGGCTTGTGTGGCTGTGGTTAAGAAGCGCTGGGCGGCCTTTTTCTATACAGTGGGCTGGTGCGCTATCAACTTCTTCCTGCAGGGCGAGCATTGGTCCTACTGGATTTTGCCGATCATTGCTGGCATCATTCCCGAATTGTACATGATGGCCCGCAGCAAGGCATTTGCGGACCCCAACGATGTTTATCACAGTTTTAAAGACCTAGTTATTTTTGCAGAGCTTTATACAATAATTTACTTTGTTTGGGTCTGGATTTCGCTCATCTTCATCTTTATGATCCCGATTCCCTGGGGCCTGAGTGCCTTAGCCTTTGCCTTGGCGCTCATTTTGGTGGTGCCTGGTGCGTACTTAGGTTGGAAGGCTGGGACTAAGATTAACGGCCTGATCAACTGAGCCCTTTAAGGCTTGTGCCATAGGCTATTTGCTAATACAACCTCAAGCAGGTATTCCACAACCTGCTTGAGGCTATCGGTTTAATAAAACTTAAACCGGGAAAGGGACAAATTCCTTGGAAGGCGCTGATTTTAGTATCAACTACGAAAAAAACACTTGGGTACATCGACTGGACCCGCGGGTGAAGCTCTTGTTTATCATCCTTTTTGCCACAGTACCTTTGCTCTTTACGGATTTTTGGTATCTGCTTGCCTGTGCGGTTATCTTGGCCCCCATTTGGTTTTCCGCAAAAATTGAGCCTGCGCCCATCAAGGGCCTTTTAATTGCCATTGCAATTTTTTCACTGACCATTGTTGTTTTTGCAATGTTCTATAACTACGATCGCCCTGACCAGAAGGTGCTGCTTGCTCTGGGGCCGCTGAAGGCAACCGATATGGGCTTGATGTCAGGCCTTATGCTAGGCTTCAGGGCCGCCATACCCAGTATTGCAGCCCTTATTCTGATCAGCACTACGGACCCAGCCTACCTTGCCAAGGCTATGATGAAAATAAAAATTCCCTTAAGTGTAGCCTTCATGATGATGGGTGCGCTTAAGATGTTCCCTCTTGTTTTTGAAGAAATGCAGAACATACGCACTGCTCAGATTATCCGCGGGGTCAAATATGGCGGCTTCAAGAACAATTTTAATGCCTTTAAACTGGCCGCTTTCCCTCTGATGGTGAATGCATTACGCAAGAGCCGTGTGACCGGGGTGGCGGTAGAGTCTAAAGGTTTTGGCAAACGTTCCTGGAAAGATTATTACCAGAATTTCAAGTTAGCCAGAAATGATTATCTCATGCTGGCCTTCTGCATCGTATTTTTGGTGGGTGCGCTTGTTCTACGCTATGCCTTTGGTTTGGGCGTGAACCCATATGTGACGGGAGCATAAAATGGAACAGGAAGCGAATATGACAAAAAAAGTAATCAGTGTGCGCGACCTCAGCTTTATTTATCCCCGCGCGACCAAAAAAGCATTGGACGAGGTCAATTTTGAACTGAACCCCGGCGAGTTTGTTTTGCTTTGCGGGTCTTCCGGCTCAGGAAAAACCACTCTTGCCAAATGCCTGAATGGAATCATTCCCCATCTTTCGGTGGGTGATATGTATGGTAATGTGAATGTGGATGGGCTGAACACGGCCGAAGTGGAAATTCACGACTTAAGCAGCCATATCGGCATGGTTTTTCAAAACCCTGAAGATCAGATTTTTTCTATTCGGGTCAGTGATGAGGTTGCTTTGGGCGTAGAGTGCCAAGGTTATGTGCACGATGAGATTGTGAAGCGTGTAGATTACGCCATGGAAAAGCTGCGCATCAGGGATATCAAAAACCGCCTGACTTTTTCGCTTTCCGGCGGCCAGAAGCAAAAGGTAAGCATTGCCTCCAACCTGGCCATTTTGCCCAACATTATTATTCTGGACGACCCTACCACAGACTTGGACCCTATCAGCAAGCAGGAAGTAATGGACATCCTCCAGGAGCTGAAAAATGAGATCCTGCTGGATGTACCAGACAGTGATCAAAAACAAAAGATGACCTTTTTTGTTATTGAGCATGACCTTACTGATTTGATGGAATTTGTAGACCGTGTAATAGTCATGCATGAGGGTAAAATCGTTTTGAACGGTGAACCCGGGCAGATTTTTTACGAAAATTACGAATATCTGGATAAGATTGGTGTGCGTATTCCGGACCATATCCGCATTGCAAAATATGTGATGGATCAGGGCATTGACAGCAATGGGGTAAAGTACCCTGTGAAAATGAAAGACATTCTTGCATTTTTGCACTCAGCACTCAAGAGCGGGAAGGTGAAGTTCCCGGAGATGACATATCGTGATTACCGCATTAAAACGCAGGAAAAGGTGGCTGAGGTTAAAAACCTAAGTTTTAAATATCCCAGTTCCAAAGGGATGATTCTGAAAGATATTAATTTTGATATCTATAAAGGTGAATTTTTGGCCATTATTGGTCATAATGGTTCCGGTAAAACGACTATCATGAAGAACCTTTTGGGTATTTTGCATCCCAGCAGCGGTGATGTTGTCATTAATGGGCACAACACCCGCGATACTGAAATTTCCAAACTTATTCTGGATATCGGCTATGTTTTCCAGAATCCGGATAACCAACTGTTTTGTAACACGGTAAGAGAAGAAATTGAATTCGGCCTTAAAAACAATCATTTTGAAGCCGAAAAGATCAAAGAATTGACGGATCGTGCCATTTCCATTGTGGGCCTGGAAGAAAAGCAAGGCGACCATCCATTTTCACTTTCAAGAGGGGAGCGGCAGCGTTTGGCTGTAGCTACCATGCTGGTTTCCAACCCCAAAATTATTCTTCTGGATGAGCCTACGACGGGCCTAGATGAAAGAGACTTGATGGGTATTTTAGAGTTGATGGAAGAACTGATTGAGTTCCACAATGGTACCTTGATTATGGTAACGCACGACATGGAAGTGGTTTCAGAATACGCTACCCGCGTGTTGGTGGTAGAAGGTGGCCAGATTGTGATGGACGGCGATGTACTTACTTTATTCAAGAATAACGCCGAGGCATTGAAAGCGCTTAAGCTTAAACCGACTATAATCTCACAGGTAAGCACTGCCCTGGCAGCGCAGGGAATGCCTTATATTCCTGACTGGAAATTTTTTATGAAACAGCGTATTGACGGGATTGTGAAGGAACTTGAGCCGAACCCGGATTCAACCTCTAAGGTTTAGATGACATTACAAAAGGAGAGTTACACTCTCCTTTTTGCTTTAAAGGATGAGGAAAAAGAGGCCACAAAAAATTACCAGGTCTTGCAGAAAGTGAATAAACCAAGCCCAGAAGAAGCCCTGCGTCTCAACGATCGATTTACTGAGCAACCATCCCAAAAAGCCTGCTAAAAGTACCCCAAGCGGCCCTCCTGGGGTACCGAAAAAATGAGGGAGGCCAAACAGTGCCGCAGAGACAAAGTGAATGACTGGTGTTTTAACAGACCCATACAGCGATGTTACCAAGGCCAACCGTGTAATGGCTTCTTCTACAAAAGCGTTAATTAGCGCAAAGAGAAGGATGAAGGGCAGATAATGAAGATTCTCCTTTTGGATAAACTGGCCTCTGGCAATATTCAGATAAATGAAAATACCGGTAACGAGGGTAATAACGATGCCAAAATTGATGCCTATTTGCTTCCAGCTATCCGAGGGCTTAATGCCAAGCCATTTTATAGGCTCTGCTGAAGCATTCAGCTTGCCCAAGCGGTAAAACCGTTTTGCGTTTTCCTTGCAGAAAAAATGTGTAATCAAAAGCAGCAGCAGTGCTACCACCAAACTGGCAGCCTGATATTTGAACTTGCTGTCTATAAAGCTGTTTGGGAGCCAAGGTGTTGGGAAAATTTGCAAAATGCGATTGGGTTTTAGTGCGCCGAAATACAGAATGAAGGCGGTTGCAGCCAGAATGAAAGGCAAAGCCAATAATTGTTTTGTGTTTTTCATAGGGATCATTTTGTAAAAGTGTCCGGGTTGAGCAAATAAAGCTGATCTGCCGCAATCCGTTCATAGAGCGATTTGGCCCAGATAAGGCTTGCAGCAGTGCTTTCCAAGCCATATTCAAGGGTGGAAAGACTAAAAAAGAGGCTAGGCGGCAGGTTCTTTTCTGCCTGCAAAGGCAGGAAAGTTTTTATCAAATGACTGTACTGCGTTTGTTCACTTTCCAATTTTTCGATGAGGTCTTTAAGCCGACTTAGCTGCTTTTCTTTTGGCAGAAGGCTGTAGAAGAAAACCTGGATAAGGCTGCCATCTTTAATGGGGGAATCAACTAAGGGGCCAGCCAGCCATGTTTGCAAGGCTTCTTTGCCGGTTTCTGTAATGGAATAGCGCTTAAGGTCTAAAACCCGCGGGCTAGGTTCCTCTTCAAAAACAACCAGGCCTTCTTTAACCAAATTGGCAAGGGTACGATAAATTTGGCTTTGATCTGCCGGCCAGAAGAACTTGACTGAACGGTCAAACTGTTTTTTAAGTTCATAGCCAGTTAAAGCTTCACGGCTAAGAAACCCAAGAATGGCATATTTAAGAGACATGTTGCTCCTTTTATATATGTATAATATTATAAGATAAGTATTATAAAATCCGTATTCCGTACAATCTTTGCTGGAATTTTCTTTATCATGACAATTGCATCACCATCGTGGATGCAGAACCTGCATCAGATCATGCGTCACCCTGAATGGAGTGAAGGGTCTGGCAGCCATCTTGGCTAAAGCCTAAAAGCCTCAAAGGCAAGATGCTTCCCTGCGGTCAGGATGACGAGCGGCGAATGGGGGAAGGAGGCTGTGACGGTAGAAAAGTAAAAAGGCCAGGTGCTTCGGCCAGGGCAGCTCTGCATGAGGAGGAAGGATGGTGACAAGTGAAGGGCTTGGAAGCTGGGATAGGTGAATCCCGTAAAGCCTCAAAGGCAAGATGCTTCCCTGCGGTCAGCATGACGAGGGGCGAATGGGGGGAAGGAGGCTGTGACGGTAGAAAAGTAAAAAGGCCAGGTGCTTCGGCCAGCTCGCACTCATCATGCCGAAGCGGGAAGTTTGCACCCGCTGCCTTATCACCAGGATGAAGGGTAAGGCGCATGAAATCCTTTCTGTCCAAGAAGCGCATTGGAGGATTGAAACCGTTTGCACGGTGTTTTGGATATCGCTTTCAACGAGGATCGCTGCCGGTTCAGGGAGGATTATACCGCCGGGAAATTCGCCATTCTCCGCAAGATGGCACGCAATTGTTGAGGCAGGACAAATCTTTCAAGACGGGTGCGCACGGCAAACACATGCGCTGTGCTCTTTCCAATGATTATTTGCTGCATGTCCTCTCGCCATCAGATGCAATTGCCCTGTTTTCTTTACAGGGATTAAAAAATAGTATGGGATACAATAATATAATGGCAGAATCTGTTATTTTAGATGTTCAAAACCTCTCAAAAAGCTTTGGGTCTTTCAAGGTGCTTCAATCTATCAGCTTCCAAGTTGTTGCGGGGGAGATCCTTGTACTGCGCGGCCAGAACGGATCGGGTAAAACCACGCTTCTGAACTGCATCAGCGGTCTTTTGCCCTTTGATGAAGGCGTTATAAAAGTGCGCGGCTACGATTTAAGAACTGAAGAACAAAAGCTAAGGCGAGAGCTTGTCTTCATCCCAGATGTGCCGCGTTTTTACCTTGAACTTACCGCCCTTGAGCACCTCCATTTTATTGCGGCTGCCAATAACGCACTGGATGGATTTGCAGAAAGAGCCAAGGCACTAATGGAGCGCTTTGGGCTTTGGAATGCCAGAGATGTTTTTCCGCATCATTATTCACGGGGAATGAAACTTAAACTTGGTTTGCTGATGGGGCTTATCCGCCCCGCTTCGCTGCTTGTTTTTGATGAGCCCACCTCTGCCATTGATTCAGAGGGCGTTTCTCTGATTGCAGATGAACTTCGAACCCTTAAGAAAGAAGGGCGCGGCATCCTCTTAAGCACGCACGATGGTGAATTTGCTGACCGTATTGCTGATAGAGTACTCAGTTTGCATTCCGGCAGATTAACTGAATAGCAAGATGCCCAATAAACTTGGTTTTCTCCGATCCGGAAGACAGACGCGTCAAGCGGTCAATAAACTAAGGGCAAAGCAGGAGGAAAGCGAACTGCGTTACTGGCTGACCTTTTTTGCTTATAACCATAACGACAAATCCTTCAGCAACCGTATTTACTTAGTCTACCTTGTCATTTTTCTTTCTGTAATGCTTTTGCTTTGGCTGATTTATCTGGCTCAGGGTTTTTCGAATATCCTTTCTGCCTTCCCGCCGTTTTCACCTCAATCAGTGGCTTTTCGTATGAACATTGTTGTTCTACTTTTATGGGCTATTTGGACTGCCTGGAAAAGTTTAAGCCGTTCGCCTCTTAAATTCACTGAGGATGATGCCAGTATTCTTTGTCTTCAGCCTGTTGAGCCTTCTCACCTGAGCATGCGCTGGTTTTGGATGCCATGGCTGCGTTCGCTTATCCCTTGTCTGCTGTTTTTATGCTTGATTAGTTTTGGGATGGCCGAACTGAATATTCCCCGTACAGAAATCTCAAAAAATGTTTTCATCTATTTGGCTTATGGCTTGCGAATAATGATTTTGGCTTTGCCCTTTCACTTTAGCATGAGCCTTTTGGCCTGGTCTGCGGGGCTTTTTGCAATGCGCAACCGCAAGAATAGGCTGAGAATTCTGCCTGCTTTCTTTCTGCTTGGGGGATGGATGAGTTTGTTAGTGCTTTGCTTTGTGCCCTCAGGCGAAAAGTTTTTAGGCGTGCTATTTGGCATTCTTAATCAGCCTGCGCCAATCAGCCGTTTTGCATGGATGGGGTTGGCCCTGGTTGTTGCAGCACTTGCTCTGGTTTTTCGCCTCATTGCCCGTAAAACAAGCATAAGTACTGCAGCCTGGGAAACCGCCCAGGAAAATACCTTGTCTGAGTTTCAGCGTTATGGCTTTTCTGGGTTGGCAGGAAGCATTAGAACAAAAAAACGTTTAGGGGTTCAACGCAGATCTGAAGTGAACAGCTGTAAAGAAGGAGTGTGGTCACTCTGCGTTAAAGGCTGGCTGCAATTTCGCCGTTCCTTCACCTGGACGAGGCTTTGGAGTATTCTTAGGATAGCCGGTTTTTGGCTTGGAATAGTGCTTGCCCCAACCATCTGGTTGAAACTGCTATCACTTGCCGCCTGGGTTTACAACATGCGTGAATTTGCCCTTAGGCCATTGCGGGAGGATTTAAGCCAGCGTTACATCCTCAGCCTGATGCCTTTCAGCTTGTTTGAGATTGCCCTGGCCAATATGATTGTTCCGTACTTTGTTTTGCTAATAACACTTGGCATGGCCCATGTTTCTGCAGCATTCCTCATTGGTCATTCCGCCTGGAACTTACTTTTGGTTCTGCCGGGGGTTCTTGCCAGTTCTCTAATGGTATTCGCGAGTGTGCTCTTTGCAAAGGCCGAACCCAATTCCCTGATAAACGGGTCTGTGCCGGACCCGGTTTTGCCCTCCCTCATCATGGGTTTTGCGGCAGCTGTGCCGCCATTTTTGGTGATGAACAGCGGCTCAGGATTTCAAGCAATCCTTTTGGCATTTATTGCTCATTTGATCGTGATTTTCTTGGCTTTTCTTACGCTGAGGTGGCAGGCTAAAAACCTTAACCTGCGAAGATAGCCATTGAATCCATCACCATCATGCGCTTGGCAATGGTATCCAAACAAGAAAGCTTATCAAACCTTTTGGTGTTCGGATTTTTCTTGGGGCCGCTGTCATAAGCACCACCCTTTTTGGATGGCAAGCGCTAAAAAACTTAAAAATAAAGAGGGAAGGTAGATTTTACCTTCCCTCTTTTCAAAATTTAATGGTTATTTAACCCATTTTAATTGATAGGCAGAAAGCAACTGGGGGTTTTCCATGGTCAGCTCCGCAGAATGCGGGATGGCGTACTGAACTGCGTAAAGCGTTACAAATGGCACATCCTTCATAAACTTTTCGATGATTTGCTGATTAATCTTAAGCCTTGCGGCTGCATCTGTTTCAGCACGGGAGGCATCCACCAGTTTATCCATTTCAGGATCAATGTAATAACTGTAATTGGCAGATGAGCCAACGTTTTTAGAATAAACAGCTGTCAGCAAGATTTCATCAATGTCATAGGTAGAGCCGACCCAGGTAAAGGGCATGATCATGATTTCTTCTTTTTCCAATTGATCAAGGAAGGTGGCCCGTTCCATTTGTTCGGCTGTGGCATTTAAACCGATCTTAACCAGAACATTTTGAATATAGGTGCCCAAGGTGGCGTAAGGTTCCGTATTGTAGGATTTGACAACAATTTTGGCACCTTCCATTCCAGCTTCTTTAACCAGCGCTTTTGCTTTTTCCAGATCCTGATTATAGGTAATGCTGGGCTTGATATCCGGATTGCCGGCCATGCGCGTTCCGATATCCCCCGGGTACTGCACGGGCACACCACGGCCTTCTGCAGCAACGGTAAGGGCTTCTTCTTTACTGAGGGCGTAGGCAACTGCCTGGCGCATGCGCAGGTCGGCAAACATGCCGCTTTTGCAGTACATATAGACAGCTTCGTTACGCGCACTGAGGAATTCGGCAATTTTCACTTTTGGCGCTTTTGACAAGGTTTCATAGGCAGTGCCTTTAACGGGATTGTAATAGACATCCAACTCCCCTGTTTGAAGGGCAACCACAGCAGAGTTCATATCCGGAATCTTGTGCAAAACAAGGTTCTTTACGTCTACAGGGCCTTTCCAGTAATCCTCTTTGGCTTTGAAAGTGACAGAAACATCCGTTTTCCAATCTGTAACAACGTAAGGTCCTGTACCTACAATGGATTCCATGGTGGCACCGATTTTGTCGCCATATTTATCAAGCACATGTTTGGCCATAATAAATCCGTACTGGGGCAGACCCATTGAAACCAGGAAGGGAGCATTAGGCTTGTTCAGGATGACTTCCACGGTATAAGGGTTAACCACTTTGGTTTCCTTGATGTGCTCTGCAAAGAACCATGACACACCCGGCCGGGTTTTGTAGTAATCGAAACTGGCTTTTACATCTTCGGCGGTAAAAGGTTGGCCATCACTCCATTTAACATCATCACGAAGGGAGAAGGTATAGATGAGGCCATCATCAGAAACTTTCCATTCCTTCGCCAGGTTAGGCTGAATTTTTCCTTCAAAATCTCTATAAAGCAAAGAATCGTAGACCTGATTAATACAGGCTTGTTCTGCAAGACCCAGATTGGTGGTGTTATCAAAGTTTTTGCAGATAGCAGTGTAAGCGATATTAACCACACGGTTGGTATCAACCGCCTTGGCAGGTGCAGCAGGCTGGCTTGCAGCCGTGCTTTCTGGGCTTGAACTGGTGGGTGCAGCTGCAGGCGCACAGGCTGCAAGCAGAATGGCAACCAGCAACACACCGATTAGTCCTTTAAAGTGTTTCATTGTTCCTCCTTAAAAAAATTATTGATAGAGCACGCAAGCAACAAAGTGTTCAGGCCTGGCCTCTACCAATTCGATAGGACCTTTCGCACAACGTTCGCATGCAAATTCACAACGTTTATAAAACCGGCAGCCCGGTTCAGGGTTAATGGGGTCACTTACTTCACCCCGCAGCAGAATGCGCTTTTTATTGGGGTTTACCTCCAGCCGCGGAATGGCTGCCAGTAAACCTTTGGTATAAGGATGAAGCGGTTCAGCAAACAGATCGTTCTTTTGAGCCTTTTCAACACATTGCCCCAGGTACATCACCATAATTTCGTTAGAGATATGCTTAACTACCGAAAGGTCATGGGTAATAAAAAGGTAAGAGAGGTTTCTCTGCTCTTGAAAATCCATCAAGAGGTTCAAAATTTGAGCCTGAATGGAAACATCCAAGGCAGAAACAGGTTCGTCACAGACAATAAAATCCGGGTTGAGGGCCAAGGCGCGGGCAACTCCAATGCGCTGGCGGCGCCCGCCATCCATTTCGTGAGGATAAGCATTAATAAAACGAATATCCAAGCCCACCGTTTCCATCAGGTTGACAATGTAATCCACCATCTCCTTTTTGGTTTTAAAAACCTGATAGCGCCGTAGGGGTTCGGCAATTAGTTCAAAAGTGGACATGCGCGGGTCCAGGCTGGAATAGGGGTCCTGGAAAATCATTTGCACTTTGCGGCGGTATTCTTTTTGACCTTGCCAGGTCATGTTAAGAGAAGATTTCCCTTTGAAGAGTATTTCCCCGCCGCTTGGCTCAAGTAAGGAAGCCACCAACCTGCCCAGAGTGGATTTGCCGCACCCGGATTCGCCCACAACACCCAGAGTTTGGCCCTGAGAAATCTTTAAGTTGATGCCATCTACAGCGTGCAGATAGCGCTTGTTTGAAAGCTTAAAATATTTTTTAAGATCTTTGCTTTCAATCGTCAGACTCATGCTTTCCTGCCTTCCATGCCGCTCATGAGATGGCAAACAACCTGGTGACCATCTTTTTCGTACTTATAAGGTTCTTTTACAGAGCATATCTGCATCGCTTTTGGACAGCGCGGATGAAATTTACAGCCTGAGGGCAGTTTAGTTGGGTCAGCCATGAGGCCTGGGATAGGGTGAAGGCGTCTTGTCTGAGAGTTTAAGTCCGGCAGGGCGCCGAGGAGACCTTGCGTGTAGGGGTGATGAAATTCGCTTTCAAAAAAGTCTTTCGCGGAGCCCTGTTCAACCAGTTCTCCGGCATACATAATAGCTACTCTGTCGCAGACCTCAGCTACAATGCCTAAATCGTGGGTTATGAGAATCATGGACATGTTCAGTTTTTGCTTAAGATCTTCCATCAAAGCCAGCACCTGGGCCTGGATGGTTACATCCAGGGCTGTGGTAGGTTCATCAGCAATCATCAGCAGTGGTTCACAGGCTAAGGCAATGGCAATCACAATGCGCTGTTTCATACCCCCTGAGAACTGATGGGGATACTCTTTCTTTCTGCCGGGAGAAATGCCCACCAGCCTAAACAGCTCATCTACTTTGGCATCCATTTCTGCAGGGCTCATTTTTCCGCTTTGATGAATTTTTAGAGATTCAAGCACCTGATCGCCAACGATCATTACGGGGTTCAAGGCGGTCATGGGGTCTTGAAAAATCATTGAAATCAATTCGCCGCGGATAAAACGCATTTCCGTTTTATTTTTCTTAAGCAAATCACTATTTTGAAAAAAGATATTGCCAGCCAAAACTTTACTGTTGCGTTCCGGCAGAAGGCCCATAATGGCCAAGGCAGTGGTGGTTTTGCCTGCGCCGGTTTCGCCGACGATGCCAAGCGTTTCTTTTTCATGCAGGTCAAAAGATATTTTGTTCACAGCATGTACGGTACCGCTATCGCTGCTGTATACCGCTTCCAAATCTCGGACTTTTAAGAGCAGGTCATTTTCCATAGCTTAATCCTTTAATTTTGGGTCGAGCGCGTCACGCAGGCCATCACCCATTAAATTCAGGGATAAGGCCGTCAGCCCGATGGCCATCCCCGGGAAAATAACCATATAAGGGTATTGCAACATATAGGCTTTAGCTTCATTGAGCATTGCACCCCACTCCGGCGTGGGGGGTTGAATGCCCATGCCGAGAAAGCTGATGCTGGCGGCGTAAATAATCATGGAGCCAACTGCCATCGTTGCCTGCACGATGATGGGGCCAATTGCATTCGGGATAATGTGAGAGAAAATAATTTGCAGGTTGTTTGAGCCGCTGGCTTTGGCCGCTTCAATGTAATCCTGTGAGACAATCGGCAAAATAGCTGAGCGGACAATACGGGTATAGATAGGTACGTTGGCAATCATCATGGCCAGAAGAACATTAATAAGGCTGGTTCCCAACGCTGCCACAATGGTTAGAACCAGGAGCATCAGGGGAATGCACATAATGGTGTCGGTAAAGCGCACAATGAGGTTGTCAATCCACCCGCCAAAATATCCGCTTACCGAGCCAAGCACACCGCCGATGGCAATGCCGATAATCACTGCGCCCAAGCCGACGAGAAGCGAATTGCGCGAGCCATGCACAATTCGGGCAAAGATATCACGACCGTAATTATCCGTTCCAAACAGGTGTTTTTGCGAAGGCCCCTGCAAGCGGTCCATGATGACTTGATCCATGGAGACTTCATAAGGCACAATCAAATCCGCAAAAAGGACGACGAAAAGAATCAAGATGAAGAGGACCATACCCACAAGAGCCGTTTTATTCTTCTTAAAACGGAACCAAATTTCCTCCATGCGGCTTTTTTTCTTAATTTGCACGGGCAGTGCAGTGCTTGCTTTGAGGTTAAGGCTTGTCATATCTGCCTCCTATCGCTTGATGTAGCGGGCTCTGATGCGAGGGTCAATATAGGCGTAGAGAATATCTACCAGTATCATCAGGAGTGTAAAGGTAGTGGCCAGCGTTACGGTAGCGCCGATTACCATAGGGATATCCTTCAGGCGAATGGCTTCAATAATCAGCGAACCGATGCCCGGCAAAGAAAATACGGTTTCAACGGTTACCGTGCCTCCCATCAGAGAGCCAAACTCGATGCCCATCAGGGTAACTACAGGCAGCAGGGCATTGTGAAGGGCATGGTCAACGATTACTTTTCTTTCAATCTGGCCCTTTGCCCTGGCTGTGCGTACATAATCCATGCGAATGGATTCGAGCATTGAGGTACGTGTCATCCTCAGCATTGAGGCAATAAAAACACAGGAGGTTGTTATCCAGGGAAGGATGAAGCTTTTAAGGCTGCTGGCCCCAAAGGAAGGCAGCCAACCAAGCTTGAGGGCAAAAATGATAATGAGCATCATGCCAATCCAAAAGGGAGGAAAGGAGGCAAGGAACATGGCGAGGGTGGTGCCAGTGTAATCCAAGGCAGTGTATTGTTTGACGGCGGAGATAATGCCAAGCGGCAAGCCGATAAAAAGGCCGATAATGATAGCGCCTATGGCCAGCGTAAATGTGGTAGGATAGCGGTTGAGTATTTCACTAAGAACAGGCCTGTTTGTTGACCAGGATGTGCCGAGGTCTCCTCTTACGGCGCTTAAAACGTACTTAGCGTAACGTACCAAAAAGGGCTGATCGTAGCCCAGTTCTTTATTCTTGGCGGCGATTGCTTCTTTTGTAGCCTTTTCGCCCAGAATGAGGGTGCCGGGGTCACCAGGGGTTAGCTCCATAATAAAGTTCACAATGAAGACGATGATAAGAAGGGTAGGTATAAGAATAGCGATTCGTTTAATAACGTATTTCCACATGTTCTTTCCCTTTCGAATTAGCGGGACAAATTGTTTTCAAGCAAGTTTTCAGGATTTAAGCCCTGCAGACTTTCGGGAATAAAAACACCATTATCTCTGATGCATTTTCCATCAAAGAAAATCTGGCCTCCGCCGTGTTCCGGCCTCTGGCTTTGAATCAAATCCCAGTGGATGCTGGATTTATTACCGTTTTCAGCGTTATTGTAGCAATTTCCGGGGGTAAGATGAAAACTACCGCTCATTTTTTCATCGTAGATGATATTGGTGATTCCCTTTGTGATCATTGGATTGACCCCAATAGCAAATTCACCAATGTAGCGGGCGCCTTCATCCGTATCCAGAATGCGGTTGAGCCGTTTATTATCGTTGGCTGAAGCCTCAACAATTTTGCCGTTTTTGAACACAAAGGAAACATCTTTAAAAACAAAATCCTGATAGCGAGAGTCTATGTTGTAGCGAATGGTTCCGTTTACTGATTCGCGTATAGGAGCGGTATAAATTTCACCATCCGGCAAGTTCCTGTTGCCGTGCATCGCCATGATGCCGATATTCTTAATTGAAAATTGCAAATCTGTTCCAGGAGCAATAATTTTTACCTGGTCTGTCTTGTGCATTAATTCCACCAGAGGCTGCATGGCCCTGCCCATTTTTTCGTAAGTGACGAGGGTGGAATCAAAGAAAAAATCTTCGAAATCACTCAGATTCATGCCTGCCAGTTGAGCCGTGGCCTGAGTGGGGTAATAAAGCACGGTCCACCTTGTGCTTTGGGTGCGTAAATCCATATGCAGGGGACCCCAATAACCGCGGTAATAAGCATCCAAGCCCTCAGAAGGAAGTCCGTTCCAAGCAAAGAGGTTTTCATCTACCCGTATGTCAACATAGACATCCATTGCCTTCATCCGTTCTATCTCGTATTGGGTGAATTCACGCATGTGGGGCAGGTCAGCCCCGCGGATCAGTTCTGCTTCCAAATCGCGTTGCGTGATGCTGTAATAAGGCTTTGCCCCAACCGCGTAAGCTTCCTGAATGAGCGCCTTTAGGAGAGAAAAATCCTGGCCGCCGTGCTGTTCCAGCAGTATCCGATCTCCAACCTTTGTTTGCGTGGCAAACTGAATGATGGTTTGGGCTAAACGCCGGATTCTGCTGTCTTCCATACTTACTCCTTAAATTTGAAGCTGGAGGCCTGCAATGGTTCAGGGTGTTATATGATATAAGTTTAAATTGAGCAAGGCTACACAGGCTTCGTTTACAACAAGTTAACAATTAGCTGTTCAGAGAAAACTGAACTTTTGAATTGGTTTAGACTTAAAGCAAGTCTTCATTTATAAAAAGTTTGACAGATACCTGAAGGGCTAGAATTAGAGTGAATAATACCAAGCTATTTTGATTTCTGCTTAAAAGACAGTCTGTTTTTAAAAAAACACTCATCAGGAGGATTCAGGGGATTCTAAAGATTTATCAGGCATTTGGTCACTTTTATTTCCTTAATGGACAGGCTAAAAACCTTAACCTCGAAGATAGCCGGAGTTTTGCAAGCTGCGTGCATACTTAATAAAAGCCAAGCCCTTTAAAGAAACTTGCCCGTCATCAGAACGGGCAAGTTGATGTTTTGAGGTTATTCACCTTCGTGACTTACCAGTGTGCCATGCGGTTCTCCGTGCAAGGCACCGATAAGCCCTTCCTGATCCCATAGATTCAGAACCAGAATAGGCAGATCATTATCCATGCAGAGGGTGATGGCTGTTGAATCCATCACCATAATGCGCTTGGCAATGGTATCCAAATAAGAAAGCTTGTCAAACTTTTTAGCGTTTGGGTTTTTCTTGGGGTCGCTGTCATAAACACCATCCACCTTGGTGGCTTTGATTACCAGATCCGCATCAATTTCGGTAGCTCTGAGGGCCGCGGCCGTATCGGTAGAGAAGTAAGGGTTACCAGTGCCAGCCCCAAAAATGACCACACGACCTTTTTCCAGATGGCGGATTGCCCGGCGGCGAATGTAGGGCTCGGCAATTGTATTCATTTCGATGGCAGACTGCACACGAACCACTACGCCTATCTTTTCAAGGGCATCCATCAGGGCCAGGGCATTCATCATTGTTGCCAGCATGCCCATATAGTCGGCAGTGGCGCGATCCATGCCGGAATTCTCTCCTTTTGCGCCGCGCCAGAGGTTGCCGGCACCGATCACAACCGCAACTTCCGCTCCGGTTTCATAAACAGACTTGACCAACTTAGCAATGGAGGTAGCCTCCTTGGGGTCAATCCCGAAGCCAGATTTGCCTGCCAGGGATTCACCAGAGAGCTTAAGCAGTATGCGTTTGTATTTCAGTGTGTTTTCCGGCATTGTTTTCTCCTTTGTCTTTAAATGAGTGGTTGCAAAAAAAGAGCCAACCTGAGGTTGGCTCTTTTGATTCTATTCAGCTTCCGGTGTTTCGGTGTTTTGAGATGCTTCGCCCAACTGCCAGCGGATGAAGCGGCGGATGATGATGTTTTCACCAAGGGCGCTTACTTTTTCATTGAACAGATCGGCAACCGTGCGGTTTTCATCGCGGAAATATTTTTGCTGCATGAGTACTTTTTCTTCATAGAATTTCTTCATGTAGCCTTCCACGATCTTAGGCATGACGGCTTCGGATTTACCTTCCAAGCGGGCTTTGGCTTCGATCATTTCTTTTTCATGAGCAAGCACGTCTTCAGGAACATCTTTGTCCGTGATGTATTCGGGGTTAGCAGCGGCAATTTGGAGGGAGAGTTCCTGCGCCAATTCCTGGAACATGGGGCTTTTACCCACAAAGTCAGTTTCGGCATTGACTTCAACAACCACAACCAAGCGGCCTTCGCCGTGAATGTAAACTTGAATTTTGCCTTCAGCAGAGACACGGTCTGCACGTTTGGCAGCAGTCTGAAGGCCTTTTTGGCGCAGTTCACGCAGGGCCAGTTCCATATTGCCATCGGCTTTTTTGAGCGCGTTACGGCAGTCCATAATCCCGCAGTTGGTTTTGTCGCGCAGTTCTTTAATCATTTCGGTGGTAATTTCCATATTGCTTCCTTTGTCTTTATCAATCCAAGCGGCTTAGATTTCAGTAAGGTTATTCAGCCTTGACGTTTTTAACGGCCTTAGGAGCGGGCTGTTTTTCTGCTTCTTCCGCAGGCTCAATTTCCTCGGTCTTTTCGCTGACAATCTTAGCACGGGTAGAGGCGCCCAACAACTCTTCATCGCTCAGTTCTTCATTGTCATCCAAACGACGTGAAATTGTGGTGGGCAGAGCGGTTTCGGGGGTTTCTTCCTCAACGTCTTTGCGCATAGAGCGGCCTTCAACACAGGCATCGGCGATGCGGCCAACCAAGAGTTTGATGGCGCGAATGGCATCGTCATTGCTGGGGATAACGTAATCCACATTAGAAGGATCACAGTTGGTATCCACCAGGGCAACAACGGCAATTTCTTTGGTAAGGGCTTCTTTGACGGCAGTGGTTTCGCGGTCGATGTCAATTACGAAGATGATATCAGGCAGTTTTTTCATGTTGCGGATACCGGAAAGACGCGTGTTAAGGCGTTCAATTTCGCGGTCAACCAGCAAACCTTCTTTTTTGGTAAGGAGGTTAATTTCGCCGGATTCTTTCATTTTCTCAAGACGGGTAAGCTCAACCAAGCGCTGCTGGATGGTAATCCAGTTGGTGAGGGTACCGCCTAACCAACGCTGGTTAACATAGGGCATACCAGCGCGTTCGGCTTCTTCCTGAATGGTTTCCTGCGCCTGGCGTTTGGTGCCAACGAAAAGCACGGTGCCACCGTTAGAAACAGTGTCACGGATGTAATTAAAAGCATCATCCAATAACTTGACCGTTTGCTGGAGGTCGATAATATGGATTCCATTACGTTCCGTGAAGATATACGGACGCATCTTTGGGTTCCATTTGTTGGTGCGATGTCCGAAGTGGACGCCACTCTCGAGGAGGGCTTTCATAGATACAGCAGGCATGATAACTCCTTTGCGTTCTGCCTCCGCCTGGCTTTACGACCGCTCCAAACCCATTGGGCACGCAGGAGGATCTATGCCGAGGCGTGTGAAATAGTGTCCCTGGCCATGCCAGAGCCTCAAAAGTATACCACGAGTCCGGCGGAGTCAAAGGATTGGTATACGTTTTAACGAAACGGGTTTAAAACTTACCTTTTGCTTTCAATAAAAGCCTGCAAATCTACATTGCTGAGGCGTTTGATGACCTCAACCAGGGTGTTAACGGTGGCAACATAACGGTCTTTATGCACTAAGCCGCGCGGAGTCATCAGATAGAGCACAGGCACTGAAAGGCAGATAGTAACAATACCGTCAAACTGGCGGTGGATTTCGTGAGCTTCACCTCCGCCGTAGTTTTGTACGATTATTTCGACTGGATAGCCCAGCTCTTCAGCTACGCTGCGGATAAAGCGGGAAAAAGCCTGGTTGCCGGCAACTTTTGAATCATAGTGCCTGATGACCACACCGCCTTTAAGCCTAAAGCCTTCGGGGTCACAATGCGGGAAATCATCACAACGGGCTACATCCACTGTGATTGCAAGATCCGGATGCACCTTATAACTGCAGGTTTTGCCTCCACGCCAACCCAGTTCTTCCTGAACGGTGCCGCAGACGTAAAGGTCTGCCTGGTGGTTCTGGCCTTTAAGCTGCTGCATCACATCCGTAATAATGTTGACGCCAATGCGGTCATCCCAGGCTTTAGCCATCATCACATCCGGGTCTGCCATTTCTCTGAATGCAGTCTTTACGGTGATTGTGTCACCCCGTTGAATACCGAGCTTCTCCACGTTTTGCTTGCCGCGAACGCCGATATCCACATAGAGGTCATCCATGCTGCGGTATTTAGGTTCGGCAAGGTTCTCATCAGGAAAGTGAGTGCCAAAAATACCTGGGATAAGCTTGCCTTCCTGTGTGAGGATTTCAATTTCCTGCGCGATAAGCGTGTAGGTCCACCAGGTTTGCAAGCTCATTACACGAATAATTCCGCGCTCGTCAATGCTTTTGACCAGAAAGCCTATTTCATCCGCATGGCTGGAAAGCATCACCTTAGGGCCTTTACCAGAACCTTTCTTATAGCAAATCAATGAACCAAGGTTATCGTAGTCAAAAGAATCGGCATAGCCTTCCAGAGCCTGCTTCATCAGGCGGGTAACGGGTGCTTCAAGCCCGGAATGCCCGGGGGCCTCGGTTATAGCTGCAATGCGTTTGATATCCATGCTTTCTTTTGTGAGCATTTTTTCTCTCCTATACGATTTCTACCAGGCCGAGATAGTTCAAAAACTGAATATAGGCATGAACGTATTCTACCGTTCCTTCATTGGCTTCCAAAATGGACTCCTGGGCGATTTGCCAGAGTGTTTTTTTGCCATCCATATTGTATTGAATGAGTGAGTCAAGCGAAAAGGGGCCATTCAACTTGCTGCGGAAGTCTTCATTGAAGGTGTTGTAATTCTTTGTTTTTTGTTCATCCCCCGCAGTGAAATCTTCCAATTTGTTAAGGGGTGCTACAAAAGTGCGCACAGGGATGTAGCAGTATTTTTGGGGAGCTTCTTCGTACTGCGGATTAAAATCCGGGTAAAAATCACTGATAAAACGATCTGCTTCCCCTTCAACCATCTGCGAAATCCATTGATTTTCTTCCTCAACCATGTCTAAGAGTTCGGGCGGACTCTCTTTAAAGTAGGTGAGATAAGCCTTGTTGCTGGCTACTCTTGCTTTTAGGCGTAAAGCCGCACTTGCGTAAATTTTCTTTGGATTCTCATTTTTTTGCTGCAGTGCCAGACGTTTTTTGTAGCACATGCAGATAAAATAATGTCTTCCGCGCACCATCAAGTAGGGCAGGTCTTTTGGGGTGAGGTTTGCCAAAGTATAAGCATAACTTGCAGCAAAGGAAGCCGATTGCTGCAATACAAAGGGATCAATAATCTCGATGGTGTCGCTTGAGGTGTGATAGGTTTTATCTGGCCATTGGCCCAGCATTGGTGTTGGAATGCCAATAGTGGGGTCGCTGAGGATGTAGTTGTCAGAGCCGGCCTCAAAATCTCCGATTTCATAATTGAACATAGGAACCTGAACTTCGCTGCTAAGCGATGGGGCAGATTTGGCGATTTCATCCAGAACATAGAGCGCCGCATCCCAGGCCAAATTAGGCATTGCATTGGGAATAGCGCTGAGCGTGATTGGACCGTAATCCTTACCCTGGCGAGCTCCCACCATATCCAAGTTAAGCCCTGCTTTAATTTTCTTGCGCCCATCTGAACCCATCTCTTCCAACCAGGGGAAGGTGCCTGTAAATTCAGGGATGAAGATCATACGGATACCCCTTTCAAGCGGGGCCAGTTCTCCCTTGGCAATGAGTTCTTGGAGAATATGGAATGCCTCCATGCCGGCAGCAACGCCGCTGGCATTATCGTTGGCGGAAGAGCGCGGGTGGCAA